>NZ_SODV01000001.1:666887-1333774 GCF_004366355.1 Dinghuibacter silviterrae | reverse complement strand
ATAGTCGTGCAACGATTAAATGGGATGGTAAATATACAAAATGCGCGTCAGACCTTCAACCGCCGTGTTTCGGGGTCCACCACCTCCAGCCAGGCGTGGACGGTTCCCTCCGGGAGCAGGCCGGGCGCCCGCTCCGGCCACTCCACCAAACACGTCTTCCCCGAATACAGGTATTCCTCCATCCCCGCCTGTAACGCCTCTTCCTCCCCCTTTAACCGGTACCAGTCCATGTGATAGATCCCCTCACCTGCCCGGGTCCGGTATTCGTTGACCAGGGCAAAGGTCGGACTGGACACATGGCCATCCACCCCCAGGGCTTCGCAAAAGGCATGGGTGAACGTTGTCTTACCGGCCCCCATCTCGCCGTGCAGGGCGATGACGCAAGGCACGCCGACCGTGTCGAGTAAGCGGGAAGCCGCCTGGGGTAATTCCTCCAGGGAATAGACTATATCCATCCCACAAAGATGGTAACTTTATGCCGATGAACGTCACCGCCTTTATGATCGCCTTTGACGATCAATACCAGGAGCTTATCTTTCCCGTTGCCCCCCAGGAGCTGCGCGCCGGCGACCTGGTGTTGCTGAAAGCGGGTGAGGTCGTACCCGCGGATTGCAAGCTGCTCACGGGAGAGATCCTGGTCGGGGAAACCGTCCGGACCCCTCCCCAGGTCGTGGAAAAAGGGGGATTGATACAAAGCGGGACCGCCAAAGCCTATGTCTACGCCGCTTGATGTCCTGAAAACGTATTGGGGTTTCGAGGGCTTCCGCCCCCTCCAGGAGGAAGTCATCACACCGCTGCTGGAAGGCAAGGACGTCCTTGCCCTGCTGGCGACAGGGAGCGGCAAGTCTCTTTGTTACCAGGTACCGGCGCTTTGTTTGCCCGGTCTTTGCCTGGTCGTCAGTCCCCTGATCGCCCTCATGAAAGACCAGGTGGACGCCCTCCTGGAGAGGGGGATCCCGGCGGGCGCCCTCTACACGGGTATGACCTGGCAGGAAAGCGAAGCCCTTCTCCAGCGCGCCCTGAGGGGACAGATCAAGCTGTTGTACGTCTCCCCCGAACGCCTGGAAACCCAGGCGCTGGCCAGCTACCTGCCCGGTCTGGATATCCGCCTGGTGGCCGTCGACGAAGCGCACTGCGTATCGGAGTGGGGACACGACTTCAGACCGGCTTACCGCAGGATCGCCGACATCAGGGAAGCGCTCCCCGGTGTTCCTTTTCTCGCCCTGACCGCCACGGCTACGCCCGAGGTCAAGACGGATATTGTCCAACAACTGGAACTGCGGTTCGCCGAAATCATCGAAGGACCGCTGCTGCGGCCCCGGCTGTCGCTACAGGTGCGGTCTTCCGGAGACAAAACCGGGGAACTGTTGCGTTTCCTGTCCGCCACCCCCGGGACCGGCATCGTCTATTGCCGGAACCGCCGGACCACCGAAGACCTCGCGTCCTTTCTACGGTCGCGGGCGGTTAGCGCCGCCCCTTACCATGGCGGTATGGGCCCGGAAGCAAGGTCAGCCGCCCAGGACGACTGGATGTCGGGACACACAAGAATCATGGTCGCTACCAATGCTTTCGGGATGGGGATCGACAAACCCGACGTCCGCTGTGTCGCCCACTTCGATGCCCCGGATTGTATCGAAAATTATTACCAGGAAGCGGGCCGCGCGGGCAGGGATGGCCACCCGGCCGTGGCACTCCTGTTATATGGAGCCTCCGACCTGCGTACGCTCGAAGCCTTGCCGGGTCAGCGCTTTCCGCCGGAAGAAGCGGTCCGGGAGGTCTACCGGGACCTGGTACACTACCTGCAGATCCCCGCCGAAAGCGGAGACATGGAGTGGTACGACTTTTCACTGGATACATTTCTCCAGCGCTTCAAACGGGGCGCCGGTCTTACCCTGAACGCCCTGAAGGTGCTGGAACAGGAAGAGCTCCTGCTATATGCCGACCGCGTCCGCCGGCCGGCGCTTTGCGAGTTCAGCCTGGCGGCCAGGGCCCTCGAAGGGTTGGAAGACCCGCTGATCGACACGATGCTCCGGAACTACCCGGGGATCCTGCACTATCCCACCCGCATATCCGAACACCGTCTGGCACGGCTCACCCGCCAGGATGAGGCCATGGTGACCCAGCGGCTTCAGGGGCTGGACCGCGCCGGCATCCTATCCTATACCCCCGCGGTCAACGGTCCCCAGGTCCGGCTGCTCCAGCCCAGGGTTCGCATGGAAGACCTCCGGATCGACAGCCGGCGTCTGGAAACGCTCAGGCAGACGTATGCCCGGCGGTTGTCCAGGATGGCGGCATACCTGCAGCAAGAGGGCGAATGCAGGGCGCAGTGGATCAATGATTATTTTGGTTTACCAAAGGGCCCCAGGTGCGGAATATGCGACCAGTGTGGTCTTATAGTTCCTCCTCCCGCTCCAGCATGAGGATGGCCCCCTGGGGCACGATGAAATATTTTTCCCCGTCATACACCACCTCCGTGGCACCGTTCACGAGGAAGATGGCAAGGTCGCCTTCCCGCGCCTGCAGCGGCACATACTTGACTTGTTCTTCTTCCCCTTTCCAGGGCTCGTTCTCCACCGGCATGGGAATGGCATAGCCCGGACCGGTTTTGATCACATAGCCTTGTTGTACTTTTTCCTTTTCCTGTACCCCAGGTGGGAGATACAAACCGCTTTCCGTGCGTTCGTCGGGCTTGGTGGGCCGGATCAACACCCGGTCTCCTATTACGATGAGCGTCTTTAGTGTCATAGCCAACAAAAATACGGCGGCCGCGCGTTTTCTCAGAAAAACGGAATAATTTTAAGATACTTTAAATCAGAAGTATATGGATGCTACAAGACCCAAGATCTTACTCGTGGAAGATGACAACAACTTAGGAATGGTTTTGAAGAATTACCTGGAGCTGAACGATTACGACGTGACGCTGGAACGGGACGGCATTTTGGGGCTGGCGGCTTTCCGTAGGGAAAAGTTCGAGCTGTGTCTCCTGGATGTGATGATGCCAAACATGGACGGCTTTACGCTCGCAGAGGAGATCAGGGACGTCGACCCGGATATTCCTCTTTTTTTCCTCAGCGCAAAAACGATGAAGGAAGACATCATCAATGGCTATAAGCTGGGCGCCGACGACTACATCACAAAACCCTTCGACAGCGAAGTGCTGCTCCTGAAGATAAAAGCCATCCTGAAGCGGAACGAGGAAATGAATAAGACGGGCGAGGTGACCGAGTATGACCTGGGCCGTTACCATTTCAACCCCAAGCTCCGCGAACTGTCGATCAACGGCAAGACGCAAACGCTCTCTCCCAAAGAAAACGAGCTGTTGAAAATGCTGTCGGAATTCAAGAACGACCTGCTACCCCGCGAACAGGCCCTGAAACGGATCTGGGGCAGCGACACCTATTTCAACGGCCGGAGCATGGACGTGTACATTGCCAAGCTGCGGAAATACCTCAAGGAAGACGAGACCATCGAGATCGTGAACATTCACGGGAACGGCTTCCGGCTCGTCGTACCGGCCTGAGAAAAGGTCTCGTTGCACGCGGCAATATAGTCCAGCACTGCCTTCCGGCCAGTCCGTTTTACGGCGGAGGTAACAAAGTGCGGGGGTAAGAATTCCCATTCCTTGCGCATCTCGTTGAGGAACGCCCGGACGTTGGCGGCTACTTCTTTTTGCGTGCTTTTATCCGACTTTGTAAAAATCAAGGCAAAAGGAACTTCCCATTCGCCCAGACGCGCGATGAACTCCAGGTCGATGGCCTGGGGTTCATGGCGGCTGTCTATAAGAACGAACAGCGCGCCCAGGGTCTCCCGTTTACGAACGTATTCCTCGATCATCTTTTCCCACTGCTTCCGCTGGCTCTGCGACACCTTTGCAAAACCATACCCCGGGAGATCCACCATGTACCAGTTGGCGTATGGAGGAGTGCTTTGCACGGTGAAGTGATTGATCAACCGGGTTTTCCCGGGGCTGGAACTGATCTTTGCCAGGTTCTCCCGGTTGCACAACAGGTTCAGCACAGAAGACTTCCCCACATTGCTTCGGCCGATAAAGGCATACTCCGGCCGGTCCGGTTTCGGGCAGTCTGCCAGCGTGGGGCTGGAGATCAGATAGTCCGCTTTCACTATTTCCATAGTGCAATTTACTGTAATTTCGCGCCATGACATCCTACAGGCATGACCGGGTCGTCCCCTACGATGATTCAAGGTTGAGTAAGACAGCGCAGGTGGCCTCCATGTTTGATGACATTGCGTCCCGGTACGACTTCCTGAACCGTTTTTTGTCAGGAGGGATCGACCTCTGGTGGCGGAAAAAGGCGATCCGTGAGCTCAGGGGCTGTGCCCGGGGCCATTTTCTCGACGTCGCCACCGGCACAGGGGACATGGCGGTCATGACCTACCGCCGCCTCGCTCCCCGGCAGATCACCGGTATCGACATATCCGAGGGCATGCTGGAACTGGGCAGACGCAAGATCGAACGCCAGCAGCTCACCGGCCATATCACGCTCAGCCCCGGTGACAGCGGACATATCCCTTTCCCGGACGATTCCTTTGACGCCGCGACGGTAGCCTTCGGTGTCCGGAACTTCGAATACCTGGACCAGGGCCTGGCCGAGATCCGGAGGGTGCTCCGTCCCGGCGGCAAGCTGGTCGTCCTGGAATTCTCCCAACCCAAAGGGCTGACCGGCAAGCTGTACCGCTGGTATATGCGGCGGATCTGTCCCCTGCTCGTCTCCCTTGTCAGCCGGAACCGGAAAGCGTACCTGTACTTAGGGGATTCCATACAGGCCTTTCCCGAAGGCGACCGCTTCGTGTCCGTCCTGGACAAGGTCGGGTTCCGCGAAACCCGCGCGCGAGCCATGACCTTTGGCATTTGCAGCATTTATATCGGGCTGAAATGACAATAAACCGTCCGTCCGGACGTTTGGATAAGATGCCTTTTATGCTTCGGAATATCCTATTGACCACCCTGGGCTGCTTGTGCATCTGGAACGGGCTTCACGCCCAGCTTTTCGAGCCCAATATGCCGGATCACGATTCCAAACCCTACTATTTCGGGATCACCCTTTCCTATAATACCGCCCACTTCAAGGCCGCCTCTTCTCCCCGAATGATGAATTACGACAGCGTCCTCCTTGCCCAAGCCAAAAGCGTGGGTGGGTTCGGCCTGGGTCTGCTGGGGACGCTCAAACTCATCCCGCACTTTGAGCTGCGTTTCAACCCTCAGCTTATTTTTGCCAACAGGGATATTGCCTACCACATCAAATACCCGGTCTATCCCGAGGACAGCACGTCCATCAAACAGGTGCAGTCCGCCCTTTTGTCCTTCCCCCTTGACCTCAAGTTCCTCTCGGACCGGATCGGAAACTTCCGGGTCTATACCTTCGTGGGTCTCAAATGGGACTATGACCTGGCCAGCAACTCGGCCAACCGCAAGGTGGAAGACCTCGTCAAAGTCAAACCCAGCGACGCCGGCTTCAACCTCGGCTTCGGCGTCAACTTCTTTTTCCCCAGCTTCATCTTCTCCCCCGAAATCCGCTTCACCAACGGGTTCGGGAACGTCCTCTCCCAAGACCCCACGAATAAATACTCCAACGTGATCGAGTCCCTCAAGACGCGCATGGTCATGTTCTGCATTCATCTCGAAGGGTAAGATTCCGGTTCCTCCCGGTTTCTCGCGACCCCTTCCCATCGAACCTTTACCGTATTTCGGCACCTGTCGCCCTTTCGCACACCTGGCGCCCCGCCCCTAGGCGCGTGCGCCAGCCCGAGGGGGGGTATGTCCATTTACCTCTTTTCCTCAGGTAACCTAAACGTTTTGAGATCGTTCGAATCACCTGAGGAAAAGAGGTAAATGGACATACCCCCCCTCGGGCTGGCGCGGAGTGTTTAGGGGCAGAGGGTAGAGGTCTCGAAGCACCAGTGTCCTGGAGGGCATTTTATATTATCTTGCAGGGCATGGAGAAATACCTAATCAAGAACATTCAGATCGTCAATGAAGGGAAAATCGTCGCGGGTGATGTGTTGATCGAAGGGGACCGGATTGCGAAGATTGCGCCGGGCATACAGACGACGGGCGCGGTAACCGAAATAGACGGAAGCGGGAAGCATCTCCTTCCGGGGGTGATCGACGACCAGGTGCACTTCAGGGAACCGGGTCTCACGCATAAGGCGACGATATACACGGAATCGAGGGCCGCGGTGGCCGGGGGGATCACCAGTTTTATGGAGATGCCCAATACGATACCGAACGCGTTGACGCAGGAGTTGCTGGAGGATAAGTATGCGCTGGGGGCGGCCCATTCGCTGGCGAACTATTCTTTTTTCATGGGCGTCAGCAACGACAACGCAGACGAAGTTCTCCGGACCAACGACAAGCGCCGCGACGTTTGCGGGATCAAGATATTTATGGGGTCGTCTACCGGGAATATGCTGGTGGACAATTACCTGACGTTGGACAAGCTGTTCAGGGAAAGTGAAGTGCTCATTGCGACGCATTGCGAGGACGAGAAGATCATTCGCGAGAATTATGCGCGGATTTCCGCCGAAAAGGAAGGTCATTTGGACGCGGCGGACCATCCGCGGATCAGGGATGAGGAAGCGTGTTTTTCCTCCTCCTTTACGGCGGTTCAGTTTGCAAAAAAATACACCAGCCGGTTGCACATCCTGCACATCAGCACGGCCCGGGAGCTCCAGTTGTTTACCAACATGATACCCCTGGCGGAAAAGCGGATCACGGCGGAGGTTTGCGTACACCACCTTCACTTCAGCGCGGACGACTATGCGCGCCTGGGCTACCAGATCAAGTGCAACCCGGCCATCAAGGCGCCCCACAACAGGGAGGCGCTGTGGGAGGCCCTCTTGGACGACCGCCTGGACGTCATCGCCACGGACCACGCCCCGCATACCTGGGCGGAGAAACAACCACCTTACGAAAAGGCCCATTCGGGGCTGCCCCTGGTCCAGCATTCCCTGCCCCTGATGCTCCATGAACACAAGGCGGGTAAGATCAGTCTCGAAACGATCGCCCGCAAAATGAGCCACGCGGTGGCCGACTGCTTCCAGATCGCGGAGCGAGGCTATATCCGGGAAGGGTATAAGGCCGACCTGGTCATCGTCGACCTGGCCGGCACCACACCGGTGCATAAGGACAATATCCTGTACAAATGCGGCTGGAGTCCCCTGGAAGGAGAGACCCTGGGGGGGGCCGTTAGCCAAACTTTTGTTAATGGGCGTCTGATCTATGACAATTTTTATGGAAAAATGCTCCTCCATGACTCTTATAGAGGGGAGCGGTTGTCGTTCTCCCGCTAAAACAGACGCCAATGGAAATCGATGCCACGACCTACAAGGATCTTTCCGTTTTCAGCACCGATGGGGAAGATTCCGTTTTTCAAAAAATCAACTTCACCCGCACCACCGGGGGAAGGGACGAACTGGAGAACCTCCTCCGCCATCCCCACCACGACCTGGACAATATCCAGGCTACGCAGGACACCCTTCGCTGGATCCTGGAAAGGGAAGACGCCTGGCCTGCCGTTATCACCAACGGCACCCTGATGGTCATCGAGAAGTACTACACCTATAATTTCGACACAATTCCGCACTCCAGCTCCCCCGTGGATGCGCTGGCCTACAAGCTTTTTCACGGACCGGACTATTCCATGGTACGCTACTCGGCGGGGCACTTCCTGGATTTTTTCCGGGGCGTCGACCACCTCCTCGGGACCTTTTCCGGCGACGCTGCGCCCCGGTTGTTCCGCGAACTCCTGGCAGAGGTCAGGCACCGCCTCGACCACGAGGACATCCACAAGGCACTCGCTGCGGGGAGCGTGGAGAATATGAACCGGCAGGACGTCCTGTCCTTCGGGCACTTCCTGCTGTACCGGTACAAACACCAGATGCTGGACCTGCTCCGTTTATACCACCGCCTGGACGCATACTACGGTATGGCCAAGGCGGTCCGGGTGCTGGGGCTTCACTTCCCGCAGGTCCGCCGCCAGGACACCCCGGTCGTCAAGGCGCGCGGGTTGTTCCACCTCCTCCTCGCGAGCCCGGTGCCGTACGACTTTCAGCTGGACCAGGCCAACAACTTTCTTTTTCTTACGGGTGCCAATATGGGGGGGAAAAGTACGTTTATCCGTGCCATCGGCATTAGCGTCTACCTGGCGCACCTGGGTATGGGCGTCCCGGCCGAGGCCATGGAGTTGTCCCTTTTCGACGGGTTGTTGAGCAACATCCAGGTGCAAGACAATATCCTCAAGGGCGAAAGCTATTTCTTCAACGAGGTCCAGCGCATCAAGAATACGGTACTCAAGGTCTCCGACGGCAAAAAGTGGCTCATCCTCATCGACGAGCTGTTCAAGGGCACCAACATCGAGGACGCCATGAACTGTTCCACTGCAGTGATCAAGGGACTTGTCAAGGTCGACACCTCCCTTTTCGTCCTGTCGACTCACCTGTACGAAATCGGCGCTACGCTGGCGGTTTACCCCAACATCGCCTTCCGCTTTTTCGAAACCGAGGTCAACGGGGACCAGCTTCATTTCAGTTACCGGCTAAAGGAAGGGATCAGCAACGACCGGATCGGCTACCTCATCCTTAAACGCGAAAAGGTGACCGCGCTACTGGAAGCATTGCCCGGCAAACCCCCTTCCGATGGATAACGCTGCCATCATATTTGTACTTTTTATCCGCGCAGGGTTTGCCTTTTCGGCCGTGGTCCTGTTGCTGTCTTACTGGTGGGTACCCCGTTTGCGCCCCTCCGTGCCGGCGTTGTCCCAGGCGGCTTGCGGGCTGGTCGGATTTTATGCATTGTGCGCCGCCATGCTGGGCGCCGTGTCGCTCGTCCGGGCACACGCGTTACCCTGGACCTTCGTCTGGAAACAACTCGTGCCGCTCCTGGCGATCGCCGTTCTTTACCTGACCATCCGGAAACGCCCCTTATGGCTGTTGATTCCGTTTGCCCTCCTGATCAATATCTCCCTTTTCCGTACCGCATTTTCCGGGCAGCCGGAGGGCAACGACCAACTGCTCCTGCAACTTTGGTCCGTAAAGCCGTATATCCTGCTGCTCATGGGTCTCCTCTACCTCCTCCTGGTTTTTGTCTTTTATCTCTTAGGTATCTGGCTCCGGCGGATACTACAAGAGGGTGAGGCTAAGTAAAACCCAGTCTATGCTGGTCAGATTATATGGTTGTGCCGTATACGGCATGGACGCGCGCATGATCACCGTGGAGGTGAACGTGAGCGCCGGGCTGCACTATTTCATCGTGGGGCTGGCGGACGGCGCCGTCCGGGAAAGCCTGCGCCGCGTGGAGTCCGCCCTCAAAAGCAACGAATGGCACATGCCCCGCACAAAGATCGTGGTCAACCTGGCTCCCGCGGGGTTCCGCAAATCGGGGACCGCCTTCGACCTGCCTATCGCCCTGGGCGTGTTGGGCGCCAGCGGGCAACTGGACCCCGGTTTCTCTTTGGATGACTACGCGATGATGGGGGAGCTGGCACTCGACGGTTCGGTGCGGCCTATCCATGGGGCGCTGTTGATCGCCGAGCAAACAGCCCGGGCAGGGTTGAAAGGACTCATCGTCCCTGCTGAAAATGCGGCCGAGGCGTCGCTGGCGGATGGTCTTCCGGTTTTTGGCGTTCGGCATATCCGTGAGGTGGTGGAGGTGTTTCGGGACGGCGCGGCGTCGTCACACCGGGTGAAGACCCCCGGCAGGGCGCCAGACACCGCCGGGTCGATCGTTGCCACCCGCGCCCCGCGGTTTGACCGCGCCTTCGGCCCCCTCGACTTTTGTCATGTCAGGGGTCAGCACCTGGCCAAGCGTGCCCTGGAGATTGCCGCCGCCGGCAGTCACAACGTTTTGCTCGTCGGCCCGCCCGGCACGGGCAAAACCATGCTGGCCCAACTGCTGCCCGGTATCCTCCCGCCGCTCACCAGGGAGGAGGCCATCGAGGTCACCCGTGTCCACAGCGTGGCAGGAAGGATCCCCGCGGGTGTTTCCATGGTGACCCAACGCCCCTTTCGTTCGCCCCACCACAGTTCCAGCGCCACATCCCTGGTGGGAGGCGGAAAACCGCCCGGACCGGGTGAAATATCCCTGGCCCACAACGGGGTCCTCTTTCTGGATGAACTCCCTGAATTTCCCCGGATGGCCCTCGAATACCTCCGTCAGCCCCTGGAGGACCGCGTCGTACACATATCAAGGGTAAGCGGAAACCTGGACTTCCCCGCCTCTTTCATGCTCGTGGCTGCTATGAATCCCTGCCCCTGCGGCTATCATACCCATCCATACAAGCCCTGCACCTGCCCCGATACGGCTATCCGCCGGTACTGGCAACGGGTGTCCGGGCCGCTGCTCGACAGGATTGATCTACAGGTGGGCGTGGGCCCCATGGGGTTTGAGGAGCTGGAGTGGAAGGAAGCGGGCGGCGACCCGCCGCGCCCGGACGACGGGGGGCAGGTGGCGCAGGGCTTCTACGCCGGCGACACCTCCGCTACGGTGCGCGCCCGCGTCTGCGCCGCGCGGGCGATTCAAGCACAGCGTTTTGCCGCCCACCCCGGCGTCTACGGGAACGCCCACATGAACGCCGCCCTTGTGCAACGGTATTGCCCCGTGCCGGAAGGAGCAGGGAAGCTGCTACGCGGCGCCATGGAACGACTGCACCTGTCGGCGAGGGCCTACGACCGCGTGCGGAAAATCGCCCGGACCATCGCCGACTTAGGCGGGGAGCGGACCCTGAGACCCGAGCATATCGCGGAGGCGCTCCAGTACCGGGGTCTGGACAAAGACGGCCCGCCGTAGAAAAATCCTACCTTTGCACCCATGCAAGTGAGTGGTTTTACCTTCGTGCGCAACGCCGTCAAATTCGGATACCCTGTTGTTGAATCCATCCGGTCCATTCTCCCCATTGTCGATGAATTTGTGGTTTGCGTAGGCAACTCGGAAGACGAAACGGAAGCCCTGATCCGCTCCATCGACTCCCCGAAAATCCGGATCGTCCCGTCGGTGTGGGATGAAGCGCTGAGGGAAGGCGGGAAGGTCCTCGCGGTGGAAACGGACAAGGCCTTTGCCGCCATTTCCCCGCAAAGCGACTGGGCATTTTATCTTCAGGCGGACGAGGTGGTGCACGAACAATACCTCGATGCCATCCGGCAGACGATGGAACGCTACCGGGACGATCCAAAGGTGGAGGGCCTGCTTTTCCGGTACGAACACTTTTTCGGGAGCTACCGTTTTGTAGGGGACAGCCGGCGTTGGTACAGCCGCGAAATCCGCGTCGTCCGGAACGACAAAAATATCCACTCTTTCAAGGATGCCCAGGGTTTCCGGGTGGTGGATCCCGCCACGGGCGCGCTGCGCAAGCTAAAGGTCAAACCGGTGGATGCGTTTATCTATCACTACGGATGGGTTAAGGATCCCCGGGAGCACGAGAAAAAGCTCCGCTATTTCCCTTCCCTTTGGCGAAACGACAAAGACATGGCGACCTGGACCCAGGCGCTGCCTACGGGCGCGGACGAATACCTGCACAAAGACATCGACTCCCTTGCCCATTTCCGGGGAACACATCCCGCGGTGATGGAAAACCGGGTGTCCGCGGAAGACTGGGTGTTTGACTTCGATACCCGGCAGAAAAAATTCAAAAAGACAAAGGACCGCATACTGTACTGGCTGGAACAAAAAACCGGGAAACGGCTTTTCGAATATAGAAACTATGATTTGTTATGAAACTGTTGCTCTTTTATTTAAAACCCTATAAATGGATCGTGCTGCTGGCGTTGGGGCTGGCGGCCATCAACCAGGCGTTTTCAATGCTGGACCCCATCTACCTGGGGAAAATCATCGATATGTTCGCCAACCATCCGCACAACTTCAACGCCGGCAAAGACTATAAAAACTTCGTGCCCGGCGCCCCGCGGTCGGCAGCCCAATATGCTTTGGGTGTCGCAAAATACCTCGGCATCCTGATCGGCGTGGCCATGGTGTCCCGGATCGCCAAAGCCTTCCAGGATTATTACAGCCAGGTGATCGTCCAGAAATTTGGCGCCACCATCTTCACCGACGGGTTGAAGCGGTCCATGGCGCTTCCCTTTAACGAGTTCGAAGACCAGCGGAGCGGGGAAACGCTGTCCACCCTGACCAAGGTAAGGGCCGATACGGAGAAGTTTATCCTGTCTTTTGTCAACGTACTGTTTGGCATCCTCGTGGGGGTGGTCTTCGTGTGCATCTATTCCTTTGTTCTCCACTGGTCCATCGTACCCATGTATGTGGGCGGCATGTTGATCCTGTCCTGGATGACCAGCGTCCTGAGCCGCAGGATCAAAGGCATACAAAAGAAAATTGTCGCCGAAACCAACGCCCTGGCGGGAAGCACCACCGAATCCCTTCGGAACATCGAGCTGGTCAAAAGCCTGGGGTTGACCAACCAGGAGATCAAACGGCTCAATCAGAACACCTTCAAGATCCTCGGCCTGGAGCTCAAAAAAGTCAAGAACATCCGGCCCCTGAACTTTGCACAGGGCACGTTTGTCAACTTCCTCCGGCAGTCCATCATGTTCCTGTTGTTGTGGCTGGTTTTCCAAAGCCATATCACCGCGGGCCAGGTGATGACCATGCTGTTTTATTCGTTCTTTATCTTCGGCCCGTTACAGGACCTGGGGAACATCATTTTGTCCTACCGGGAAGCGGAGGCGTCGCTCAAAAACTTTCACGACCTGATGCAAAAACCGGTGGAGGAAGAACCCCTGCACCCTATACACCTGGGGGCCATCCAGACACTGTCCTTCGAAAACGTCGGTTTCCAGCACCGGAGCGCCTCGCAAAAGGCCGTCCAGGACATCAGCTTCAAGGCGGACAAGGGCGAGACCATTGCCTTCGTCGGGCCTTCCGGTTCGGGTAAAACCACGCTCATGAAGTTGCTGGTCGGGCTGTACCAGCCGCAAGACGGGCGCATCACCTACAACCATATCGACGGCAAGGATATTCACCTCGACGACCTTCGCAACCAGATCGGCTTCGTGACCCAGGATACCCAACTTTTTTCGGGCAGCATCCGGGAAAACCTGTTGTTCGTCGCCCCCAACGCCACGGACGCGGAATTGATGGAAGCCCTGCACAAAGCGTCCTGCGACCGGCTGCTCGCCAGGGCCGACAAAGGGATTGAAACAGTCATCGGAGAGGGCGGGATGAAGGTGTCCGGTGGGGAAAAACAACGCCTGTCGATTGCCCGGGCGCTCCTGCGTAAACCGGCCCTGCTGATCTTCGACGAAGCCACCTCCGCCCTGGATTCCATCACCGAAGAATCCATCACCGCCACCATCCGGGAAATTTCCGCGGAAGGCGGCCAGATCTGTGTCCTCATCGCCCACCGGCTGTCGACCATCATGCACGCCGACCGGATCTACGTGCTTGAACAAGGCGAGGTCGTAGAGACGGGTTCGCACGAATCCCTTCTGGAGCTGAAAGGACTGTATTACGCGATGTGGAGACAACAGATCGGCGAAAGGAAAAAAACCATTACCCCGGCTTTAAGTGCTAATTGATATGAGTACGCAAGAACCCCGCCCCAACTATCTCTGGAGCATGCTGAACATGCGGTGCCCCCGGTGCCGCCGTGGCAGGTTGTTCAAGGACTACAGCGCCTACAACCTCAAACACACCACCGACATGAACGAAGAATGCCCCGTGTGCAAACAGCCCACGGAGCTGGAACCTGGTTTCTATTACGGGACCGGGTATGTCAGCTACGCCCTGTCCGTGGCCCTGATCGTGGCCTGGTTCGTAGCCTGGTGGGTCCTCATCGGTTTTTCCTCCGAGGACAACCGCATCTTCTGGTGCCTGGGATCGTGCATCGGGTTCCTGTTCCTGTTACAGCCCTGGCTGATGCGCCTGAGCAGGACGGTGTACCTGTGGTTTTTTGTACGCTATGATCCCCATTACAGGGAGCACCCCGTGAAAAAGTACGGGTAGTAAGCAGCGCGTTGCCTGCGGAGCCGCTAGTTCAGCAACTCGATGATGCCCGCAATCCCCTGCCCGCCACCGACGCAGGCGGTCACCATCCCATATTTTTTCTTCAGACGGCGCAGCTCGTGCATCATCTGGATGGTGAGCTTCGTCCCTGTGCAACCCAAGGGATGCCCCAGGGCAATGGCGCCCCCATTGATGTTGACGATGTCGGGGTTCATCCCCAATTCACGGATGACCGCGAGGGACTGGCTGGCAAAAGCCTCGTTGAGCTCCACGAGGTCGATCTGGCTGAGGGACATCCCGGCCTGTTTGAGGGCGCGGGGAACTGCTGCCACCGGACCTATCCCCATGATGCGGGGGTGTACACCGGCCGAAGCGCAGGATACGAGACGGGCAAGGGGAGTGATCCCTAGTTCCTTGACCATCTTTTCCCCCATGACCACGACAAAGGCGGCCCCGTCGCTGGTTTGGGAGGAGTTCCCTGCCGTGACCGACCCACCCGCCGCAAAGACGGGTTTGAGTTTGCCCAGGGCTTCCAGGGAAGTGTCTGCCCGGACCCCTTCATCCGTATCGACGACGTAGGTTTTCTTTTGCCTCTTGCCGGAAGGATCTACGAACGTATCCTCCACATTAATCGGGAGTATACCCGGCTTGAAATAGCCTTCTTTTATGGCCACCTGGGCCCTTTGATGAGAACGCAGGGCAAACTGGTCCTGGTCCTCCCGGGAGACGTTAAATTCCTTGGCGACCGCTTCGGCCGTCAGCCCCATGCTCAGGTAGTAGTCCGGCGTAGTCGACGCCACCGACCAGGCGGGAACCGTTTTCCAGCCGGAGGTCGGCACAAGGCTCATGCTCTCCGTTCCTCCCGCGATGATGCATTCCGCCTGCCCGCTCCGGATCTTGGCCGTGGCGATGGCAATGGTCTCCAAACCGGAGGCGCAATACCGGTTGACCGTCATCCCCGGAACGTCGATCCCCAACGCCCTTACCGAGATCATCCTGCCGATCTGTAAGCCTTGCTCCGCTTCCGGGACGGCGTTCCCTACGATCAGGTCGTCCACCCGTTGCTTTTCCAGTTGGGGAAGGGAAGCCAACACCCCGTTGATCACCTCTACGGCGAGGTCGTCCGGCCTGAAAAACCGCAGCCCCCCGCGTTTGGACTTGCCTACAGCCGTCCTGTATCCTGCTACGATAAAAGCGTCTTGCATAACCATGTCGATTAGTCAACTCAAACCTACAAAATTTCCGACTATCTTCGTTCCCTCATGATGTACGCACTGCTCCGACGGATTTTGTTCAACTTTTCCACCGAATCCGTCCATCATTTTGCCATGGACGTCCTCAGGGCGGCCGACGGCATTCCTCCTGTGCATACCTGGCTGAGCCGCGCTTTTGCCGCCGAACTCCCCCGCACCGCCTGGGGGCTTACCTTCCGCAATCCCGTCGGCCTGGGCGCGGGTTTTGACAAAAACGCCGTCTATCTTTCCGAACTCGACGCACTGGGGTTTGGTTTTGTCGAGATCGGTACGGTCACCCCCCGGCCCCAACCCGGCAACGACAAGCCCCGGTTGTTCCGGCTGCCGCCGGACAAAGCCCTGATCAACCGCATGGGTTTTAACAACGAAGGCGCCGAAGCCGCCGCCGACCGGGTGCGTGCCTGGCGGGAGCGGGGCGGAGGAACGGGGCATAACGCCCTCATCGTAGGCGGCAACATCGGCAAAAACAAGGACACCCCCAACGAGGACGCGGAGAAGGACTACACGCTTTGCTTCAAGGCCCTTCAGGACTGCGTGGACTACTTCGTCGTCAACGTCAGCTCTCCCAACACACCCGGTCTCCGGGCCCTCCAGGAGAAGGATGCCCTGCTCCGTATCCTTGGCAACGTCCAGGAACTCAACCAGGGCCTCGCCCAACCCCGCCCGCTGCTGCTCAAGATCGCCCCCGACCTTACCGAAGGCCAGCTCGACGACATCATCGACCTGGCCAACACCGTCCGGCTCAGCGGGCTAGTCGCCACCAATACCACCATCAGCCGCGAAGGGCTGAGCACTCCTTCCGCCACCGTGACCTCCATCGGCGCCGGCGGCCTGAGCGGCGCTCCTTTACGCGCGCGCTCCACCGAAGTGATCCGGCACATCCGCGAACGCTCCGGCGGCGACCTCCCGATCATCGGGTCCGGGGGCGTATTCACCGCCGGAGATGCCCGGGAAAAATTCGACGCGGGCGCCCTGCTCGTCCAGGTGTGGACGGGATTTATCTACGAGGGACCGGGGATTGTGAAAAAAATCTGCAAGGGGCTTTAGAACAACGTAGGCTCTCCGCCACGGGACCCCATCTTCCTGCCCATGTGCTCATACGCCTTTTCGGTGGCCTCACGGCCGCGGGGCGTGCGTTTGATAAATCCCTCCTGGATAAGAAAGGGCTCATACACTTCTTCGAGTGTGCCGGGTTCTTCGCCCACCGCCGTGGCGATGGTGGTCAAACCGACAGGACCGCCCTTGAATTTGTCGATGATGGCGCCTAAGATGCGGTTGTCCATTTCATCGAGACCGTGTTCATCCACGTTAAGGGCGCGGAGACTGTGTTGGGTGATCGCCAGGTCGATGACACCGTTGCCCAGCACCTGGGCAAAGTCGCGGACGCGGCGGAGCAGGCCGTTGGCGATACGGGGCGTACCCCGGCTGCGACGGGCGATCTCCTGGGAGGCGTCGGAAGTGATGCGGGTATTCAGGATGGCCGCGGAGCGGGCCACGATTTTTTGTAGGGTAGCTGCGTCGTAGTATTCGAGCCGGGACTTGATCCCGAACCGCGAGAGCAGGGGCGCCGTCAAAAGACCGCTCCGGGTCGTGGCGCCGACAAGGGTAAAAGGGTTGAGGCTGATCTGGATGCTTTTCGCATTGGGTCCCGAGTCGATGAGGATGTCGATACGGTAGTCTTCCATGGCTGCGTAGAGGTATTCCTCCACCACGGTCGACAAACGGTGGATCTCGTCTATAAACAACACACCGTTGGGTTCCAGGCTGGTCAAAAGACCCGCCAGGTCGCCGGGTTTTTCGATCACGGGTCCGGAGGTCTCCTTAATTCCGACACCCAGCTCGGCGGCAACGATCCGGCTCAGGGTGGTTTTGCCAAGACCCGGAGGGCCATGGAAAAGAACGTGATCCAGCGCTTCTCCCCGCTTCTTGGCGGCCTTGATAAACACCTTCAGGTTTTCCACGATCTGGGCCTGCCCGGAAAATTCTTCCATTTCCCGGGGCCGGATATTGTTCTCGAACTCGCGATCCGCCGCGCCCTGGTGTTCCTGTCCGCCTTGTAAGTGGGGGTTGCTCATATCCGGTACAAACCTAAGGCTTTATCTTTAGGGACACAAACAGCAACAAAGATGAATTACACACTACTCGGACGAAGCGGGTTAAAGGTCTCCGAGCTTTGTCTCGGCGCGATGGGTTTTGGCACGGAGAACGGCTGGGGCGCGGACAAGGCCACCAGCTTCCGGATACTGGAAGACTTTGCCTCCGCGGGCGGGAACTTTATCGACACCGCCAACCGCTACAAAGACGGCAGCAGCGAGAAGTACATCGGGGAGTTCATGGGCACCCGCGACCGGGATTTTTTTGTGGTGGCGTCCAAGTATTCGCTCTTCGATAACCAAACCAATCCCAACGCTTCCGGGAATAACCGGAAAAACATGATGCGCAGTGTCGAAGGAAGCCTCCGCCGTTTGCAAACGGACTTTATCGACGTCCTTTACCTGCACATCTGGGACCTGCTGACCCCCATCGAGGAGGTCTTCCGGGGTTTGGACGACCTGGTGCGCCAGGGCAAGATCCGGTACGCCGCGATCAGCGATACGCCGGCCTGGGTAGTGGCCCAGGGCAATACACTCGCGGCTTGTATGGGTTGGTCGCCCCTCATTGCCCTGCAGGTGGAGTATAGCCTGTTGCAACGCACGCCGGAGCGCGAATTGATCCCCATGGCGCGTCACTTCGGATTGACCCTGACACCCTGGGCACCACTGGCGGGCGGTGCGCTCAGCGGCAAATACCTCCGGGGCGAAAAGGGCCGGATCAAACCCGAAAGCAAACGCCTGGACGCCCGCAGCCAGGCCATCACGGAAACCGTCGTGGACGTGGCCCGGGAGCTGGGCGTCGCCCCCGCACACGTGGCGCTGCAATGGACGCGGTCGGGTTCCTTTCACTGCATCCCCATCGTCGGCGCGACCCGGCCGGAACAACTGGCCGAGAACCTCCGCGTCGTCGACGTCCGGCTCACGCCGGAGCAGTTGGAACGCCTGGACAACGTCAGCGCCATAGACCTGGGTTTCCCCGGGGAATTTTTTAAGGAAGAAGGCGTACGAACAGGGAACTACGGTGGATTTTACGATCGCATAAACGTCAACAGACCCACGGGGTTCGGGCAGTTGCGTAGGTAGGACTCCCGCTCCGAATAGCGGCATACACCGGGGTAGTCGCCCTTCATGCCCTGTAGGTCAAGGATCACCTGCAGGTGCAGGTGGGGCGGCCACCAGCCGTTTTCCGCGGGTTCGCCGAAGGCGGCCAGTTCCGCGCCCGCGGTGAAAACGTCGTCTTCGCGCTTGCCCTCCAGCGATGCTTTGCTCAGGTGGCCATACAGCGAATACCAATGTGCGCCGGGCGACCCCTGCCCGGGCGACCCATATTCCAGCAATCCGTGTTCCAGGATGATCGTACCGCCGTAATCGCCCCGGGCGCCGTTCCACGCGAGGCTATGGATGCGGCCCGCGACAGGCACATATACGGGTGTGCCCGCGGGGCCCCAGATATCGATGCCAAGATGAAAACGGCGTGGCTCGGCTGCCGCGGCGCCGTCGCGGAGCGCCTCGTCAAAGAGCGGGCTGATCCCATATATTTTTCTTAGCTCCCCATACCCCCCCACCAGATACCGCGCCCCGCTACGGACACGGGTTTCTTCGATAAAAGCATTGAACTTATCCAGATCGTCATATACCGAATCCGTAAGATCCACATTGGCCGCGGAAAGATCAAGCGGAGAAATACGATCGACACCCGGATGAAAAGGTACCACCGGCTGAAACCCAGCCTCCAGTGCACGTTGGAATGTTTCGAGCGGTTTTGGATTCATGGTCCGGGGGTGTATATTTATGTCCTTCGGTGCAACATTACTAAAAACTACATCATGAAGAAAATCTGGTTGCTGACCTTGGGTCTCAGCGCGAGTACCTCCCTACTTCAAGCACAAAACCCACCGCTATGGCTGCGTTACCCCGCCATCTCCCCGGATGGAAAAACGATCGCCTTCGGGTATAAGGGTGACATCTACCGCGTGGATGCGGCGGGCGGCGTAGCGACGCCGTTGACGATCCACGAAGCCCACGATATGATGCCCGTCTGGAGCCATGACGGCAAAACCATTGCTTTTGCATCGGACCGCTATGGCAACTTCGACGTTTTTGTCATGCCCGCCACGGGGGGTACACCGGTACGCCTCACCTACAATAGCGCAAACGACTATCCTTATGATTTCTCCCCGGATGATAAAACGGTCATCTTTGGCAGCGGGCGTAACGCCCCGGCCCAAAGCGTACGCTACCCGACCGGGCTTTTCAAAAACCTGTATAAGGTGTCCGTCGGGGGCGGAAGACCCGTCCTGGTGAGCGCCGCAGGTATTGAAAACGCGCACTACAACAGCAAGGGCACGGCCATCGTCTTCCAGGATACCAAAGGATATGAAGACGAATGGCGCAAACACCACACCTCGGCGGTCACCAAAGACATCTGGGTCTTTGACATCGGGAGCGGCAAGTATACGCGGGTTACGTCATTTCCGGGTGAAGACCGCGAACCGGTATGGGGCGGGGATGACCAAAGCGTGTATTATCTCAGCGAGCAAAACGGCAACCAAAACCTTTTTAAGACCACCACCGGCGGCGGCACCCCCGTTCAGCTGACGACCTTTAAAGACAACCCGGTGCGGCACCTGAGCCGGTCCCAGGACAACACCCTTTGTTTCACCTGGAACGGGGAGATCTATACGATGAAGGAAGGCGGTCAGCCCGCCAAAGTCGCCATCCGTATCGAGAACGACGGCCGGGCGGGGGTGGAAAAGAACCTGCCCATCAACGGCAACATCACCGAATTCACGGTCAGCCCCAATGGCAAGGAAATTGCTTTTGTGTGCAGGGGAGAAGTCTTTGTGACCAGTGTGGAAGGCACACAAACCAAACGCATCACCCGCACTCCCCAACAGGAGCGCATGGTCGAGTGGGCCCCGGACGGCCGCAGCCTGGTGTATGCCACCGAAAGAGGAGACAGTTGGGATATTTACAAAGCCTCGATCGTACGCGCCGAAGAACCTTATTTCTATGCCTCCACGCTGATCAAGGAAGAGCCGTTGATCGCCACGGCCGCGGAGGAATACCAACCGAAATACTCTCCCGACGGTAAGGAGATCGCCTATATCGAAGAGCGCAATGTCCTCAAGGTGTACAACCTCGCCAGCAAGCAATCCCGCACCCTTCTCCCCGAAGGCCACAACTATTCCTACGCAGACGGAGATTGGGATTTTCAGTGGAGCCCGGACAACAAGTGGATCATCACGGAGGACCAACGCGGTCATTTTTTCAGCAGCCACGCGGCCTTGATCAAGGCGGACGGGTCCGGCACCATCCAGTACCCGGTCAACAGCGGGTTCGGCGAGGGCAACGCCAAGTGGGGCATGGGCGGAAAAGTAATGACCTGGACCAGTGGCCGGGAAGGCCGCAAATCGCTGGCCAACCAAGGCAGCCGGGAGCAGGATGTCTACGTTGTCTTTTTCGATAAGAATGCCTACGACCGTTTCCAGCTAAGCAAGGACGACTACGCCCTTCTTCAGGAGAAAGAAGGGAAGGATAAGAAAGACACGTCTGCTAAAACAAAGGACCTCGTCCTCGACCTAACGGACCTGGATAGCCGCAAGGTCCGCCTTACGATCAACAGCTCCTCCTTAGCAGACTACGCGTTGAATGCCGACGGCAGCAAGCTTTTTTACCTGTCGGCTTTCGAGAAGGGGTTTGACCTTTGGGTCACCGAGCCCCGAACACACGACACCCACATCCTGGCCAAGCTCAGCGGTGACGGGAGCTCGATAGAACTGAGCAAGGACGGCAAAAGTCTTTTCCTCAGCAACCACGGTGGCCTGGCCAAAATCGACGTCGATGGCGGGAAAGTAACCCCCATCGGGATCAACGGCGTGATGGACCTCGACGCCGCGGCGGAAAGGGCCTACATCTTCGAACACGCCTGGAGACAGGTGACGAAAAAGCTGTACGACCCCACCATCCACGGGATCGATTGGGCTGGCTACAAAGCCACCTATGCGCGCTTCTTACCTTACATCAGCGACAACTACGACTTCCAGGAACTCCTCAGCGAAATGCTGGGCGAGCTCAATTCATCGCATACCGGCGGCCGTTATGGCCCCAACCCGGCCAACCCCGACCGGACCGCCAGTCTCGGCCTTTTGTACGACGAAACCTATACCGGTAACGGGCTGAAGATCTCCGACGTGATCGAAGGCGGACCTGTAGACAAGAACGCCTCCAAAATCAAAGCCGGGGACATCCTGGAAAAGATCAACGGCAACGCGATCACCGACAACGAGGACTGGGCAAAATGGCTCAACCTCGCCGAGGGCGACAACACCCTCTTAAGCATCTACGACCCCGCCACCGGCACCCGCTGGGACGAAAGCATCCGCCCGATCGGCCGGGGCGCGGAAGGCGCCTTGTTGTACAAACGCTGGGTAAAAAAGATGGACGCCATGGTCAACAAGCTCAGCGGGGGCAAGATTGGCTATGTACACGTACAGGCCATGAACGACGCCAGCTTCCGCGAAACCTACGACGTGGTCATGGGGAAAAACTTTGACAAGCAGGCCCTGATCGTGGACACCCGTTTTAACGGAGGCGGCTGGTTACACGACGACCTGAGTACCTTCCTCAGCGGCAAACACTACCTGTCCTTTGCCCCCCAGGGTCACCTGCTGGAAGGCGGAGAACCCATGGCCCGCTGGCAAAAACCGTCGTGCGTGCTGATGAGCGAAAGCAACTACAGCGACGCCTTTATTTTCCCCTACGCTTATAAGGAGCAGGGCATCGGCAAACTCATCGGGATGCCTGTGGCCGGCACCGGTACCGCCGTTTGGTGGGAGCAGCAGATCGATCCCACGATGGTTTTCGGTATACCGATGATTGCCACCATCGGGAAGGAAAACCGGCCGACCGAAAACCTGCAGGTGGAACCGGATATACGGGTGCCCCTGCCGTATGAGGATTTCCTGTCGGGTAAGGATACCCAGTTGGAGGCGGCGGTGCAGGAAATGCTCAAGGAGACCGGGAACTAGACCGGACACCTGCCGTATCAAAAGCGGACGGTTGCCCGGCCTGCCGGAAGTACAAGCCCATGGCTTTTAGCCGCTTGTGCTTCCGGCATTTTTTTGGCGCCAGGACAGGTATGCTCCGCAACTACCTCAAACTCGCCTGGCGCAACCTCCTGCGCAACCGGACCTCCTCCCTGATCAATATCGGGGGCCTCGCGGCCGGGATGGCCGTCGCCATCCTCATCGGGCTTTGGATCAGGGACGAGTTGTCCTTCGATACCTATCACGCGAACTACGACCGCATCGGGCAGTTGAAGACCCACAACGGGACGGACCTGAACAGCACGTACGATTACCTTCCGCTCCCCCTGGCGGACGCGGTCCGGACGACCTATGCGTCCGACTTCGACGCCGTGGTCCTCTCTTCGGGAAGCGACGACCACATCCTGAGCGCGGGGGATAAAAAATTTACCCAAAGCGGCGCCTATATGCAACCCGCGGCGCCGGACATGCTCACTTTGCACATGCGCGAGGGGTCCCGGCGCGGGTTGTCCGACCCACATTCCATCCTCCTGTCGGGCGGGGCTGCCGAGCGCCTTTTCGGCCAGGAAAGCGCCCTGGGTAAAACTGTGACCATCGACAACACCAGTACCGTCACCGTGACGGGTGTGTACGACGATCTCCCCGATAATTCCAGTTTTTATAACACCACCTTTATCGCGCCCTGGGACCTCCTGGTGTCCACCAACAACTTTGTTAAGGGTGACCTGGGGAACTGGAACGACAATTCTTTTCACATCTATGTCCTGCTATCGCCGCATACGAGCTTTGCCACGGCGTCCGCCCATATCCGCAACATCGAATATCCACACCTGGACGCCGGGAGAAGGGCCAACGACCCCGCCATCTTTGTACACCCCATGAGCCACTGGCACCTACACAATTATTTCGAGCACCGCGTGGAAGTCACCAGCGAGGCCATGAAGTTCGTGTGGTTCTACGGTTGCATCGGTGTGTTCGTACTCCTGCTGGCGTGCATCAATTTCATGAACCTGAGCACCGCCCGGTCCGAAAAACGGGCAAAGGAGGTCGGCATCCGCAAAACGATCGGTTCCGGGAGACCGGCGCTGGTCCGCCAGTTCCTCAGCGAGTCCGTCCTCCTGGCCAGTCTCGCCTGGCTGGCCGCCCTTGTTCTTGTGCAGCTCATCCTGCCCTGGTTCGACGAGGTGTCGGGGAAGAAGATCCCCATGCCCTGGAGCGACCCCTGGTTCTGGGCTGCGGGCGCCGTTTTCGTCCTGTTTACGGGGGTGGCGGCCGGCAGCTACCCGGCCTTATACCTGTCGTCCTTCCGGCCGATCCGCGTGCTCAGGAACCGTTCCTCCAGCCTGCCCCGCAAGGTCCTCGTCGTCTTCCAGTTCACGATTTCGATCGCCCTCGTTATCGGGACGCTCATCGTCTACCACCAGGTACAATATGCCCGGAACCGGCCTGTGGGCTATGATCGCCAGGGACTCCTCCAACTCCCCATGACCACACCCGACTTCAACGGGATATTCGACCGTCTTTCCACCGAACTCGATGCCACCGGCGTCGTGAGCAACGTGGCCGAATCCTCCCTCCCCGTTACCTCCACCTGGTCCAATACCGGAGGGGTTACATGGAAAGGAATGGACCCGAATATGGACGTCGACTTCGCCGTCGTCCGGGTATCCCCGGAATACGGAAAAACCGTCGGCTTCCAGCTCGTGGAAGGCCGCGACTTTTCCCGGTCATTTCCCACCGACTCCACCGGCTTTATCATCAACGAAACCGCGGCCCGGTACATGGGGCTCACCCGCGCCACCGGCACCACGGTACACTGGTCCATCCCCGACGATCATTTTGATAAGAACTTTCACATCATAGGCGTCGTCAAGGACATGGTCATGAACTCGCCCTTCCAAAAAGTAAAACAAACCCTTTATTGGATGGGTGGCGCCCCCAGTTGGATCACGCTTCGCATCCGTCCCGACGTCCCCGCAGGCGTGGCCCTCCCCAAGATCGCCGCGGTGTTCAAACACCTCGTCCCCTCGGCGCCCTTCGACTACGACTTCACCGACGAAGCCTACGCCGCCAAATTTCAGGCGGAAGAACGTGTGGGTAAGCTGGCCGCCTTCTTTGCCCTCCTCGCCGTATTGATCAGTTGCCTGGGCCTGTTCGGGTTGGCCTCTTACACGGCCGAACAGCGCACGAAAGAGATCGGCATCCGCAAAGTCCTCGGCGCTTCCGTCGTCCGCCTTTGGGGGCTGCTGACGGGTGACTTTGTCAAGCTGGTGGTCATCTCCTGCCTGGTGGCAGTGCCGTTGTCTACGTACTTTATGCGCACCTGGCTCGCGCAATACGACTACCGCGTCTCCGTGTCCTGGTGGATCCTCGGCCTGGCGGCCGGCGGGGCGCTCATGGTCACGGTGTGCACGGTGAGCTTTCAGGCGATCCGTGCGGCGCTGGCGAATCCGGTGAAGAGTTTGAAGACGGAGTAAACCGTCATTTAAAAAAGTTCTCTAATAGAAAACTTTTTAGTATTTTTGGGATGTGTTCAACATCATTGCCCGAAAGACCCTATTGGAGTTTTGCAGGAAATATCCGGACGCTGCCTTTGCTTTACAGGAATGGTATCACGACCTATTGCTAGGGAACTACAAAAGCTTCAATGAATTAAAAAGGGACTATCCAACCGCCAGCCTGGTAGGAGATGATAGGGTCGTGTTTAATATCTGCGGTAACAAATACCGGCTGGTTGTCCGGATGGTGTTTGAATATAAAGCAATACAAATCAAATGGTTCGGTCCGCATTCTGCATACGATAAAGTGGACGTGCGCACCGTGACCTACAAAGCAAAATAATAATGACGCTCAAGCCTATAAAAACAAAGAAAGACTACGAAGCCTACCTGGAGTGGGTCGACAGCCTTTTTGAAAAAAAAGTAAAGCCCAATTCACCGGAGGGCGAAACCCTTCAGGTAGCTCTACTGCTGATCAAGCATTACGAAGACCAGCACTACCCAATTCCTTACCCCGATCCTATTGACGCGATTAAAGCTAAAATGCAGGAGAAGGGGTTGCGGAACAAAGACCTCGTCGGCAAGGTGGGGTCAAAGGGGTATATCTCCGCCGTCCTCAACAAAAGAAAACCGTTGACGCTGGAGTTGGCAAAAATCTTTCGAAGAGAACTTGGCGTTTCAGCGGAAGTCTTGTTGTCTTAAAAGAGGGCGCCCTTTTTTACATCACCACATTAATCATCTTCCCCGGCACATACACCACCTTCTTGTGGGGCTTCCCGTCGAGCCATTTCTGGACGATGTCGTTGGCCAGCACCATGCGTTCGACGTCCGCGGTGGACGCATCGAGGGCGATGTCCATTTCGGTACGGGTCTTGCCGTTGATGGCGATGGGATAGACCTTGGATGACTCGACAAGGTACTTGGGCTCGAACACGGGGTATGGAGCGTCCAGGATGGACGTCCTGTAGCCCAGTTGGTGCCAGAGTTCCTCAGAAACGTGAGGTGCGTAGGGCGTGAGCAGGATCAGCAGCGGGCCCAGGATGGCCTTTTTGTGGCAATCCAGGTCGGCGAGTTCGCCGGTGCAGATCATAAAGGCGCTGACCGCGGTATTGAAAGAAAAACGCTCGGTATCCTCCTCGATCTTTTTGATGGCCTTGTGGAGGACCTTGCGTTCCGCGTCAGTCGGGGTGGCGTCGTTCCAGACGGCGCCTTTTTGCTCGTCAAAGAACAAACGCCAGAGCTTGCGCAGGAAGCGGTGGACGCCTTCGATGCCCTTGGTGTCCCAGGGTTTGCTTTGCTCAACGGGGCCGAGGAACATTTCGTACATGCGGAAGGTGTCGGCGCCGTAGCGTTCCACCAACACATTCGGGTTAACGGTGTTGAAAAGGCGCTTACTCATTTTTTCCACTTCGGTTCCGCAGATATAACGGCCGTCTTCGAGAATAAAGTCAGCGTTGGCATATTCCTTACGCCAGGCGCGGAACGCCTCCAGATCGAGCTCAAGCCCGTCAACGATATTGACGTCTACATGCAATGCGTCGGTTTCATAAGCGCCGCGCAGGCCGGCGGAAACAAACTGGCCGGTTTCGCGGACCCGGTATACGAGCCGGCTGCTCCCCTGTATCATCCCCTGATTCACCAGCCGCTTAAACGGCTCGTCAAAGCCGATGTGTTCGAGGTCGAACAGGACCTTTGTCCACATACGGCTGTAGAGGAGGTGTCCGACGGCGTGTTCGGTGCCGCCTATATAGAGGTCGACCTGGTTCCAGTAGTCGCTGACGCGCCGGTCGCAAAAGGCAGTATTATTCCCAGGGTCCATATACCGCAGGAAGTACCAACTGCTGCCGGCATACCCGGGCATGGTGTTGGTCTCCAGGTGACGGGCGGTCCAGGCGGGAATGTTGGCCAGGGGGCCTTCGCCCTCTGGGCCGGGGCCATATTTCTCGATGTGGGGCAGTTCGAGGGGGAGTTCCGAAACGGGCAACGGTGAAGCAATCCCGTCCGACCAGACGATCGGGAACGGTTCGCCCCAGTAGCGTTGGCGGCTGAAGGCGGCGTCGCGCATCTTAAAGTTCACCTTGCGGCGGCCGATCTTCATGGATTCCAGACGGTCGATGACGACACCGATGGCATCGCGCATGACCTGCCCGTCCAGAAACCCGCTGTTGGAAAGAACGGCGTCTTTGGTGGGGTTGGCGGCCTCACCGGTATAATGGGAGCCGATGATGTTGGTAATGGGGAGGCCGAAATGCTGCGCGAACTTGAAGTCGCGCTCGTCCCCGCAGGGCACGGCCATGATGGCGCCGGTGCCGTAACCCGCCAGGACGTATTCGGAGATCCAGACGGGGATGCGGCGATCCGGGTCGAAGGGGTGGACAGCGTAAGCCCCGGTAAAGCAACCGGTAATTTTTTTCTCGGCCATGCGTTCCCGTTCGCTCCGGCTTTTCACGTAGGTGACATATTCGGAAACGGCAGCGGCCTGATCAGAGGAAACAATGCGCTGGATGAGCTCATGCTCAGGTGCCAGGACCAGGAAGTCGACCCCAAAGATGGTATCGGGGCGGGTGGTATAGACTTCGATGCGATCGGAGGCGTCAAAAAGCGCAAAGTGCAGGTTCGCGCCATAGCTCTTGCCAATCCAGTTGGTCTGCATCTCTTTCATGGCATCGCTAAAGGCGATGCGTTCGAGCCCTTCCAGGAGGCGGTCGGCGTATTCGGTGATCCGGAGGTACCACTGACGGAGCTTTTTCTTGACAACGGGATATCCCCCGCGTTCGCTCAGGCCGTTGATCACCTCGTCGTTGGCCAGGACGGTGCCCAGGGCCTCGCACCAGTTGACCTCTCCGTAACCGCAATAGGCGAGGCGGTATTGCATCAGGATGTCGGCCTTTTCACGAGGTGTGAAGCCGGCCCAGGCAACCGAGTCGAACCGGAGCGCTTCGTTCCCCGGACAGGGCGCGCCCTCGTTCCCTTCCAGGACAAAGGCGGCTTCGAGAACGCTGATGGGGCGGGCCTTCCCTGCTTTGCGGTCAAAATAGCTGTTGAACAGCTCCAGGAAGATCCACTGGGTCCATTTATAGTAAGAAGGTTCGCTGGTCCGGAGCTCCCGGCTCCAGTCGAAGCAAAAACCGATGTTATCGAGCTGTTCGCGGAAGGAACGGATATTGGCGTCCGTGGTCACGGCGGGGTGTTGACCGGTCTCCAGGGCGTATTGCTCCGCGGGCAGGCCGAAGGCGTCATACCCCATGGGATGCAGCACGTTAAAGCCTTTGAGCCGTTTGTAGCGGGCGTATATATCCGAGGCGATGTAACCGAGGGGATGCCCTACGTGAAGACCGGCCCCGCTGGGATAGGGGAACATGTCCAGGACGTAGTATTTGGGTTTGGAAAAGTCATTTTCCACCTTGTAAGCGCCTGACTGCGTCCATTCGCGTTGCCATCTCTTTTCGATGTCTCTGAAGTTATATTCCATAGTAATATTTTGGGGCGCTGGTTCGTTAGAAGGAGAACAAAAGTACGTAAACAAGCTAAAATCTATATTTTTGAGGACATGACCACCGCTACTACGAGCAAGTTTTCCGCCAAGCGCTCCAAGCCCTCTTATTTTTTTTCGATCCTGGGCGTAGCCCTTGTATTGTTCATTATAGGGATCCTGGGGTGGATCGTCATCAACGCCGGCAAGCTGGAAGAGTACCTTAGGGGTAATGTGGAGATCCAGGCCTTTATCCGGGAAAATACCCCCCAACGGGAAGTGGACAGCCTGAAGGCCTATATCGCCGCGCAGCCCTATACGCGCCAGGTCGAATACGTGTCGAAGGATATGGCCAAGGAGCGCTTTGTCAAAGACGGGAACGACGACTGGTCAAGGGTTCTGGACTACAACCCCCTCCCGGCCAGCCTGGATTTCAAGGTCGCGGGCGAATATGTCAACCAGGACAGTCTATCGGCCATCACCCGGGACATCCAGCAACACCTCATCATCAGCGAGGTCAAGTACCCGGTGGCCGTAGTCGACAACCTCAACCGGAACGTCCGCAAGGCCGAGCTCATCCTCCTGGTGATCGTCATCCTGCTGGGCATCGTCGCCATCGTGCTGATCGATACGACCATCAAACTATTTATGTTTAGCAACCGGTTCCTGATCAAAACCATGCAAATGGTGGGGGCCACCCGGGTCTTTATCGCCCGTCCGTTCAGCCTGAAAGCGGTCCTTAATGGGCTGATCAGCTCCGTCCTGGCCATCATGGCAATCGTCGCCCTGATTTTCTGGGCCGAACAGGCGCTACCAGACCTCAAAGCATTGAGAGACAACATATTGCTGGGTGCTCTTTTTGGATCCATGCTCGTGATCGGGGTCAGCATCACCTACCTCAGCACCTACCGGTCTGTGGTAAAATATTTAAAAATGAAGCTCGACGACTTGTACTAGAGCCGAAAAGTTTACATTTGACGCCTTAAAGCATTGACCCCATGGCCAAACAAGCCGAAAACGTGAAAAAAGAGACCGTTGCCGCCAAACGTACCTCCACCCTTTTCGAAGCCGACAACATCAAATGGATGATCATCGGGGGCGTCGTCCTCGTCCTGGGTCTTCTCCTGATGGCCGGTGGCAAGTCCAAGGATCCTAACGTCTTCGACCCCCACGAGGTGTACAGCATCCGCCGGGTGACGATTGCGCCGCTCCTGGTCGTCGGCGGCCTGATCATCGAGATCTATGCCATCATGAAAAGGCCAAAGGCGAAGGCATGAGCATCCTCCACGTTATCATCCTTTCCATCGTTGAAGGGCTGACTGAATTCCTCCCGGTTTCTTCCACCGGGCACATGATCGTCACCAGCTCCCTCCTCGGGCTGGAGAAAACGGACTTCCTGGAATTGTTCGAAATCTGCATCCAATTGGGCGCCATCCTGGCGGTGGTTGTGCTATACTGGAAGAAATTCTTCGACTTCGCCCGCTGGCGTTTTTACGGCAAGCTCCTGATCGCACTGATTCCCGCCCTTGTATTGGGCGTTATTTTTGCCCATAAAATCAAGGAGCTTTTGAAGATGCCTGCCGTCGTGGGGGTCAGCTTTCTGGTGGGCGGGATTGTCCTTCTTTTTATCGACAACGTTTTCAAAAATCCCGTCATCGACGAAGAAGAAGGGATCAGCTATCCAAAAGCCTTTATCATCGGGATCTGGCAGTGTCTGGCCATGATCCCCGGGGTCAGCCGGAGCGCCGCCTCCATCATCGGGGGGATGCAGCAAAAGCTCACCCGCCGGGCGGCCGCCGAATTTTCCTTTTTCCTGGCCGTGCCCACGATGTGCGCCGCCACCGCCAAGGACCTCTGGGACTACCACAAGGCACACGGCGCCCTGGCTTCGGGCGAAATCAAATACCTGGCCTTAGGAAACGTCATCGCTTTCGTGGTGGCCATCCTGGCAATGAAGTTTTTCGTCGACTACCTGAAAAAACACGGTTTCAAGCTTTTCGGTTATTACCGCATCCTGGCGGGGATCATCGTGCTGCTCCTCGTCTGGAAGGGCATCCTTCAGTAAACCACCCCCACTATGCCGACGGCCTCCAAAAAGGTAATCAACGGTTGGGCCATGTACGACTGGGCAAATTCTTCGTATGCCCTGGTCGTTACATCCACTATTTTCCCTACTTATTATTCGGCGGTGGCGCCGGAACACATCGAGCTCTTCGGACGGTCTTTCGGGCGCGCGGCCATGGCGAGTTACGCCATTTCGCTGTCCTACCTGATCATCGCTTTCCTGTCGCCCATCCTGAGCTCCATCGCGGACTATAAGGGCAACAAAAAGAGCTTTATGAAGTTCTTTTGTTACATGGGGTCCCTGGCATGTATCTGCCTTGTATTTATGGACAAACACCACGTGCTCCTGGGGTTGTTCTTTTCCGTCATAGCATCCGTCGGCTTTTCCGGCAGCATCGTCTTTTACAACGCCTATCTCCCCGAGATTGCGGCGGAAGAGGACCAGGACCGCGTCAGCGCCAAGGGTTTTGCGCTCGGCTATGTGGGGAGCGTGTTGTTGATGATTGCCTGTCTCGCGGTTATCGAATGCAACGACAACCTCCACTGGGGTCTGGGCGCCTGGCCGGCGCGGCTTTCTTTCCCCGCGGTGGGTTTTTGGTGGGCCGGTTTTGCCCAACTAACCTTCAGGATCCTCCCTCCCAGCAAGGCTTCCGAACAACACCCGGAACACTCTATCCTGACCAACGGATTTTATGAATTGGGCAAAGTGTGGAACCAGTTGGTCCACTACCCCACGCTCAAACGCTACCTGCGCAGTTTTTTCTTTTACAATATGGGCGTGCAGACCGTGATGATGATGGCGACCTATTTTGCCTCGGAAGAGCTAAAGCTGCCCGACGCTTCCCTGATCATGTCCATCCTGATCATCCAGCTCGTGGCGATCGGGGGCGCCTACCTGTTCTCCCTGCTCAGCGCCCGGACAGGGAACATTTTTGTCTTGGGCGTGCTGATCGTCATCTGGATCGGGATCTGTGTTTTTGCCTATTATACCCGCACCCCCATGGAATTCTATATCCTGGCGTTCTTCGTCGGTATGGTCATGGGGGGCATCCAATCCATGTCCAGGTCCACCTATTCGAAGCTCCTGCCCGAGACAAAGGATACCGCCTCTTACTTCAGTTTTTACGACGTTTGTGACAAGATCGGAACGGTGATCGGCACGGCCTCCTTCGGTTACGTCGCGGAATCGGTAGGCGGCATGCGCAATTCCGTCCTGGCGCTGATGGGCTATTTCATCATCGGGTTCGTCCTGCTGTTGTTTGTGCGGGTAACGCCCAAAACGCAAACCTATGCGACTGTACACGCTTGATACGGGCTTTTTCAAACTGGACGGGGGCGCCATGTTTGGCGTGGTACCCAAAACGATCTGGAACAAGACCAACCCTGCAGACACCAACAACCTGTGCACCTGGGCCATGCGCTGCCTGCTGGTGGAAGAAGGTGACCGGCTGATCGTTATTGACACGGGCATAGGGACAAAACAGGACGAGCGTTTTTTTTCCCACTACTATCTGCATGGGGACGCCACGCTGGAAAAAAGCCTGGCCGCCCATGGTTTCACACCCAACGACGTCACCGACGTTTTCCTGACGCACCTGCACTTCGACCATTGCGGGGGCGCGGTGCTGCCCGGAGGGAAACTGGCTTTTCCAAAGGCCACCTATTGGAGTAACGAAACGCATTGGAACTGGGCCGTGCATCCCAATGACCGGGAGAAGGCCTCTTTCCTGCGCGAGAATATCCTCCCTATACAAGAGAGCGGGCAGTTGCGGTTCCTGGACGCGGGCGCGCCCTTCCAGGTCCGCCTGGTGGGCGGCCACACCGCCGCCATGATGCTGCCGCAGATCGAATACAAAGGCCGGACGCTCGTCTATATGGCCGACCTGTTGCCTTCCGTTGGCCACCTCCCGCTGCCGTACGTGATGGCGTACGATATGTTCCCCCTGACGACACTTCAGGAGAAAAAGGCGTTCCTGGAGGAAGCCGTGGAGAACCAATACATCCTGTATTTCGAGCACGATCCCGTAAATGAATGCTGTACGCTCGGGCGCACCGAGAAGGGAATCCGCGCAGTGGAGACCTTCGCGCTAAAAGATCTTTAGCGCACGCTGATCAACGACGACAACCTATATCGCAGGCTTCGGTACTTCGTCATATCCACCTTTACGCTCCCCACGCTGATGGGGCTTTCGATCCGGAGGGGGAGGTGGTTCCGGTCGTCGCTGACCCAAACGGTCATGCCTTCGCCGCCCTTGAACATCGTCCCCGCAATCAGTAACGGTTTGAACTTGATAGCGTGAAACTTACCGTACCGGGTGTTGACAATATCCTTCCCCATATAGCGGAGGTAAAGATTATACGTCTGGGAGTCCAGGAACATATAAAAAGGGATTTTGTCCCCGGGCTTATAGGCATCAAAGTCGATGTTCCGTGCGTAATAAATGGAACTCAGGACGTCCTGTATACAAGGCGGCGTCTTAAACAGACCTTTGGTCGTGGTGGCCGTGTTGGCGGTCTGGTTGAACGACACGTTCTCGTACACCTTATACCCGCCCTCGTCTACGTTCCGTATAAATTTGAGGGGCTTCAGGCTGCCGGTATCGATATAGGATTCATACCGGTCCCTGACCTTGAAGATCCCGTCGAAAAAGGAGTTGGTCTTCCCGTCGCCCACGGCATGGTATACGGAGTGGCCGTTCATTTCTTCGAGGCCCACGGAAAACACAGCGTCCCCACCCCATACGTATACCCCTGCAAAAGTATAATAGACGCTGAAGGTAACGGACTCCCCGGCGGAAAAAGCGGTATTGCGGATGCCGCAAAAGTCATCGCCCGCTTTCAAGGAAACGGTGATACCCAGCAAGGTCATCAAAAAACAGGTTCGGAGCCGCGTCATTAGTCTTTGATGATTTTGATCCCTAAAATAAGTAAACTACCCAGCAAGGCGGGGATAATCAAATTTATGATCCAAATGACAAATGACGCTGCCCATACCCCCAGGTAATTATTGTTAAATAATCCCAAAAGGGCGATGGCTGCCTCCCCCCGGATGATGGGTTCGGTAAGGGTAATGGTCGGGATGACCGCCAGGACCAGCATCAGTACGCTCACGGCCCAAAATCCCTGCCACCAGGTGACCTGTACGTCGAGCAACCGGAACATCAGGAAATACTGGGTGACAAAAACGGTGAACCGCACGGCCGACAACAGGACCATCTGCAATAAAAGGGGCCATTCATAATGGTCCAGGACCGCGATATACGGTTTGATGCGTCTCAAAGCGGGCACGGTTTCCAGGAGCCGGACCAGCCAGGACAGGCGGAAATAAAGGACGACCGTCACGATGCAAAAGGCCGAACAGCCGTAGGCCAGCACGTTCATCCAGAAGGGCGTCAGTCCCTGCCGGTCAAGGGTTCCCGTGGAAAAAGCCCTAAGCAGGTAGACCACCCCCACCACCCCCATGATCAGGGTAACGATCAATTGGCTCACGCTGGTGACCATGTTTAAGGAAATGGCCTTTAACCTGTTCTCGGGTTTCAGGTAGAGGATCCGCCCCCCATACTCCCCCACCCGGTTGGGGGTGTTGACGGCGATGGTGGCGCCCGTAAGGACCGAATAAAACGCCTTCCGGAAGCTGAGCGGTTCCAGGGCCCTCGTGAGCAACTGCCACTTTTTGGCTTCAATCCCCCAATTGACCAACATCAGCAACAAAACCACCACATACATGAGTAAACCATAGCCATGAAGGGAGTCCAGAATGCGCCGCCATTCGTCGTGAAGATGCGGCTGGCGGACGAGGTGTTTGTAGAAGGAAAAAGAGACCCATAGGAAGGCTACAGGGCCCAGGAAGTAGTTTAGGAATATTTTCAGCTTCCGGTTAACTGGCATAAATATTATTCAAACGTACGTATCTTTCGGGGAATGGAAACCATTATACTGGGCATCGACCCGGGAACCTTGGTCATGGGATACGGATTGGTGGCGGCCCAGGGCAAGAAAGTGCGACTATTGACCATGGACGTCTTAAAACTGTCCCCGAAGATGGACAGCTACGAACGCCTGCACCTCATCCATCAAAAAGTCAGCCTCCTCATCCAAACCTACCAGCCGACTGCCTTTGCCATCGAGGCGCCTTTTTTCGGGAAAAACGTACAAAGTATGCTCAAACTCGGCCGGGCACAGGGCGTAGCCATCGCTGCCGCCATGCACGCCGGGCTAACGGTACGGGAATACCCGCCCAAAACGGTCAAACAGGTGATCACCGGCAAAGGGAATGCCGATAAAGAACAAGTGCTGAAAATGCTCCAACATATTTTGGCCTTTGACGTCCGGCCCGAATACCTGGACGCCACGGACGGCCTGGCGGTCGCCCTTTGTCATCACTACCAGGCGAATGCCATCGAAGGCACGACGGGAGGAAGAAGGGCGGCGCAAAAGGCAAAGAATGGGTGGGCCGCCTTTATCGCGGACAACCCGGGACGGGTCGGCCGCTAATGCTACGCCAGCGCCTCCACAATCTTGGTTTGCGCGCGGCGCAGGTCCTCCGGTGTCACGGATAGTTTCCCCCTTGTAAAATTGAGGTCATCCGCGCTGTTGATGGGGATCAGGTGCAGGTGCGCATGGGGCACTTCCAGCCCCACGACACTCAGCCCGCAACGGTTGCAGGGAAAAACCTCCTCTATCGCCCGCGCGATGGGCTTTGCAAACAAAAGCATCCGGGAAAGGTAGTCGTCCGGCAGGTCGAACAGCTTGTCCACCTCTACTTTGGGGACCACCAATACGTGTCCCTCCACCAGGGGGAAGATGTCCAGAAATGCAAAGAAATGTTCGTTTTCCGCTACGGCATAGCTGGGAATCTCCCCTGCGATGATCTTGGAGAAAATGGTCATGTCTTAAATCCCGATGTGGTCGATCTTGAACTTCATGACGCCGTTGGGCGCGGTGACTTCTGCCACATCCCCCACGGCCTTGCCCAGCAACCCCTTCCCGATCGGGGAGGTCACGGAGATTTTACCGCTTTTAAGATCCGCTTCCTTTTCGGAAACGATCTGGTAGGTCACGGTCTTTTTAGTAGCCATATTGGTCATCGTCACCTTTGTCAGGATAGAGACCTTTGACGTATCGATGCTGTCGGCCTCGACCACTCGGGCATTGGCGATCGCGTTTTCCAGTTCGGCGATTTTTGCCTCATGCAACCCCTGGGCTTCTTTGGCCGCATCATATTCTGCATTTTCCCTGAGGTCACCTTTCTCCCTCGCCTCGGAAATCGCCCGGGCGATTTCCGCCCTTCCGGAAGTTTTGAGCTTTGTAAGCTCGTCCTTCATATTGACCAGCGTATTCTTGGTCAGATAGTTAATCCCACTCATAGTGTCCACTTTTTACAACGCCCCTTCTTGGTGGGGGGTGAAAAAAAATACAACGCCACTCGTTGGTGCAGCGTTGCATGTTCTGCAAATATACCGTTTTATCCAAGATACTCCAAAAACCTTACTAATCCAAATTCAATTTTTCCAGGATCACCCGGCTCATTTTGAAAAAGGATTCGTGGCTGTAACCCGCGATGTGCGGGGTTACGATCACATTAGGTTGGCTGGTTAACCATCGAAGTTGTTCTTTTTCAGCAGGAGAATAGGTCTCCAGGCGTTCATTTTCCAGGACGTCCAGGCCCGCACCGGCCACCCATCCTTCCTTGAGTGCCTCGATCAGTGCAGCCGTCCTCAGCACCTCCCCCCTGGACGTGTTCAGGATGTATGGTTTTTGCCCCAGCGACCGGAAAAGCGCCGTATCGGCCATATACCGGGTTTCCACGGTAAGGGGGACGTGGAAACTAAGGACGTCGGCATACCTGCAGACCTGCTCCAGGCTGGCCTCCCGGATATTGCCCCGGGCAAAACCCGCCTTAAATTTGTCGTATGCCAAAATGGTGACGTCGAAGCCTTCGAGCTTTTTCGCAAAGGCGGCACCCGTGTGGCCAAAACCGACGATACCAACGGTTTTTCCGCCCAATTCCCAACCCCGGTTGGGGTCCCTTTTCCAAAGCCCCTCCGCCACCTCATGGTGACTCCAGGTGATCCGGTTCATCAGACCCAGGAGCATCCCGAGGGCGTGTTCGCCCACAGCATCGCAGTTGCCCTCCGGACTACTGACGACCTGGATCCCCCGGGAATGGGCAAAATCCACGTCGATAAGCTCCATACCGCTTCCCAGGCGGCCGATCCAGCGTAAATCGGTCCCGGCTTCCAGGAGCGCCTGGTTGATGGGCACACGCGTGGACACCACCAACCCTTCCACACCGTGTATCGATTGCAATAGCTCGTCGTAACTGATGTCGGGCCGGTAGTCAACCTGGTACCCGTGCTGGGGCAGTTTTTCCCTGAGAATTTCGTGGCTTTTGGCAGTGATGATCACTTTTCGCATGGGCGCAAAATTAATGCGCGGGGATGGGTTATACGAAAAATATAACCCATCCCCGCGCATTCGCTAATGATGGGCCTTCGGCCGGCGGCCCTCCGGGCCGCCTAGGACATCCTCTTCGTAAGCGCCGCAAAGTCCTCGACGCTTAATTGTTCCGCCCTTTTGTCAAAAAGGGGATCCGCCAGGACATCCGGCGGAAACAGGCCCTTTACGGCGTTGCGCAACATCTTGCGGCGCTGGTTAAACGCCGTTTTGACCAGTCGCCTCAGGTGTTCTTCCGAGCGGAAAGCAGGGATCTGTGCGCGTGGCGTCAGGCGGATCACCGCGCTTTTTACTTTCGGGGGAGGTGTAAACGCCTGTTCCCCTACTTCGAAAAGATACTCCACCTGGAAAAAGGCTTGCACCAGCACACTCAGGATACCGTAGGTCTTCGACCCCTCCTTGGCCGCCACCCGTTGGGCGACTTCTTTTTGAAACATGCCCACCACCGTCTCGGTTTGATCCTTCCAATCCAGGACCCGGAAAAGGATCTGGGAACTTATGTTATACGGGAAGTTGCCCACGACCGTAAATGGTCCCTCCCAGGGCGCCGGGATGTCCAGGATGCTGCCCCGGATCAGTTTGCCCCGGATCGCCGGATACGTGTTCTCCAGGTAAACCGCCTTTTCCTCGTCCAGTTCCACTGCTTTGAAGTCAACATCCGGGAGCTGCAACAGGTATTTGGTGAGCGCGCCCCCGCCCGGGCCCACTTCCAGCAAACGCCCGAAGGGCCTTGCCTTCAGGGCTTCCACGATCCGCTGCGAAATGCCCTCATCCTTTAAAAAGTGCTGCCCCAGCGATTTTTTTAGGGTGTACATGGTCGTAAAAGTAAACCATCGCGCGGATATGCCTATTTTTACGCCAAATTACACCCGATGGCAGAATACAGGAAGCCCGTGATAGGGCTGAGTTCAGGAGATATAAACGGGATCGGACCCGAGCTCATCATCAAGACGCTCAGCGATGCGCGCGTACTGGATATTTTCACCCCGGTCGTCTTCCTGAGCGCCAAGGTCATCAACTTCTACCGCAAATCCATACCGGAAGTCAACTTCAACTTTCATAACCTCAAAGACCTCTCCCATCTCAATCCAAAGATGGTCAATGTCGTGAATTGCTGGGAAGAAGACGTCAACATCACCCCGGGACAGCTCACCGAGGCGGGCGGACGGTACGCCATCCGTTCCCTGAACGCTGCCGTCAAGGCCCTCCAGGAGCAAGGCATCGACGGTCTGGTGACGGCCCCCATCCACAAAAACAACGTCCAAACCCCGGAGTTCCCCTATACCGGGCATACGCCCTATCTCAAAGCCTGTTTCCAGGCGTCCGATTGCCTGATGTTCATGACGGCCCCCAACCTCCGGGTAGGTCTGGTCACCGAACACGTGCCCGTAAAGGACGTCGCCCAATACATCACCCGGGAAGCCATTTCCAGCAAGATCCAGATCATGCACGACTCCCTGCGCCGGGACTTCGGCATCGACAAACCCCGGATCGCCGTCCTGGGTCTGAATCCCCACGCCGGTGACGAAGGCCTCATCGGAAAGGAAGAGGAAACCATCATCAAACCCACCATCAAAGACCTCAAGCACCACAACCTGATGGTCTTCGGCCCCTATAGCGCCGACGCGTTCTTTGCCCGCGGCCAATACGAGAAGTTCGACGCCGTCCTGGCCATGTACCACGACCAGGGCCTGATCCCCTTCAAGTCCCTGGCCATCGGCGAGGGCGTGAACTTCACGGCCGGTCTCCGCGGAATCCGCACCTCCCCGGATCATGGCACGGCTTTCGATATTGCGGGGAAAAATAAGGCGGACTCCTCCTCCCTGCGCGCCGCCCTTTTCGCCTGCGTCGACATCATCCGCGCCCGCCGCGAGTATGCCGACAACCATCGGAATCCGCTCAAAAAGATTTCCGCGCAGGTGGTCGGCAACGCCGAAGACGAGCGCGGCGCCGAGGAATAAGCTTTTATTGGAAAATCCCCGCCGGTATCCCTTTGTTGATCGTGTAACGTGCGTAGGACAGCGTTATCTGGCCCTTGGCGTCTGACGGGGGCGGGGGAGCGTTTGTATTGCCATGCGGGTCATAGTCCAGGGACAGCCCCTTCGGTAGCTTATAACCGGAAGTATTGAAGATGAACACCGCCTTGTCGGGCAGCGCATAGCCGGCGTAGTGGCCGTAGTCGAGGTCGAGCTCGAAGGTACCGTTGTTGCGGGTGGTCGTAACCGCTTTGCGAACCAGGAGAGGGGCCTCGTCGATATAGAGCGTGGTGAGGACGACGTCGCCGCCTTCTTTTAGGGGCACCAGCTTGACGACGCGCTGGCCCTTGATGGTACCGGCGTCGATGGCGGCGTAGTTGCCGTCCTGAAGCAACGCATTCAGGCTGATGTTGAGCCCGCCTTTGGGGAGGATGGAAATGCCGCCCTGTTTGATGATCTTGAATTGATCGGGGCGCAGGAAATAGACTTTGACGTCGGAAGGAGGGACCTTCATAAAGGAGACGTCAATGACGAGCCGTGCATCGGCGGTGTAATCGCGGACCTGTTCGATCTTGGCGCGCACAGCGCGCAACAAAGCGTTGACGTCCTGGGAAGAGGCCGGGCGCGTAAAACCAAAGAGGGCAAATATGATCAAAAGCATGCGCATCAGCTAAGAATATCTTTTCGTGTAAAAACGATCCACGTCACGGCGCCAAACGCTAAGATATGTCCCAGGAGCACCGCTAAGGAACCCATAATATCGTGCCAGGGAACCGGGGTATAGAAAAAACCCTTCCAGCCGATCATGTGGGTGGTAAAAAGATAGGGTTTGAGCCGGTTGAAAAACGGGATGTCCATCGTGGACAGGATGGTCAGGACGATGACGGCGCTCACGGTGGAGACGATGGGGCCGATGGCGTTTTCTGCAAAGACACTGAACAGGAAGGCTAAGGAAGCGACGGCAGTCATGGCGACGATGGCAAAACCGAAAGCGGCGGCGTAGCGCCAGGGGACGTCGCCCGACAGGAGGAGGTCCATTTCCCGGTTGCGCATGATCATCAGATCCCCCACCCCGAAAATGAGGAGGGAACCCAGCAGGGCGAGGAGCGCCATCCAAAGCAAGAGGGTGACGGTATAGACGAAGGTGGCGGCGAACTTGGCAGCCAGGAGCTCGCCCCTGCCCATGGGCTTTGTCAGGAGCAGGCGGAGGGTCCCGGTATTGGCCTCGCCCGCGATCATGTCCCCCGCGACCAGCGCGATCAGCAGGGGCACCTGCATCAGGAAGGTCTGCAGGATCACAAAACACACGAGGTAGCCGTTCAGGATCTTTCCGCTGAGGTCGAAAGAGGCGGTCAGGGACTGCATCCCGAAACGGATGTAGTTTTCCCCGTCAGCATATAACCCCAGCTGGATCAGCCAGACCATGGCGGCGATGGCCAGGAAGCTGATGTACGTCCGGGGTTTGCGGTAGATCTTCCAGAGTTCAATGCGCAAAAGGGGCCACATGAGGTGCGGAAGCGGTTAATTGTAAGAAATAGTCCTCCAGCGAATGCCGGGGTTCGAGACGCGTTACACCCACGCCCCAGGCGACCAGGTCCGCATTGAGCTGCGGGATGCGGCTCCGGTGGATTTTTAGGACCAGGGGAGCGACACCGTGGATGGCACCCGCCCAGTCGGAGGCGTGTAACAGTTCCAGCGTTCTGGACATGTCCTCTGTTTCGAGGTGTACCAGCGTATCGGCGGGATTCAATAGTGTGTCGGCGGCGCCCTCCACCACCTTCCGGCCTTTGTCGATGATGAGCATGCGGGTCGCCAGGATCTGTATCTCGCTAAGTAAGTGAGACGACACGATCAGCGTTTTTTTCCGGTCGCGGCTGAGGGAAAGGATCAGGTTGCGCATGTCGGCGATGCCCTGGGGGTCCAGGCCGTTGGTCGGTTCATCGAGGATCAGCAGGGCGGGATCGTGGACAAGTGCCACGGCAAGACCCAGCCGTTGTTTCATACCCATGGAATACGTCCCGGTTTTGTCGTCGGCGCGGCCGGCGAGCCCGACGACTTCCAGGTGTTCCAAAAGGGCCGCCCTTTTCAGGGGTTTGCCGCTCAGCCGGGCGAACACCCGGAGGTTTTCCAGGCCGGTAAAAAAGGGATAAAGCTCCGGCTGTTCAATGACCGCGCCCACCTGCCGGAGGATCTGTTTGCGGTGGGTGGCAAGCGACAGGCCGAATAATTCGATGTCCCCGCCGCTGGGGCGGATCAGGGAAAGGAGCATCCGGAGGGTCGTGGACTTGCCGGCCCCGTTTTGTCCAAGGAAGCCGTAGACGTCTCCCTCCTCGACGGTGAAGGACAGGTCGTCTACCGCCGTGAGGGAATCAAAATGCTTGGAAAGGTGCCCGATGCGGGCGATGACCGCCATACAGACACAAAGATAGGGTTACTTGGGCAGGTATGTCTGCAACGCCTTTACGTATTCTTCGAACGCGGCAATCCCGGCAGGGGTGACCTTGCACATGGTCTGCGGATAGTTGTTTTTGAACTGTTTGACGATCTCGACATACCCCGCTTCCTTGAGCTTGTTCAGTTGAACGCTCAGGTTACCGGCGGTGGCGCTTGTTTTCTCCTTGAGGAAAGTAAACTCGGCCTCCTTCACGCCAATCAGGAGCGACATCACCGCGAGCCTTAGCTGCGAATGCAATATGGGGTCGAGTTCCTTAAAGTCCATGATCGGGAGCATAAGTTTTCCTGTACCGTGCCCGGAGCTGGTAGCCCGGGGAGATCCAGGCGATGAGCATGGCCACGCTAAGCATCAGGATCTGCCAATCCTGCGGAAGAAAGGCCGCCACGATCGCAAGTACCCAACATCCGATCCCGCCAAAGATAAGTGGTTTGAACTTAAGGACCGAGCCGCTGATAAAGGTCGGAACGCCATACAACAGAAGGAAAAGGGGATTGACCATGGCATAATAGTCCATCCCCTTTACCCTTTCAATATTCCCGATCACCCCGGCCATCAGGAACAAAGCGACCAGGAACGCCGTCCAGACGGAGGTCAGGATGCTGTCCGCATAAGTCTTCACCCTTCGCCGCTTTCGCTTCTGTATGGTGTATATCACCTGGTAGGCCAGGGCTACCCAGGTCAACCCCCACACGACGAAGTGCCACTGGGTGTGTACGACGCGCATGAGAATAAACTGGGTAACGCTACATAGAAACACCACCCAGCCCCATAAGAGATACAGGTGTCCGTCCTCCGAAAACTGGGTTTTGGCGGCATGGATCATCGACTCGATGATCCGTAGGCTTTCTTGTTCGGTGATGGGTCTTTCTTCCATAGTGCTTAATTACACAACGATAGGAAATATTCGGTCGCGTGCTGTCCCCAGCGCGGTGCGATGTCCGAGGCGGGTTTAAAGGTACCAAACATCGAGAGTGCTTTTTCAAATACGGGTTTGGCTACGGTCTTGCCTCCGCCGAACGCCTCAGGCGTATAGAACTTGGACTGCCCCTCCAGGTACACGGGCCGGGGATTGGTGGAGTCAAGTTGTTCCGATTTCCGGAGCGCTTCACCGGACGCAGCCCCATATTGCATATACCGGTTCTGTGGATCGACCATGAGATGGGCGGTGGCGATCATGCTCCGGACGACATACGTTTCCGAGGTGGGTTTGTCCAGCCCCTCCGCCTTGGAGATGAGGGTTTCGGCCTTATCGGCGATTTCGTCGGTCTTGGTCTTGTCGTCGCCTAAGAAGGTCGTCATGACCTGGCAATAGGCGGCATAATAGTAGGGGAGGCTCTGCGTCTTTTCCGCATCCCCGATGCGTTCGAAACGATGGGCCAGGTCGATCATGGTCGGCAGGCTGTGGGCCGTGTCCAGCATATCCACGCTTTGCTTCATGGCATCGTGGTATTTGGCGCTTTGGGCCTGGGCGCCGGCGGCCAGCAGCGTAACAGCGAAGGCGAAAAGGAGTTTCTGCATAATGATTGAATTTATAAATTATTGTTGATGGCGTCTTGTGTCCGGTCGGTTCCGAAGCTGATAAAACAGCCCAGGAATATAAACCGTCCCGCCGGCGGTTCGATGACCTGTTTGACCTGGTTGTTAAAAGAATAATTGTAGCCGTCGACCTCCTGGATGTTAAAGACATTGTTGACCGACAACACCCATACGGTAAAGTGGCGGCTGTTCGGCTTGCTCAGCGTGGGTATATAGTTGAAGCTAAGGCTGACGTTGTTGTAGGGAATGGTCCGTCCCTGGTCGGCGATGTAATAATCGGGTTTCCCGTAGTCCGAGATATTGTAATACGGACGGCCCGTGGCAAAGCTGTAAGAAACATTGAACCCGGTTTTCCATTTCTGGACAAACTTCTTCACCACGAGCGAAGCCGTGTGTCTGGCCGCAAAATTGGGTTCCATTTCGTAGGGGAAATTCAGGTAGTCGCGCTTTGTATCGAGGTAGGAGTAGGAGACCCAATAGTCGATCCCCTTAAAACTTTTTTTGTCCCGCCAAAATACCTCCACCCCTTTTGCATACCCGTAACCCGTCCCCACCGTGTCGGGGTACGTCTTGGTGAGGTTGTTGTATTTTTTATAGAAACCCTCCAGCCGGAAGGTATGGTCCAGGTTCATGATCTGGTAGTTGGCGATGTAGTGCGTCGCCTTCTGGTAGTCCTTGTCTGCACCAAAGAGCAGAAAGTTGTTGTCGGGTTTCTGATAAAAGACGCCGTAAGCCAGGGACACCTGCCCGGGTCCGATCTTATACGCCGCGGAGAGCCGGGGCGCCAGATCCGTCTTGGCCAGCAGGCTGGAATATTCGGCCCGTCCACCCAGCTTGAGGGCCAGCAAAGGTGTGATATAGATATCGGCTTCGGCAAAAGCAGCCGTATAGCTGTCCTTCCACCCGTTGGTGACCTGGGGGATGGTATCGTTGTAAAACTTGCTTTGGTAATACCCGTATTGGTATTCTCCACCCACGCGGATGGCGCTCAACCCGTGGAGCTTGTATTCGAGGATTCCTTTCCCCTGGCCCAGCTCGGCCAGGTTGTGGGCCCACAGGCTTTTGCCGTCGTAAGGATATTCGGAGACCTTGACCTGGGCGTTCTCTGCATTTTCCAGGACATTCTGGATCTTATCGAGGTTATTGCTGTAGGAGCCCGTCAGCGTCAACCGCCATTTCCCAAACTTCTGTTTCCAGGAAAGGTTGCCGAAAAAGTCGCCGTTCTGGAGCGAAAAAGCATTCTTTAGCGCGGGCGAATCGATGTCGGGCCGCCTCAACCCAAACTGGTTGCCCGAATAGTAGGCGTAAAACTTTAAGAGCCCGTCCTTTCCCGTCTTTATCCGGAAATTGCCTTCCACGGTCTGGACGACGGGGACCTGAAAATAGTCCGGTGTTTGCTTGATGACCTGGAAAGACGGCCAGAGGTTGACATAGCTGTAGTCTATCCCGACGCTGGACCGTTTGTTTTTGGCCAGTTGATCATAACCCGCGTTTAGCCCCACGGAGGACACGCCCAGGCTTCCCGTGCTTTTGTCCGGGAGGTCGGTCGATTCAAGGATAAGGGCCGAGGAAAGGGCCTGTCCGTATAGCGCGGAATATCCCCCGGAACTAAAGACCGTTCCCTGGAAAAGAGAGGGGGAGAACCTTCCCCGGGATGCGATGTCCTGCGTACCTGTATAAAAATAATTATTGACAAGGCTCCCGTCGATAAATACTTTCGTTTCTTCCGCCGTGCCGCCGCGCACAAACAATCCGGTCTGGTTCCCCACCTGCTGGGCGCCGGGAAGGGTTTTGATGGCGGAGGTGATATCGGCCGCCGCCCCGGCCGTGGTATAAATATCCGTAGAACTCAGGACGGTCCCCCTTTGCTTGTCTCCGGCGGCAAAGCTCCCCGCGGTGATGATCACGGCGCTCATCTCACTGACGTTGTCCGCCAATACCACGTCCTGGTGAACCGGAACGGTTCCCAGCGTCACGTATACATCAAAGTCCTTATAGCCGACGGCGGTCGCTTCCAAAATGACCTTGCCTTTTTCGGTGGTGGTAAAGGAAAACTGACCGGTCGAATCGGAGGTCGCCCCGTCGTAGCTGTCTTTAATCGTCAGGCTGGCCCCCACGACGGGTTTTTTCTTTTTATTGAGGACCCGTCCCGAAATCCGGACCTGCCCCCAGCTTTGGGAGGACAGGAGAAGCAAAAGGGAAAAGGTTAATAATCGTAACATATCTCGAAGATAAAGTAGTTTGTTTTATAAACCAAATGTTGGATAAAAAAACCGGCGACCCCAACAGGCCGCCGGTTACTTAGGCTTTGATTAGTAATTACTTCTGAATAATGATCTTTTTCTGTACCACCGCATCCTGGGTTTGGATCCGGAGGATGTAAGCACCGCTGGCAACATACTGCAACCCGTTGACGATGACGGTATTACCACCACGTACCAGGGTTTGGGCGCCGGTCGTCAGGATTTGTCCCTGCATGCTGATCAGCGTGTAGGAGAGCTCTTGTTCTTTGTCCGAGGTAATCGAAATGGTGAGCTGGGTGGACGCCGGGTTGGGGAAGACCACCAGGCCGCCCTGGTTGTCCAGGGGCTTGCTGATCACCACTATCGAGCTGGGTTTTTGGTCCCCGGTCTTGAAATGAAGGACAATCCTGTACGAAATGGTTTGGGTATGCAAAGAGGCGACGTTATCATTATAGCTGTAGTCCGCTATCCCGTTCATGCCGGTGGCGTTGACGGAATCGATCCGGGTAAAGGTGACACCATCCAATGAGCGTTCCACATAGAAGCCCACGAGGTTCTCGTTGTCGGTCACTTCCCAGGTCAGGGTCGATATACCGCCGGCGTAGCTGCCGTTGAAGTACACCAGGTCGGTGGGCAGGGTACAGGTAACCGTGATGGCCGTGGCCGCGCAGACGGTGTTGTTACAAGCACCCTCGGCTCTTACGAAGTAGGCGGTGGTGACGGTAGGCTCGACCGTAATGGACGGACCGGTGCCAATGGCGGTACCCACACCGCAACCGGCCGTGTACCAGACATACTGTCCTCCATCCCCTAGGAACCCACCGCTTTCAGTAAGGGTGATCGGGACCTCCGAGCATCCTTCCGTCGTCGACGGGCTGGCCGTTACCCCGGTGGGGGGCAGGGACGACGCCTTCAGGGAAATAAGGAATCCGGGGGAAAAGTAACTACAACCCGTCATCGAGTTCCCGACAGCGGCCACATTCACCCGGTAGTACCGGTTGGCGTTGGCGGCTTCGACGGGGTTGATGATCAGGGTATCGAGGGTGGAGGCGCCGACACCGGTGGGCATGGTCGTGGTCCAGGTGCCGCCCGGGATAGAGTCCTGCCACTGGAAGACCAATTGGTCGGTCCCGAATACGGACGTATCCACCAGCGACACACGGAGAACGGTGCTGGAGTCTTTACAACCGGCGTGCGCCCCGTCTACGCTGACTTCCGGCAAGGGGTCACACAAGCCGAAGGAGATGTCGTCCAGCGCAAAGTCACTCCCGCAACTGCCCCCGCCATTGTTGATGATCTGGAGGTAGACGGTACCCGTCGATTGCGTCGGCAGGGGTTCACGCATCCCGTAAGAAGTCCAGGTATGGCTCCAGACAGGCCCTGTGGAAAGGTTGGCGACAACGATATTGGCGTTCGAGTCAAAGAGCTGGAACGTCAGGTTCGGCGGCTGGTATCCACCGACGGCATTACAGAAGGATATCCTGCTGGTATCGTCGACATTGGCGACGTAGGCGTTGAATGAGTATTTCAGGTTGGCACACAAACCGGACACCTTTTCCTGGAAGACGGTGTTCGGACCAAGGGTCGGGCTACTGACGACCATCATGTCTCCTGATCCCGTGGTATGGTCCGTAAGCGATATATAATTGCTTGTGTTACCGTTATTGGCGTTGTTGGTGAGCGTATACGTATTGACGCCCATCGGAGCGGAGGTCGTCCCTGTATACCATGAGGACTCCGTGGATTGAGGAAGCGTTGACGTCAGGCTGCTGCTCCCCGATCCGAAGTTCTCCTGGAAGACCACCGTAGGCAGGGTCGTACAAGGCGCCGAGGTGGGGGTAATACCGATGAGGAAAGGGGTAGGTATGTCTTCCCCGGGATCGTCCGGTTTACCGCTGCCGTCCGGGTTGGGGTTGGACCCGTTGGTGGAGGTGTCTGTCAGCCGGTCCCCGCCCAGACCCACACCATAGCCGATGGCCGAGTTATAGTAGATGGTCCCGGATTGGATATTATCCAGCGTAACGGTGATCTGGACGGTAAAGTCGTCGTTGGCTACGGGATAGTTGGGCAGGGTTCCCCCGGAAACCAGGAGGCTGTCGTTGGTCGTCCCGTTATAGCTTGTGTTGAGGGCCAGCCCGGTGGGAACGGACCCTACAAAGGCGGTAGATACGTTTTTGACGTTGGCGGCGCCGTGTATGTTCCCCAGGTTGTCGTACGCCTGGATATAGGACACGGGGTAGTTCCCGTAGTTCTGTATGAAAACGTCATACACCACGGTATATTCGTTGGCGGTCCCGGTCGACGTTACCGACACCAGGGATTTGGCGGCGCCGACCCCGCTGGTGACGCTCGTAAGGTCCGTGGCGTTCAGGCCGCCGTTGCCGGTCGAATAGGTGATAGTGGTTGCAGCACTCGTGACCATATTGATGGACTCGTAGGGCGGGGTGCAACTGTAACCGGTCGAATAGTCCGCCGCCACCAGGGTGCCGCTGGCGTAGGCCAGGCCTACCACGTTATCCCCGGAGGGCACGCTCACCGGGCCTACGTAGGTTGCCCCCACGGAGGCCGCCGCATTGTTGGTATAGGCCGGGTAGTTGATCGTCAGTTCTTTATTATCCAGTACGGCAAATAATACTCCTGTGGGCGAGATGATAAAGTCCCCGTTTTGTGCATTGATAGCGGGCATGGAGGCGGGCAGGTTGACGGTTTCCGGCTGCTCGATCGTGACCGACGTCGTGGTGACAACGAAATCCTGCAATTGGAGGGTGTACGGCCCGTTACCAAGCTCGTTGATGACCCACATATTCCCGCTGTTGTCAAAGTTGGCGCCCACAATGTATTGGTTCTGGACTTCTATGATGGGGTTTAACGTAGTGGTCGGACAAGTCCCAACCTTCCAGGTGAATACATACGAATTGTATTGGTTTCCACCGCCCGGTAACGTACTATCCACCACCGTAATGAAATATACCTGCTGGTTGGCCGGGTTATACGCATAAGATGAGGAAAACATCTGGATAGGCCCGTTGTTCCAGGTCTGAGACCCGACCTGGTTGGCCCAGGAGGGGAATGTCGGATAACACGGACTGGATGGCCAGGAGGAATTGGCCAGGGTAAGGGAAGAAGGCGTGTATTTTAACGACACGAACCCATCCTTATAGGTATGGGAGGTATGTCCGCCGGCGGTGACGCAGGATACGTTGTCGCCTTCCCCCAACACATAGGAGACCGTGGCCGAGGTGGTCGTCTGTGCCACCGCGCCAAAGCCGGTGAGGATACCTATGAGGAGTAAAAAATGCCGCTTCATAAGGACTGGATTTAAAAAAGCACGAAAAGGAAAGGCCCTCAATAGAGCGTCTTATTTCCGGGATTCGTCGATAAGGAAAAAGGGACCGCTACCATGGAAAGGCGCGTGTGTCCAGGCATCCAGCCAAATAAAAAGGAGCGTAACCATGTTTTCATACATACGGATTTAGGGACGCGGCCACCTCCTTTGGGCAAAAGGCGCATAGCCACAGGGTACAATTCAGGCGAAAGGTACAAAAAAAAGCGAGCCCTGGATGGGACTCGCATTAATTTATTTTATTATTCAGTATTTGTACTAGACCTGTAGTAAATATACTACTTAAACTGGGGGATCAGGTGACGGGCCAATTCGACCATCTTCGCCACCCCGTCTTCCGGGAGGGCGCCTTTTTTGAACTGGGCCAGGACCTCGGGCAATTTGTTCTCCATTTCCAGGAGGAATTGCTCTTCAAATTCCTTTACGCGACGGACCGGCAATTCGCGGAGCAACCCCTGGGTACCCAGGTAGATGATGGCGACCTGCTTTTCCACCGAAAAAGGCTGGAACTGGCCTTGCTTAAGGATTTCCACGTTCCGGGCACCCTTGTCCAGGACGACTTTGGTGGCGGCGTCGAGGTCACCGCCGAACTTGGAGAAGGCCTCCATTTCGCGGTACAGCGCCTGGTCCAGCTTGAGGGTACCGGCGACCTTTTTCATCGACTTGATCTGGGCGTTCCCCCCTACGCGGCTCACGGAGATACCCACGTTGATGGCGGGCCGGATACCGGCGTTGAACAGGTTGGATTCCAGGAAGATCTGTCCGTCGGTGATGGAGATCACGTTCGTGGGGATGTAGGCGGATACGTCACCGGCCTGGGTTTCGATCACCGGCAGGGCGGTCAGGGAGCCCCCGCCTTTAACCAGGTGACGGATGCTTTCGGGCAGGTCGTTCATCTGGGAAGCGACCTGGTCGTTGGCGATGATCTTGGCGGCGCGCTCCAGCAGGCGGCTGTGGAGATAGAAGACGTCACCAGGATAAGCCTCACGTCCGGGCGGGCGGCGAAGCAGGAGGGACACTTCCCTATAGGCTACCGCCTGTTTGGAAAGGTCATCATAGATGATCAGGGCCGGACGGCCGGTATCCCGGAAGTATTCCCCGATCGCAGCACCGGCAAAGGGCGCGTAGAACTGCTGGGGAGCAGGGTCGGCGGCCGGTGCGGCGACGATGACGGTGTAGGCCATGGCGCCGTTTTCTTCCAGGGTCTTCATGACACCCGCGATGGTGGATGCCTTTTGACCGATGGCGACATAGATACAGTATACCGGTTGACCGGATTTATAAAATTCCTTCTGGTTGATGATCGTGTCAATAGCGATGGCGGTCTTGCCCGTCTGACGGTCGCCGATGATCAGTTCCCGCTGGCCGCGGCCGATGGGAATCATCGCGTCGATGGCCTTGATCCCCGTTTGGAGGGGTTCCTTTACGGGTTCGCGGTAGATAACCCCGGGGGCTTTGCGTTCCAGGGGCATTTCATACAGCTCACCGGCCACGGGGCCTTTCCCGTCGATCGGGTTACCCAGCGTATTGATGACGCGGCCCAGGAGACCATCCCCTACTTTGATAGAGGCGATCTTACCCGTCCGGCGGACCTTTCCGCCTTCGCGGATACCGGAAGACTCACCCATCAATACCACCCCGACGTTGTCTTCTTCGAGGTTCAGGGCGATGGCATTCACCCCGTTCTCGAAGGTGATCAGCTCCCCGGAGCGTACATTATTGAGACCATACACGCGGGCGATACCGTCACCCACCTGCAATACGGTCCCTATCTCTTCCAATTCTGCGCCCACGTTGACGTTGCTGAGCTGTTCGCGCAGGATCGCTGATATTTCGTCTGGTTTGATACCTACCATAGTAAAAGGCTATTTTGAAATTTTTGACACGTAAATGTTTTCTGTGAACTGTTTGCGGATGTCGCGCAGATCCCGGGCCACGCTGGCGTCGACCATCTTGCCGTCGAACTCCAGGGTGAAGCCCCCCACGAGGGCGTCGTCCACCGCGGTTTCGAGGACGATATTGTCCAAAGCCAGGTTGCTTTTCAACTTGTCCTTCAACGCCTGCTGTACACCTTCGCCCACGGGGGTAGCGGTGGTCAGCCGGACGACATGAATACCCTTGAGGGTGTTGTACTGCTCCAGGAATGCGTCTATGATTTCCGGGAAGTCGTTTTCCCGTCCCTTACGGACGAGAAGGTCGACGAACGCGCCGGTGAAAGCCCCCAGGTGCGCCCCGCCTACCTTGCGGAGGACGGCCAGCTTCTTGTCCCCGTGGATCACGGGGCTTTGGAGCATCAGGACCAGGTCCCGGCTTTCCCGGCAAACGGCCTGCCAGTACTCCATGTCTTCACGGACCTGCTCCAGGCTGTTCTTTTCCACGGCCAGGTCGATGAGGGATTGGGCGTATCGCGTCGCTACTCGTAAGCTCATTAGTTCAATTTAACATCCTTGGACAATTCCCTGATATAGTTCTCCTGTTCTCCTTTGGCAGCGAGCTCCCGGCGGAGGACCTTTTCGGCGACTTCGATCACGAGGTTACCGACCTGGTTCTTCACGTCCGTAATGGCCGCCTGTTTCTGTTGTTCCAGGGTCACCTGTGCTTCCGCTATGATCTTGGAGGCTTCGGCCTTGGCCTTGTCCTTTGCTTCTTGTACAATCTTGTCCCGGGTCTCCTTTGCTTCCTTCAGCATCAGGGACCTTTCTTCCCGGGCCTGGGCCATCAGGGCTTCATTCTCGTTTTTGAGCTGGGCCATCTCCGCCTTCACCTTGTCGGCGGTGGCGATGGAGTCGGCAATATGCTTTTCCCGTTCGCCAAGGCTTTTCATAATCGGTTTCCAGGCAAATTTCTTCAGGATCAAAAAGACGATCACGAAGGCGAGCAGGTTCCAAACGAAAAGGCCAAGGCCGGGTGTTAAGAGCGGTGGCAACATATATTCAATTTAAACTTTTTTTAAAATTTTACTGCACCTTCCGCCCTGTGCTTCGGGTGCAGTAATACTGTGCGCGGCCTATTTGGACAGTACCGCCAGCAGACCGGCGATCACCGCAAACAGGGCAACCCCTTCGATCAGGGCCGCCGTCAGGATCATGTTGGCGCGAATGTCGCCACTGGCTTCCGGCTGACGGGCGATGGATTCAACAGCGCCCTTACCGATCAGACCGATACCGATACCGGCACCGATAGCGGCGAGGCCTGCACCAACGGCACCCCCGAATTGAGCCATCCCTGTGGCCGCTTGTAACATTGTGTTCAACATACTACTTGATTTTATATATAAAAATGATCGATGTTATACGATGAGGGGATCGTCGTGTCCGCCATGGTCGTGTTCCCCTTCATTGGCCTGGCCGATAAAGACGGCCGTCAGCGTGGCGAAGATAAAGGACTGGATAAAGGCAACGAGAATCTCGATGAAGTAGATAAAGACGCAGAAAAGGATGGATACGGGCGAAAAACCCCAACCGGCCACCTGGCTCATCTCCCCAAAAATGAAGATCATCGAGATAAAACTCAGGATGACGATGTGTCCCGCCGCCATGTTGGCGAAAAGACGGATCATCAGGGCCGCCGGCTTGACGACCAGGTTCGACACGATCTCCACCGGGATCAGGATGACCTTGACAAAGAAGGGGACTCCGGGAGGCCAGAACATGTGTCCCCAGTAGTGCCGGTTGCTGGAGAAAATGATCGCGATAAACGACACCAGCGCCAGCGACATCGTCACGGCGATGTTCCCGGTGACATTGGCCGAGCCCGGGAACAAGCCCAACAGCGTATTGACCAGGATAAAGAAAAAGATGGTCAGCAGCAGCGGCATAAACTTGTTGGCGTTCGTACCTAAATTGGGCACGGCTACTTCATCCCGGATAAAGAGGATGATCGGCTCCAGGAAATTCTCCTTACCACTCGGCGCCGTCTTAAATCCTTTCCGCTTGTAGGTCCTGCCGACCGAAACCATCAGCCAGACGAAAAGAATCATCGCAAACATCATCTGGGCGACCGCACGGGTGATGGACAGGTCATAGACCTTTATAGCGTTGTCCACGGTACCGTCCTCCTTTACGGGGACGATCCTGGAATCGTCCAGCTTATACCCCTGGTAAGCCTCTCCTTCCACGATGTGGGCGGAAGAAAAAACGCTCAGGCCGCGCTGGGGTGAATACAGGATGACCGGCAGGGGAAGGGAATACTTCGTCCCACTTATAGTAAAAAAATGAAATTCATAGCCGTCGGCGATGTGGTGGAGGATCTCCTTACCCGCATCAAAATGCTCCGGTTTATCGTTCCCGGGCGCTGCAATCGACGTATTATAAAATAAAGTAATTATTAGGCTGAAAACCGCTACCAATAAAGATTTGAAGGTCCTTGATCCCATACCGGAGGTCAAATTTGGCGCAAAGATAAGTGTACTAAGTCAAATAACTCATCTGAGGGACACATTTTCCTTCTCAAACTGCAGGCGGTGCAGCCGGGCGTAAAATCCCCCTTTTTCCATAAGCGCTTCGTGGGAACCCATTTCCCGGATCACCCCCTTGTCGAGGACGATGATCTTGTCCGCTTTCCGGATGGTAAACAGCCGGTGGGCGATCACAATGGACGTCCGGCCCGCGATCAGCGTGTCTATGGCCCGCTGTATCAGCGCCTCCGACTCCGTATCCACCGAGGAAGTCGCCTCGTCCAGGATGAGGATGGCGGGGTCGTACAGGAGCGCCCTCAGGAAAGACAACAGTTGCCGCTGGCCCAGGGAAAGGGTATTTCCCCGTTCCATCACGTTATAGTCATAGTTTCCCGGGAGCTGCATAATAAAGTCATGGACCCCGATCAACTGCGCGGCGGCGACCACCTGTTCCCTGGAGATGTCCGGGTTGCGAAGCGTCACATTATCCAGGATAGACCCGCTGAAAAGAAAAACGTCCTGCAGGACGATCCCGATCCGCGAACGAAGGGCCTCCAGTCTATAGTCTTCTATAGCCACATCGTCGACGAGGATACGCCCCTTCTGGATGGTATACAGCCGGTTCAACAAGCTGATAATGGAGGTCTTGCCACTGCCCGTATGCCCTACAATGGCCACCGTCTCCCCTGCCTCCACGGCAAAGTCGATGTCTTTGAGCACGTATTGTTCACCGGTATAGGCAAACCAGACATGGTCGAAGCGGATCCGGCCCGCCAGGGTAGCAGGCGCATAGGTCCCGGTGTCCGGGAGGGTGTCGGGGTTGTCCAGCACCCGGAAGACGCGCTCGCTGGAGATCATCCCCATCTGGAGGACATTGAACTTATCGGCAATGACCCGCAAGGGCCGGAAGAGCAGGTTCAGGAGCAAAATAAAGGCGACGATCTGGCCGGCCAGCCGCTGTTTGTCCGGGAAAAGCGGGTCCAGTGCCTGGTGGGCACCGAACCATACCAGCAATCCCAGGGACAACGCCAGGATAATTTCCACCACCGGGAAAAAGATCGAATAGGCGAAGATGGACCGGATGTTGGCGTTCCGGTGTTCCTTGTTGATCTTCTTGAACCGGGCGTATTCCCTGTCTTCGGCCGCAAAGGCCTGCACCACCTGTATCCCGGTGAGGTGTTCCTGGACAAAGGCGTTGAGGGCGGCCACGGCGTTCCGGACACGGATAAAGGAACGGTTGACGCTCTCTTTGAAGTAATATGTGGCCACGATCAAGACGGGAAAAGGAATCAGGCAGACCAGCGTGAGCCTCCAGTTCATCCAGCACATCGATATAAGCACCGCCACGATGGACAACAGGTCCGCGACGATGGGGATAAGCCCTTCCGCAAAAATATCATTGATGGTTTCGATGTCGTTGATGGTGCGGGTGGTCAGCGTACCGATGGGCGTGGTGTCGAACTGCGCCAGGTTGAGCCGGAGGATCTTGTCGAAGATGGTCACCCGCAGGTCCTTGACCACCGACTGGCCCAGCCAGGCCGTGATAAAGGTGAAATAAAAACGCAGTGCCGTTTCCAGGATGATCAAACCGACCTGCCACCCCGTGATCACGATCAGGGCCCTGACCAGGTCGTGCTGGATATAGTCGTTGACCGTCACCTCGATCAGGTAGGGCCGCAGGGGTGCAATCGCCGCCAGGGCGATGGCCAGGAAGATGGAGAAATAAAACCGCTTTCGATAAGGTTTTACGAAGCTAAAAACCCGGGACAAGGCCTTTATATCAAAAGCCTTTTTAGTTTTCTTCATCCGTTCCCATTTTGATCTTGTATGCCTTGATGAACAAGGCCCCTAGGTTCTTGTGGGGAGGAATGTAGTCGCTGAACCGGTCCATCGCCTGGGCGTTCCCTTTGAACTCCCGGGCCAGCGCGTTCCAAAGGGCGATCCATTCGACGTCTTTTCCCGCCAGCAGCTCGCTGTTCAGGGCCTTGATGATGGGCTCGTTTACGGTTTGCGTACCCGTTTGTTTGGAGGAAATGATGTGCGCGTCCGGGCAGACTTCCAATACGTCGTGGAGGTTCTTATACCCTCCGCAGGAGCCTAAGATAATGATCCTCGCCGACGGGGCAATCTGCGGGATGGTGTACTTCACGTGGTAGCTGTGCCCGCGGTGGATCACCACCGTAGGGTGCAGGTTCTCCTTATCCAGGTAGTCGCAAAGATCCTTCTGGGCCGCCGCATCCTGGTCGGAGATGTTGTCCAGCGGGAGGTTGGCAAAGATCCAGACCGGCTTGCCGTGTATGGATTTGATCGTGATCCATTCTTTGGTGCGGCTGATCCTCCACTCCTTCGGACTAAACAGGCTCATAAAATCCGCATAAGACTGAAGGCCGTCTTTGTCCCCGTAGAAAAAGACCTGCTCCACCACCCTTCCGCTGTCGTCCACCAGGCTCTTGTGGTCCACCCTATAAATCGGCGGAATGCCGACCTCCTTGGTGAGGTCGATATGGCTGTTGGAATCCGCCGCCGCGAAAATGGTTTTGAGCAGGTAATAGATGACCTCCCCGCGTTTGTTGTGTTCCGCCAGGCAGCGGTCATAATTGGTATTGACCTCGTTCAACAGAAAATCCCGGAGGTTCGGGTCGTTGATGCTCGCGTAGGAATCCGCCACGTCCACCGCGTCTTCCAGACTGTTGTCCGCGGTCCGGTCCAGTCCGCGGGCAAAGGCCGCCATGAGCGGCATCGCATGCCCGTCGTCCATCGACCGGAGGAAGTCCCCCAGCGTGTTATAGCTCGCCGCCATCTTGATAAACTTCTTGAACTTGTCGAACCAGACGTTGAGCAGCAGTGAGTCCCCCTTGTGGGAGGGGATCTTCTCCATCATTTTTTTGTAACAATACACGTAGCTGGAGGTAAAGATGTCCTCTTCCCCCAACACCATGAGGTAATACAGCTCCTCGGGGGTCAACGGTTGCAGACACTTAAACCGGACCGGGTCGGGGGATTCGTGGAGCTCGTTGATCGTATTGACAAACACGCTCAGGGCTTTTGTCTGAAGCATGTCCGTCAGGTTGTGCATCCCCATGGGGGTATCCCTGAGCGGAAGCCGGCGGGCATAATCGATCTCCGTCTTTACCAGGAGTTTATAGTACAGGACGTCGTTGCCGAGCGTTTTGCCGATGTCATCCGTTGTCTGTTTTCCGCTGAGAAGGTCGTCGATAAAAGGGAAAAGCAGTTGGCCGTCCTTGGTGTCACTCATCTGAACAATCACCTTTACCTTCGGATCCTCGTTCCGGCGGATCAGGTTGGCCGTGGGCGAGCCCAGGGCCTGGGCATAAGAATACAACTCCTGTGGCCGTTTGACCGCCACCACGGCGATCAGGCTGTCCGCAAAGGGTTCGTCCTTGTACGGCAGGATGTTGGGCAGGATATACGACGTATGGAGGCCGCAATACTTGAGAAACAATACTTTGCCTGCTGCTTTTGCCCCCGGGTTGTCATTGAATATGTCCACCAGTATGGCCCCTACGTCATAGGGCATCTCCTGGATGAGGTCTTCAATGCTGCCCCCCTTGATATCCATATCCATGACCTTCTGAAAGTCCCTGACCAAGGCCGCCGTCAGTTCCGGGCTGAATTTATGTTCCCTCCACCGGTTCTGGAAATCCTTCACCAGGTCTTCGAGGTCCCGGAGATACTTGATCTTCTCGTTGGTCCCGGGGATGCGCATGTCGGCTTCGATCCGCCACTGGAGCCAGTCGACCTGTTTGAAAATGGCGTCCGACGCCTGTTTGTTGATGGCGGGGCTGGGAGAAATATGGAGAAGCGTGTCCCTTTTGCCGTCCATGAGGTCAGCCTTCACCTGTTCGTCATCGATTCGATCGTGGAAGATCTGACGGTTCAGGGGGATGCGGATCTTGGTGGTGTCGTTTTGCCCGTGTGCATACGCACAAAAACTCACGGAAATCATTAAGGCAGCGATATATAGTCCCTTCATCGACGGCAATTTTTCACATGTAAGTACCAGCAAAAATACAACCAATTGAGGAGACGCCCACTCACTGGTCTTTGCGGCCTGATCGCATGAAAATATTTAATAATATTAGTTAACAATTTTATAATATAGGTTTAACAGGGTCGCTGTAGTTTTGCTTTAACAAAAACCGTTGGATGGATACGAAGGGAAAAAAGATCCTTATTGCCGATGATGAACCGGATATTCTCGAAATCCTGCAGTACAACCTGGCCGCCGAAGGCTACCAGGTCATTACCGCGAAGGACGGAGACGAGGCTATTGAAAAGGCCAGGGCCTTTCACCCCGAACTGATCGTGCTGGACATCATGATGCCCAAGAAAAACGGCATCGAAGTATGTAATATCCTGCGCATGCAGCCCGCCTTTGGCGAAACCCTGATTATTTTCCTGACCGCGCTCAGCGACGAAAAGAACCAGATCCATGGTTTGGAAACCGGGGCGGACGACTACGTTTCCAAACCTATTAGCCCCAAAGTATTGATCTCCAGGGTAAATGCGCTTTTCCGCCGGACCAGGCGCCGGCCCACCGAGGGCGTTGCCGCCCCCTTGCCCGGGAACACCATACAGGTGGGTGACCTGATGATCGACAAGGAAAAGTTCCTGGTCAACTATCAACAAAAGGACATTACCCTCGCCAAAAAGGAATTCGAGCTGCTGGCCCTGCTGGCCTCGCGTCCCGGCCGTGTTTTTCTCCGCAACGAAATCCTGAGCCAGGTCTGGGGAACGGACGTGATCGTCGGCGACCGCACCATCGACGTCCATATCCGGAAGATCCGGCAAAAGCTCGAAGTGGATTGCATCACGACCGTGAAGGGAGTCGGGTATAAATTCGAGCTTTAAGCCGAACTTTATCCCATGTTCAAGACGAAGAACCTTACGCCTCAGCAGATCGCCCTTTTTAACGCGGGCGTTATCTCCGTCCTGGTTGCCCTGGCGTTCCTTATTATACATCATACCTGGTGGAGCGCCCTCATCAGCCTGGTACTCACCTTTGGTGTTTCTTACAACCTCATCTTTTACAGCCTCCAGAACTTTATTTACCGGAAGGTCAAGTTGATCTACAAGTTCATTTACCAAACGAAGGCCAGCAAAAGGGAAGAATTCTACTATAAGAACATCCTCCCCCAAAAGACCATAGAGGAGGTCAGTGAAGACGTGGAAAAATGGGCCCTTCAGCGCAGGGCCGAGATCGAAGTCCTCAAACAAAACGAAAACTTCCGGAAGGAGTTCCTCCAGAACCTCTCCCATGAGCTCAAAACGCCCATCTTTGCCATCCAGGGGTACATCGACACCCTTTTGAACGGGGCCATGAACAATCCGGAGGTCCACAAAAAGTTCCTGGAAAACGCCTCCAAAAACGTCGACCGCCTGGTCAACCTCGTCGACGACCTCGACGAAATATCAAAGCTCGAAAGCGGTCATCAGCAACTCAACAAGGAAACCTTTGCCATCCAGGAGCTTATCCGGGAGGTGTACGACTCCCTTTCCCTGAGGGCCAGCGACAAACAGATTAAGGCCTCCATCAAAAAAGGGTGCGAAGCCCCGCTGACGGTCCTGGCCGATAAGGAAAAAATCCGCCAGGTCCTCATCAACCTCGTCGACAACGCCATCAAGTATGGCCGGACCTCCGGCTCCATCATCGCCAGCATTTACAAAACCGACGGCAAACACGCCCTCGTGGAAATTTCGGACGACGGCATCGGCATCGCCGAAGAACACTTGAACCGGATCTTCGAACGCTTCTACCGCACCGACGCCGCCCGCAGCCGCAAACAAGGCGGGAGCGGCCTCGGGCTGGCCATCTGCAAACACATCGTGGAAGCCCATGGGCAGGTGATCCATGTGCGCAGCAAACCCGACATCGGGACGACCTTTGGGTTTACCCTCGAAATGGCAAAATAGCGGCTACCGCAGCCCCTGACTTTCCAGGTACTTGATCAAGTCCGCCGGGTGATCCGTCAACAGCGCCCTGACACCCTCTTTTATCGGAATATCCCAAAGGGCCGGCGTTTCGTTGGGGCCTTCGACGTCCGGAAATACCCAATGCCCCGTCTGCGTAGCCAGGGTCACCATGTCTGCCGTGTATTGGCTGTAATCGCCGTCCAAAATTTCCACAGGCGTCTTGCTCAAAAATCCGTTTAGCGAAGCGGTGTCCTTTACATACCCGGGCAGGCTCACCATCAGCGGCATGTCAGGGGCCACCTGGCGCCATTTATAAAACTGCTGGACGGCATTAATATACACCACGACGTGTTTCTCCATTCCGGCTTCCACGATCATTTTATACGCCACGGCCGGCTCGGCGTTTTTAAAGTCGAGGTAGATGTTGATCTTCCCTTTGGCCAAAGCCAGTACTTCCCGAAAGGTAGGGACCGGGAACGAACCCCATTCCGGGTGCGCCCTGTCCGTCACCTGTAGTGCACGGATCGTATCGAACGGCAGGTCTTTTACAAGCCCCTTCCCGTTGGTCATCCGGTTGAGGGAGGCGTCGTGCATGATCACCAGTTGGCTGTCCACCGTCGTTCTCAGGTCGATCTCGATAAAGTCCGCGCCGTCCGCAATAGCGTTCGTAAACGCAGCCAGTGTGTTTTCGGGGGCGTGGGTATGGTCACCCCGGTGGCACGCAACGATAAAACGGTGATCCTTCTCAGGCAATGGCGCGAGGTGCTGGGCCATCGCCGTGGCGGCCGCCAGGCACGTGATCATTGCCCCGGCGGCGAGTTTGCATAGTATAGGCATGTCGCTTGTTTTTGTACAAAAAAGGAAAGACGAAGCATTGCCTGCCTCGTCTTCCTTATGGTTTCAGTGTTGATGAACTATTGGAGCAACCACATGGTCTGGTTCAGGTCGTCCGCCGTGAATTTCTGGTTCGCGACAGCAGCCTTCCAATTGGTGGCGTTTTGGGTTTGCTCGGACACCGGGTATGCCCAGCGCTTCGGGATGACCCCGTTGTTACCGACACCGGTACCACCCTGGAAGGCGGGTACGCCGGTACGGCGGTAGTTGAAGTACCCTTCCCAACCCGAGTTCTCGAAGCACGCGATGTACTTCTGGAGCACGATCTGGCCGATGGCCGTAGCCTGGTTGGCAGACAGTTGGACAGCCGGCTGAGCATAGTAGGTCGCCCAGTTGAAGGTGAATGCATACGGCTGGACCTGGGTAACGGAGTTCGCTCCGGGAGGGAGGAAGTGCGCCGTAAAGCTGGTCTGCGTTACGTCAATCCCGTAGAAGCTCATAGACTCGGTGATCCCTTTTTGGTACCAGGTGGCTGCGGTCCCGCTGATCCAGCCGCGTTCGGTGGCTTCGGCGATGTTGAACAGCATTTCCTTGTACCCCACGAGGACGTCCGGGTCGCCCGTAAAGTTGGAATAATAACGATAGCGGCCGATAAAGGAATAAAGACCCGCGCTGGCGTTGGCGTACATATTCCCGATCGCTTCCCCTGTGCTGGCGCCCACAAAATACTGATACTGGCAGGGGTTTTTATCCCCGTTCACCACCGCCCAGGCGGGGTCGCAGGTCATAAACACCCGGGGATCGCTGATCGTGGTCAGGGCGTTGACATACGTATAAGACATATTGAACCGGCCGGCGATCGACCCGAAGTTGCTCGGGTTAAACGGATACGTGCTGAACGTATTCGAGCCACCGGGGTTGTACGTGAATTCGAAGTCATCCGCCTGGCTACCGAACAAAGGATATTTCGTCGGGTTGTTGATGATGTTCGCGAACTGCGTGGGCACATTCAGATTGGCGTCGGTGGCCTGGTTGCTCAGCGCGATCAACACCCGGAGTTTAAAGGCATTTACCGTTTTCTGCCAGGCGGAAAGGTTGCCCGCAAAGTAAATGTCCTGGTTGGACTGAAGCGAATTGTCGTTCGCGGCGATTAGGGTCGCCAGGTCCGTATTAGCCGTATCCAGTTGGTTGAGGATGTATTCAAATACCTGCTCCTGCGGGGTATAGGAAGGAGTAGTGGTCGTCCCCAGGGCTTCGGTTTGCGGAACATCTCCGAACATGGACGTCAGGTTGTAATAGTAATACGCCTTGATGAAACGGCCGAGCGCCTCATAGGGGTTGACAGCCGCGCCACCCCGGACCGTGACTTCCTTCTCCATCTGGTTGACGTTCTTCATCACCAGGTAGGGATCAAAGGACCCGTTCGCCCAGGAATAGATGTTGTTCCCGTAGTAGTTATAGTTCTGGCAATGGTATTGGTTCCAGTCTTGCACCTGGTCCCAGCTATCCACGCCGCCCAGGCTGCCCTGGCTACCCGAACCGGACATGTCCATGAGGACGGTCCCAAGGATCAGCCCCGGGGGCACGCTGGTGGGGTTGTTGGGGTCAGCCTGTTTGTCGGTAATCTGTTTATTACAAGAAACCGTCAGGGCCACTCCCACGCACATCAGCAGTATATTTTTGACTTGTTTCATATCTTTTTCTTTGAGGGATTAGAAGTTCGCGTTGAGGTTGAAACCGTAGCTGCGGACCGTCGGTGTCTGGAGACCGGAGCCGGCATCCTGGGTGTACTGGTCAACGTCCAGGTCCTTATAGCGGTTGGGGAAGAAATAGAGCAGGTTCCGGCCCACCAGGGATACGCTGGCACCCTGGAGGATATTTTTCCGGCCGAAGAAACGCTCGGGGAGCTTGTACGTGATCACCACTTCCCTCAATTTGACGTTGGTCTTTTTGATGATGTTCAGGTCGGCGATCGAAGCCGCGTCGTATACAAAAGGCTGTACCAGGCTCTTGGAGGCATTGGTCGTCTCGGTCAGCGCCTTCATATTCGTGATCTTGCCGGTAATGGGATCCAGCGCAATGGCTGCCCCGGTCAGGTTAACCCCGGTCCCGACATAAGAAGGAATGTTGGCTTCGTCGTTCGGCCTGGCCAGGCCGATCGCGCCGGTAGCTGCTTCGATATGACGACCGCCCTGCAGGGTTTTCACCCGGACGTAGTCCTCGATCACGCCACCCACCAAACCGTCGAACTGGAAGCGCAGCGAAAAGTTCTTATAGCTGAAGGTATTCACCAGGCCCCACTGCCAATCCGGGTCGGAGTGACCAAAGATTTTTTGAGCAGAGCTGCCGAGGTCGGAGTAACGGACATACACACCGGAGGCAGGGTCGATCACCAGCTTCCCATCGGTCGCGCGTACAAAGCCATTCCCGTAGACCAGGTCAACCCGGGTCCCGTTGTGCTGCCAGCTGTCCGGGTTGGCATCACTTACCCACTTACGGACGTAGGTGGAGAAGTTGGCCGTTACGCTCCAGCTAAGACCCCTCGGGTTGACGATGGGCTTGCCATTCAGCACGGCTTCCCAACCATCGTTCGTGTAAATACCCCCGTTCGTTACGTAAGAAGAATAACCAGAGGCATCAGATACTCCCTGGTTGACGATCCCCTCGTTGTGGTAGTGATAACGGGTCAGGTCGAGGCCGATCCTGTTGTTCAGGAAGCGAAGGTCAAGACCGAATTCCGTCGCCTTCCGCTCAGACGTGTGGATGGAATTGCTCACCAGCTGGTCGCTGTATTTTGCGCTGTTCTGATTGGTATAGGTCGGATTCAGCGTATAGGTCTGGCCAAACTGGTAAGTAGGCCCACCATAGGGCGAGTACCAGGTGTACCCATAATTGGAAGCCGGCGTAGAGCTTACGTTCGGCGAGAACAGCGGTGTGGTACCCCCGTCCTTGCTTTCCGCATAAGATCCCCTGAGCTTGAAGAAAGATATGATCTTCGGCATCTTCACATAGTCCGATACGACGGTAGCCAGGTTGAACGAAGGATAATAATAGGCGTCCGAATTCGAAGGCAAAGAGGACGATTTGTCCACGCGACCCGTAACGTTTGCCGTCAAATAAGACTTATACCCCAGGTCGACGGAATAGTAGGCGCTCAACACCAACATGCTCGAATGGAAGCTGCTCCCTGTAAGGGCGCCCAGGGAGTTCGAGAACGAATAGATCCCCGGAACGTTCAGGTAGTTGGTGGATTCGAAATTGGAATTGAACGAGAAGTTCCTGGTCGTAGCACCACCCACGGCCTGGAGGTCGAGGAACCCGGCCAGGTTGTCTTTGTGGTAACGGACCTGCAGGTCTTCATTATTCTCGAAAAGGCTCCTCCGGTCTTCCCGGTAGTCCCCCTGGCGAAGCGGCCGTCCGTAGACACCCGCGGAATAGGGCAGCTTTTCGGAGTTGAACATGTCATACGCCGTAAGGCTGGGGCGGAACTGCACGTCGAGGCTCGGGCTGATCTTGTAGTTCAGCGACACATAGCCGTACTCATTGTTCTGATAGTGACCCCGCAGCCATTCGTAGGACATGAACCAGGGGTTGTTATAGCGATAGTATTCTTCGTAGTTCTGTTCGATCCCCACCTTGCCCGGCTGCCAGTAGTTCCGGATATTGGGCTGGTTCACACTCCAGTCCGCACCACCCCAGATGATGATGTTGTAGATGATACTGTTGGGGCCGTAGTTCACGTCCGGTACGTTGGGCGATGATTGGCGGCTATAGTTGATGTACGCCGTGGCGGTAAAGTTTTTCGTGAAACGCTCTACGACGCTCGCCGTAAAGTTGCCGTTGTTCAGCTGGGTGTTGGGTACGATCCCTTTTTGGTACGTGTTCCCAATGGACAGGCGGATGTCCGTCTTGTCGGTAGAGGATGAAATCGCAACGCTGTTGGAGGACAGCAGACCCGGCTGGATAAAGTGTTTCAGGTTATCCTTCCCCCTGGCCGTCCAGGCCGTGGGCGCTACGTGCCCGGTATAGGTGCTGCCGTCTGCAAAGGTTGTCGTATAATTCTGGCTGGCGTTATACTGCCCGTCGAACTGCGGCAGCAACTGCCCCCGGAACTGGGGGCCCCAAACGTCATAGTCATAGTCGTTGATACCAACCCCGATCGCCCCGCTTCCGAAGTAAGACGAAGGGCTGGAACCACCACCCCCGAACGCATACTTCCCGTTGTCACCGGGGCCATACGTATCCTGGTATTTGGGCAGCGCGATAAAACCCTTTTCGATCTGCGTGCTCGAATTGATCGTCACGTTAAAACCACGCTTATCCTTCGTCCCCTTTTTGGTGTTGATGATGATGGCGCCGCTCTTCCCCTGGAAACCATACAAAGCTGCCGCATTCGGCCCTTTCAGTACCGTATACGACTCGATGTCGTCGGCATTGATATTATAGGTATCAGAGCTGATGGGTACCCCATCCACTACGAACACCGGTGATTCACCATTCTCGCCGCGCATGACGACAGCCGCAGGGTGCCCGATCTCCTGGTTGATATTGACTTCAAGACCCGCGGAATTCCCCTTCAGGGAATTGATGGGGTCCGCTTCCCTGGCCTGGGTCATCGCGGAAGCGTCTATCGTCTGGATCGCATAACCCAGACGTTTCGATTCCTTTTTAATACCGGTTGCCGTCACCACCACTTCATTCAGGTTACGCTGGTCCGTCACCGCATTGACGACCACCATCGCACCCTTGACCGTAACCTCTTGCTTCTGAATCCCAATTCCCGTCAGCACCAGCACATCCCCTTCTTTGGCCTTGATGGTAAACGTCCCATCCAGGGCCGAGGAAGTCCCGATTTTTGTCCCTTTGACCATCAAGGTCGCACCTGCTACAGGCGTCTGGTCCGTAGAGGAGATAACCTTCCCCGTGATCGTCTCTTTCTGGGCCCAGACGAACACCGGGAATAACAATACCATTAAAAATGCTTTGATTGGTGGAGTAATGACTTTACTCATAAAACAGAAGGTTTTTGTAGAATTGAAGAAGTCTAGTGAAATGAGATCGCAATATTAGAAGGTCTCCCGAAGGTTTACGCCTAATAAACATTAAGTTTACATTAGGCAAACTTTAAATTTTCATTAACAGAGCCTTCTGTCATCGCAAATAATTGGCCTTCAGACAAAAGCGACGCCTTTGCTGTCTCTGTGCGATACAATCGTTTGTAGGGTATTAAAGAGGGGTCAAAAGAGGAGCGTAAAGATAATCGCCTCCTTTCGCAGGCTATAGTTATCCACCTTAAGGAAACATTAAGTTTATCTTTCCTAAACATTAAGCCTCCTTCTGAGACAATTTGCCCCGCAGCACCCAATGCGGCCGCAGGCCGCGAGCACACCGAGGCGCCGGGAGCGCAGTCACCCAGTTCCGGGCGCCCCGGCACACGACGTCGCTCCGCGACGCCGCGACGCGGGGTCCGGGGCGGAGCCCCGAAGGGGGTTCCAGGGGCGCAGCCCCTGAAGGGGGAGTACCGAGGGGGCGAAGCCCCTTCGGTCGCAACGCAAAGGAAGGCTTGTATTTTGCGCCTGGGCGCGCTAAATTCTATAGCACGCCCAGGCGCAAAATACAAGCGCCCCGTAGAAACGGGGCGCGCAGACATGAGAAAATCTAACGTATGAGTAATTTATATAAGTAAATTATTATAACTGTAGTAAAAAAGGTATGATGTTGTTTTTGTTATGCGATCACAAAGCTGCTCTAATCGTTTAAAGGCATTCTTAACGGAATATGATGGAATTGTTATGAAGCCTTCTGATTTATTTCCATTGCTAAGGTAGACAACCCGGATAAAATAAAATGCTAATTTTTTAGCAAAATGGCTGGTTTTTTTTGCGGAAAGGTGTAACCAGCCGGTCATAAGGCCATTTTGCCCTCCTTCCAAAATTCCCGCCGGGTGGGCCGGTAAAGCGAAGGGAAGCGGATGCGGAAATTGGGAGGAACGGTTGGGGATACCCCAAAATGCAACCGCTCCGTAGGAATACGGGGCGGGCATGAGGATACTTGCTTAAGGAAAACTATGAACGGTTATAGGGACCTGTGTAGTGGGGTAGGATATGGGATTTCGACGGGATGGATGAAAGACCAACAAAAGAAGACATATTATATTACCGCAAGTTGAACGGTGAATTAAATAATTGTAAAAGAATGCCGGGCGGGTCCGATGTCAAAAGGCTATTTTTGCGCAAAATTGGCTCGACATGGGGTTAAATTCGTTTGCGAAAATATTCATGCCCAAAGACAAGGTTTTTTACAATTTATTCGAGGAGGTAGCGCACAACGTGCAAAAAATGGGGGAGAAGCTGGTGGTGACGGTCGGCGAACCTGACTTCGAGGTACGCCAGGGCCACATCAGGGACCTGGAGGATATGGAGCACGTGAACGATGAATTTACCCACCGGATCTTTACGGAACTTGGGCGGAACTTTATTACGCCTTTTGACCGGGAGGACATCCATTACCTGGCGACTGCCCTGGATGACGTAGCCGACAATATTTACTCTTCCGCCAAAAAGATCAACTTTTACCGGGTGGACCCGGGGGATCCGGGGATCAAAAAGCTGGCGGGTTTGATCGACCAGGGTTGTCAGGAGATCAAAAATGCCCTCCTGGAGCTCCGGAATATGAAAAACCTGCGCAAGATCACGGACGCTCTTGTCCGGATCAACAGCCTGGAAAACCAGGCGGATGATGTATACGATACCAGCATACAACGGCTCTTTGCCACCGAAAATGACGCCAAGGAGGTGATCAAGAAAAGAGACATATTCCAGGTGCTTGAAATAGCCACCGATAAATGTGAGGACGTAGCCAACGTGATAGAATCCATCATCGTCAAATACGCATAGACCGGCAATGACATTATTGATCTTCATTATCGCGCTGGCGGTCATCTTCGATTTTATCAATGGCTTCCACGACTCCGCCAATTCCATCGCCACTATTGTTTCCACCAAGGTCCTGACACCGTTCCAGGCCGTCGTCTGGGCAGCGCTGTTCAATTTCCTGGCCTATTTTATCTTCCGCGAACATAAGGTGGCCAACACCATCGCCAAAACCATTTACGAGCAATACATCGACCTCCATGTTATCTTAGCCGGCATCATCAGCGCCATCATCTGGAACCTGCTGACCTGGTGGTACGGGATCCCTTCCAGTTCTTCCCATACGCTGATCGGCGGTTTTATCGGGGCGGCCGTCGCCAAGGTGGGCTCCTGGCAGGTCATCGTGATGTCGAACCTGTACAAGACGGTGCTTTTTATCTTCCTGTCGCCTGTCATTGGTATGGTGCTGGCCTTTATCATTACCCTGGCGATTGTGTGGATCAGCCGGAAGGCCAATCCATATAAGGCGGACCGCTGGTTCCGAAGACTCCAGTTGGCGTCTTCGGCGGCTTTCAGCCTTGGCCACGGGGGGAATGACGCACAAAAGGTCATGGGGCTGATCGGTGTCGCCCTGGCTTATCACAACGGTACGAAGTTCGACATCGCCCACCTGCCGCATTGGGTGCCCATCGTATGTTATTCCGCCATCGCCTTGGGTACGATGAGTGGGGGGTGGAAGATCGTCAAGACCATGGGTACCCGGATCACCAAGGTAACGCCCCTGGAAGGAGTGTCCGCCGAAACCGCCGGCGCCGCCACGCTCATCCTCACCGAGCGGTTGGGTATCCCCGTCAGCACGACCCACACCATTGCCGGCGCGATCATGGGCGTAGGCGCCACCAAGCGGCTGAGCGCGGTACGCTGGGGCGTGACGGTAAACCTCCTGTGGGCCTGGGTGCTGACCATCCCCGTGAGCGCGCTGATGGCGTCGGGCATCTATTTCGTACTGCACCTGTTTTTCTAGGGCCAATGCCGCAACTTTAAGTATCTTGTCCCCCCAAATGAATCGTTTATGAAGGGGATCATTTTAGCCGGAGGCTCAGGAACAAGACTCCATCCCATCACCTACGCCATCAGCAAGCAGATCATGCCGATCTACGACAAGCCGATGATTTATTACCCCTTGTCGACCCTGATGCTTGCCGGGATACGGGAGATCCTGATCATCTCGACCCCTCATGACTTACCCATGTTTAAACGGCTGCTGGGGGACGGCCATAGCCTGGGGCTATCTTTTTCCTACGCAGAACAGGCGGTGCCCAATGGCCTGGCGCAAGCCTTTGTCATCGGTAAATCCTTTATCGGCGATGATAAGGTAGCCCTCGTGTTAGGGGATAATATTTTTTACGGAGCGGGACTGGGGAAACTGCTGGCGGGGAACACCAATCCCGATGGAGGAATCATATACGCTTACCACGTGAGCGATCCGGAACGGTACGGGGTCGTTGCTTTTGACGACAAGATGAAGGCTGTTTCCATCGAGGAAAAGCCCAAACAACCCAAGAGCAATTTTGCGGTACCCGGTCTTTATTTCTATGACAACGAGGTCGTTTCGATCGCTGAAAACCTGAAGCCTTCGGCCCGCGGAGAATACGAAATTACGGACGTCAACAAAGTCTACCTGGAACGGGGCCGGTTAAAGGTGTCGATCCTGGACCGGGGCACCGCCTGGCTGGACACCGGGACCTTTGATTCACTGATGCAGGCGTCGCAGTTCGTCCAGGTCATCGAACAACGGCAGGGGATCAAGATCGCGTGTATAGAGGAGATCGCTTACCACAAGGGCTTCATCACCAAGGATCAGTTGGTTACCATCGCACAGCCCCTGTTGAAGAGCGGTTACGGGCAATACCTCATGGGGCTCCTGGAGAAATAACGTATCTTCGACCATAAATTACGTATCTGGTTATGCAAAAAATCCTAGTCACAGGGGGATGCGGCTACATCGGAGCGCACACGATCGTCGACCTTATCGAAAACGGGTATGATGTCGTATCCGTCGACAACAACTCCCGGTCGACGCCCCAACTGCTCGCGGGCATTGAGAAGATCACCGGCAAAAAGGTCAAGAATTACAAGGTCGACCTTTGCAGCTATGACGATACGGTAGCGGTTTTTCAGGAAAACCGGGACATCACCGCCATCATCCATTTCGCTGCCTACAAAGCCGTCGGAGAATCGGTTGCGGAGCCCCTGGCGTATTATGAGAATAACCTCCAGTCTTTGGTTAACCTGCTGAAGTGTACCAAGGAATTCCAGATACCGCACTTCGTGTTTTCGTCTTCGTGCACCGTGTACGGGAACCCCGACCACATCCCTGTGACGGAGGAAACGCCTCAAAAGCCCGCGGAATCTCCCTACGGGGCCACCAAGCAGATGGGGGAACGGATCATCGAGGATTTTGCAAAGACAGGTACGATCAAGTCGATCCTGCTCCGGTATTTCAATCCCGTGGGCGCCCACCCTTCCATAGCCATCGGGGAGCTGCCGCTGGGCAAGCCCGCAAACCTCGTCCCGGCCATCACCCAGACCGCCATCGGGAAGATCCCGTCCATGCAGGTGTATGGGACGGACTACGATACCCGGGACGGTAGCTGTCTGCGTGACTTTATCCATGTGAGTGACATTGCCCATGCCCACACACTTGCCGTGAACTATATGCTGGCAGGGAAAAATGAGCAACCCGTAGAGGTATTCAACCTGGGTACCGGCAACGGGGTCACCGTCCTGGAAGCCATCAAGGCTTTTGAAAAAGTCAGCGGTGTAAAGCTCAATTATACCCTGGGCCCCCGTCGTCCGGGAGACGTCATCGCCATATACGCCAACAACGACAAGGCCGTTACAGGGCTGGGCTGGGTCATCCAGTATAACCTGGAAGACATGATGCGGACCGCCTGGGCGTGGGAATTGAAGCTAAAAGAAGACAAAACCCTCCACACCAGCCAGAATTTCCAGCTCAACTAGCGACAATTGTGCTTCGTTTAACGTAGGTTTGCGAAGCAAAAACCTTGAACTGCGCATGCTAAAGGATATACAGGTACTCAACGAAAAAGATACCCGGTCGGGTTTCGGAGAAGGGATTCTCGAACTCGGACGGAAGAACCCCAACGTCGTTGCCCTGACGGCCGACCTGCTGGGTTCCATGAAGCTCCAGGCCTTTATAAAGGAATTCCCCGAACGTTTCATACAGGTTGGTATCGCCGAAGCCAATATGATCGGTATCGCCGCCGGTTTGACGATTGGTGGCAAAATCCCTTTTACCACTACTTTTGCCAACTTCAGTACGGGCCGTGTGTATGACCAGATCCGCCAGTCTGTTGCCTATTCCGGCAAGAATGTAAAGATATGCGCTTCCCACGCGGGGCTTACCCTTGGGGAAGACGGGGCGACCCACCAGATCCTGGAAGACATCGGGATGATGAAAATGCTCCCCGGCATGACGGTGATCGTTCCCTGTGACTTCAACCAGACCAAGGCGGCCACCATCGCCATCGCCGACTACGAAGGCCCGGTATATTTGCGTTTTGGCCGTCCGAAATGGCCCAACTTCACCCCGGTAGACCAGCCGTTTGAAATCGGCAAGGCCCAGGTGTTGTCCGAAGGCAAGGACATTTCCATCTTCGCCTGCGGTCACCTGGTCTGGAAAGCCATCGAAGCCGGACGGATCCTGGAGCAAAAAGGGATCAGCGTGGAGCTGATCAACATCCACACGATCAAACCCCTGGACGTGGAAGCGGTAAGGGGCTCCATAGAAAAGACCGGGTGCGCCGTTACCGCAGAGGAGCACAACATCATCGGCGGTCTCGGGGACAGCATCGCCCAGGTCGCCGCCCGCCACTTCCCGGTTCCCATCGAGTATGTGGGTACAAATGACACCTTTGGGGAAAGCGGTACACCGGAAGACCTGCTGATTAAATATGGTCTCGACACGGTGAACATCGTCGCCGCCGCCGAAAAGGCCCTGATCCGGAAGAAGAAGTAAAACTACATTAAGTATATATTAAAAGAGACCGCTATTTAGGCGGTCTTTTTGCGTCCGATTAAACTTGTTTTTCCCAACTCTATCCAATTGATAATCGGAGATATTGGATATATTAGCAAGGACTAAACCGCATGCATGGCCACCATCGCCGATGACAAAGAACTTTTGCTGCAATTCAAGGCTCCTTCTACCAAAGAGGCGGCGTTTACACAGATTGTGCGGAAGTATCAGGAAAAATTGTACTGGCACATCCGCCGTATCGTTGTCGACCATGATGACGCCAACGACGTTCTCCAGAACGTCTGTATAAAAGTTTGGAAAAGCCTTGACAACTTTCGAGAAGACAGCCAGTTATATACCTGGTTGTACCGGATAGCGACGAATGAGAGTTTGACCTTTTTGGAACAACAGAAGAAGCGGGCGGGGGTGTCGTTCAGTGATGTGGAGACGGGTTTGAGTAATAAGTTAAAGGCCGACCGGTATTTCGACCCGGGGAAGCTGGAGTGGAAGCTCCAACTGGCCATTCAGACCTTGCCGGAAAAACAGCGCCTTGTCTTTAACTTAAGGTATTATGACGAAATGCCTTATGAAGAAATGAGCCGGGTCCTTGAGACGTCCGAAGGGGCACTCAAGGCCAGCTATCACCACGCCGTCAAGAAAATTGAAGAGTTTATGCTCAACCATTAAACTTTTCTAATATCCAGGAGTCATAATTCGTTGTATGGTACATAGTGAGGACATAGGACGTGAATTGAGGGGGATTTCCAAGGTGGTCGCGGAGGTATCCGCGGTCTATCCTTTGGCTGTCCCGGAAGGATTCTTCGAACACTTCCCCGAAAAGGCGCTGGCGCTTGTCCGGCACCTGGACGGGGAGATGGGAGAAGAAGCGGTTCCTATGCTGCCTACCGGTCTGAAGGACCGGCATCCCTTTGAAGCCCCGCCGCCCGGCTATTTTGAGGGTTTTGCGGACAAAATGCTTCGTTTAATCCGTGAGGAAGAGACGGAGACACCGCACACCCTGGAACACCTCCGCGATCAACCGACCTATCGCATCCCGGAGGGATATTTTGATGGTTTACCACAGCGCATGCTGGCCCTGGCAAAGGCAGCGGCGCCCGCAAATGTCGATGAAGAGCTACAGGAGCTGTCTCCGTGGCTGGCATCTTTGCCGAGAACCTATCCGGGCACCGTACCGGCCGGTTATTTCGAGCAGTTTTCACCGGCTTCGCAGATCGCCGCGGCGATGACCGCCAAGGTCGTGCCGCTGAGTGTACGTACCTTGTCCGTACGCCAGTTTCTGGCGGCAGCCGTCACCGTTGGTGTCATATTGATGAGTGCCGTGTGGGGTTATCATATATACCAACGACCCAATGATATGGCCAGCGGTATCGCGCTGAAAACACCCGCGCAGTTTAACAACGCCCTGGCCAAGATTTCGGACCAGGCGATCGTCGACTACCTGAAAAGCAACGCCGACGTCGCCGACGCCGACCTGATCGCCAGCGAAGCGGACGATTTACCTAACGGAATTCCGGGGGACAACGTTAAGGTGGATGATAACAACAGTAAGGCTTCAGAATAAACAACAAACAGGACCATGAAGAAGTGCCTCTTATCCTTATTACTCTTAACGGTGATCCGCCTTGCTCCCGCGATGGCCCAGGTTCCTCCCCAGGAGGACCCGGCTGTCAGGCAGGCGAGACTGCAAAGGATAGAGTCGCTAAAGATCACCTTTATCGCCCAGCGGCTGAACCTGACCCAGGCGGAAGCCAACCAATTCTGGCCTTTGTACTACCAATACCAGAAAGAATTACACGGGGTGGTCACCAATAAGGGCTTAGACGAGCTCACCCGGCAGGAAGCCATGGTGGATGTTCGGAAAAGATACCTGCCGCAATTTACCGGTGTGATTGGCCTGAACAGGTCGAAATACGTTTTCCAGTCCGAACACGACTTCAACCAACTGCTGATCCAACAGCATTTCCAACGCATCAATCCGGGCGCCCGCCCCGGGCTCAGAAGAGGGTTCTAACCTTTCCGGGCGATAGGTTAATTTTGGTAAAGAACGGGTGAAAATCCGTTTATCAAAAATTACCCCTTTGGGGTTCATTTCCAGCTGTTTTTACCGTCTGCCAGCCTGCAAATTGACTGGTTAATTCCATTAGCAATTTTTGGAAACTAAATTATTTTTTCCATACATTTGCATATAGGTGTTTTTCATAGGTTAGCAACGGCCGACTCTTTCTAGGGTTGGCCTATTTTTTTCCATGAACGGGCCAAGCGCTACAGTTCGCTCCAGAAAAGGATTTAGCACACTAACTGTTGTTAGTTCCTGATTGAACAATAGGATACTTGACGTCATGGTAGAATAAAAACGTCCAGTGTTTTTCCCCCCCTTCCTGCCACCATTGTCTCCTTAATTCCATGCATTTCTTCCCGTCATAGTCGTATTTGGCAATGAAACGGTTTTTCATCTGGGAAAGCTGGGGGGCGTCGTCCCCCCCAAAAAACACCGTTTGCCCACCTTCTTCTATCCAAAAGACCTGGTGAAATGGGGAGTGCCCGCCGGTGACCTTAAAGCGTATGGAAGGGCCGATAGTGCCTTCGTCGGCGTCCAGCAACACGACGCGGTCCGTGCCTTCCAAAGGATGTAGTTCTTCAGCTATATAAGAAGGCGCTCCTTTTTCAAGGGCGTAGGCAAGTTCCCTGCTTTGCACGTAGTACTCGGCCGACGGGAAGTTGAGCGTATAGGCGCCGGTCGCCGGGTCTTTGCTCGCAATACCACCCGCATGATCCTTGTGCAAATGGCTCATCAACACTTTCGTGACGTCCATGGAATTGATCCCTGCCTCCGACAGGTTGCGCTGGATCTGGAGGATACCGTCCCGGGTCCGGTACCCGAGACCGGCATCCAACAATAGGATATCCGTATCCGTTATGACCACAAAAGGCTGGATCTCGACCAACAGCGAACCCACCGGGCGCTGCTGCAGGTCATCATGCCGCACGTCAAAGGGGACAAAGCGCTTGGTATGATCGATGCTGAAAGCACCTTCCATAAGAGGGATGATCTTCATAGCCCGCAAAGGTACGGCGAACTATCTCAGGATGATGTGCCTGTCGGCGTCCAGCCGGATCATGACAAAGATCAGGATCGTAAAGGTCAGCAGGGACGATCCCCCATAACTCATCAGGGGCAGCGGGATCCCGATCACGGGGGCAAGCCCGATCGTCATACACACGTTGACGGCTATGTGAAAAAAGATGATGCTGGCCACCCCGTACGCATATACGCGGGAAAAAACGCTTCGCTGGCGCTCGGCGATGTTGACGATATGCCAAAGCAGGAGAAGGTATAGCCCCAGCAGGACGACGCAGCCGGCAAAACCGAAGTCCTCCCCGATCGTACAAAAAATAAAGTCGGTGCTTTGTTCCGGGACAAAGTCGTAGCGCGTTTGCGTGCCCTTGAGGTAGCCTTTGCCGAGCACGCCGCCCGAGCCGATGGCTATTTTGGACTGTTTGACGTTGTAGTCGGTGCTTTGGGCGGCCACCTGGTGCCGGTGTTTGAGCTCTTCTTCGGAAGGTGTAGCCGTCGTGTGGGCGCCACGGTGACGAACATAGTCCTTCCCCACGAGACTATAAATACGCCGGGCCTGGTACTCCTGGAGGACGTTGTCGAAGACATAGGGCACCACAAAAACCGACACCGCGGAAGCGACAAGCCAGGACGCAATAATGACCGAAAGCAGGTTGCGGTTCCGTTTGAACTGCTTCCGGAGCAGGATGATCGACAACACGGCCACACAGGTCAGGACGGCTAAGAGAACATACTTTTCCAGGACCAGCGTCATGACCGCAAGGACGCCCAGGGCAAAACCGACGATCAGGACCGAAGGCGGCAGCCCTTCCCGGTACATGGGTATAAAGAGGGAAAAATAAACCAACGCCAGCCCGGTTTCGTTTTGCCCGATCGTGATGAGGGCGGGCAGTACGATGATCCCCGCCGCGATGACCTGTGACCGGAACTGGTCGAAATGGGTCTCGATCCGTGATATGTATTTGGCAAGCGCCAGGAGGGTAAAAATCTTACAGAACTCCGCGGGTTGGAGGTTGAACCCGCCCCCCAGGGCGATCCAGGAGTGTGATCCATTGACGCTGCGCCCCAGGCCGGGTACAAACGTGGCGAACAACAGTACGATCCCAAAGGCGTACAGCAGGTTGGCCATGGTCGTGAATATCTTGGAATCGGTCAGCAGGATGATCACCCCCAGGATGCTATAGATGCCGAGGTAAAACAATTGCTTGGAGTATTCTTTTTTCAACCCCAAAAGGTTCTGGACGATGTTATCCCCTTCCCGGTATTCCACGGCAAAGATGGACAGGACGCCGATCAGGGCGATCAGAAAGAACAGCCAGATGGTAAGGCTGTCGACGCCCTTGGCGATGCTGGGGTTTTTGGCGTTCGTATTCATCGGCCGGTACGGGGTTTATTCTTTTTCTCCTCGTTTAAAAGGGCCACCGGGGTGGTATCCTTGCGCCGGGTGGTATCGTGCCTGGCCGGCGCTTTCGCCGGGGCGGCGGCGGGCGCCGCCGGTTGTGGTACCTCATCCGACGCAGACGGCAGGCTGTCTTCTTCTTCCTTCTTCTGCGCGGCCCGGAGCGCCCTCAGTTTTGCCAGCGAGTCCCTTGCTTCGTAGATGCGCGGAGGAATGAGGTTGGTGCTGATCAACCGGTCCATCATCGCTTTGCGGTTATCGGCGATGCTGTCCTTGAGGTATTTTTCGATCATCAAACCGGCGATAGGGGCGGCGGAGTTGCCCCCCATACCGGAGTTCTCGCAAATGACCACGATGGCGATCCTGGGGTTGTCCTTCGGCGCAAAGGCGGCAAAGAGCGCGTGGTCTTTTTGTTGCACCCCCTTATAGGAGTTCTGGGCCGTACCCGTCTTTCCACAAACAATGATGCCGGGGACCTGCGCCTGTTGACCCGTACCTTCTTCCACCACGCCCTGCATCCCATCCTTGACTTTCTCAAAGATGTCGTCGGGGATATGCGTAGTGACGTGTTTTACGCGGTATTTGTCGAGCACGGTATCGCCCTCGGAAATGCTGTCTACGATATGGGGTGTATAATAGTATCCCTTGTTGCCGATCAGACACATGCTGTTGGCTATTTGCATGGGTGTTTCGGTGGTTTCGCCCTGCCCGATACCCAGGGACACCAGGGTGCAGGAATTCCAGCGACGGCGGCCAAAGACCTTGTTGAAATGCGACGTGTCCGGGATATTACCGGTGTTTTCACCGGGAAGGTCGATGCCCAGCCGGTGACCCAGTCCAAAGGAGTTCATATATCCTTTCCAGCCCATCAACCCATTTTCGACGTCCCCGTGCTGGTCGACGATCATCCGGAAAACGGTGAAGAAAAAGGTATTGCAGGAATGGGTGATGGCCAGGGTCAGGTTTCGGCCGTGACCGGGGTTTTTCTCCAGGCATTTACGGGGTGTCCCACAGCCATAGTACCAGCCGAGACAGTCCACCCCGAAGGAAGGCGTGATCACGTTGTTGTCGAGCGCCACCAGTGCATCCAGGGGTTTAAAGGTGGACCCGGGAGGATAGGTCGCCTGGATCGCCCGGTTATACATCGGCAGGGCGGGATCCTGATACATCTCGGAAAAATGCTTATTCCGGTCGGGACCGGTCAGGTCGTTGGGGTCAAAGGTAGGACTGCTGACGAGGGCGAGGATACCGCCGGTAGTGGGGTCTATGGCAACGATCGAGCCCACCTTGTTCGTCATCAGCTTCTCTCCAAATTGTTGCAGGTCTACGTCGATGGAGGTGTAGAGGTTTTTCCCGGCAATGGCGGGCGTGTCGAAGGCGCCCCCTGCATAAGAACCCTGGGGACGGTTGAGGTTGTCCTTGACGAGAAAGCGGATCCCGCGTTGCCCCATGAGTTCCTTCTCATAGGCGTTCTCCAGACCCGACCGGCCGGCATAGTCGCCCGGCTGATACCCCAGCTCCGCGTGCCGGCGAATAAAGGCAGAATCTACCTCGCCTACGTAACCCAACAGGGCGCCGGCGGTATGATACGGATACGTCCGCACAGGGCGTTCCTGGAGGTTGAAGGCGGGCTGGAATTTAAAAAGGCTTTCGCTGATGCGGGCGTATTTCTCCGGAGACAACAGGGATTCGAAAACAGAGGAACGGCTGCGGCCGTTTTTGACAATGGCGTTTACAATCCGGCTCCGGAATTCAGCGGTGTCGATCCCCAGGATGGCGCAAAGCGAGGCGGTGTCCACTCCTTTGACCTGGGCGGGCGTCACCGTCAGGTCGTACATGATCGTATTGTCCAGGATGGCTCTCCCTTTTTTGTCAAAGATGATCCCCCGGTTGGGATACACCACCTGTCTCAGGAGTGCATTGTCCTGAGCCAGTTTCTGATATTTTCCGGAAATCACCTGAAGCGTAAATAGCCGGGCTATGATTACGAAAAAAACAGCGGTAAATATGAAGCGGACTACCGTCTGACGCGACTGGTTAAACACCGACATTACAAGGGGGATTGGATTTTAATTACACCATAAAATTACGGATACCGTTTATGTGTTTGTAATAAACTTTTGTTTGCGGGGGAAAAGTAATTCCAGGATAATGACGAGGACCATGCTGACCACGGTGGAGGCCAGGGTTTTACCGATGAAATAAACAATGCCCCCGAACTGAAGGGCTTCGAGCAGGAATACACAGAAATGGTGCAACAACGTCAGGATCAATACATAAGTAAGGTAAGGCGCCAACCCGAGGCTTTTCACGGAGGGCTCCCGGTAGTTCATTTCCGCCCCTTGCTGCGGTACCAGGATGTTGATGAGAAAGGGCCTGAAATAGGCGATCAGCACACAGGGGGCGGCGTGGAGCCCCGGGGTCTTGGTAAAGTAGTCCAGGGTCAGGCCGCAGGCAAAACCGGCAATCATCAGTACGAACCGGCCCGTGGCAAAGGGCAGCCAAAGAATATACAGGTAGTAGATATAAGGTATGATAAAGGAATGCAGCGGGGGGATCTGGTTCAGGACGAACACCTGGGCCAGGACAAAGAGGAGCAGCCTCCCTATATTTTTGAGCAGGTCACTCATTTGATCAGCTTTTTGGTCGCTTCTTCCAGGGCGATTTGCTCCTGGCGCAGGGTATTCTCCACAACATAGACGTGTTCCAGGCGCCCGAAACGGGTAGCGGACCGCAACTTGAGGATGTAGAAATTACTGGCGGGGTCGCTGGTGATGTCCACCACCGTACCGATGGGGATTCCCGACGGGAATTTATCGGAGTAGGTGCTGGTCACGACCGTGTCCCCCTTGGCCACCCGCACGCTTTTGGGGATGTCCCGCATGGTGAGGATGTTGGCGTCGCTACCTTCCCATTCGATGGGGCCTGCGTCCTTTGTTTTGCGCAACATGCCGGACACGCGGCTCTGACGGTGCAACAGGCTCATCACGACGCAAACGTGCTCGCTGACATTGACGACGGTACCCACTACCCCGTCCGGTCCGATCACGCCCATATCCTTGCGGATGCTATCGGCGGCCCCTTTGTCAAGGGTAATATAATTGTTGGTCGCCAGCGCTATGGAGTTGTTGATCACCAGTGCCCCCCTCCAGACAAACTTCCGGACGTGTCCCAGGGAGTCTACCGGTATAGAATCTTTTAAAAACAGAACGGAGTCTCCCGTCGCCTTGAAGTTACCGGGCAACGCCCTCAGCAGGGCCAGGTTCTGACGGGCCAGGCGGTCGTTTTCTTCCCTGAGGTGAAAATAGTCGTGGACCTTTGTGTACTGACCGTAGAATTTTCCCGTCACGTCCCCGGCGATACCCATGAAAAAGGCTTCATGGTAGCGATTATAGGTGAACAGCATGGAAAGGCTGATGATCTCCAGGATAACGAACAACAACACGTGGAAATACCGCCTTATAAACAGGAAAATATTGCGCACCGGAATATGGATTTTAAGGTCTTACCGCATCACAAACGGGTAGCGCTGGTAATTCCTCAACGCGATACCCGTTCCCCTGACCACCGACTTCAAGGGATCATCCGCCACGTGCACGGGCAGCTTGATCTTGCCCGCCAGTCTTTTGTCCAATCCCCTGAGCAACGCCCCGCCACCTGTGAGGTAAAGGCCCCGGCGGTAGATGTCCGCGGCCAGTTCGGGGGGCGTCATTTCAAGGGCCTTAAGGATGGCCTCTTCTATTTTGAAAACCGATTTATCCAGGGCTTCGGCGATCTCCTGATAGCTCACCATGATCTGCTTGGGGATACCCGTTACCAGGTCCCTGCCGTTCACCGGGATGTCGTCCGGGGGATTGTCGAGGTCTTTGGTCGCCGCACCGATCTGGATCTTGATCTGCTCCGCGGTACGCTCCCCGATCAGAAGGCTATGGTATCGTCTCAGTGCTTCCATGATGTCGGCCGTGAACTCATCCCCGGCAATCCGGATCGATTGGTCACAAACAATCCCCGCCAGCGCGATAACGGTGATCCCCGTGGTACCACCACCGATATCGATGATCATATTCCCGACGGGTTCTTCGACGTCTATGCCGATCCCCAGTGCTGCCGCCATGGGTTCATGGATCAGGTATACTTCCTGCGCCCCTGCCTGTTCGGAACTGTCCCGCACCGCGCGTTTCTCCACTTCGGTGATACTGGAAGGAATGCAGATCATCATCCTCCACTTCGGAGGGAACAACGGACGCTTGGGATAAATCATCTTGATGAGCTCCCTGATCATCAATTCCGCTGCATTGAAGTCCGCGATCACACCGTCTTTCAAAGGACGCACGGTACGTATGCTTTCATGGGTCTTTTCGTGCATCAACAGCGCTTTCTTCCCCACTGCCAGTACGTTTTTCGGATTGTTCCGGTCCAACGCAATGATACTCGGCTCATTCACCACCACTTCGTCATTGTGTATGATCAGGGTATTGGCTGTACCCAGATCAATGGCTATTTCCTGCGTAAAAAAGTTAAAAAGTCCCATTGTAGTTATTTCTTTTTCAACATAAAACGACCCACCAGGCCCGTTTTAGCCTACGATGTTACATAAATTTTGCATGCAAAATTCAAGTAAATAATCCAATTCCGCAACTTCGCCCCGGCTTTAATTTCAGCCGGTGCTAACTGGAGGGCATAGCCGTGATGGAGACTATAAAAATAGGGATTATTGGAATTCATAGCCGATATCCTTCCGGAAATACATGCCTTCAAAACGAATATTTTTCAAAGCCTCCCTGGACAAGGTTTTTGCCTGCGTGACGGTGTCCCCAAAAGCGGTCACGGCCAGGACCCTTCCCCCGTTTGTCAGGACCTTTCCGTCCCGGGGGGTGGTACCGGCCTGGAAAACCAGTACATCCGCAGCCGATCCGGTACTAAGCGGCAGGCCGTCTATCGGTCTGCCCTTCGGATAGGCGCCCGGATAGCCTTCAGACACCGCGACGGTGGTCACGGCTGTGCGGGGGTCAATGTCGAGACGAACCTCGTCCAGCCTTTCTCCGGCCACCGCTTCCAGGAGGTCAACCAGGTCGTTCCGCAGCCGGGGCAGGACAACCTCCGTTTCAGGGTCCCCCAGGCGGCAATTGTATTCGATGACAAAAGGCTCCCCGCCGACATTGATCAGCCCCAGGAATATAAAACCCTTATAGTCGATCTTTTCCGCCAGCAGCCCGTTCACCGTGGGTTCCACCACCTTTTCCACCACCTTTTTCATAAACGCGGGGGTTGCAAAAGGCACCGGGCTCACCGCGCCCATCCCGCCGGTATTGGGTCCGGTATCCCCTTCCCCGATCCGTTTGTAATCCTTTGCCTCCGGCAGGATCCTGTAGCTCCGGCCATCGGTGAGCACGAATACCGAAAGTTCTATGCCTTCCAGGAACGCCTCGATGACGACCCTGGCGCCCGCCGCACCGAATTCCGCGCTCACGAGCATGCTGGCCAGGGCGTTCTTCGCCTCCTCTTTTGTTTGGGCAATGATCACACCCTTACCCGCTGCCAGCCCGTCTGCCTTGATGACGACGGGCAGTGGATGATTTTCGATGTAGGCCTCCGCCGCGGCCATATCGTCAAACTCCTTGTAAGCCGCCGTAGGAATGCCATGACGCTGCATAAAGGCCTTGGCAAATGCCTTGCTTCCCTCCAGTTGGGCCCCTTCGGCCGACGGGCCGATCACCGGGATGTGTTGCACCGACGGGTCGTTTTTAAAGGCGTCGTAGACCCCTTTCACCAGGGGTTCTTCCGGACCCACCACCACCATATCGATCTTCTGCCGTACGGAAAATTCCTTCAGACCCTTGGCATCCGTGGCCTCCAGGGGGACATTCTCTCCGCAGGTGGCCGTCCCCGCATTCCCGGGGGCTATATATAAACGGCTGCAACGGGGGCTTTGCGCCAGTTTCCAAGCCAACGCGTGTTCCCGGCCTCCCGATCCCAATAAAAGTATGTTCATGGCCGCGAAGATCGCAATAAGACAGTATAAATATCAAAAATGTACTACTTTGGCGTTTTATCACCTGAGGGCGCCTCCGGCGCCGCCACCATACTATGACTCCATCCGAGAATGCTGCCAAAGCCCATCCGAAAGGGCTGTATATCCTCTTCGCCACGGAAATGTGGGAACGGTTCAATTTCTACGGGTTGCGCGCCATGCTCATCCTGTTTATGACCAAGGCCCTGCTCTTCGATAAAGTTTTTGCCTCCAATGTATATGGCAGCTACCTCAGCCTGATATACCTCACCCCCCTGGTCGGCGGCTTCATGGCCGACCGGTATTGGGGCAACCGGCGCTCCATCCTCTCGGGCGGTGTGGTCATGGCGATCGGGGAAATCATCCTTTTTGCCTGCGGCACGGTCTACCACACCCTTCCTCAACTCGCCACCCTGTTGTTTTTTTCAGGGCTCGGTTTTATGATTGCCGGGAACGGCTTTTTCAAACCGAACATCTCCATCATGGTGGGCGAGTTGTATCCCAAAGGGGACAGGCGTAAAGACGCCGCCTACACCCTCTTTTATATGGGGATCAATACCGGTGGGATGCTGGGGCCGCTGGTGTGTGGCCTGGTGGGGGATACCGGCAATCCTGCCGACTATCGCTGGGCTTTCCTGGTAGCGGGTATCGGGATGATGCTCAGCATCATCACCCTGCGTATCTTCAACCACCGGTACGTCGTCACCCCCGAAAAGAAAGTGCTCGGGTTGACGCCGGAAGGCGTTACCGGCAAGATCATCAGCCCGGTAGCGGTCGTTGGCATTCTTTTGGGAATGGTGCTCCTGAGCATCGGGCTCATTTACGCGGACGACAAGGTCTTCCCCTTTCTGTCCTACCTGCTGATCGCCGCGCCGGTGGCCATCGCCTTGATCATTTTTTCGGACAAAAGCCTGACGGCCATACAAAAGAGGCATGTGGGCGTCATTTTTATCGTTTGCTTTTTCGTCATTTTCTTCTGGGCGGCCTTTGAACAGGCGGGTGATTCCCTAACCTTTTTCGCAGACGAACAAACCCAACGAACCCTGAACTGGCATATCCCCACCTGGGCGATCTATATTACCCTCGCGGTGTTGTTTTACGTGATCATCGTCCTTTTCCGCAGAGCCCGGAAAAAGCTGGCCGGACCCGATGACGCTTTACTCAGGGGAACGGTTTTCCTCTTACTGGGCCTTTTCACCGTCGCCGTGTGGGGCGTTGGTATCTACCTGGCCACAACGGGCAAACGGTCCGTGGTCCTGGGAGAAGTCCCCCCCAGCGTTTTCCAATCGCTCAACTCCTTTTTTGTGGTCGCTTTCGCCCCCTTCTTTGCCTGGCTTTGGCAAAAACTGGGCAAATGGGAACCAGGTTCCCCCACCAAGATGGCGTTTGGTCTCTTCTTTCTCGCCCTCGGGTATCTTTGGATCAGTTACGGCGTCAAGGACGTTCCTCCCGGTATAAAGGTCAGCATGATCTGGCTGACCGGTATGTACGCCCTGCACACCTGTGGCGAGTTGTGTCTTTCCCCCATCGGTTTGTCCCTCGTCAACCAGCTTGCGCCCGTCAAGTTTGCATCCCTGCTGATGGCGGTCTGGTTCATGGCCAACGCCATGGGCAATAAACTGGCCGGGGTACTGAGCACCTTTTACCCCGAAAAAGGAAAAACCACCGCTTTCCTGGGTTATCATATGAGCAACCTCAACGAGTTCTTTATGCTCTTCGTATTTATGGCCGGTGCCGCCTCCCTGCTGCTCTTCTTTGTCAGCCGCCGGACCGAGCGGATGATGAAACACGAACAGGAAGTCGCTGGGGCTTAAGCGTTTGCCCGAGCCATTAAAAAAAACATAAATTTTTTGGCCGTCCCCGGCTCGAAACTTGCATGCCCTTACCTTTAGCACACCAAAAGGACATCCAATGAAGCATATCCTACTCTTGTCCTGCGCCAGCGGGTTGTTCCTGATTGCAACCGGTACCCATGCGCAAACGGTCGATACGTTGACCGACAAGCAAATGAAAGACAAGGTCCTGGGGGAGATACAGACCACCCTTGACCGGCGGACCAAGTCCATAGACTCCACCGTCACCAACCTCGATGCAAGGGTCGACGCCCTGGACAAGTCCATCCTGGAAACCAAAGACGTCAAGGAAAAAGCAGACAAACTGGTGTTGCGTGTCCAGGCGCTGGAAGACCGGCAAAAAGCGGTTGACGAGAACGACCTTTATATATACCAGGCCAACTACCAAAGCGCTATCGTCAACCTGGTCTCCATGGAACGGGAGATCAAACCCCTGATCCTCTTCAATTCCACCAAGACCTTTTTCGACCAGCTCGGCCAGGCCAGCAATCCCATGAATTATCCCGGTTACAAGGACTTTTTCGCCGGGTTCAACAAATACATGGAGAACAACAAAGCGGAAGAAACCGGTCTTGGCGTTGCCGCCAACGTCCTTTCCTCCGCGGGAACCGAAATGGGGGCCGTACCCGTGACCGGGCCGATGACTTTTGCCCTTTTTAGCGGCATGTCGTCGTATATGAGCTCCATGAGCGGCAAACACAAGGAACTGCGCGAGCAAAGCGAGAAGATGGTGCTCCTGACGATGAAGGTCAGTCAGTTCGACTATGACCAGGGCCTCATCGAAAATGAGTGGGCTGCCATCGAGGCCGAACTCGACAACCTCCAGAAAATTTACGCCTCGGATCTCAGCCAGGACCTGGCTACCCTAAAGATCGAACCGAAAGACTTCCAGGCCGGTTTCTCCCAGGAAAGCGACGCCGAAAGCCGCTACCAATACCTGACCATGATGCGTCAAAGCGCAGCCGACTTTGCCACCGCCGAAAGACAGAAGAACCCCAAGGACTGGAAGCAAAAGATCTACTACCAGATGATGGACGTACAATCCCTGAAGATGCGTTTTGGCCAGATCACCTTCCGGATCAGCGAAAACATCGGCCGCTACGAGTCCCTCTTCGACAAATACAAACTGGACCCCCAGATCGGACCCGAGATCGTCAACCTTCAGGGCAAGCTGTCCGATCTGAGGAACACCTTTGACAAGGCGTTTGATCCGCTTGATTATATTGCGTCTACGACGAAGATGTATAAAGTCGGCTAAATCGCCGTCGCTCCATAGTAGCGGTGCAGCGATTCCGGCAGCGCAATCCCCTCCTCCGTCTGGTGGTTTTCCAACAGACAGGCCAGGATCCGCGGCAGGGCCAGCGAGCTCCCGTTCAGGGAGTGCACCAGTTGGGTCTTCCCCTTGGCGTCCTTAAAACGGATTTTGCACCGGTTGGTTTGGTAGGCTTCGAAATTGGACACCGAGCTCACCTCCAGCCATTTGCCCTGGGCCGCGCTGTACACTTCGAAGTCATACGTGATGGCCGAGGTAAAGCCCATATCACCCCCGCACAACCGGAGGATCCGGTACTCCAGCTGTAGCGACAACAGGAGACGTTCCACATGAGCGACCATTTCGTCCAGGACCTCGTAGCTCTTTTCGGGGTGGACCAGTTGTACCAGCTCTACCTTGTCGAACTGGTGGAGGCGGTTCAGCCCGCGCACATCCTTCCCATAGCTCCCCGCTTCGCGCCGGAAACAAGGGGTATACCCAGTCATTTTAATAGGAAGGTCGGCCTCCTTTAGGATCTCGTCCCGGTAAAGGTTGGTCAGGGGCACCTCCGCCGTGGGAATCAGGTAAAACCCATCCTCCGGCACCACGTACATCTGGGCTTCCTTGTCCGGTAATTGCCCGGTCCCGTAGGCGGAAGCCTCGTTCACTACATGCGGCACCTGGTATTCCCGGTAGCCGGATTCGGTATTGTAGTCAAGGAAATACTGGATAAGCGCGCGTTGCAGCTTCGCGCCCTTATGAATGTATACGGGGAAGCCGCTTCCCGTGATTTTTGTCCCCAGCTCGAAGTCGATCAGCCCGTACTTTTTGGCCAGGTCCCAGTGCGGTAACGCTGCCGTGGGAAGGGTGGGCCGCACGCCCCCTGTCCGGACGACGACGTTGTCTTCGGGCGTACGGCCGGCAGGCACCTGCGCGGAAGGGAGGTTCGGGATCCTGACCAGCACCTCCAGGAGCTCCTTTTCCACCTGCGCCAGCCCGGCTTCGATAGGAGCCAGACCCGCGCTAAGCGCGGCGACTTCTTTTTTGCGGGCTTCCGCCTTTTCTTTTTCCCCCTTGGCCATCATCTGCCCGATTTCCTTTGACGCGCTGTTGACCGATGCCTTTGTCTCGTCATACTGAAATGTCAGGGCTTTGCGGCGGTCGTCCAGGCGGAGAACGGCGTCGACCAGGTCGGGCTCGGCGAAATTTCTTACGGCCAGGCGCTCCAGAACGAGGTCGCGGTTTTGGCGGATGAAAGGGACTTGTAACATAGTCGGCAAATATACAAATCGCCGCGCAATTGCGCTGGCGCGCACAGCGTCGACCCGCGCGGCATGGCCGCTTAGCCCAGGTACTTCGCAACGATCGGCACCCGCCGCCCGATGCCAAAAGCTTTCGGGGATACCCGGATGATCGGACAGAATTGGTTGCGCTTGTATTCGTTGGTATTGACCATTTTCAGCACGCGGGCGACGAGGGCGGCGTCAAAACCCTGACGGGCGAGTTCGGCCGGCCCCTGGCGGCGTTCGATGTATTGGTAGAGCAGCGGGTCGAGGACGGCATATTCCGGAAGGCTGTCGCTGTCCTTTTGACCGGGTCTTAATTCCGCGCTGGGCGCCTTGTCCAGGATATTCCGGGGGATGACCTCCCGGTCCCGGTTGATAAAGCGGGACAGGGCATATACCTGGAGCTTGTAGAGGTCCCCCAGGACGCCCAGCCCCCCCGCCATATCCCCGTACAAGGTCCCGTATCCCGTGGCCAGCTCGCTTTTGTTGGAGGTGTTGAGCATGATATAGCCAAACTTGTTGGCGATCGACATGACGATGTTGCCCCGGGAGCGGCTTTGTATATTCTCCTCGGCCAGGCTGAAAGGCAGGTCCCCGAACAGGGGTTGAAGGGTATGCAGGAATGCTTCGTATACCTCCCGGATCGGTACGATATCATAAGGATTGCCGAGCGTCTCCGACAGGGTTACGGCGTCGGCCACGGAGTGTTCGCTTGAGTACGGCGAGGGCATCAGCACGGCCCGGACATGGGGCGCCCCAAGGGCGTCACAGGCCAGGGCCAGGGTAAGGGCGCTGTCGATACCCCCCGAAGACGCGATGATGGCCTTTGTAAAACCCATTTTCTGGAAATAGTCCCGGATACCCAGGACGAGGGCCTCGTAGATGCGGTCTATGTTCAGCTCCGGCTGCAACACTTCGATGTCCGTCCGCGAGAATTCGCCGGAGGCGGCGGTGACGGCCCGCGGGGCGGTGTGCACGGCGGCCGCGGGGCGCGGAGCCCTAGGCGCGGCTTCCTGCACGGGTCCGCCGGGTGCCGCAGCAGTGGCGCCGGCCGCAGCCGGCGCGGCGGTGGTGCGGGTGGTGTGCGCGGTGCCCGCAGACACGGCCTCCTCGTGGCTCGCTACACGCCCCTGGGCGTCGAGCTCCGCCACGATCATCCCCTCCTCGAAAAAGGGAAGGGCGCGGACGATCCGGCCGGACGCGTCCATGATCATGGAGCCCCCGTCAAAAACGATCTCGGTTTGGGAGCCCACGGCGTTGCAATAAAACATGGGCAGGCCGTACTTGTCCACGTTCGCGCGGACGATGGCGCCTCTTTCCTCCGCGTGCGCATAATCGAAGGGGGAGGCGGACAGGTTGATCATGCAATCCGGGGACTGGGTAATCAGCCGGTCCATCGGACACTGGCGGTACAGCGGGTTGTCGCCCAAATTCCAAATGTCTTCACACACCGTGACGGCCAGGCGATGTCCCTTGAAGGGGACGATATTCCATTCGAAGCTGGGTTCGAAATACCGGTTTTCGTCGAAGATGTCGTACGTGGGCAGGAGTGTTTTGTGACGGATGGCCTTTACTTCTCCTTCGTACAGCAACCAGGCCGCGTTGAAGAGGTCTTTGCCCTCCCGGGCGGGGTTGCGCACCGGGCAGCCCACGAGTACGCCGATGGTGCCGGTGTGTTTCCGGATCTCGTCGATCGCCTGGTCGCACCTTCGGATAAAGTCTTCGAATTCCAGGAAGTCCCTGGGTGGATACCCGCACACACTCAGCTCCGAGAACACCACGAGGTCCGCGCCCCGTGCTTTTGCAGCCTCGATACCTTCGATGATGCGGCGGGTGTTGTGCTCGAAATTCCCGATGTGGTAGTTCTGCTGAGCGAGTGCGATTTTCATGATACAAAGGTACGCCGTTTAGCGCGCTTTGTCGTAAGTTGCGTGCATGAAGCGGACGTTGTATTGTCTCCTCGCACTGGCCACGATTTTGAGCGCCGGTTGTCACAGCGGAGCAAGCGCCCCGGACGTATCCGGTATCAAAGTGACGGTACAGATCAAGCGGTTCGACCAGGACCTGTTTGCCCTCGACTCCAACCACCTGCCACAGGAATGGCCCTCGCTGGTGGCCAAATACCCTGACTTCGGACCTGTTTTCCTGAGGGATGTCCTGGGGCTGCAACAGGCCGCGGACTCACCGGCCGTAGTGTATGCCGAGCTCCGGCATTTCCTGTCCCAGAACCAGGTCCTCAAGGACTCCGTGTTTCAGAAGTACGCCCGCCTAGACGACATCCGCACACGGCTCGAACAGTGCTTCCGCTACGTAAAATACTATTATCCTGATTATACGGTACCCGCGATCATCCCGTTTATCGGCAACTTCGGAGGACGGGAACTATACACACAGGACGGGCTTGCTATCGGGTTGGACTTTTATATGGGGAGCTCTTTTTCCTACTATCAAATACCGGAAGTGCAGGAAGTATATCCCGATTATGTCAGCCGCCGGTTTTCCCCGGAGTACCTCCCCGTAAATTGCATGGCTGCCATTGTTGATGACCTTTACCCGGCAGGGAACGATACGACGAACCTGCTGGCGCAGATCATCGACCGGGGCCGCCGGCTGTATCTCCTGGACAAATTCCTCCCCGGTGTAAACGACACCCTGAAGATTGGATACACCGGCGCTCAATACGCGTGGTGTACACAAAACGAAGGCCTGATCTGGAGTTTCCTTGTACAGCAAAACGTGCTTTATTCCCTGGACCCCGACGTGATCAAAGGGTACATGGGTGACGCACCGTCGACGCAGACGATGCCCGCGCAGTCCCCCGGCAACATTGGTTCGTTCGTGGGGTGGCAGATCGTGCGTAAATATGTTTCTCGTAAAGGGGATCCGGGGCCGAAGGCGCTGATGGGGGTGCCTGTAAAAGACATCCTGGCGGAGGCACAGTACAATCCGAAGTAAGCGCTGAAGCGCGAGGGCGGCTAGTTCATCTTGAACGGCACCATCATTTCAAACACCGGTATGGCAACTTCGAACGTCTCCTTCGAATGCTGGTTTTCCATCTGGTAAGTGCCGTGCATCTTACCCATTTCGGTGCGGAGGTTACAGCCGCTGACGTATTGGTAGCGTTCGCCGGGCTGGAGACCGGGTTGAACACCAACAACGCCTTCGCCTTCTACTTCCCGGTAAGTACCATTGCTGTCGAAGATGTGCCAGTGGCGGCGAAGCAGCTTAATAGGGAAGGAATTGTTGTTCTCGATGGTGATCCTGTAGGCGAACATAAACTCTCCGGCCAGCGGATTGCTGTAGTCGGGCTGGTAGAATGTCTCTACGCTGACTTTAACTCCTTCTGATACGGTCGAGACCATGGGATTTGGACGTTTATACCGAAAATACGATAAAACCGGGCAGATCAGACGTGCATAATGGTGTTTTTGACACGTCATTCACAAAATTCTGTACCCTTTCCCCTTTAACCACTGGATAACTTTAACCCTGTGGTCCCCCTGGACGATAACCTCCCTGTCTTTCACCGATCCACCGGAGCCGCAAAGGTTCTTGATCAATTTGCCCAGGGCTTCCAGGTCTTCGGGTTTACCAATGAAACCGGTCACAAGGGTAACCGCCTTGCCGGCCCTGTGTTTGGTATCGAGTGTCACCTTCAGGCGCTGCTGCGCTGGCGCCAGGGTTTCTTCCGGTTCCGGCTCCGGTTCGGGCCGGAAATTGGGATCCGTGGAGTACACGAGGCCGTCGGAAAGGGGGAATTTCTTTTTTGACATAACAAGAATTTAGCGGTGTGCCCCGGGGTGTGCCCCGGGCTCATCGATAACAGCCTTCAGGCTGAGATCCAAACTGCGCGCCTGGTTTATGACGGCTCCGACACTGACGAAGTCCACGCCGGTAGCCGCGTACCGGGTGATGTTGTCGAGGTTTATGCCGCCGCTGGCCTCCGTCTCCACCCGCCGGCCGATCAGGTCCAGGGCTTCGGCCACCCCCTCCGGGGTAAAATTGTCCAGCATGATGCGGTCTACCTTCCCGGTCTCCAATGCGGCGGCTACGTCTTCCAGGTTTCTTGTTTCCACTACGATTTTCAAACCCAGCCGGTGCTCCCGGACGTACTGCCACGCCTTGTCGACGGCCTTGTGCAGCCCCCCGCAATAGTCGATATGGTTGTCCTTGAGCATGATCATGTCGTACAACCCCATCCGGTAGTTTACCCCACCCCCGATACGGACCGCCTCTTTTTCCAGTAACCGGAAATTGGGCGTGGTCTTGCGGGTATCCAACAAACGCGTATGGTATCCCTCCAGCAGCCGTGTATAGGACCGGGTGAGGGTCGCGATCCCGCTCATGCGCTGCATGCAGTTCAGCACCAGCCTTTCCCCCTGAAGAATGGTATGGACCCGGGCTTCCAGGTCGAATGCAATATCACCGGGAGCGATGGGTGTTCCGTCTTGTAAAAAAGGAGTGATATGGCAATCGGGTTCCAGGTGCTTGAAGACGCGGGTGGCCACTTCCATGCCGGCCAGGATACCCCTGTCCTTGATCTTGAGGGTGGCCCTGCCGACGGCATGGGCGGGGATGCAACCCAGGGTGGAATAGTCACCTGGGCCAATGTCTTCCTGAAGGGCGCGTTCTATGAGGAGTTCCAGGGGGTCGATGTCCTTGTGCATGGCGCAAAGATACGCGCCTTATCGTGCAGCGAGATTGATTTCCTTGATCAGGGTCTGTTCTCCTTCCTGGCGGATAAACAAAGTCGTGCGGAAATCGCCGCCCCTGGTTTGGAGGGTGCCGATGCAATAGCTGGGGTTTTCTGTTTCCCCCTTGACCTGGACGTTGAAGCCCTTGACCTTGTAGGTATCGAAAAAGTCCCTCAAGACCATTTTCGCCTGGCTTTTGCTGTAGGAGCCCACACGCTTGTCGGGAAGGGTCAGGTCCACATAGCTGTCAAAATACCGGGACAGCTCTTCGGCATTACCGGATTGCAACGCGTTGACCACCCCCCCGAGACGGTCGGGGGAATCCACTACAGCCGGACTGCTGCCGCCCAGGGCCGGAAAGCCCCGGTGCGCCCCCGCCGCGGTAAAGGTGATCAATATGGCCGCGGCGCCCCAAACGAGAAAAGACCTCGATAATTTAGCGCTTATGTTGCCAGACGTTTGCATTCACTCCGAGACGCGCGAAAAGTGTGCCAAGGTTTGTGCCGTTTTTTGGTGTAGGTTTACACCCCATGAGCAAAGCACGAGTTATTCTGATCATTATGGACGGTTGGGGCCTGGGACAAAAGCCCACCGCAGACGCCATCCGGCACGCCAAAACACCTTTTGTATCTTCTCTTTACGGAAAATACCCGAACAGTACCCTGGTCACCTGCGGGGAAGCCGTCGGTTTGCCCGACGGTCAGATGGGGAACAGCGAAGTGGGTCACCTGAACCTGGGGGCCGGCCGCATTGTTTACCAGGAGTTGCAACGCATCAACGTCGCAATACGGGAAGGCTCCTTTCAGAAAAACCCGGCCCTTCTGGCGTCGATCCGGTACGCCAAGGAAAATCATAAACCGCTGCATATCATGGGCTTACTCAGTGACGGCGGGGTTCACTCCCATATCAACCACCTTAAGGCCATCACCAGCCTTTGCCAGTCGGAAGGTTTGAACGAGGTCTTTATACACGCTTTTACCGATGGACGGGACACCGATCCCAAGGGCGGTCTGGGGTACGTAGCCGACCTTCAGGCGCACCTCGCCAAAACCACCGGTAAGATCGCGACCATCACCGGGCGTTACTACGCCATGGACCGGGACAAACGCTGGGAACGGGTAAAACTCGCCTACGACGCCCTGGTTAAAGCCGAGGGTACCCATGCGACCGATCCCATGGCCGCCGTGCAGGCTTCTTATGAGGCCGGAGTCACCGATGAATTTATAAAGCCCATCGTCCTGACCGAAAAGGGGGCGCCGCTAACCACGATAAAGGACGGAGACGCCGTTCTGTGCTTCAACTTTAGGACCGACCGCTGCCGGGAGATCACCCAGGTGCTTACCCAGCAGGACTTCCCGGAGCAAGGCATGCATCACCTGGCCTTGCATTATACCACCATGACCGAGTACGACAAAACCTTCAAGGGTGTACATGTGGTCTTTGAAACAGACAACCTGACCAATACGCTGGGCGAGGTCCTTGCTGCCGCCGGGCTGAAACAAATCCGAATCGCCGAGACCGAAAAATACCCCCACGTCACCTTCTTCTTTAGTGGTACCCGCGAAGCCGAGTTTGAAGGGGAACAAAGAATCATCATCCCCTCTCCGAAAGTGGCTACCTACGACCTCCAACCCGAAATGAGCGCTCCCGAGGTGACCAGGGCGATCGTCGCAGAAATAGAAGCCGAAAGCGCTGACTTTATCGTCCTCAACTTCGCCAATGCGGACATGGTTGGCCACACCGGTGTTTGGGAAGCCGCCATCAAAGCCGTAGAAACCGTCGATCAATCGGTCGAACAGGTGGTCAAGGCCGGGCTCGCCCATGGTTACTCCATTTTCCTTACCGCCGATCACGGCAATGCCGACTTTATGGTCAATGACGACGGCAGCCCGAACACGGCCCATACGCTCAACCTCGTTCCCCTGTTTTTTATAGACAAAACGGCCAAATACGACCTGAAGAGCGGCAAATTGGGCGATATAGCCCCCAGCATTTTGCACGTCCTGGGTCTGCCGGTCCCCCCGGAAATGACGGGCGAGGTTCTTCTGAACTGACCGTTCGGCCCGTTTTATCCGTAAAAAAAGGGAGGCGAACGCAGCAAATAAGTGCCAATATTTGTCTATATTTCGGGTAATTAAACCTACCTGCATGACGGAAGACGTCCTCTTGCAAGGTTGTCTGCATAAAGATGCAGCTGCCCAGCAGGAATTTTACAATCGCTACAGTCCTAAAATGCTGTCGGTTTGTTATCGCTTTGCCAAGAACCGGGAAGATGCAGAAGACATGTTGCAGGAGGGGTTTATCCGGATCTTTTCGCAAATTCATCAGTTTCAGCACAAAGGGGCCCTTGAAGGGTGGATAAGGAAAATCATCGTCCATACCTGTATCAACCTCCTCAAAAAGAACAAGAAGTTCAGTGAGAATGTCGACATACAGTATGCACAACACCTGTCTGTGAGAGAAGAAGCGGTCCCGGCGGTCATTCAGGCCAAACAGGTCATTGAGTGTATCCGCATGCTGCCGATAGGATATCGTACGGTATTAAACCTGTTCGCCATAGAAGGCTACAACCATAAAGAGATTGCAGAGATGCTGGACATTGAAGAGAGCACCAGCCGGTCGCAATATACCAGGGCCAAGGCCATGCTGGAAGACATCCTCATCCGAAAAAGGATTATCCTGGCACCCCCTGAAAAATCTGACAAGAGTGAGAAAACCGATAAGAGGCTGACTGCACAATAATATAACCCGAGCCGTTTCACCAACATCGAACACCCATTACAACAATGGAAAAGGATTTCTCAAAAGGCCATTTTGAACAACTGCTTACGGAGAAAACGGGTGAGTACAAAATGTACCCGACGGAAAGGGTATGGAATAGTATTTACCACCGTTTACACACCCGCAGGAAGTGGCGTTTCATCGGAGGAGGCACTTTTGCATTGATGATTTTGGCCGCTGTTTTCGTCCTGATGCAGGACAATCCGCATCCGCCTTCGAAAGTATACGCCGTCCACCATCCATCGAAAACCAACGGTCCGTTAACGGGCCGGTCTACTTCCCCCGTGGCCTCTTTGACCAATACCTCTGCTGCACGCGCCTGGAAATCCCGTTCACTCACGGGAAACACCTACTTGTCGGCCGGCGACTACTTGTTGCAAAGCCCTGCCTGGATGACCGCCGGTTCGGCGCGGTCACCCTTTGGACTGCTGGCGCAAACCGCAGGAACCGAAATCCCGGCACCCGCTCCGGAGAAATCTGTACCCTTGTCCGTGGAACCGCCGGCCCCCGGCCCCGGCGCCCCTCCCGGTCCCGACAATGCCCTTTCCCACATGATCGCCAACGAGCCGTTGAGGGCCGGGGCGCTCATTGCCGACAAAGCATCGGCCGTTTCTTCCAGTCCCCTGAAAATCATCAAGGCCCCCTCCCGGTACAGCTGGCTGTTCCATTTCGAACCGTCGATCAGCTTCCGTGTGCTGAAAAGCCGGTCGGCCATCACCACGACGTCCAACCTCGGCTTTATCGTTGTCGATAACAACGGGTACGACATCAACCACCTCGTAGATCAGAGAGCATCCGTAGGGTTCGAGGCAGGCGCCGACCTTCTCTATTCGCTGACCAGCCGTCTCCGTTTAAAGGCCGGGCTGCAATTCAATTACAGTCGTTACACTGCCAAAGCCATCAGCACCCCGCCCCAGGATGTCAACGTGGGTCTCGGCGGCTCCGGCACCGGCGGCATCCCGCCCCGGTCGGTTTCCCAGACCTCTACCTTTAGCAACGGCCTGGGACAGCCCGACCAAGCCGCCACATGGATCCCCAACCAGCGTGTGGAACTATCCATCCCCATAGGCGCCGAATACCGGCTACTCCGCAACCGCTCCTTCAGTTGGAACGTCGCCGGGACCTTTCAGCCCAGCTATATCCTCAACTCCAAATCTTTTATTTTGTCGGAGGACTACGAGCACTATGTGCAGTACCCGAACCTGATGCGCCCCTGGAACATAAACCTCGGTCTGGAGACCTTCCTGCGTTTTGACAAAGGTCCCATCGAGTTACAGATCGGTCCCCAGTTCCGCTATCAACTGCTGCCGAGCTTTATCAGCAGCTACCCCATCAGCGAGCACCTCTACGACATCGGCTTTAAGATCGGGATCGTCCGGAACATCCGGTAATCCAACGCCGCCCCTTACCTTTGCAGGATGAAGCTACGCGTCCTGATCGTTGTTTGCGTCCTGTTGGGCGCCTGTCAAAACCGTACGGGTTCCGCGGTCCCCACGGGCACGGATACCGTTTCTTTTCCCAACGTCCAACTTTTCCTGGAGAACCAGTTTAAGGAGATAGACTCCCTGGGTGTAACGCTGATGGCGTATAAGCTCCACGACACCACCCCCATCGGGGTCGCTGAAGCCCGGCAGATGATCGCGGTCTTCCTGAACACCCAGGATGCATCCGGCCAATATACACGCGCTGTCTTCCCCGACAGTGTCCACCACCGTACGATCATCTCCTTCGAGGCCGACAGCGTCCCGCTCAACCGGGTTGATGTTTTCCTTGACTCCGGCACAAACATCATCCGCCAGCTCTATCTACAGCATACCCGGCAAAGCGGCGACTCCAGCATCCGCCAGCAACTCATTTGGAAAACCGGTCAGGAATTTACCCTGATCACCACCGTGGACAAAGACCAAAACACCGCCGACTTCCACAAGCAGCGCGTGGTTTGGAAGCGCCCCTAACCTCTACCCATGACCGCCGACACCTTTCAGAAAATAGCCCCCACCATCCCCCTGGCGCCCGGTATCTACAAATACTTCGACGCAGGAGGACAACTATTGTATGTCGGCAAGGCCAAGAGCCTGCGCAAACGCGTCAGCTCCTACTTTATAAAGACACTCACCAGCTATAAAACCTACGAGCTCGTCCAGCGTATAGAACGCATCGAGTTCACCATCGTCGACTCCGAACAGGACGCCTTCCTTCTGGAAAACGCCCTGATCAAACAGTTCAAGCCCAAGTACAACATCAACCTCAAGGACGACAAGACCTATCCCTATATCATTTTTAAAAACGAGCACTTTCCCCGTGTCTTTCTCACCCGCCGGAAGATCGCCGATGGCTCGGAATACCTCGGTCCTTTTACGTCGGTGGGCAAAGTCAGGGAACTGATCGAATTTATCCGCCTCAACGTTCCCCTCAGAACCTGCAAGCTCAACCTGACCCCGCAAAACATCGAAAAAGGGAAGTTCAAGGTCTGCCTGGAGTATCACTTAGGCAACTGCAAGGGCCCCTGCGAGGGGCTCCAAAACCCCGAAGACTATGCCGAAGGGCTCCGGCAAGCCCGGAACCTCCTCAAAGGCAACCTTACCCCTGTCGTTCAATATTTCCGGAAGGAAATGCAGACCCAGGCCGAAGCCCTTCGCTTCGAACAAGCCGAGTCCACCCGTAAGAAACTCGAACACCTCCTGCAATACCAGGCCAAATCCACCATCGTCAACGAAAGGATGGGGGACGCCGACGTTTTCAGTATCCTCAAGGAAGGCAACCAGGCCTACGTCAACTACCTCATGGTCCGCGGCGGCACCATTATCCAAACCCAAACGAGCACTTTCGAGACCCCACTGGAGGAAGACCAAAGCGAGGTTCTTTCCTACGCCGTTCCCCGTATGCGCGACGACTTCGCCAGTGACGCCCCCGAGGTCATTGTGCCCTGTGCCCTCGACTGGGCACCCGAAGGCGTCACCATCACCCTCCCCAAGGCCGGGGACAAGAAAAAGCTCCTCGACCTCTCCGAAAAAAACGTCAACTATTTCCGGGAAGAGCTCCAAAAGAAAAAGATGCTCCACCTCGAAGACAAGACCGATACCGAAAAACGCGAAGTTCTCTACCAGCTCCAGGAAGACCTCCACCTCCCCGCGCTGCCCGATCACATCGAGTGCTTCGACAACTCCAATTTCCAGGGGAGCTTCCCGGTTTCCGCCATGGTTTGTTTTAAAAACGGGGTCGCCTCCAAAAAGGACTACCGCCATTTCAACGTCAAAACCGTTACCGGCATCAACGACTTTGCCACCATGAAAGAAGTCGTCCATCGCCGGTACGCCCGTCTTACCCGCGAGGAACAACCCCTTCCCCAACTCGTCATCATCGACGGCGGCAAAGGGCAGCTCGGAGCGGCCATGGAGGCCATCCGGGAGCTCGACCTCGTCGGCAAAATGACCCTCGTGGGGCTGGCCAAAAACGAAGAGGAGCTCTTCTTTCCCGGGGACACCGAGTCCCTCAAACTCCCCTGGGACAGCGAAAGCCTGCGCCTCATCCGGCGGATCCGGGACGAGGTCCACCGCTTCGGCATCACTTTCCACCGGGACCAACGAAGCAAAGGGGTGTTCAAATCCGAGCTCGATGGGATCAAAGGGGTCGGGAAGGCAACGGTCGATCTGTTGCTCAAGACCTATAAGTCCGTGAAAAAAGTTGGTTCCGCCCCCGAGGGCGACCTCGCCTCCCTGATCGGGCCTGCCAAAGCCGCGATCGTTTACCGGCATTTTCACCCCTCTGACGAATAGGTTCTCCCCCCCGGCGGGGTATAGGAGGGGTGTGGGTCGCACTATCGATGTGCAGCCTCATGGCGTTTTTCTTCTCATTGCGGGCTTGGGGGCTGCGCAAAAGATAGTGCGACCCACACCCCTCCTATACCCCGCCTGGCAGGCTTAAACCTCTATCAGGGCGGGCCCAAAGCCCCTGGTCGGCCCAATTTCCCCCCCTCCCAGGGCGAATCCCACCCCCACTAGATAACAAAAGCGCCCCCAACACCCCCCAAAACACAAAGGGCCGCCCACCAGGCCGCCCTCACAACAATTAGGTAGGCACCCTACCCAATGTTAATTCTTCTAAATCTTTATCATCTCCAGATTATCAACCCTTTTCGCCTCAGCCCCCCCTGTATTCCGGCCGCCCGCAGGGCCGGCCGCTGCCACACCCCAAGCACTCTTTCTTCGCTCTGGACGGGGATAACACGCCGGCCTCCCAGTCCCGGTATGTGGGGGCCCCGTCCAGTCATTGTAGATTTTTTTTGCCCCCAAAAAGAGGTTAAGTTCTACAACCTCTTTTTGGGGGCAAAAAAAATGGGGCCCGGATAGACATCCAGCCCCGTCTTTAAAATCCAATATCCTATGAAAAACCATAACAAAGATAATCTATATGTTTGACCGTTCAATACCTCAAACAGGGTATTTTTTATGATTGCGAATTTTTAACAAAAAAGCCAGGGGACAGGATTCCCTCATATTTCAGAGGGTAGACGATGAAGGGAAATTACCCCTACAAAAACGTCCTACAGCCCCGTAATTTTACGGTCAATGCGCTACAGACCATTTTTCCTATGGAAAAATGAATTCGGGCGAAAAATGTTTTGGAAAGTGATTAGATTATAAAAAAACGCTATGCGAAACGCATAAATATAAGCCGCCCTGAGGTGGGCGGCTTATATTTTGTAGAAAACCTTAGTACGACCAGAGGTCCTGTTCGTAATTGAATATCTTTTCCTTTGTCCGGTCGGATTCCAGGAGACGCAGGATGGGATCTTTGACATACTGGGAGATCGAACGGTCGAACGGATTGTCGATGGTCGACTTCACGACGTATCCACTGAACATCCGGTTTTCGAACAGCTCCTCCCAGGTCATCCGGGACCCGAAGTTATGGCCGTTATACGCTTCGTATTTGGCCAGGACGGGGCGCAGGTCAGGGTAGTAGACCCAGAACAGGGGGGTTTCCCCGAGTTCGGTTCCGTCTTCCCTGCGGATGATTTTCAGGGGGGCTATCCCCAGGATCCGGCAGAACATACGGGACGACTGTTTGTCGAACACCCATTCTTCCTTGACCTGGTATTTGATGATGTCATCGGGGTTAAAGTCGTTGGTGATGACCGTATCCTTCCTTTTGAGACCGGTCTGGGGATCGATCAGGGGAACGGTATCGGCCTTGCCCACCAGCTCTTCGGCGATCTTGTCGGTGGTGATGGGGGTAGTGAACCGGTCATCCAGCGGATCGAAAGCCGTGACGCTGCTGTCCCGGATGGCGTTGATAAGGATGGCGATAAACCGCTGATCCCCATTGTCTTCCTGTGCTTTATAGCGGAAAGGCAGGTTGATCTTCTGGCGGGTATCGATCTCCTCCCACACGCGTTGGCGGTAGACGGCGTCGTCCTCCCGGATGTGCTGGTACGGCAGGGGTACCCGGTCTTTCACCAGGTTGCGCTCAACCGCACCGTCATTACGCAGGGAACGACGGATGGTATCCCCGATGACGGGCAGTTCGTGCTTGGCCGGGGCCACTGCTACGGCCGTCGTATCCACCGCCTTTACCTGAGCGGCTGTAGTGACAGGCGGCTTTTTCTTTCTAACCGGCTTTCTCTTCGGTTTCGGTTTAGTAGTCTGGGCGGTTGCCACCTGGGGGATGATCACCTCGGCGGTGACGGACCCAAGCAACAGGCCAACCAACAAACATTTTGCCCACATCTTCATATAAATCAGTTTATTAATACAGTAAGAAGCTTACGCTCTTCAATTTCCGGGTCCTGCCATCCGGTCCTTTGGCGTGAATATCCTCGAAGGAGACAGCCGTACCGGGTTTACACTTGCTGACCAGGTTCATGACCGGTGTGAACGAGAACGAATTGGACGTCCCCTGTTGCAGACCGTTGAAATCTCCCCCCTGGCAGTACATCGTAAAGCTGGTGACTTCAAAACGGATCCCGCTTACGAAGTCGAAGTTTTCGAGCACGGCCCGGAGACCACCGTTGGCGCGGAACTCAGCAGCGCGCATACGGCCGCCGGAGTTAGTGCCTACGTAGGCCGTCGGATTGGGCAGGTCCTTTACCTGGAAGGATTCGCTACCCAGGTTGGACGTGGAACCGTCCGGGCGGTGAGCCGTGACCGTTACCCGGTCTTCGGAACCCTCGCCGGGTTTCAGCATATATTTCCCGGCCCCGATCTTGGTACAAGGCCCATTGGAAGCCGATACACTCAACCCTTCGGCGCCTACACCGCCCCCGGATACGGAGATCGGGTTGTCGATGCCGCGGAACAGCACCTTGGTGAGGTCGGCGGACACGGCAAACGTGGAGGAACCAACGTTATACGTAATGTCTTCGTCCTTTTCCAGGTAGGTATTGTCGGGTTTACGCATCCGGATGTGCACGTGCAGGGTGTGGGAACCGGAACCGGAAGCGGTGGCCGAATAAACCCCTTTACCATTTGCCACGGACAGGGGAGCACCGTCTACCGTAATTTCAGGATTCACTGCGCTGCTGAAAGCACCTACCCCGATCGTAGCCTGGAACTGTTGACCGTTCATCAGGTAGAGGGAGTTGGCGGATACGTAAGGCTCGAATTGGTCCAGCTTAATATCTAACGCATTTATCTGGGACAAATTGTCCTCAACGATCGATGCGGAGGATGCTTTTACGTCATTTTTAAACTTGTCCAGGATGGTGACGGCAGCAACGGCCGGTACCATGCGGAAGTGAGCGCCGACCCAATCCCTGTTCCCTTTGTTCTCTACCTTGGGGGTATCGAGTTTCAGGGGGAGGGTCTCTTCGAGAACGCTTTTCCGGCCGTTGGGGGCCAGTTCCAGCAACTCGTTCCTCCAGGCCAGGATGGAATCCCGCAGGGCTATACCCTTTTTCTGGTTGTCCATGATGCGGGTAGGACCGTCCATATAGTCGTCCTTGTACTCCTCGCCATCCGGGGCCTTGCCACCGGATGCCATCTTAATCTGCAATTTCAGGTTCTCGATAAAGGAAGAAGCACGCTTCTCGATCTCCACTGCCGCCAAGGCATTCATCTTGAAGGGCAGGACTTTTGCTTCGCCCTGGTCCTTAATGGCCTTGTCGAAGGCGGTGAGCTCGCTCTTGCTCTTGTTATCGATCAGGTTGTTGGAGCGGTTGATGCTACCGTCCACCGTTTTAAAGGCATTCAATATTTCAGCAGATACATTTATTGCCAACAACGCGGTCAGCACTAAATACATCATGTTAATCATCTTTTGCCTGGGCTCTTTTGGTAAGGCCATGACTATTCAGGATTTAAAGACTCGTGAGTGAATTTGGATTTCAAAGGATATAGTCAAACCTAGCGGCCGTGCATGGCATTGATCATGTTCCCATAGATCTGGTTCAACGTCGACAGGTTGTGCGACAGGTTGGAGATCTGGGTAGTGACCTTCTTGGCCTCTTCTACGCTGCCTTCCATGCCTTGGGATGCCTTGACCAGGTTGCCGTAGAAAGCGTTCATGGCTTTCAGGTGGTTGTTGGTATCCTGGAGTTCCAGTTCGTAGATCGTATTCAGCGAGGAGAGGTTCTTCGTCAGGTGTTGTACTTGTATGTGGAAATCCTTCGTGCTTTCGGAAGCGCTGTTGAAGTACCCAACCGAAGTAGCAGCGTTGGAATAAGCTTCTTTCAGGGTCACCAGCGACTGGGCGGCTTCACGGGTCCGGGCGGTGTAGTCACCGGTAGCGGCAACGACGTCCCCGATGTCACCCATCTTGGTAACGGTCGTGTTGAGTTTGGAGAAGTTTTCGCTCAGACGGCCCAGGTTGGCGGGCGTGATGTCGGCCTTGGCCAGCATGTCGTCCAGTTTGTCCAGTGCGGCATTACCGCTGGAGGAGGCGCCGGCCATGCTCAGGGGCGTGATCGAGAACTTACCGGTGCGGCGTTCTTCCACATCGGGGTGCTCGGTAATGTTGGGGAAAAAGCGTTCCCAATAGTATTCTTCATGCGCGGGCACGAGGAAGGCCATGAGCAGGAACACGATGATCTCCGCAACGAGACCGCAAATGATCATGATATCCGCTGCAGGCCAGTGTTCGATTTTAAACAATGCCCCGGCAATAACGATCGCAGCGAAAAAGCTGAACAAAAAATTCATGACGGACTGGCCGCGCTTGGTCTTGAAGAATAACATAGTTAATCTGTTTAGTCGAGTTTAGGATAATGGGATTAAAAAGAGTTGTGTGTTAAGTTCGGGATTATTTGGCCGCGGGCAGGTCGATGACGCAACGGAAACCAATGTAAGACTTGGCCGTGTCCTGGTATTCGTAAGCGCGGGTGCCCACCTGGAGGAAGTAACCTACGTCCTTCCAGCTACCCCCGCGAATGACCTTGCGTTTCATACGGGGAGGGTCGGAATCCTGGGCATTCCAGCGAATATCGGGGTTCATGTCGTGCATAAAGGTGTACGCGCCTTCGTAGTACAGGGAGGAGGTCCACTCGGATACGTTCCCCGCCATGTTGTACAGACCAAAGTCGTTGGGCCAGTAAGCATCGGCACGGGCGGTATACAGCGCACCGTCTTCGGGATAGTTACCACGACCGGGTTTGAAGTTGGCTAAGAGACACCCTTTTTTGTTACGGAGATAATAGCTACCCCAGGGGAAGAGGGATTGGCTGCGGCCGCCACGGGCGGCGTATTCCCATTCCGCTTCGGTCGGAAGACGGAAACTGGATTCGGTCGGTTTCTTTTTCGACTCCAGGAAGGAGTTGAGGTAGTGGGTGCGCCAGTTACAGAAAGCGGTGGCTTGCTTCCAGTTCACCCCTACGACCGGGTAGTCGGCGTAAGCAGGGTGGGAGTAATAGCGCTGAGCCATGGGCTCGTTATAGGAATAGGAGAAGTCCCTTACCCAAACCAGGGTATCCGGGTAAATCTTGATCGGTTCCTTGACGATGAATTTGGAGCGGGGTTCATTGGGCTTCCGGTAAGCGGCGGCCTTGAAGTTGAAGTCCTCGTACTCATAGACCAGCTTGTCCGCATCGATTTCCCGGCGTCCAAAAATCCGGTTGTCGGTGGTCAGCATCATGGCGTCCAGCTTCTCCGTGGTGCCCTTGTCGGGTTTGGAGAAAATGGTGCGGGCACGCTTCCAGTCAATGAATTCTTCGCCGTCCGTCTGCTTGACATAGCCCAGCAGCTTGGCGGCGATGGAATCCCTCACCCAGTTGGTGAACTGGTGGTATTCGCTATTGGTAATTTCGGTGGCGTCCATCCAAAACCCGCTGATAGACACCTGCCTGTTCCTTGCGGTAAAGGCATAGTTGATGTCCTCATCACTGGGCCCCATGTGGAAGGTACCCTGGGGGACATAGACCATACCGTAGGGCTTGGTAAGGTTGTTGGCCTTGCCATAGGCGACTCCCCGAAGTTGACCATCATCTTTGTAAGATTGTCCGCTTTTGCCGCAGGATGCAAGGGTAAGCGAAGCGACAGCCACAAGGCCTAGTAATTGGTTCTTCATTGTCAAAATTTTCATATAGGTATTGGACAGTTGTACAGTTTACAAAGCGGAAACCATGCAAAATGTCCACAATTCTATAAAAAATAATAAGAAATAAAAAATTTTTACCGTGATATTTTTAACTCTTTTTAAACGTTCCCGGACCCATCGTTATTGTGTCTCCCGTCTTATTTGTTGCATCAGGGCGTCGGCGTCGGCAACGGGTGCCGCGCACGTATAATTACGGCAGAGGTAGATCCAGGTTGCCTCTGGCGGGGCTTTTTTGCCTTCCAGCAGCGGGAAACTGGGGTCTCCTTTGGCTCCAGCCTGGAGAACCCGGTTGGGGATATAGTGGCCAAGAACGGCCTGGAGGGTTTCTGCATAGCTGTGGCCCACTATAGCCACCTCATTCCAGCCGAACAAAGCCTGGAGCGCCAGGTCCGCCCAGACCCCAAAAGAAGTCGGGTACCGGGTCGCCGCCTGCAGAACGCCTTGCAGCATGGTCTCGGCCCTGGTGCGCCAGCCCGGCTGGTCCAGGATGACGGAAAGATACCATAAGTTCCAGGCCATCACCGCGTTACCGGAGGGCGTCGCCCCGTCATAGATCTCTTTTTTCCGGAACAGAACGTCTTTTTGGCCGGCGTGGGTATAAAAGAAAAAACCGCTGGAAGGCTCGCTGAAGTGCGCCACGACGTATTCCGTCCAGTCTTTGGCTTCCCGGAGGTAGACGGGGTCTGCCGTGATCTCCTGCAACAACAGCAAAGCCTGTATAAGGTAGGCGTAGTCGTCCAGAAAAGCCGGATACCGTACGGTACCATTTTTGTACACATGGCCGAGTCCATCCACAAGCCGGTAATGGCGTAACAAAGAGGTCATGTGTTCCACGGCCGTTTGCCGGTAGCCCTCCTCCCCCGTGGCCGCAAAGGCCTGGGAAAAGGCTTTGTTCATCAAGGCGTTCCAACTGAGGATCTGTTTGTCGTCCAGGAGCGGGGGGACCCGGTCCTGGCGGGCATCCAGCAGGATCCGGCGGCAGCGCTCCACCAGGCCTTGTTCGTCAGCCGGGACAACGGCGGGCCGGTGAAGGATGTTGACCCCTTCCCAGTTCCCCTCCTCCGTTACCCCGAACAACCGGCAAAAGGTGCCGGCATCCTCCCCCAGAAGGGCGTCGATCTCACCCTTCGTCCAGGTATAATATTTTCCTTCCACCCCTTCGCTGTCGGCGTCCCAGGCGGCACAAAACAAGCCGTCCGGTGTCATCCATTCCCGGCGGACAAACGCCAGCACATCCCGGATCCCGTCCCGGAAACGGGTTTCGCGCGTACACCCGTAGGCCTCGCAAAGGACGCTGACCAGGAGCGCATTGTCGTACAACATTTTTTCAAAATGGGGTACCAGCCACCCACGATCCGTACTGTACCGGGCCATGCCGCCCCCCAACTGGTCATAAATCCCTCCGTTCAACAGGTGATCCAGGCTGGACAGGGCATGGGTCAGCCCCTCCTGCTCCCCGGTAAAATGGGCATGCCGGATCAACCACAACAAGGAAAAGGTTTGGGGAAACTTAGGGGGCCGTCCAAAACCACCTTCTTCCCGGTCAGCCTGCTGCATCAGGGCGCCGTACATCGTGTCGATCTGGCTCCTGGTGACAAGACCGGGTTGGGCAGACAACCCAAAGGCATTGGACACCGATAAATGCTCGGTCAGCTGGTCTGCCTGGGTCTCGATCTCCTGCCGCCTGCCGGCAAAAGCGCGGGCGACCTCCTGGAGTGTCTCTTTCCAGGAGAGTCTTCCATAAGCCCGGACCGGCGGGAAATACGTTCCCCCAAAAAACGGCCGCCCGTCAGGCGTCAAAAAAAGGTTGAGGGGCCATCCGCCGCTCCCCGTCATGGCCTGGAGGGCGTCCATATAGATGTGGTCGAGGTCGGGTCTTTCCTCGCGATCGATCTTGATGTTGATGAAATGGGCATTCATCAGCGCGGCCACGTCCTGCTGTTCGAAGCTCTCCCTTTCCATGACGTGACACCAATGGCAGGCGGCATACCCGACGCTGACCAGGATCGGTTTGTCCTCCGCCACGGCCCTTGTCAATGCCTCTTCCCCATAGGGATACCAGTCGACGGGATTGTGCGCGTGTTGCAGCAGGTAGGGGCTGCTTTCCGTGGCAAGTCGGTTCATAAAAGGTGTTTTCGAAAACACGAGAAGTGGGTCCAACGACCCACTTCCCACATAGCGTATGCTAAAATAATTTACTCTTTGACAAGCTTAAGGTACCGCTCCAACGCCGCCACCATGCTGGGTGCCTCGGGCTCCGGAGCCTTGATGTCCAGGTGAAGCCCTGCATCTTCGACAGCCTTGGATGTGTTTGAACCAAAGGCCCCGATCTTTGTCCCGTTCTGACGGAAATCCGGCATATTTTCAAAAAGGCTTTTTACGCCGCTGGGGGTGAAAAAGCATATAATATCGTATTCGTTACCGCCGAGCAGGTCTTTGACGTTGTTGCTCACGGTGCGGTATAATACCGGTGTGGCGTACTCGCAACGGTTGTTCTTCAGCCAGGTCGTGATCTCGTTGTCCTGGGTTTCCGAGCAGGGATACAGGAACTTTTCGTTGTCCTTGTGTTTGTTGATCACGTCGAACAGGCTCTTGTTCGTCCCGTCCGCCCCGTAAAACACTTTTCGCTTCCGGTAGAGAATGAATTTCTGAAGGTACAAGGCCACCGCTTCCGCGATGCAAAAATACTTGGTATCCTGAGAGACGCTGACCTTCATTTCCTCACAAATACGGAAGAAATGATCGATGGCATTCCGGCTCGTGAAGATGACTGCCGAATAGCCCGCAATGTCGATCTTTTGTTTGCGGAAGTCTCTGGAAACGACCCCCTCCACCCGGATGAACGGGTGGAAATCCAACTGCACGTCATACTTCTTAGCCAACTCGAAATAGGGAGACTTTTCGGAGTCGGGCCTAGGTTGGGTAATCAGGATGCTTTTTACAATCTTTCCAGACGAGGATTTCTTCTGCCCGTTTTTTACCATACCGGATTTAGATATGATGAATACAAAATTAAAGAATAATCACAATAGCTTAAGCATTGTTTTGTAGATCAGCAATAGCGGCGCGATTTCAAAGGCGCAAAGGTACAGAAAAAAATGGAAACGGCTCATTTGCACCTCCTCCCAGACCGGGCGGTAAGAACGGATAAAACGATAAATTAACATCCCGGCCACCAGCATAACCCCCAGGGTGGCAGCAGCCGACTGCAAGGGATCCTGGGCAAAAGCCAGCAAGACGACGATGGGGAGCAGCGCAACCCCCAATATCTTGTTGACCAGGAATACGATAAATATATACGTATCCACTGCCCCGGTCATGCCGAACACCCATCCCGAGAGCTTGAGTCCTACGAATTTTACTGCGTATAAAAGGGCGACCGCTCCGATCGCGGCGATCCAAATCTGCCATTCGGGATGACCCAGGCGGGCCGCGTAGGGAACGGCCAGCAGGTAGAGAAAGGTCCCCGCGCACCCCACAAAAAACAAGTTGTACAAAAGGGACGGCAACCGGGCCTGGAGCAACTGTTCCCTGATCTGATGCTGGCGGAGGCTGCTCCGGAAAAAGACCGTGAACAAATCGTCATAGTATTTCTGGTAGCCCGATTTGAGGATTCCCATCCAAAGAGCCAGCAAAAGGACGACATAGAACAAAAGGTCACGCCCGACCCTGATTTTGGGAATGCCCGCCTTTGTGTCCGGGCGAACGGGCGCCGCCGGGGGGGCCGGGGCCGCCGCGGGGGCGGTAGCATTTCCACCCGGTGTGCCGGCTCCAACCGGTGCGTTGGCGAGGCTGTCACGCTTGACCACAGCTCCTGTATGTGCGATCGAATCCCGGCGAAGCGAATCCCGCCGGACGGAGTCGCGGACGGCCAGTTGAATGGAATCCCGGCGCGCGCGGGCCGCCAGGGTATCGCGAAGTGCCCGGCGCCGCCGGACCGAATCCCGGTGCGCCGCCCGGGCGGCGGAATCCAAAACGGGGGTGCGGAGGACGGTGTCCTGCCGGACCGGTGCGGTCCCGCCCGAGTCCTGGGCCCGGCCCGCCAGGCCGGCCAGACAACACCAAAGAAAAACAAAGCAGCGCAGCGAAGCCATCAAAAAAAGTTTACGTAGCCTATATGGACCTTGGTATTGCCAAAGTTAAAATTTTCACCATTCCCCTCGCCTTCGGCGAAGCTGATATTAAACATCCCGGCCTTTGTTTCCAGGTTAATCCCGAACCCTACCCCCAAAAGTGTCGTGTTCAGGTCGTTTCCCACGCTTTGGTTGCGCACCCACGCCCCATCGGTAAAACCAAAGAAATAGGAATTCTGACCGATCAGGATCCGGTACTCCAGGGATCCTTCGAGGTATTGGGAAGCATAGATGCTCTCCTCGTCAAACCCCCGGAGCAGCTTGTACCCGCCGATCTGGAAGAGCTCGTTGGTGTACAACTGGGGGCTGACCTGCCACCCGCCGTTAAACGCCGTACGCAGCGTGCTTTGCCGTCCCAGGGGGAAATAATGTGCGATGCCCAGTTGGGCCTTGAGTTGATAGCTGATGAGCGGCACGGTATCGTACAAGGAGGAATAATTGAAACCGGAAGTGTCCTGGAGTTGCGTAATGGACGTGTTCTCCTTGATACGCCTTCGCCCGCCCAGGAAAACCAGGCTCAGCTCATTCCCCTTCCGGGGATTGTATACGTAATCGGTGTTCCTCCAGTCATAAGCGATGCCGATGAACGTCGTCCCCATGTCCAGCACGTCGGGGAGCTGGTGGGTCGCCTTGACGGTATTGGTATCCACGTTAAGGAGGCTGGAGCCGAAAAGTTGAAGGAAAAGGGTGAGCGTGCGCTGCGTACTCAGCGCCAGCGTGCCTCCTATCTTGAAATTGATGTTCAGGTAAGACGAATCTTTTTTGAGCAGGTCGAAGGTCGTACTCACCCCCCAAGGCGACTGGAACAGGTAAGGCTGTTGAAACCCCAGGTTCAGCCGGGGTGTCTGGGGCTGGAGCTGCTGCCAGTTCACGCTGATCCCTTCCCCGTTGCCAAACGCATTTTGTAACTGCAGCTTGAGCTCTCCTACCACCTGGGTAGTGGTGGAACCGTCCGCCGCGGTCGTCGGAAGAAGCCCCAGCATCCCGTCAATCTGGTTGTTCCGCTTTGGCTTGAGGTAAAGGTCCAGGACAGCCCCCGTACCCGTCATCCGCAGGGTCCAGGGTTTCTCCTCCTGTACGTAAGACAAGGCCAGGATGCGCGAGCTCACGGTGTTCAGCTTGTTCTGGTCATAAGGCGACCCCGGGGGTATATCCAGGTACCGGTAAAGAAACTCCTTATTGACTTTGACGTTCCCAAACAAACGGATGCTATCGATCCGGTAAAGATACCCCTTGTCCAGCCGGATGACGGCGTCCACGGTATCCCCGTCGAACCGGACACTGTCCAGCCCTACCCGGGCAAACGGATAGCCATGCTGTGCACAATATTCAACCACGCCCGTCTCCAGCCCCGCCAGCACCTTCCACTGGATGGGCCGCCGCCACGCTTTCTGGTCGTCGAAATGGAGCTGCTCCAGGATCACGGGATCGATCCGGTCGACCAGGCTGCCCCACCGGTAGCGGCGTCCCACGTACAAAACGATGCGCGCCCCGTCTTTTGTAAAACTGGTAGAATCCACCGAAGCCGCAATATATCCCTGCGCCTGCAACAAGGCCGCCAGACCGTTTACATAACGGAAACAGGAAATACGGTCGGGAAAAGTTTGCTGAAGACCCGGACGGTCCACGCCGGCGGTGCTATCTTTGCTGGCTGCGCTATCTTTGCTGGCCGCGACCACCGTCAGCGGATACACCTGCCCCTTGGGGGCTTCCACCCTGCCAGCGCCGGAAGGCGGCACGACCTGCGCGAGGCCCCGGAGGACCCCACCCGACAACAGCAGTATGGGCAGCAGGTTTTTCAGCATCAGTGGTACGAACGCAAAACTAGGCTTTAACGCGTCTAAACCATATTTATTGGCCGGTATCTACATACATATTCCTTTTTGCCGGAAGGCATGCCACTACTGTAACTTCCATTTCAGTACGTCCCTGGGCACCATCGACCGCATGGTGGACGCCCTCATCCGCGAGATGGACCTCGCGGCGGGGTTCCTGGAGGGCGCAGCAGGCGCTGGGCGCGAGGGCGCCGCTCCGCGTAGCAGCGGCACCGCCGCAGGCGCGGGTGACGCAGGGCGCAAAGGCGCGCCGCACGTAGGCACCGTCTACCTCGGCGGCGGCACGCCCTCCCTGCTGCCGGACACCGCCCTACAGCGTCTGCTGGACGCCGTGAGGCACCGCTACGCGGTGGCCGAAGGCGCCGAGGTGACCCTCGAAGCCAACCCCGACGACATCGGCGCAGAAAAACTGGAAGCCTGGAAACGCGCCGGGATCAACCGCCTCAGCATCGGCGTCCAGTCCTTCCGGGACGCGGACCTGCAATGGATGAACCGCGCACACAATGCGGGGCAGGCGCGGGAAGCGATCCGGGCGGCAAGGGCAGCCGGTTTCGACCACGATTCCATCGACCTTATTTACGGGACCCCGGGGTTGAGCGACGATGCGCTCAAAGAAAACCTGGCCGAGGCCATCGCGCTGGGTTGCCCACACCTGAGCTGCTACGCCCTCACGGTGGAGCCCCGGACCGCGCTGGACAAGGACATCCGCCGCGGCAAGATGCCCCCCATCGACCCCGAGGTCCAGGCACGGCAGTTCCTCCTGGTCATGGACACGCTAAAAGACGCGGGTTACGAACACTACGAAATTTCCAATTTCGCCCTGCCGGGTCACCGGAGCCGCCACAACAGCAGCTACTGGCAGGGTGTGCCGTACTTAGGGCTCGGGCCGTCGGCCCATTCCTTCGACGGGCGGAACCGGCGATGGAATGTGTCCAACAATGCGCTGTACCTGGAGGCGATCGCAAAAGGAGAGATCCCCTTCGAAGTGGAAGCCCTCACCCCCGTCCAGCGATTAAACGAGTATATCATGATCTCGATCCGCACCATGGAAGGGCTGGACCTGGAGCGGGTCGAAAGGGAGTGGGGCAAAGCCGAAAGAGGAATCATCGAGCAGCAAGCCAAAAGCATGGAAGCCAAAGGCTGGATGCTCAGCGCAGGATCAAATCGAATACTGACGAAGGAAGGGAAATTATTCGCCGACGGGATTGCGTCGGACTTGTTCTTCGAGGAACCCGCCGCAGGGGAGGCGGACCCGGGCTAGCGCCCGTGGTGCAACCGCTCATTGATCCACCGGCCGACCTGAAGGAGGACCGCCAGCCCCACAAGGACCAGAATACCCACACCACCGAAACCTGTAAATGAGAACGGCATATTCCTGAAATTTTCCTACCCTAAAGCTACAACAATCCCGGCGAAAGACCAACCCTAGATCAGCCCCCCTTCCATCCGCCGGAAGGCTTCGCCCGGCGGAAGTCCTTCCCACAGAATGCGATACACGGCGGAAGCGATGGGCATGTCGGCTCCTATTTCTTTGTTAATTTCAAAAAGGCTCCGGCTGGCGTTGTATCCCTCGGCCACCATGTTCATTTCGAGCTGGGCGGCCCGGACGCTGTATCCCTTGCCGATCATATTGCCAAAGGTGCGGTTCCGGCTGTACAGGGAGTAGCAGGTCACGAGGAGGTCGCCCAAATAGACGGAGGCGGCGTAGTTGGCGGTTTTGCGCAAGGGACTCTGGCTGACACCGGGGATGAGGTGGTGGACGCCGACCTCCATATTCCTGGCACCGACCCTGCGTAGAAAGGAGGCCATCTCGTCGGCGCTGTTGGCGATGAGGACGCTGAGGAAGTTGTCACCGTATTCAAGACCGTGGGCGATCCCGGCCCCGAGGGCGTAAATGTTCTTTAGTACGGCGGCGTATTGCACCCCGTAGACGTCATCGTTGACGACGGTATTGAGATAGGGGGTGTTGAAACGCTGGGCGATGCGGGCCGTGGCCGCGGGGTCGATCCCCGAAAACGTGAGGTAGGAGAGCTTTTCCGCGGCCACTTCTTCGGCGTGACAGGGGCCCATGATCGTAAAATAGTCGGAGAGCGGAACGTGAAAACGTTCTTCCAGGTAGTCGTTGAGCAAACGGTGTCCGACGGGCAGGATGCCCTTGACGGCGGAAATAACCTTTTTACCCCGGAAGGCGTCGGCCGGTAGCACGGACAGCGTTTCTTCCATATAAGCGGAGGGGACGGCCAGGACGACCAGGTCCGCATCCCGGACGATGACGGAGACATCGGTGTCCAGGGTAAGGAGGCTGGTGTCGAAATTGACCGAACTTAAGTAGGCAGGGTTGTGCCGTCTTTGCAAAAAGTGTTGTACGGAAGCCGCGCTCCTGATCCACCAGCGCAGGGGGTTTCCCTTGTCGGTGAGGATCTTTGCAAGCGCGGTGGCCCAGCTACCGCTTCCGATGAGGCCGATGGAAGGCTCTTGACTCATCAATCCTTGATTTCAAACAATTTTTCCTTGGGGGTAATCTTGATTTTTGTACCGGTTTTCAGTTCCTTGCTGATGGCGTTGAAGGGCGCGCTCACCACCGTGTCTCCGGGTTGAATGCCACTCAGGATTTCGATATAGTCGTTGTCCTGGATACCCGTGGTCACGGTAATTCTCCGTACGGTGTCGCCACGTACCTGGAACAGGACTTCCATGAGGTCGTTGGGCGCGCCGGAGGCATCGTCACCCCGCGAAGCCGCCAGCTCTTTCTTTTCGGCGGCCTGTGTCTTGGCGGAAAGGCCTTCGGGGGCGGCTGTTGTCACCGAAAGAATGGGGACGGCCAGGACGTGGGTTTTGCTCCGCGTCTCGATGTCGGCACTGGCGCTCATACCAGGGCGGAAAGGAAACGATTTGTGGGGTACGATCAGGTCTTTATAGGAGGACGGGATCAACCGGACGTGTACCTTATAGTTGGTGACATCGGTATTGCTGGTCGTGGTGGTTACGGAAGAGGTCAGGGCGGCATTGCCGTTGGCGATCTGCGTGACCACGCCCCGGAACTTCCGGTTGTTGTAGGCGTCTACCTCTACTTGGGCGCTGTCCCCGATGCGGACCTTGGGAATATCGTTTTCTCCTACGTCCACCTGGACTTCGATCTGGCTCATATCGGCCACGCGCATCATCTCGGTACCCGCCATTTGCGCGGTCCCCACAACGCGTTCGCCTTTTTTGACACTGAGCAGCGAAACAAGCCCGTCCATGGGTGCCAGGATGATGGTCCGGGAGAGGTCTTTGTCTGCCTCTGTCAGGCTGGCCCGGGCGGAAATGACGCCGGCCTGGCCGCTGCGTACGTTCTGGAGGGCGGCGTTATAGTTGGCCTGGGCGGTGAGGTATTGGCTTTGGGTCGTTTCGAATTCGGACCGGGAAACCACCTTTTCGTCCAGGAGGGTTTTTTCGCGGTTAAATGCGGCTTCGGCCTGGTCCAGTTGGGCTTTATAGCTGGCAATGGACGCCCTGGAATTGTCCACTGAGGCTTGCTGCTGGTCGACGATGGCTTCGGCGCGCTGGCGGCTGGAATTGTAAATGTCGGCGTAAATACGGGCCACCACCTGGCCTTTTTTAACAGTATCTCCTTCCTTGACCAACAGCTCCGTGACTTCCCCGCTAACGTCGGAACTCACCTTGACCTCTATTTCCGGGTATACTTTTCCCGAAGCGCTGACAAGCTCTGTGATGTCCCGGTAATAGGTTTTGTCGACGGCCACCTTGATACCTGCATCTCCGCTCATCGCTTTCATCACAAAGAATACGATAGCCAAGACCACGAGAACGATCAAAGTCCACAACAGGAATTTCTTCATTAGATAAAGTTTTGTGTAGTTAGAACTTCACGCCCTGCCCCTTGTAAAATTCAAGCACCTTCATCTTGAACACATAGTCGTACTGGGAGCCGAGCAGGTTGATCTTGGCTTTGAAAAGGTTATTCTGGTTCGTAATATAGTCGATGGTATTGAGCAAGCCGATGGAATAGCGCTTGCTGGCCAGGTCGAACGACGTCTGGGCCGTCGTCAGGGCTTTCCGGTTGGCCTGGAAACGCTCCATGGCGGCCACGGCTGCGGAAAATGCCTGGTAGACGTTTTGCTTTAGCGTCAGCAGATCGCTTTCTTTCTGGAGCTCGGCGGACCGGATGTTGAGCTTTGCTTTTTTCACGGCGGTACGGGCCTGGTTGCCGTTAAAGATCGGTACGTTGAGCTGTATCCCCACCTGCTGCCCGAAATTCTGGTCGAGCTGGTTCCAGTAACCCTGCCACAACTGGCCAAAGGAATTCTTGGTATAACCGTAGGTATAATTGGGGGAAAGGACGTTGTTGACGACCCCGTTGTTGTAGACGAAATACGCGGTCGTATCGATCCCCGCCAACTTTGCAGTGCTCAACTGTTTAAAGGTGTTCGAGAAACGATCTCCAAGGCTGCCGAAGACCTGGATCGTGGGATACAGCTGACCCTTGGCGGAAGCATACGCCTTGTCGGCGGCTTGTATGCGGTATTCGTTGAGCTGGGATTGTGGGAAGGTCCTTTCGGCCATGGCGTAGACCAGGTCGGGTTGCAACTCCCCGATGGGTTCGACCGGTATGGTCTCCACGGCGGGTGTATCCAACACGAAGGGATAGGCGGCGTCCAGGCTCAGGGTAGCTTTGAGTTGCAGGACGTCCTGGTCATACGTAGCCTGGGCGGAGATGAGGGCGGCGCTGTCGCTGGCCAGTTGGGCTTCCAGCTCCGCGGCGTTCAGCTCCGGTTGAGAGCCCGCATCGACCAGCTTTTGGGTGTTGGTCAACTGGTCCCGGCTCAGCTGTACCTGGGCAATGCTGATGTCGACCTGTTGGCGTGCAGCCAGGGCCGTTAGGTAGGCTGCCGATACGTTTAAGGAGACGTCGTTGCGGACCTTGTCGATATTGGTTTTTGCCGCCAGGTAACTCAACTTGTTGGATTCGATCAGGCGGCGCTGGCTAAACCAGTTGAACAGGTTCACGCCTCCTTGCAGGGTATAGCTTTGATAAAGAAAGTCCGTGGCGATAAATTGGTTGGTGGTCGGGTCTACAGAATACCCAAAACTCAGGCCCAGCCCCGTGTTGAAGGACCACTGCCCGTACTGGGCCGCCCTGCTTTGTTTGAAGGTGAGCTCCGAGATCCGGGCGTCGATGTCTGCTTGTCTTACCGATATGTTGTTCGCCATCGCATATTCGACACATTTGCGCAGCCCCCATTTTTCCTGCGCCCTGACGAGACCAGGCGCCGTTACAGAGGTACCGAAGAGTAACACAAGGGTAAGTTTTCGCATAAGGCAAAAATATGGCTGAAATTATGGAATTTAAATGATCTTTGCGGCGGATGTTGGTCTCTTTACCCTTAGGGTAAAGGGTTAAAAGGGAAGACCGGTGCAAATCCGGCGCTATCCCCGTAGCTGTAAACTCCACAGATATACCCGCGGCAAAAAGCCACTGTTCCACGGAACGGGAAGGCGCCCCGGGTGGAGCAAGCCAGAAGACCTGCCAGAATCCATCGTTATCTTACGCGCTTTCGGGTGAAAAGCGGGAGAGAGAAGCGCCTTATCAGCAGGCGCTTTCATCCCCCTTTCACTCGATAAGTTTAAAACCATGCGAATGAAAGGATTTTACGCTTCACTGGTCCTGCTTATCCCCGGTTTGCTCCGGGCCCAAACCGACACCACCCGTTCCCGTCAGCTGGACGAGGTCGTTATCACTGCCGACAAAACGTCCACCAAACTTTCCCAGACCGGTAAGATGGTTGATGTGATCACCCGTGCACAACTTGAACGGAGCGGCGCCAAAAGCCTTTCCCAGATACTGGGCGAGCAACCCGGTATCATAGTCGGCGGCGCCGGCAGCAACCCCGGATCGGTCAAGTCCATCTATATGGAAGGCGCCGGTAACGGCTATACGCTCATCATGGTGGACGGCGTTCCCCTGATGGACGCCTCCAGCACGGACAACAGCATCGACCTCCGGTCCCTGACCCTGGAAGACATCGACCGCATTGAGATCGTCAAAGGCAGCCAGTCTGTATTGTATGGATCGGACGCCATTGCCGGAGTGATCAACATTATCACAAAAAAAGGAGCCGACAAACCCATCGCGCTGGCCGGACAGGGCAGCTATGGGACCAACAATACCTGGAGCGGCAATGTTTCCGCAGGCGGTAAGGTAGGGCGGGTTTTAAAGTACAACGCGGGTTTTGGTTATTATAAAACCGACGGTATTCCCGAGGCAACCGATACCATGCCCGGCACCCCAAACCCCCGGGACGGGTCCAAACAATACGCTTTTCATGCCGCGCTGGACTGGCAGGCGGCCAAAGGCGTCACCATTTCCCCATTTTTGCGCTATAGCCACTTCGACGGCAGCGCGGATGGAGGATCCTTCTTAGTCGACACCAGCTTTACCTATACGCTAACCAACCTGCAAACGGGCGTCCAGTCGCTGGCACAACTGGGGAAGGGCCAGCTTCACCTGGTCTATGCTTTTAACCGGACTCATCGCAACGACCTGGACGATTCGTTGCCCAACCTGAACGCCAAGGGCTTTTTCTCGTCTGATGCTTTTACCGGGTATGAACATTACGGGGAGGCCTTTGTAAGCTATCCCGTCACCGGCCGCGTCAACGTCGTCGGGGGTGTCGATTACCGCCACCTGTCGACGGAGCAAACATCCCTGTATCTCTACCCCGGGTCCCCCGTAAGTCCGGGTGTCCTTTCCAAAGACAGTGCCCACTATCAACAGGTCGGGGTGTACGCGTCGGCGACAGCCAAACTCCCCGGGGGTGTATACCTGGACGGCGGTCTACGGTACAACAACAATTCCAGATACGGGAACAGCCTTGTATTTAATGCCGACCCCTCCGTGACCATCGCCCACAGGATAAAACTATTCGCTAATTTTTCCAGCGGGTATAAGGTCCCCTCCCTTTACCAGCTCTACTCATCTTATGGCAACAAGGACCTGAAGCCCGAAAAAGCCCTGTCCCTGGAAGGCGGGGCGGAATACACGGCCGGCCCCTTCCGGCTGAGGGCGGCGTACTTCGACCGGTGGCTGCAGGACGTCATTTTCTTTTCCTCCACGTCAACACCCCCCTACGGCCTGTACATCAACCAGAACAAGGAACGCCAGCAGGGCGTGGAGACGGAAGCCAGTTGGACCATCATCCCCCGGCTCCAACTGACCGCCAATTATACCTATGTCACGGGGACCGTTACGGACAAATCCGGAGAAGGCGGCAGCGATACCACCTATCCCGGTCTCTACCGTATTCCGAAAAACAGCGCCGGGGCCGCCCTATCCTACCAGTTTAGGAACGGCTTTTTCGTGAGTACCAACGTCCAATGGCAAGACAAGCGCACGGACCTGTACTACGATGGGAACATCGGCGGCGACGCAAAGGGGACCCTCCACGCCTTTACCCTTTGGAACGCTTACGCTGAGTACAAGCTCCCCAGTTGGCAGCACATCAAGTTTTTTGTAGACGCCCGGAACATCACCGGCGCCACCTACATGGAAACCTATGGATATAACACTTTAGGATTTACCTTTACGGGTGGACTGAGACTTTACCTATAAAATATTTTTATGACCCGATTCAATCCCCGGACGCCCGCCGTCCTCGCTTTGCTCCTGGCAGTGGCCGCCCTCAGGGTGATTTTTTCAACGGACCCCCACCTTTCTCCCCTGGCCGTGTTCACCCCCATCGGGGCCATGGCTCTTTTCGGGGGTGCCTGCTTCAGCAACCGGGTCAAGGCTTTTGGCTGGCCCCTGCTGACGCTGTGGATCAGCGATCTTTTGCTGGACCGCTTTGTCTTTTATGGGCACTGGCGGCTTTTCTACGAAAATTTTTACTGGACCTACGGGGCGTTCGCTCTGATGGTCGTGACAGGTCGTTTGTTGCTCCGGAAGGTCACGGTGACCCGGGTGCTCCTCGCCACCGTGCTCTCCGTCCTGATCCACTGGATCGTTACCGACTTCGGGGTATGGCTGGAAGGCACGATGTACCCGAAAACAGGGGCAGGTTTTGTCGAATGTCTGGTGGCCGCCATTCCCTATGAGCGCTTTGTGCTCGCGGGAACCCTCGTCTATGGCACGATCCTCTTTGGTTCGTTTGCCTGGATGAACCGGCACCACCGGGCGCTCCAACCGGCCATCCAATGATCATCCTGGTCACGGGTGGCGCCCGCAGCGGGAAAAGCCGGTATGCCTCCGAACAGGCCCTGGCCCTTTCCCCCAGGCCCCTCCACGTGGCCACCGCCCGGATCTGGGACGAGGAGTTCCGGGAGCGGGTGGACCGGCACCGGGCCGAAAGAAACGCCGCCTGGGAGTGTGTGGAGGAGGAAAAATATATACACCGGCTCTCTTTACATGGCCGCGTTGCCGTGATCGATTGTGTCACCCTCTGGCTGACCAATTTCTTCGTAGACGAAGCGCAGGACGTGGCGCGCTCGCTCAACGCCTTCCAGGCCGAGGTCGACGTCCTGCACCGGACCCCCGGTACCTTCTTTATTGTCACCAACGAGATTGGTATGGGGGTCCACGCCGAGACGGAGGTTGGGCGGCGGTTTACCGATCTTCAGGGGTGGGCCAACCAGTACGCCGCCCGTCTGGCGGAGCGTGTCGTCCTGATGGTGTCGGGGATCCCCGTGACGATAAAAGGTGCGCCATGACGCCCGGAAATATTTTGGGCGCCACGCCCGCGATGTTCAACTGGAGCGGAGGCAAGGACTCCGCCCTCGCCTTGTGGACGGCCCTGCAGACGGGCGACTACGAGGTCCGCTGCCTCCTGACTACGCTGAGCCGGGAATACGCCCGGGTGAGCATGCACGGGGTTCGGGAAAACCTCCTGGACCGGCAGGCCGCGGCCATTGGAATCCCCTTAAAAAAAGCCTTTTTAGCCGAGGACGCCGGTATGGACACCTACAATGCCGTCCTCAGGAACGCCCTGCTGGAAATGGGCACGGAGGGCATCCATACGGCCTTATTTGGCGACATCTTTCTCGAAGACCTCCGCGCCTACCGGGAAAAGAACCTTGCAGAAGCCGGTTGGACGGCCGCCTTTCCGCTCTGGCAGAGGCCCACCCGCGACCTCCTGTTGGAGTTTATCGACCTCGGTTTCCAGGCTGTCATTGTTTGCGTCGACGGCACACGTCTCGACGCCTCGTTTGCCGGCCGCCTGCTCGACCGTTCCCTCCTGAATGACCTGCCACCGGACGTCGACCCTTGCGGGGAGAATGGCGAATTCCATTCTTTTGTGTATGCCGGTCCTCTTTTCCGGGAACCCGTTCCTTTCCGGAAAGGCGAAGTCGTCTACCGTACGTATGCGAACGCAGGTTTTTATTTTTGTGACCTAATCGCCTGATATGCTTATCACCCCCGACGCCTCCCTGAGGGAAGCCCTGCTCGACAAAATCAACCACAAGACAAAGCCCCCGGGTTCCCTCGGACAGCTCGAAGACCTGGCCCTCCAGCTCGGGTTGATCCAGCAAACCCTGACTCCTGCTGTCGTGCGTCCTTCCCTGCTGGTCTTTGCCGGGGATCATGGGATCGCCGCCACCGGTCTGGTCAACCCCTATCCCCAGGCCGTGACCGCCCAGATGGTCGTGAATTTCATCCGTGGCGGGGCCGCCATCAATGTCTTTTGCCGTCTCAACGATATTGCCCTGAAGGTCGTGGACGCGGGTGTAAACATGGTTTTCGACCCCGAGGTCCTCGACTCCCCCCTCTTTTATAATGCCTCCATCGCACGGGGCACCCGCAATTACCTGGAGGGCCCCGCCATGACTGCCCGGGAATGCCAGGCAGCCCTGGACAAGGGCGCTTCCTTGGTGGACGAGCTGCAAGCCACCGGTTGCAATACCGTTGCTTTTGGGGAAATGGGCATCGGGAACACCACTTCCGCCGCCCTCATCATGGCCTCCCTGACGGGTATCCCCCTGGCCTCGTGTATCGGCCGGGGGACCGGTGTGACCGACACCCAACTCGACACCAAACGCGCCACAGCCGCCCGGGCCTTGTCCCTACACCCGGTCAGGAACGGACGCGAAGCCCTACAGGCCTTCGGCGGCTTCGAGATCGCTATGATGACGGGCGCCATGTTGCGCGCCGCCGAAAACGGCATGACGATCATCGTCGATGGTTTTATCACCAGCGCCGCTCTTTTAGCCGCCCATGATATGGAGCCTGCGGTCCTCGACTATTGCATTTTCGCCCACGAAAGCCACGAACAGGGGCACCGGCGTCTCCTGGAGTACCTGCACGTCAAACCCTTGTTGCGCCTGGACCTGAGGCTTGGGGAGGGTACCGGCGCAGCCCTGGTCGTTCCGCTGGTGCGTGCCGCGGCGGCCTTCCTGGTGGAAATGGCCAGTTTCGCGGACGCGGGGGTGAGCCAGGCCGGCGAAGATGCGGCGGCTGGCGCCGCCGGAAAGGAGGTCGCTCCATGAGCCGGCTCCGCCGCGAAGTCCGCGTCTTCTTCACCGCTGTCATGTTCCTGACGCGTTTACCCGTCCCCCGATGGACCGACCACCGCCCCGAGTACCTCCGGCAAGCCCCCCGGTATTTTCCCTGGGTGGGGTTGATCGTAGGACTCATCGCCGCCGGCGTCTACGAAGCCGCCCGGCTCGTGTTCCCGGTGAACATCGCCCTGGTGGCCTCCATGGTCTCCAGTATCCTCGCCACCGGCGCCTTTCACGAAGACGGCTTCGCCGACGTGTGTGACGGCTTTGGCGGGGGCTGGACCAAAGAAAAAATCCTGGCCATCATGAAGGATTCCCGCCTGGGCACCTTCGGCGTCATTGGGCTGGGCGCAATGCTGGGGCTCAAGTTCCTGACGCTGCAAGCGCTGACGGGAGCGCCGCTGGTAGCGCTACTGCTCTTCGCCCACGCGGCCAGCCGCCTATTCCCGGTGGCGATCATGCAAACCTATCCCTACGCCGGCGACACGGAAGCCAGCAAATCCAGGGACGTCACCGGTCGCTTGCAACCGGTAGGTATCCTACTGGCGCTGGGCGTGCTTGTTGTTCCAGCGCTGATGCTGCCCCCGGCCTACCTGTTGACACTAGTGCCCGCGGCCCTTGTCACCTTCGGCCTGGCCCGCTATTTCGCCCGCTGGATCGGCGGGTATACCGGCGACTGCTTAGGCGCCATCCAACAGGTAACAGAGTTGACTATTTATCTGGGTGCTTATATTATTGCCAGCCAATGACCGTTTACCTGATCCGTCATACCGCACCCGAGGTCCCGGAAGGGACCTGTTATGGACAAACCGACGTGCCCTTGAAGAACACGTTCGACCATGAAGTGGAAAACTTGCGCAACCGATTGCGCATCGAGGTCGCACGTGTCGTCAGCAGTCCACTAAGCCGTTGCCGGTCATTGGCACAGCGCCTCTGGCCGCTACAGACCATCGAGACCGCCGACGCGCTAAAAGAGCTACACTTCGGTGACTGGGAAAACCGCGCCTGGCAAGACCTCGCAGGTCCCGCGCTGGACCGGTGGATGTCGGATTTCGTCCACGAACGCGTGCCCAACGGAGAAAGCTATCGCGACCTTTACGAGCGTTGCAGCGGCTGGTGGGACGAGCAAATCGGCGGTAACCGGGGTACGCAAACCGGCCACAGGCAGGCCGCGAAGAATGACCCCGCGGCCATCGTGACCCACGCCGGCCCCCTCCGCGCCCTCCTCTGCCACGTCTGCAAAACCCCGTTGGAAGCGGCTTTCGGGGCCTATCCCGTCCCTTACGGCGCGGTATACCAGTTGGAAGAAGAAACCGGTCACTGGACCGCCCGATTATTGTAAATTCACGGGCATGACCTGGAACCTCAAAGAGATCCTCACCATTACTTTTACCCTTTTTGCCGTCATCGACATCCTGGGGTCCATCCCGCTGTTGATCTCCTTCAAGGCAAAAATGGGGGACATAAACGCTGCAAAGGCCACGGTCATTTCGGGGGCGCTCATGCTGTTGTTCTTTTTCGGAGGGGCGGAATTCCTTTCCATCCTGGGCGTAGACATCCACTCCTTTGCCGTCGGGGGCTCCATCGTGATCTTCCTGCTCGGGCTGGAAATGGTGCTGGGCCTGGAATTCTTCAAAAGCGAGGGCGACGTTCACTCCGGGACCATCGTCCCCATCGCCTTCCCCCTGATCGCAGGGTCGGGGACCCTGACCACGATCATGTCGTTGAAGGCGAATTTCGACAAGACCAACATCCTGGTAGGAATTTTAATTAACCTTATTATCGTATATGTTGTGTTAAAATTGCTACCACAGCTCGAACGCCTGTTAGGGAAAAGCGGGCTCATCGCCATTCGTAAATTCTTCGGGGTCATTTTGCTGGCGATCGCCGTGAAGATCTTTGGCAGTAATATCATCGCTTTTGGAAAGTAAACAGGGCTTACAAAAAAGTTTTTTTCATCCATCCGTCATAAACCGTGTCTGCGATTCGGGTGAATTTCCTATTTTCGCACCGCTCCTGCTTAAGAGAGAATGGTTTTTTTGGCTGTTTGTGGTATAAATGGCCTCTTGGTCTTGTCGTACAATGGATAGTACGTGAGCCTCCGGAGCTCAAGATCCAGGTTCGATTCCTGGCAGGACCACGACCTCTCTTTATACTTCTGCACCTTTTTGCAACCGCAAAGACGGCCGATAACCGCAAAAACGCCGATAGATCCTTTAACCTGATAAATTAAGTTGATGATACCGCAGAATACGAATGCCACGCTCATCCACCAGTTCTTGGAAGTTGCAGACAGGCTCAGGCAGATTGGAGACAAAGTGGGGAAGCAGGAAGGGATCACTACCCAACAATGGGTTATCCTGCTTCACCTTGCCGGTGACGACAACATGACCTATCTCCAAAACAATAAACAGGAAAAACCGTTGATGGCGAAGGAGCTTGCGGAAGCATTGCATACCTCCCGCGCCAATATCACCAACCTCGTCAACGTATTGATCGGCAAAAAGCTGGTCATCCAGGTTGCGGATAATCTCGATCGGCGGCGCAAACGGCTCCGGTTATCCTCCGAGGGGTCAAAGGTCGTCCGGCGGTTGGAAAAACACCGGAATCAATACAACGACTGGTTGCTAACCGGTTTTGACGAAAAGGAGAAGCTGCACATCATCAAGTTCATGAAAAGTTTCATGACAACTTTCGATCAGCCTTTCGGTAAGAAGTCCAAGGGCGCCCGCCCCAAAAAGGCCTGAAGAGCGATCTTGAACCATTCGGTATAATTACCGGGCCTAACGTCCAGATCGGTCTTAAGCTCCTCCAAACCGACCCACTGGTAGTCGTCTACTTCTGTCGGGTCTGGCCATACAGGCCCATCATATACGCCTATAAAAACATGATCGAATTCGTATTCGGTAAGACCGTTGTCGAATGCAGTCTTGTAGATGAAATCAAACGCTTTGGTCAGCGGCGTCGAAAAGCCAAGCTCCTCCCGTAACCTACGTTCTCCAGCCTCCAATACCGTTTCACCCGGAGCCGGGTGGCTGCAACAGGCATTGGTCCATAACCCCCCCGAATGATATTTCCCGGCCGCCCGTTTTTGCAGCAACATCGCCCCCCGCGCATTAAAGATAAAAACGCTGAACGCCCGGTGAAGGAGCGCCTTCCGGTGGGCCTCCAGTTTTTCCATGACACCTACCTCACGGTCGAGTTCATCGACCAGAACGACTTGCTGCATACAGGCAAAGTACTAAAAAATGTGGTTGTTCAGGAGCTTGTCTTTGCGCACCAGGGGCTCCAGGATCCGGAGGATGTCCCCGGCGCCCTTCTGTAACGCCGCTATATGACGTTCATGGTGGCAATCGGTACCCACCAGGTCGACCATTTCCTCTTTCACCAGGTACCTGGCTGTGTCCGCCACGGCTTTGCCGTAATAACCCGTCAGCGACAGGAGGTTTACCTGGAGCAATAGTCCTTTTTCTCTGAAGTCATGGTATTTCGAGCGGTCCAGGTGCCAATAAGGGTAACGCTCCGGATGCGCCAGGATCGGTTTATAACCGGCCAGCTGGACATCGAATAAACGACGGTCGAGGTCCAGGGGCGCTTGGACAAAGGAGGTTTCCACCAGCACCCAGTTCTCGTATATACACAACAGGGGGTTTTTGTCCTGCAACAGCGCATCCACATAGTCATCGAGGAAATATTCCGCGGCGTACCGCAAGGGGATTTCCGATGTCGTAAGGGCTTCTTGCAATGTCGCAAAGGCAGGCGCCAGCGTGGCCGGTGTATTGGGATACAGCTCGCTATACACATGGGGGGTCGTCACCAGCGACCGGTAGCCCAGCGCGCGCAAGCCGGCGATCAGCCCCAGCGATGCCTCCACACCGGAGGCTCCGTCATCCACGCCTGGAAGAAGATGGGAATGCATATCCGTTCCAAAAGGGAACAGAGGTACAGGAGCCTTGCGCTTAATCAAGCTAAACATCTATCAAATATAACGTATTACCGCAGATCCATGCGCCTAAGCCGGTTCACCAGGTTCCGGGTGAGCACGTTCGCTCCTTCCTGCATCTTAATTATCATTCGTTTTACCTCGATGTGTTTTGTTGCTCGCGAAAAAAACAATAATTTCGTTTAGATGACCTTCAAAGACCCATCCAAGTTAGCATACATAGATTGTCTCAGGGGGGTAGCTATATTAATGGTCATAATGGTTCACACAGCCCAATCGGTTAGCCAGCCTAATCCTCATATTTTATTGCTGGCCGGATATGGTAGGATAGGTGTTCAATTGTTTTTTCTCCTTTCTGCATACACGCTTTGCCTCTCGATGACAAAGCGGCATGATGGGATTACCATTTTTTATATCAGAAGATACTTCAGGATAGCACCTATATACTATCTGGGTATCCTGCTCTATTTCTTATTGTCCCGATACTCCGGCCTCCCGGTTCTAAGGGGTTTTGGATCTTATACATGCTTTACAACAGTAGCCAATGTTTTTTTATTGCATGGGGCATCTCCGGTGGCCGTAAACGCTGCTGTGCCCGGCGGATGGTCAATTGGTACAGAGGTCTTGTTCTATCTTATGTTCCCTTTCATTTTTATGATTTATTCTAAAATAAAGCACAAGATATTTTACCTCTTAATACCTATCCTTTTTTTTCTTGTAGCCTATGTCACTTCGCGCCTCCATTTCCGGTCGCAGCCAGAAGAAGAAGATTATTATTTCTATTATATCATCAATCAACTTCCCGTCTTTTCAACTGGTATCTCCTTCTTCTTCGCAAAATCCTGGTTTCAGCGCATAAATCCAAAACTATTCTTGCCTATATTTTTTGTTCTCTTTATATTATCATTCCTGTTGTCGGTCAAGTTGACCAGCAGGATCGCGGTATTCCCATTTGTCGCAGCCATCTCCTTCATTTTTCTTGTCCTTGCCTTCGAGAACATTTCCTGGCTGAATAGTAAAATTCTCGCGCGGATAGGACAGCTATCCTATTCCATTTACATCATTCATTTTATATTCGCGTGGTCCTTCGCCTCATACTTGAACTCTGTTTTCCACCTTAGCGCACTTATATCCCTCCTGGCAATTTTTTTTATCGTAACAGCCCTTTCAATAGCGGTTGCCACCTTTACACAACGATTCGTCGAAAACCCTGGGATTGACCTGGGGAAGAGAATCATTCGAGCCAAAAAACTCTGGCGTACCGACGCTCATATAGAAAGGGGGGCTTAGGCAAGTTCTCCGGCAAAATGGTCATCCACAATCTGACACAGAATATGTCCAATCATAATGTGCGCCTCCTGGATCCGCGCAGTTACTTCTGAAGGCGCTTTGATGACAATATCGGCAAGTGCATCCATTGGCGTTATATGCTTGCCTGTCAGCGCAATCGTTTCCAAACCGGCTGCCTTGGCCGCCCTCAAAGCCGCCAGGATATTGCGGGAGTTTCCGCTGGTCGAAATGCCAAGAAACACATCGCCTGAAGATCCCAGCGCTTCCACCTGGCGTGAAAACACTTCATCGAAAGAGAAATCGTTGCCTGCTGCCGTCAATACCGAACTGTCAACCGTGAGTGCTATGGCAGGCAGGGCCCTTCGATTCCTCTTGAATCGAACCACGAATTCCGCAGCAATATGCTGAGCATCCGCCGCACTGCCGCCATTTCCGGCAACCAGGAACTTGCCAGAACCTTCGAAAAGCCGAATGAGGGCGTTCGCAGCGCTGGCGATGTCGGCCTTTATATCCTGGTTCGCTAAAATGGATTGTTTTACCTGGATGCTGGCATTGACTACGTCATCAATTAAGTCGATCATACTGTCGCTAAATGTATTGTTTCACTGAAAGAATGTCGGGATGCAAGAAAGGAGGATCAATGAAGTTTTCCAAAAAAAAACGCTCTTTTGGGCTCCAGCGGCCCCGGGACATAACATACGCCTTTTTGTCCGCCATCATGAACAGGTGCATCAAATAATTATCGAACCCCACATAATGTTTGACTTCCGGGCGTGCGACCAATGCAAAGAGTTCAAAGGGACTGGTCTTCCCTCTCAGGTCTATGTCTACAAAGGGGTAGGTGCGGAAATCCCTTTCCCGGTCTGCCGCACTTCCCGAGTGAATTACCTTTACGTTCGGATGGGCGGCGACAAACTCCAGCATGAATTGTTCCAGCCTGACGAACTTCTCTGAACCCACCCTAAATGCCCCGGAGTTTAAATAGTTGTTGTATAAAACATATTTTCCTCCGTCTTCAAGCACAGCGGAAAAATGGTTGTCCTGGTCGGCCGGCCAGGCCGGGCGCGCATCTACAGGCGCGGGTAAATGAAACAAGGCCTGCAATTTTCCCAATAAATCATTGATCAGCGGTTGCTGTATATCGGCACATGCCGTTTCCACAAGGAAAAGCTTGTGAAGATACTGCCTAAGGCTCAGAAGGAAGTCCGGTTTGGACACAATCAGGTCGTAGGTATTCATATCTCCGTTCGCGTCGATCGCATATCCAAGTGCCTCGAAATACGGCACCATCGCGCGCGTCGGGCGCACTGCAATGGAATAACCGTTATTTCTGAAAAGACGGCAAACGGGTTCAAAGAACAAGTGATCTCCGAGGTGCATAAAGCGGCTGTCGTCAAAATAAAAAAGGATTCGACGCGCGCGCTGCCGCTGGCCACTCATATCATACATGTTAATGTTCACCTTTTTGCCGGCAAATACTCTGATATATAACTTGTTTAGGAGTTTATCGCTTATATACCTTACATCAAGGCGCATACACTTGTTTTGTACGTTTAGGAAATCTTCCAAAAATAACAGATTAGCCCAAGAATTCAAGCACCCGCTTCACCTTTGCGGCCGACGCATTCCAGCTGAATTTTTCCGATTGTCGAAGGCCTTTCTTAACCAGCTCCCTTTGCAGACTCGCGTCTGATAGCACCTGCAGCATGGCGCCGCGAATTGCTTCGACCCTCAGGGGATCCACATAGACTACCGCATCCCCGCAGACCTCTTTAAAAATCGGTATATCCGAAACAATGACGGGGCAACAGTTCGCCATTGCCTCCAGGGGGGGTATTCCGAAGCCCTCATATAACGAGGGGCAAACAAATACAGCCGCGCCTTTGTATAGCAGGCGCAATTCCACATCGGATACGAACCCTAAAAAACGGATATTTCTCTGGCTCACCAGTCCGAGCTTTAGGTTGAAGTTCGAAGCTGTTTTTCCTACCAACACCAGTGTATAGTCGTCCAAAGCCGGGTCTGTAAATGCATTGATCAAACCCTTATGATTTTTTCTTGGGTCCAGCGATGCTACGGCAAGTACATACGCACCGGCTATTGGACCAGCCGTCCCCTCCCCGGCGACCACCTGTCGGGAGACGGCGTTGGGTATGACGGTTATTTTACCCTCAGGCACATCCAGGAACCGGAGAATCTCCCCTTTGGAGAAATTACTAACGGTTAGGATGGCTCTTGCAGACCTGGCGGCCAGCGGTGTGGCCAACCGGTAAAATAATCGGTAGGATCTTGAAAACCAGCGAGGTTCTACAAAAACCGCCAAATCATGTATGGTGACCACCTGGTTCTTGTACCACACAGGGCCAAGCCCGGAAAAATTAACCAGCAGCGGCCGCCCTTCCCGCAACAGAAACCGCAAAAGATCCACCTGTTCCCAAAAATGCGACCGAAGCCGGCCATACCGGACGATCGAAAAGCCATCTGAATTGTCATAAGATAACCACTCTGGCACGACCAACGTAAAGGGGAGGCCTAAAGCCTGCAGCCCACGGCAAATTTCAAGGGAGAACCTTCCAATGCCGTCCTTTTTACCCAGAAATCGTCCGTTAATATAGATCATAGTGTTGAATATATAGCCAGGTACGCCGAGGCAATTTTCCCTGCGTCGTACCGTGCAACGTTTTCGAACCCTGACTCAACCAGTTTTTCCCTATAATGGCTATCATTCATCACCCTTTTATATCCCGCGGTCATGGATGATATGTTCTCCGGATCGACCAGGCAAGCCCCCTGTGCCGCTACTTCCGACATAGGGGCGCGATCCGATGTCACCACGCATCGCCCAACGGCATTACCCTCGATGATGGGCATTCCAAAACCTTCAAATACCGAGCAAAACGAAACTATATCACAGTTATAGTACTCCGATAACATTCCCTCTTCGGACAAGCCGTTTTTTACCGAATAGGGTATACCGCTTTGGTGCAGCAGGCGGAACTGATCGTCCGACAATGTGCCTACGACAACCAGGGTACAGGGTAAGGAAGACAGTGCACGGACAGTATTTTCAAAATTCTTGTTCCAGGCTGCGCCGACTTGAAGTACGACCGGTCTCGACATATTGAAGACCCGGGGTGCCGGTACATAAATTGGATCCACCGCATTATAAATCATTTCTATATCCCCTCGTCCCGTGAGGACCATCAGGTCCTTTCGCGTGTGTTCCGATATACAAACTACCCTGGAAGCCAGGGCCACGGGTATCTTAAACCATATGACCTCCAGTAACCATTTCTTCAACCGGTTTTTACTCCCGTGACAAGCGCTCAGATCGTGAACGGTAAGAACGGACTTGCACCCTATAAGTGCAACCACACAATAATGTATATCACCGGTGATATGGTTAATGCCCTTTCGGTCCCTGTGCCTCCAAACAAAAAGAACATTTTTGACGACACTCCATACATCGGCTCTCCTTGCCGGCACTTCCCTTTCCAGAATAGTAGTCGTTTTGGCAATTTCCCGGGTTACAGTGCCGAATACCTTGGCGATGCTAAAACCGGCTTTCGAATTCCTGTAAAAATATGTAACCTGCATCGCTTATAATTTATCCATTGCATCATATTGATCGTCAACCAGCACCGAGTTATACGGCCTGAAAATATCAACATCGAGGTTTTCCTTGTAAAAATTCATCCCTTTTTGCATCACCAGCCAACAATATATGCAGATGAGGCTAAAAAAAACGCGTTGGGTAATCCCTTTTGCGAAAATGCTCACCAGATAGGGTACCAGGAATATCTCGGCGATATTGTAGTAGATCAATCCCCTTGCCACCACGATCTGCAAAATCGAATTGTTGAAGATGACATATACAACCGTTCCAATAAAGTACAGGTTGAAAACGAAGTTAAACCGGTCATCCATATTCTTAATTCCCTTTCGAAAAAACATAGCCAGGCACACCCAAATACAACGTTTCAACAATCCGAGAAAGGTAGCCAGCATATTCGTCTCCAGGCTATAAGAACTGGAATAAAAATCCAGCTTATCGCCAACAGCGCCTCCGACAAGCACAAGGTTCAACGGCAGCTTATTAAGAATACCTGATAACGATATGGCAACGGCCGCTCCTAACACCCAAATCATCACCTTCGTAGAGATGGGGCGGTTCAGGAAATAGGCGAACACGAACATTATCGCCGTAAGGTGAAACCAAAAGGCAACGAATATGCACAATAGGAATGGCCAAATACGCCGCTCTAAAATGAAACGAAAAGAGAAGACACAGATCGCAAATGAAATATACTCTCTGTTCATGCCCATATAAGTCAGCATGATGCAATAAAAGAGAAAGTAAGAAAGAAGCGGGCTTACAGAATACTTAATGATCGTGTAAGAGACCAGAGAATACACAATGATGGCATGTACGATCAGAAATACCGAATAATTGTCCGTTATTGAACGGATCGCCTTACTCAACAAGACATAACCGGGCTCAAAACCCTCCTCAGTCCGATCCAAACATTCGGAAAAATAGTTATGATAGACCTCCCAGTCAGTGCCCACCCCCCAGCGAAAGCCGTCGTGAAAAATCAACCAGGCAACAACGAAACATATGTATACAAAATAATACTTCCCCGACTTTAGGAAAAGGTCGTAAAAGGCAAAAAGGCCCAACATTGTAAATGTCAACAAATACATTCAGCTGTATAGCTTAAACCTCTTGAAGTAACTTTTGTCGATCAAATAAACATGGTTCTCCATCTTTGAATAAAGCCGCATAAGTCTGACGAGGATAAAGAACCTCGACGGCCCGATACACCTGCATAATATATACAAAAATCTATTGATGATCCGTGCCTTCTTATCAGCGTTAGACACATTGCTGATCGTCGTTTTGTCGGAAACGGCCATTCCGCCCTTAAGCAAGCCGTTTTGGGCTAGAGAATGGTAAAACCCGCCGGAGGCTTCGAAAGGATTGCCTTCCACCCGCCCGTCTTCCAGCAAGCGCCGGAAAAGACGCCGATAGGTTTTTGACACATATTTTCCATCTGAAAAGAAATTATAGCTATACGCAAAGCTGCTATATCGTTTGAAATTGCCTTCTTCTATTGCCTTCCAGTAAGCTGCAAACACCGGGTCCATATCACGGGGGACCTCAAAGTTACTGATGTTCTTTTGGCTTACCTCTCCCCTCGTAAGCGCAGCATAGTCAAACCCCGAAAAATGGACGAAAGTAAGCGGATATGTCACCCGGTCGTCGCGTGTAATCCGGTTCCGAACGAAAAAACAGCCATCAATGGCAAAGATTTCTCTTTCATAAAAATTCCAGGGTGCAAGATTCAATCCCAGGTCATGGGATATACGTACTTTGCCCGGCAACAGCGCTGGCAAAAAATCAATCCATTTTTGGTCAGTAAAATAACTTTCCATTTTGTCCTGGTAACACCGATCCTTCAGCCTGACTTGCCACCAGCGCAAAAATCTTTCAGATATCGGGCTGCGACCCAAACCGATAAAACCCAGGTTATACATGCCGGAAAATAGCAGTTTTTGCTCCGGCAATGTTCCGGCGTAGTCCACCTCCATTGTCGTGATGTGTGGCGTAAGAAGGACGGGATATTCCGCCAATGGCAAGTAAATGCTGTTTAATGTTGCGAAGACCAATATATCGGGATCGAAATAAACAATAGCATCCATGGGATACTTTTCGAATAGATAGTCGAAACACCATGGTTTTATCGCCGTACAAAATTCGGTAATTTCATATTTAAAGCACATCCGATACCATTCATCCTTTGCTATGTCCAATACGTCTTTCGCCACCAACACGTTGCCGGGCAATTCTTCCGTAGCATCACCGGGGCCGAATTCATCTGCGACAAAAATAAAAAAGTCGGTTTCAGGCGAGTGTTTCCTGATCGATTGCTCTAAAGTTTGAGCCAGACCTATGTAATTTTTCGCGCAAATAGTAAAAGCTGCCTGCTTCATGAAAATGTCAAATTAATAGTCGTTCAATCGTATCCAGGAATCAGGGTAAACATCACTAGTGGTGTCGCTGTTTAGAAACCGGCCCGGCGAAATAACGATCTTTTCAGGGTTTTCATTGAGCCATGCAGCCCACCAGCTAAAGGTGCTGTTTGCTATGATGTTGTGCTTGCAAATTGACATGAGGTACATATCCTTCCAGGATTCGCCACCGGCATTACCGGTAACATAGGTGGCATTTTCCACCGGAAGGTTCTCTCGCACCCAGTCGGCATCGTTTGAAAAAATAAAAAACCTGGGAGACCGGACGCTTCCCTTTATCCGGTCGATGGCCTTCTCATAATAATCCAGGGTGCAAACTTCTCCAAACAATTTGAGGTTTGCGGGGCTCAGGTAGTCGCCCCGCCGGATATGGATGGAAACACTGTTCCCCTCTCCGATGTCCTGGATATATTCCCCATTGTCCGGATCTGTAGGTACTTTGAATGTAAATGCCTTCTTGATCTCTTCCCTTACCTCGGGGAAATACTGTTCAGAATGCCAGCCGCCATAGTAAAACCTAACACCCCTGGAAGGTATTAAAAATTCGTGCTTAAAACTATAGTCGAAATTCTCCTTGACGATCTCCATGCCCATCCGGTTAAGGATCCGCCCGAGTGGCCGGGTGATCCAGCCGATTTTCTCGGTAAGGAGGATTCTGAACAACGCATAAATGCGACGAGGGGATTTCGTCCCCCGGAGATCGACGTCAAATACCTTAGTCAGCTCAAATCCATTATGGTCACTGCAAAACAAAAGAATCTTTGAGGAGTCCTCTGTTCTCCGTTTTTGAAGATAAAACGCATATTGGGACATCTGGTTGCCAAGACCGTTAAATAATACGACAACATCCATATCAATCCCGGTTTCTGATAAACTTCGCGGGATTTCCACCCCAAATCTGATTGTCCGGTATATCCCTGGCGACAACGGATCCTGCTGCAACAACTACGTTTGATCCGATGGTTACACCTTTTAGTATAATCGAGTCCATACCTATAAAAACGTTATCCCCAATCTTTACGGGTGCACTGTTCATATTTTTATCATCTTCGGCGGTATGCCAATGGGCCGAATTCAGAGAGTGGAAATCTGTATCAACGATGGTTACACCGCCCCCAATCAGAATATTGTCCCCGATCGTGATTGACTTTGACACAATGATAGCGGCACTGCTCATTCCCACGTGCCGTCCGATCGACAGGGATGCCCCCTCTGCCACCAACAACTTGCACCGGTTGGGCTTTCCCAGGGTCGCATACCGGGCGCAATTCACCATCCGAAAACCGTCACCCAGTACACAGCACGCACCGGGATGAATGTCGAGCAGGGGCACGCCTAAAGAAACGAACTCACCTCTTTCCACCCGGTTCAAATAGAAAATGGCCGCTGTCAATAGACAGCTCCATCGAAGGTATACGGCCCTGCGTACCCGTCCGGCAAACCGATATAACGATATCAGTATCATTTAATTTTTAATATCCTGCTCATCTTAATAGTCATAGCATTTACAAATATCTTCGGAAATTTAAGGGCGGTTTTCCACCTCAATCTTAACGCCACGTACATCTGGATATTGGGTTGATAGTGGTTTTCTACCTCCAAATGAAGGTCTGAGAAAGCCTCATAGTCCACATATTCTTTCCTTCCTACCCGTTTACTGACGTTATTCTCTAGTAAATATCGAAGCTCATCGTTAAATACCAACGGGGGAATGACGCATCGTTTCAAATGATCACCCTCCTCCCTCCGGTAGGTTTCATCGTCGCACAGCCGCTTGCCCCTTGCATAAAAACCCTCCAGGGAAGTATCGGTTATATGTGCTTGATCCTGGTGGCAAACCAACCCCTCGATCATATTTATCCCAAGCTTGGGGTCGGTATACGCCAGGATGGCCTTGCCACTTACTGCCGCATACTGGGACATCAGCCCTCCGCAAATAGGGTATGTACCCAGATAAAAATCGCAAGTCTGAAAAACCCCGTCTATATCACCCCGGTTGCCCAGCAGAATTACACGATCTACCAACCCGTTTTCTTTTATATACCGCTTTAACTTCGAGCCGTTGCCAGCCCCTGCATACAACACCACGGCTTGAGGATTTTCGCTTAGCAGCCGCCTAACCATATCGAAATATAATCCCTTTTCCCCGTAGATCTTGTAGAATGATCCCCCTGAAAATACTTTTACCGCATCTTCCGGGATCCGAGCGGGAAAACCCTTGAACGCCGCCCCGTTTGAGATGGGATAATACGGCAGCATCAACAGTTGGCTCTTTTTTAACCCTCGTTGTTCCAGGGATACGGTATATCCATAGTCCCGGAATTCTATGCAATAGTCGATGCATGAAGCCCCCAGCCAAAACGCATGATCAGTGGCATTAATATTGTACCGGTCCACCCCTTTCAATAAATTACACACCATCACAGCCACCGCATCCCAGGGCAAAATATGCATTATATATTTTCGGGGGCGGTATTCCCTTATAAAGTCCGCGATAGCCCTGGTCTTATGGATATCCGAGTTGCCCTTTTCAAAGGTAATCACCGTCGCCTTGGGGTAGTCCCGGATTTCTCCTAAAATCGTTTTTATGCGACCCAGATCGGCGTCTTCATATACATATGCAAACTCAGCCCCAGCCGCGATCAATGCCCGTATATATTGCTGGGTCAGCCCGTGATTGTCACTTCCGTCCGTATCTATGAAGACCAGTCTATCTCCCGGAGTATCCGCTTCCACACGGATATCGCCCCCGCAGACGACCTGCGCGATGTCTCTCAGCAGCCCATCCAGTTCGGGATCGGTATAAAAGAAATTCGAATGATAGGCGATACGGCTACACGCCGACACCCATTCAATGGCCTTATCATGATCGCCACTTTCAAAAGAAGCATGGGCCGATTTTTTGAAATGGTCGTATACGCGTATAATATCCTCTTTTCCGAGATTCCTCATTTCGCAAATATTAAGCGCCGGAAAATGACTAACATCACCAGCAGATAAATAAAATAATTCGCCGCAAAGGCGATGGTTATACCACTGAGCTTGAAATAATCGACACACAGGTAACCCAGCAGTACATAACCGGCGCTGAACATGACCTCCGTCAGTATGTAAATCCGGGTCATGGACTTGGCGAGCATCAAAAAGGCTAGTACGTATGCAGTAATCTTGAAAAAATCCCCCAGTAATTGCCAGAAGAACAGGGTTTCCATGGGCAGAAAAGCCTTTGTAAACAACACTCTTACGATGATATACCGCAAAAAATAGATTACCATGCAGCTCGCCAGTACGACGGGTACAATGATTTTATACCCAAAAAAAATTTCGTGCCGCAACTCCTCCCGACTGTGAAGCCCTGACAATTTGGGCAGGTAGTAGGTCAGCAAGGACGTCGTGATCAACAGCAAATACCCATCCGAGATGCGCATCATTGCTTGCCAGTAACCCGCGCTGTCAATTCCCAGCTTTGAGATCACCATATTCCTAAGAAATATTTGGGACAAAGGACCAGTGATCGAACTCACGAGTGTCATCAGGCTGTACTTCGAAAGCTTTATGGCCATCCCTTTGTCAAAAACACGGTTGAAGTAGGACCAGGAGAACCAGTCGCTTTTGACGATCATGCCGACCGTAACAAAAAACACGATCGACTGAGACAAGACTAGCGCATAAAGGGCGCCCTCTATCTTGAAGAAATACACCAGACTGACGGTAAACAGTAATGCTACAAGGCTCCCCACCGTATTGACGACAGTATAAGTGCTGATTTGCTTTCTGCCATTTAAAATGGAGATTAATAAGGTATTGAGCGAGTACAGGATAATGGTTACACCCAGAACACGAACGGGATTCACATAGACCCGACCGTCGAAAATCCATTTCGCACACCAAGGTGCCGTCAACAACAAGACCGATCCGAACACCGCTGAACAATAGACACTTATCTTCAGGGAGGTGCTGAAAAGCTGTTTTAACCTGTTTTCATCCCCTTCATATTCCGCCGTATACTTGACAACACCTGTATTGATGGCCCCGTTGGCAAAAGTCAGTACAATAGTAATAAAATTGTTAAATTGACCGATGAGGGCAACACCTGACGGCCCCGTAAACAAGGCAACTATTTTCCCGGCTACAAAACCAGAAGCCGTTCTGATAAAAGTAATGATGGCGGAAAAAATAGTTGTCTTAACAAGTTTCACTTCAATAATTATTCAATACATCGATAATATAAGAGACCTCTTCGTCCTTTAGCACCGGGCTCATGGGTAGGCTCAGCACCTCCCGGTGAATTTGCTCGCTAATCGGAAAGATTAATCCTTGCAGTTCGCGGTAAGCCTCCTGGCGGTGGGGCGGGATCGGATAGTGAATGACTGTCTGAATCCCCTTGGCCTTCAAATATTCCTGCAAACCATCCCTATCTTCCGACCTGATGACAAACAGATGCCAGACATGGGTACCTTCGCCCCCTGGTTCTGGTATTACGATCTTTGGGTTTTTTATCCCCTCGATATACCGCCGTGCCACTGCCTTTCGGCGTTTGTTCTGTTCATCCAGATTTTTCAACTTGACGCTCAAAAGAGCCGCTTGCAATTCATCCAGTCTGCTGTTGACGCCTTTATACAGGTTCCGATATTTTACGTGGGAACCATAGTTTAACAACGCTCGAATACATCCCGCCAATGCATCGTCCCCGGTGGTCACCAATCCGGCATCGCCCAGTGCACCCAAGTTCTTTCCAGGGTAAAAACTGAACCCCGCTGCATCCCCAAGTTGGCCGGCGCGCCTCCCATCCGAAAGTTGGGCGCCTTGAGACTGGGCGCAATCTTCTATTACCTTCAGGTTATACTTCCCGGCAATCGCCATAATGGGTTCCATATCGCAAAGCCGGCCATATAAATGAACAGGCAGTATAGCCCTGGTCCTCGGGGTGATGGCCGCCTCGATCAGCCGAGGGTCGATATTATACGACAAAATATCCGGTTCCACCAATACAGGCGTCAGATCGTTGGCGGAAACGGAAAGGATACTGGCTATATAGGTATTGGCCGGGACAATAATCTCGTCTCCGTCCGCGAAAATTCCCAGCTCTTTATAAGCCTTAATGATCAGGGTAAGAGCGTCCAGGCCATTTGCTACACCAATAGCATGTTTGACACCGCAGAAGGCCGCAAATTCCTCCTCGAATGATTTTAGCTCGCTGCCCATGATGAGCCAGCCGGAATCGAGGACCCGATCGAAGGCTACCCTCAATTCTTCGCGGTATTGCGCATTGATACCCTTTATATCCAAAAAGTATATCATTCCTTTACAAGCTTTTCTCCTTCTAATCTGTATTGTACCCCGGTCTTATTGTCCACCAGTTTCATATCCAGCAGCACCGAGTCCCCGGTAATATAGCCCCTATGCCTGGCCGGGTTCCCGTACCACACGGTATAGGGAGGCACGTCCCTGGTCACCACGCTCCCGGCGCCGACCAGCGCAAACCGTCCTATGGTCACCCCCACAAGGATCGTGGCATTGGCCCCGATCGATGCGTGCGATTGCAATGTGGTCTTTTCATATTTCCCCAAGTACACTTTTGAGCGAGGCACGGGGTCGTTGGTAAAAGTCACATTGGGTCCGATGAAGACATTCTCTTCCACCCTGAGGCCATCCCATAGTTGAACACCCGATTTTACAGTCACATTGTCTCCGATCACCACGTCATTCTCGATAAAACAATGACAATTCACATTGCAGTTAGCGCCAATCACTGCGCCTTGTAGTACGACAGAAAACTGCCAAATGCTGGTATTCTCGCCGATATGACTGGTATGAACGTCTGAAAGCGGATGAATCATTTTGGCGGGTTTATGTAACTCAAATATTCTTGATAATCCCTTATATAATCAGACTCATCGTAATAGTTAGAAGCCAGCACAAGACATATAGACCCTGATGAGAAATTAATCTCTGAGGCCCATATACCCGGCGGAATGTGCAAACCGATATAAGGCCTGTTCAACTGAACCGTCCGCCTGGTCTTGCTGTCGTCCAGCAAAACCTCGAAGCTGCCGCTGGTGGCGATCAGAAATTGGTGACATGCCTTGTGTGAATGAGCCCCCCTGGATTCTCCTCCCGGAATGTCATACAAATAAAAAACCCTTTTTATGGCAAAAGGAATCTCTATATCATTGTGAACAGGTGTGATATTCCCCGCCCGGTTTTTGATTTTCGGCAGCTCATAAATAGAGCAATCGTACACACTAGGATTCCTGGGATGCATTATTCAACATTAAAAATTGAGAATAATCGCGCTGATAGTCATGCTCGCTATACACCGTCGAAGCCACGATAAAAGCGAGGGAATTGGTAGAAAAATTCTCCATCGATCTCCAGATTCCTTTGGGTATGTACAACCCGTAGTATGATCGGTTCAGGCTTATCCTTTGTTTATTGCGCCCATCGTCGATCAGTACGTCAAAACTACCGGACAGCGCTACAATGAATTCTTCCGTAGTTATGTACGCATGTCCGCCCCGCTGTTCCCCGCCAGGAACGTCGTAAATCCAGTAAGACCGCTTTATTTCGAACGGGATATGCTTATTGGCTTCCAAAAACGAAAGGTTGCCCCGTTCATCAAAAACCTTTGGCAGATTTATAAGTTGAACATTAGATATTTGCACTGGATTTCATCATTTCTTTGAACGAATTGGCGACCAACAAAACGATAGCGCAAAGAATCCCCGCTATCAACCCGCCCAGGATAATACCCTTTAATTTTCCAAACTTCATCCTGACCAAGGGCGTCCTTGGCTCATCTATAATTTGATACAGCGGCATTTCTTTCTGAAGCGTAATCTTGGCGATTTCAAGGTTTCTTATGACTTCCCCATACGCAGTGCCCAGCACTTGGGACTGAATCTGATGTTGCTGCACAGGCGCACGTTGTACCTGTAATGCGGGGTTCAGGTTGAAGGTATTGTCAACCTTGTTAGCCGTGCTGTAGATCGCTCCCTCTAATTTAATCCTCAGGCTGTCTGCCTCGTGCTGTAACATGTCCAAATTGGCCTTGGCGGTTGCTGTTTTTGTCTCAATATATAAATGAGCCGCTTCCTCTACGAGATAGCGGGTCAGGTATATGGAAATATCCTCGTCCGGCGTAGTCGCGCTGACCAAATAAAAGCTCAGCTTTTTGTCGGGCTTTGATATATCGAGGTAATTCTTCATGATATAACCGTGAAGGACGGAGATCAAGCTATCTTGAATGGGCACCGTCGTGTCTGCCGAAAAAGGGATCAGTCCGGAGACACGTTCATTTTGCATCCAGCGTCTGAATAAACCCGATTTTTCGCCAATCAGGTTGATCAGCAGCGTCCCCCTGGGTGGAACGGTTTTGAAAATAGCGCCCCGAATAATCCGCTCGGATTTTAACAATTGGGTGATATTCTCCCCCTCGAAGGCGCCGCTGTTCTCCCCCTCCGAACCGATATCAATGCCGAATTGACCCGCAATACTGCTCAGCCCACCGGCCCGGCTCTCGTTGGACAATACAAAAGTCAGCGCCCCTGTATACGTCGGTTGCTTCAAAAACGCATACGCCAAGCCGATCCCTCCACCCGCAATGCCGGCAATCAACAGGATCAACCATTTCGACACCAGGTAACGAACCCACTCTCCAACCCTCAGGATGATTTCCTTTAACGATATTTCATTTTTACCCACGGACATTTCCAGTTAACGTTTCGTCATTTCAGAACCGTGATCATCAGCGCCGCCACCGTGGCTACCGCAGTTACGATCCCCACGATGGAAGTCGTATCGAGGCCTTTACGTTCTTTTCTGGCTGGCACAAATATCTCCGAACCAGGCTTCACCCTGGGATAATGATTGAAGAACAATATTTTGGTGGTGCTGGACACTTCCCCATTCGGATATACAACATAGCTCCTTCGCCGAAGGGCTTTGGGTGTAAATCCGCCCCCTTGACCTATAAAATCCTTAAACCTAAACCGTTTGTCAAAGCGCACTTGTTTCGGATAAAATATTTCACCATAAAGGGTGACGGTTTCCAACTTCTTGGGAACTTCTATGATGTCCTGCTCTTCCAGCAAAAGGTCATACTTGGATCCCGGCGACTGGAGGGCCTTGTCCAGGTTGATGCCCACCAGTTGAACATTGGCCGTTTCATTTTTTGCCCTTAATACTTTTGCTAATTCTGCCGAATCATTTCCCTTGTTTGCATCCCGGAATACGTCGAGTTTGTTCTGCTCGAAAATGGCGGTCGCACCGTCCTGGTTGCCCTGTCTTAACAACAACGCGCCCTCGGAAAAAGCGACAGGTTTCAGTCCACCGGCTTTGCGGATCAGGTTGCTCAACCGCTCATTCCTTGAATCGATGACGTAGGAACCGGGATAGGTGACCTCACCTTCCACCGACACGATGATCTGTTCGTGATAACCAGGGGCGTGACGCACCATAATACGGTCAAAGGGCTCCACCGAAAATGAAGCGGCTGCGGGGTTTTCGCTCATGTCGCTTTGGATTGAAAAGCGCTGCACGATGGCCAGGTTGGTGTCCGCGGGGCTATATTGCTGGGAGCGGATGCGCCGGCCGACCTCGATCTGATTGAGGGAAGCTGCGTCCTTCAATCCACCGGCCAGCAAAATCACATCTCCTAGACGCATGCTGTCGGCATAGGGTATGGTGTCGGGGTGATTCACTTCCCCTGCTACGATGACATAGTAGGGTTCCCTGATCTTAAACTTAGAATAGATAAATATGCTGTCCTCCCTTTGAAGGGGGACGGATACTGTGCCCGACTCCACATCTCGTACATTAAAATTCAATATCTCCGGAGAATAGTCGGCCCTCAGCCTTTTAATAAGCCCCCTACTCATAAATGCATCCTCCTTCAGCCCGGCGGCCTTGGAGATCAGGTCTTTCGCCGTCATACCAGGTTCCAGGGCAAAAGGCCCGGGATGAAACACCGAACCGCTGATAACTACCCTGTTGGAGAACCGGTTGAGGATGGAATCCACATAAAAAATATCCCCGGAGCGCAACGAATAAGCCCGTGCGGAATCCGCAGGCACGGTAAGGATTTCCCGTTCTTGGTCGTTGATTCGGACGGCCCGGATAAAGCCTTTGTAGGCATTGGCGGTATACCCTCCGGCATAGGTAATCATATCCCCCAATGTTTCCCCCGGCTTGGCTTCGAAAATCGCGGGGTGTTTTACCTCCCCGGACAACTCTACCCGGACCTGGTAGGGATTGACCTTGATAATATCCTGCTCCCTGAGCAACACATTATTCGCCAATGTACCGTGAACGAGGAAATCGTACAGATCAAAGGTAACGATGGGTTTCCCGCCCCGAATCACCTGAATGTCGCGGAATGAACCGTTGACGTTGGGGCCCCCCGATACATACAGGGCGTTGGCTACAGTGGCCAGGGAAGGGAGCGTATAGGTCCCTGGTCGCATAATCTCACCGATGACGATGACCCGGATACTCCGGATATTACCAAGCAATAACTGGACGTGTGTGTTCCCGGAGGCAATCCCCGGATAGATGGTTTCCAGACGGTGTGTAAGACGATCCCGCGCTTCGTCAATGGTCAATCCGCTGACCACCACCGGACCGATGTTGGGGACGTTGATATTGCCTTCAGGAGTGACGGTCAAACGGCTGCTTTTTTCAGAATAACCAAAGATGTCCAGGGTCAATTGGTCCCCCGGGCCTATGACATAATTCCCCGGAGTGGCGATATTCAGGTTGGGTTCAAAAGTGAGGTTGGCGTTAGAAAAAAGACTCGCGCCGAATATCCGGGCGCGGATGGCCTCGTGCTTTTGGTTTTCGAGTATTTTGAGGGAATCATCCGGCGTCCTGGGCACGTATCCATATTTTCGGCTATAAATGGCTTCGCCGGCCTGGATGTTATCCCCTTGCGGCTGTCCATTCCCCTGACTTATCTGGGCCAACCGGTCCCTCAATTTGGCCGCCTGATCAGCAGGCATACCCTTGGCCTGGGCTTGTTGTACTATGTCGTCCACACTCAACCCATTCTGCTGGGCTTTTTCCCAAAGTTGCTGGATCTGCTGGTCGCTAAGCTCGTCGACGTTTTGGGTGGCGATATTTATATTAGAGGGAAGCTGTTGCGCGTGAAGCCGGACCGAACTGATGCACATGCCTATGAAAAACAATGCAATACAACGTCGTATATCGGTTTTAAGAAGATGGTACATCTATAGGTTTAACTGTTTCAGAAATTACGCAAATATAAGCCCATCTTGGACATTATAGCTGTTATCTGTTTAATACCGAATATATATTATATATATTTGACATATATCGCTCTATCGTGAAATGCTCCCGGACCGATTGAATACAATTCTTACGCATTTTATCGCCCAACCCGCGTTCTGTAAGTAACCATTTCATTTTTTCGGATAGCTCCACAGAACCCCCCTCGTAGAAAAGGCCGTTATGATGGTCAACAATGATCTCTCTGGTCCCCCCGGCATTATAGCCGATGACCGGAATACCGTAACTCATCGCTTCAATGGTAACCCGTCCCAATGCCTCGTTGTGGGAACACATGAGGAGCACATCGATTTTTTCATAAATCGAGGACATGTCTTCTACAAAACCGGTGAATTGAATATCCGCCCCCAGCCCAGTATCACTGACAAATCCTTTTAGCAATTTCATGTAGTCATAGTCTTGGCCATCACCGACGACCAGCAGACGCGTATTCTTGAAATCCATGCGAACCAGTGCAAACGCCTCCAGTGCCTCCAGAATGTTCTTGGGGGCCACGACCCCACCGACGATGGCGAACGTCGTTTTGCCATTCACGATCTTCTGGCGACTTTCCAGGTAAGACAGGTGTTTTTCAAAAACCACGCCGTTATATACGACCTGTTCAAACGGCAACTTTACACTGCTGACCCTTTTATCGCGGACCGCCTTACTGACACTCACCACAGCAGATGCGCGCTTTAACCAAAATTCGAAATATTTCCTTCCAAAATTATACTGGAGACCGTAGTCATCCCAGGCAAACTCCCTGATATGCCATATATGATCCACGCGTAGAAAAAAGGCGAAATAAGCGCCGATAAATGTCACCGAAGAATTGGTGTGGATCATGGTTTTCCCCTTGCCTTTGATGGTCCAAAAGTGACGAAATACCAACCCCCAGTTATACAAAAATTTATAAAGGTCTCCTATGGTGTGGAGCTTCCTTTTCCAACTGGCGTCAAATATCTCGTTGAAGAACGGCAGGACAATGCATTTAACATTTAACCCCCTTGCTTTTTGCAAAACGGGGCCTTCCTCGGGCGCTACCAACACCAGCTCCATATCCTTCTCCCTGGACAGGCCTTCCAACAGGTTCAATAAAGACCTGTTTGCCCCGTAAAGGGAAGTATAGTGCGTGAAGTAGACACTTCTGAGCCTGGGGGTCGTGTCCATTTTGCGATTCATACGAAGAAAAGGTTTAAGCAGGAAATGCCGGTCAACAGAGCCATTATCGCAAGGTTATATATTTGTTGATCTCTTGAATATGTCGTTCCAGGGTAAAATGTTCCCTGATCCGTTTACGGGCGGCGGTGCCCATTTGCCTTGCGAGCGACGGGTCGTCCGCCAGTGCGCCCATGGCGATGGCCATCGCCTCCACGTCACCTTCTTCCACAAGAAAGCCGGTTAGCCCGTCTATGACCACATCCGGTATGCCCGCGTGTCTGGTCGCCACCACGGGAAGACCACCGGCCCCGGCCTCCAGGACGGCGACGGGGGTTCCTTCCGAATCCCCGTCGGGTGCAACCCGGGAATGCTGTACAAAGGCGATGGCTTCCTCGAACAAGGGCAGCAACGCCGCTGGGGATAACACCCCGGCGAAAACGACATGGTCCTCCATCTGTAATTCCCGCACCCGGCCCCTGCATTGTTCCAGCAGGGGGCCGTCTCCCACCATCGTAAGGATGGCATCAGGAAACCGTTCCCGTATTTTGCCAAATGCCTCGATCGTAAGGGACGGGGCTTTTTTCTCTACAAACCGCCCCACCGACACAAAGCACCCCGGCCTATACCTGTTGACAACGTCAAAAAAGAATTCTCCCGGGCCGTAATGATTAAGTACCAATCGCTCTGGATCGCAGCCCAACGTCAGCAACTGCCGGCGCATGTGTTCCGAAACGACAAAGATCCTGGTTGCCAGGCCGAACATTTCCCGGTATCGCGCTCCATAGTCCCTCAGAATATCGAATTTATAGGCATCCAAACCATGAAAATGAACGAAAAGGGGCAAACCCGTCTTTTTCGCAACCCCCATCAAACTGGCCCCCGTCATGCCAAATTCAGCCAGTACCACGTCGACCTTGCGGGCTTTAAGAAATTTGACCAGCTTTCGCTCATGAATGTTTAAAAGACGGGGAAACAGAAGGCTAAAAATCTTTCGGAAAGCCCTGGCGGGCAATGAGGAAGCAAGGAGGGGGCCTTCTTCTGAACGCCTTGGCAAAAGTCCCTCGTAAAGAAGGAATACCTCTGCGTCTATCCTCGTTCTATGAAAACGGATAAAAGTCTCGGAATAAGCGTCCTTTTGAGGACATATCAGAGCCAGCCTTATTTTCCTGTTGGGTTGCATTATCGGGTTACCTCAACGCGGTACCTGCGATCCCGGTGATCATATACCCATCGTCAAATGTCTGGGGGGGACGATCCAGTCTCAGCAGCAGTCGCATGACAGGCAAAAATAGGAAACTAATCAATACACGAATGGGTCTTCTAAGTCCTCTTCGCCTCGCCCAAAGCCCCATCATCTGTGCAAGGCTTGCATCCCAGCCCCCCATGGCGGACAAACGCAGGGACGAAAAGCCTTCTGCGGTCAGCAGGCGCTCCAGGGCGAAGGGTGTATAGCGGTACTCGTCGTGAGGAATTTCGTGCAGGGGCCACAGGAAGGGCACGGTAAAAAAAAGAATTCCTCCGGGCCGGAGGACCCGGTATATCTCGGCCATCACCAATCCCGGGTCCGGACAATGCTCGAAGACTTCCGTGGCCATGACACTGTCGAAGGAAGCATCGGGGAACGGCATGCGGATGCCGTCCCAGGTGACGTCGGGCGGTGGTCCTCCGTAGTCGATGGCCGTTGCTATATCCAAACCCGTATACGTGCGAACCTGGCCGAGGATCAGCTCCTTATAGGGCATTCTGCCGCATCCTACGTCGAGAAGATCTCCCTTTAGTTCCGGGAGGGTCTTCCGGAGTGCGTCCAGGATGGACTTCCGCACAATATACTTGTCCAACGAGCCAACGCTCCAATGCAGGTCTGTAAACGCACCCATACAATCAATTGAATCTTATTTTAAGTTTTCCCGCGGCATCCCGGACCATCAGGGACACTTCCCCATAAAATGGCCTGTTGAGCCACCGGTTGACAAGACCGGCCAAACCGATCATCGCCACACCGCCCAACGCCAGTTTGGCCAGCGGGTGAGGCAGGTTCGCCAGGCTACAGGCGTACAACGCCAATCCCGCCACCAAAGCCACCAGAAGAGGCCGCAAAAGGGCGCCCAGGTACTCGCCAAGGGTGGCCTGGCAGCCTGGGTATATCAACCATCGCCAGGCCGGTAGGATCAATAAAATTTGCAGCAACGTCAGCGCCAATCCTACCGCCCAAAGGGAAAACCGCGCCCCCACAAAGACCGCCACCGGAACCAGGCACAACATGGCAACATTCCACCAGAACGTCTTTCTGACCATGCCCCGGGCCAGCATCAGGGAGCCGATCGGATTAAAGATAGACCTTGTCATCGTATACAGGGACAGGATTTCCAGGATCGGCGCCGCCGGACCCCATTTAGCGCCAAACAAAACCCTGACCAGGGGATCTGCGAAAGCGATCAGAAAAACATACACGGGGAAGTTGACGGAACAGAGATAATTCAGCCCCTTCAGGTAGATCGCCTTGAGACGGGGAAGGTCATTTTGGGCCTTGGCCATGACCGGGAACGACACCTGGGTCACCACCGGGTTGATCATTTGAAAAGGGCGGAAGGCGATGGTTTTGGCAACGTTGTAGATGCCGAGTTCAGTGACGCCCAATATCCTGCCGACGACCAGGACGTCTATTTGGGAATTGAAATAGTTACAAATACCCTCCCCCGTCTGGTACAACCCGAAATGCAGGAATGGTTTTATGTCGCTCCAACGGAAATGCAAACCCGGCCGGTGGTGTTTCAAACCGGCGCTGGTGAGCAGGAGAACGGATACAAGGGCGTAGGAAAGTTGTGCCCAAACCAAGGCATAAACGCCCCACCCGCGCATGGCGCAGACAATCGCCACGAACATCCCCACCACTTTTGCGAAAATATCCCGCTTGGCGATGGCGTCGAAATGAAGCTCCTTTTTCAGGAGCGCATAAAACTGTTGCTCGAAGGATTGCAGGATAAACGAAAAGGAAACCAGGTAGAGGACGGGCCGTAAGGCAGGCTGATCGTAAAAACGGCAGATGGCCGGCGCAGCCAGGACCACCAGGGCAAATACCGTCGATCCCATAATGACATTGAACCAGAAAAGGCTGCTGAGCTGAGGGTGCGAAATATCCTGGCGGTGTATGATCGCATTGGATACCCCCAAGTCAATGAACAACTGGGAAAACCCGATGACGACGGACGCCAGCGCCATCAATCCGAAATCCCGCGGGCTCAGGAACCGGGTGACGACCATCAACTGCAATGTCTGAATACCCACGCTTATAACCGCAGACAATGACGTCCACCTGACCCCCTTTAGCGCCTTCTCTTTTAACATCCGGCTAAAACTACTACAAATAAAGAAATCCGGCCCTTAGGGAGCCGGATTTCCAAAATTCAATTCCATTCTATTGCTGGGGGATATTTTGCTGGGGGATATTCAATCTTTCTGTCAGCACGGCCCGTTCACTCTTCAGCTGCGCATCCAGCCGTTCGAACTTGGAATTGTTGCTGACGAATTCCGGGATCATCCTTTTCATCCACCGGACGGTCTTCCAGTCGCTTTCGAACATGGCCGACTCGATCAGGGAGAGGGTATACTCCTGGACAATCTCGAAGTCGTATTCCCGGGTTTCCGCGATCATGATCTTTGGGTTATAGGTGGGCCTGGTGGGCTCCACAGCGCTCAAGACTTCCTCATAGAGTTTCTCGCCGGGTCGCAGACCGGTGAACTTGATCTCAATGTCGCGGTCGGGCTCCAGCCCGGCCAGCACAATCATTTTGCGGGCCATATCGGCGATCCGGACGGACTTGCCCATGTCAAACACAAAGATCTCACCGCCCTTGCCCATGGCCGATGCTTCCAGGACGAGCTGGCAGGCCTCGGAAATAGTCATGAAATACCGGGTGATGTCGGGATGGGTGACGGTAACAGGTCCGCCCTTTTCTATCTGGGCCTTGAAACGGGGGATGACGGAGCCGTTGGAGCCCAAAACGTTCCCAAAACGGGTTGTGATAAAACGGGTTTTGTTTTTCGCGTCGGGCTGGGCCGCAAGGCTTTTGCTGTAGGACTGGGTATACATTTCCGCGAGGCGCTTGGACGCACCCATGATGTTGGTGGGATTGACCGCTTTGTCGGTGGACACCATGACGAACTTGTCCACGCCGTATTGAACGGAAAGATCGGCGATCACTTTTGTTCCCATGACATTATTAATCACGGCTTCCCGGGGATGATCTTCCATCATGGGAACGTGTTTGAAAGCAGCGGCGTGGTACACCAGGTCGGGACTGAAATTTTCAAAAATATATTCCATCCGGAGCTTGTCGGTCACAGACCCGATAAACGTCCGGAAACTCAGCCCGTCGAATTCTTCCCGGAGCTGGAGTCCCAGGTCGTTGAGAGGGGATTCGGCCTGGTCCACTAAGATGAGCACGTGGGGGGAATAGCGCGCCAGCTGACGGACGATCTCGCTGCCGATGGACCCGGCGGCGCCGGTCACCAGGATGCGTTTGTTCCGTATCTGGCGGCCGATTTCCTCGTCGTCGAGTTGTATAGGCTCCCGTTCCAGCAGATCCTCGATCTTGATGTTTTGGATCTGGTGTACCTGGAAGGTGCCGTTGAGCCATTCTTTGACGCTGGGCACGGCCGACGCCTTCGCCCCGTTTTCCAGGGACAGGTCGATCACCTCGCCCCGGCGTTTCATACTCAGGTCCTGAACAGCCATGATGACCTGGCGGGCCTGGTACCTTTTGATCAGCTGGGGCAGTTGGTGGGTAGGGAAAATATCGATCCCGTCCAGCTTCTTTTGCGCCTTTTTGGGGTTGTCGTCCACAAAAGCGACCACCCTCCAGGGATGCAGGCGTTCCTGGGTAATCACCCGGAGGGTGGTCAATCCCAGGTCCCCTGCGCCGAAAATGACCACGTTTTCCTTTTTACTGGCAAAACGGGGGGCGTAGGCAAATATCTCCTTGATCAGCAAACGGTAGCCCGAAAGCAACAGGAAGACGGTGAAGTAATTGATGATGATCACCGAAGCGGGCATCAACAGAAAGGGGGGGTAAAAGTGCTCAGTTGCCGTGTTGGACACATACAACAAAAGGGCGGCGATGGTGGACGTCAGCCAGATCCGCACCGCGTCCTGGGTGTTGGTATGCCGTATGATACCGGCATAGGAGCGGAAGGCCAGGAAACAGACACCGTAGACAATCAGCCCGTAGGAGACCCCGCGGGTAAAGTCGTTGCCATCGATCAATTCCGTTTTGAAATTGTAGCGCAGAAGGTAAGCGAGCACCAGAGCATTGCCCGTAAGAAAAAGGTCAATAAAGAATATGACCCATCTGGGCATAAAGCGCAGGTACGAAATCGGGTTCATAGAGTCGGATTTAAAGCCAGTCGGTTTTTACTATAGGATACTTTACGAGCCTAAGATATTCAATAATTTCATATTATCGCAGGCTGTCGGTGTCTATTTACATGCAATTAACTAAGGCGTTGATATTGTGTTCGTTTGGAATAGTTTTAGGAGAACGGCCCGGACCCTTTCCAGGTCTCCGGGGGTGAGACTGGTGCCCGACGGCAGGCAAAGCCCCTGTTCAAACAACCGGTCGGCGGTTCCGTCCCCGTAAAAGGGGCAGCCTTCGAAGACGGGTTGCCGGTGCATCGGTTTCCACAACGGCCGGGATTCGATATTGTCCGCAGCAAGGGCCAGCCGGAGGTCTTCCCGGGTGACGCCGCCCGGACTGCACGCGGGGTCGACCAGGATCGTCGTCAGCCAGCGGTTGCTGTACGCGCCCTCGGCCTCCGGTTGAAAAGAGAACCCGGGGACGCCCGCCAGCCAGTCATAATAAAAGGCAAAATTGGCCCTTCTTTGCAGGACCCGGTCCTCCAGCACCTGCATTTGTCCGCGCCCGATCCCGGCGCAGATATTGCTCATCCGGTAGTTGTACCCTAAGACAGAATGTTCATAGTGCGGCGCCGGGTCCCTGGCCTGGGTGGCTAAGTAGCGGGCGCGTTTGATCCAACCGGCGTCCCCGGATACCAGGGCACCGCCTCCGGAGGTGGTGATGATTTTATTGCCGTTGAAGGACAAGATCGACAGGTCTCCCAGCGTCCCCATCTGGCGGCCCTTCAACGTAGACCCCAGGGCCTCGGCGGCGTCTTCCACGATGGGTATGCCATAATGCTGCGCGATGGCCTGGATGCGGTCCATGCGGGCGGGCATGCCGTACAAATGAACGGGGATGATCGCCTTTATTTTTTTGCCCTTGGCTTGTCTGTCGCGGATGGCTTTCTCCAGCAGGTCCGGGGACATGTTCCAGGTATCGGTCTCGGAATCCACGAAAACGGGCGTGGCGCCAAGATAGCCAATGGGGTTGGCGGAAGCGGAAAAGGTCATGCTCTGGCAGATGACCTCGTCACCCCGGTCCACGCCGAGTAAAATCAGCGCCAGATGCAGGGCGGCGGTCCCGGACGACAGGGCGGTGACGTGCCGGTCCCTGCCCAGGAAAATGGACAGGTCTGCTTCAAAACCGTCGACATGGGGTCCCAGCGGAGCCACCCAGTTGGTGGCAAAGGCTTCCTCGACAAACGACTGCTCCGCACCACCCATGTGGGGAGCGGAAAGCCAGATTTTGGGGGAATGTTGTTTATCCGACATGGGGGGTGTTTTCTGTTTCGGGCGTCATCGTCACCTGTATAAAGTATTTCCGGCCGTCTTCGATGAGATAGGCGGCTTCTTCTGTCTTATTGGTCGTCAGGGCCCGGAGCCTTTTCAACAGGTCCCCGGTGCGCACGTTTTCTTCCGGATCGAGGGGTTGTAGCAACCCCAGGTCCCGGCGGGCGTGCGCTGTCCCGGCGCTATTCTGTGGCTGCCGGGGCGGGTTCAGGGTGGCCAGCAGGGGGATGGCCTCCGCAAACATAGCGCCCTCCAGCGCCAGGACCCTTTGGTAAAGGCTATGCGCCGTGTCTCCCGGTAGCGGCGGACATTCGCGCTGAAGGACAACGTCCCCTTCGTCCAGTGCCTCAGTCATGAAATGGAGGGTGGCGCCATAAGGGGTCCCTTCCACGATCGCCCAACTGGGCGTATGCCACCCCCTGTTGTACGGGAGAAAGGCAGGGTGGAGGTTCAGGACACCGATCCGGGGAATCCCCAGGACTTCTGCCGGAACCACGTAGGGGAAATGGATACCAATGATATAATCCAGGTTGAGGCTTTTGAGCAGGTTCCGGCCTTTCTCTTCTTTAAAGGCCGTTCCTTCCAGCACGTGGTCCGGGTCAAGACCGCTCAGCTTCGTCAGTTCGCCGGCGTGGCTGGCCTTATCCGGTCCGGACACCAGTAAGGCGAGCGGGGCATATCCGCGCTTTTTCAATTCCATCAGTGCCGTTACCGCTATCGCCCTGTCGCCGGCAAACGCATATCTCATAGTACTTCTTGTTTGTGTCCGTTGCCACGGAAATAAGCCACCGTAGCCTGGCCTTGTTGGTTAACGCCCTTCGACGACCCCACCTTCCATACCGTCATCCACACGATCCGGAGGTCCAGCCCCGCGGAAAGGTGATCCACGTACCAGACGTCCAGAGCGAAACGTTCGTCCCACCCGATGGCATTGCGGCCATTGACCTGGGCCCAGCCGGTGATCCCCGGGCGTACCTCGTGCCGCCGGGCCTGAAAGTCGTTGTAGAGCTCCAGGTATTCCATCAGCAAGGGCCGGGGGCCGATGAGGCTCATCTCGCCCCTGACGACGTTGAGCAACTGCGGCAGCTCGTCCAGGGACGTCTTCCGGATAAACTTCCCCAGGGGCGTGAGCCGCCGCTCGTCCGGCAGCAACACCCCGTTCCCGTCCCGGAGGTCAAGCATCGTTTTGAGCTTGATGATCCGGAAGGGTTTCCCCCTTTTTCCAGGCCGGACTTGTACAAAAAAAGGATTTTTTCCCGAAACGGCGACGATCAGTAGCATTACGAGTACAAGAACCGGTGACAAACACAGGAAGACTGTCCCTGCAAGGAGGATGTCCATCGTACGCTTTATAAAACGCTTATAAAGCATGGGCCCTCCTTTTCTGTTCCTGATATTCCCGGTGCAAGGCATCCCAGACAACTTCCCGCCCATAGCGGCCGGTGATACGGTCCCGCGCGTTTTTTGCACAACGGTCGCGCAAACCCGGTTCATCGATCATCCGTTCCAAGGCCCGCCGGAGGGCGTTGGTGTCCTTGGCCGGGACCACCAGGCCGTTGATCCCTTCCTCCACGATCTCATTACAGCCGTTGATGTCCGAAACGATGGAGGGCAGGCCCAGACAACCCGCCTGCAAAGGAACATTCGGAAAACCCTCACGGTAGGAGGGGAATGCCAGCACGTCTGCCGCCACCAGGAAAGGACGCACGTCCTGTTGATACCCGGTCACGTGGATGGAGGGGTTCCGTTCGATCTCCTCCCGGCAGGCATCGTCCACCGGATCCAGGTCGTCTTCGAAGGGCCCTACGAGGAGAAGGTGGGCCTTCAGAGGTTTACATGCAGCCACGAGCTCCTGTATCCCCTTGTCCCGGACGATCCGGCCGATAAAAACAAAGACGAAGGCGTCACCGGGTATACCGTACGTCTTCCGCACCTCCTCGGCGCGCGCTTCCAGTTCGGGGGTCCGGCTAAAGTAATGCGCATCGATCCCGTTGGAACTGCCGGACGCGATCACTTTGAGCTTGCCGGGCCGGCAAAAACGCTGATCGCTGATGTATTGCAGGAGACGATAGGAATTAGGATAGACGCCCGAGGAAAATCCGTACGTGATCTTTTCCACCAGGACCAGCAGCCTGCGCCGCATACCGGTGGATTCCATCAGGGGAAGACCCGCGACGGTATGCATCCGCACGGGTACGCGGCACCACCAGGCCGCCATCATCCCCACCAGGCCGGCCTTTGGGGTGTGGGTATGGACGATATCCGGCCGCAGCGATCGAAACAGGCGCACCATTCGCCAGACGCTGACCAAATCCCGGACGGGTGAAATAACCCTCGTCATAGACACAACGTAATACGGACAACCTTCACGGGCGGCGATGGCTTCCCTTCTCGGTCCGTCCGAGCTGACCATCGCCACGTCCATCCCCCGGGTTTTCATAAAACCCATCTGCCCCTCCAGCAATTTGTCCAGGGAGAGCGGGACGGTCGTTATCCTTACCAGTTTATCCATGTTGATACACTCTTTTATACCAAACCTCCAGGCAGAGGAGGGCGTAGAGCATCTTGGCCCTCCGCTCCTCCGAGAGGTTGACTTTCCGTTTAAACACATCGGTTACAAAAGACTTCCGGATCAGGGTGGGATACAACGCTCCCGCCGAACCAAAGAGATAGTCTTCGGTCATCTCGCCGAGCACCCCGTTCATCCAGTCCTTCAGGGGAATTTCGAACCCCCGTTTGGGCTGGTCGATCAGCGCTTCGGGGAGGTAACGCCCGGCCAGGGACCGGAGCAGGACCTTCGACCGGCGGCCGCGGATCTTATATCCGTCCTTTAGCGTTGGGGCAAATTCCAGCAGCTCTTTCGACAGGAACGGGCTCCTGCCTTCCAGGGAATGCGCCATGGTGGCAATGTCCATTTTGACAAGGAGGTCGCTGAACAGGATCGTGTCGAAATCCGCGATCAGGATCTTCGACAGCGAAGACACCGGCAACCGGCTGACCCGGTCCAACAGTTCGGTCAGTCCCTGCAAACGGGGTGGGGTTTCAAATTCGTTTTTGTAGCCTGTAAACAGGTCTGTGGTGGCGCCCCCGTATATATCGGTGAGCTCCTTATACCCGGCGAATTTCAACAGCCGGTAGACATAGGTATACACATCCTGTTTCCGGTGTCCCGGCGGCAAGAGGTTCCCGGCGGTACGGGCAAACCAGGAGACGGGCCCTTTCCGCCCAAAAAAATCATAATACCGGAAAGGCATATACCGTCTGTACCCGCCAAACAGTTCGTCCGCCCCATCCCCGTTCAGGACGACGGTGATGTGCTTTCTGGCCTCCTGGGAGACATAGTAGCTGGGGATGGCGGAACTGTCGAAAAACGGTTCGCCATAGTTGGACACAATCCGGGTAAAGTCATCCCGCAACCCGTCAAAGGAGATCTCGATGGTCGTATGGCGTGTACCGTACTTCTCCGCCACGGACTGCGCAAGGACGGATTCGTCGTAAGCGCCCGGCATCTTTACCGTGAACGTTTTCAGGTCTTTGGTATAGGCCGAGGCAATGGCCGTCACCAGGCCGCTGTCGATCCCCCCGCTGAGAAAGGATCCGACCTCCAGGTCCGAGCTGTCGATCCTTCTTTGCACGGCGAGGTGCAGCCGTTCGTCAAGACCGGCCAGCGCTTCTTCGGGAGTGAGGTCCAGGGGCCGGCTATACGCGTCGGCGATGTCAAACCAACGCACCTTTTTGCGGTCCAGGGTGTCGAGGTCGACCTCTAAAAAAGTGCCGGCTTCCAGTTCCTCGATCTCCCGGTAGGGGGTGGCGGCGCGGAAGTGATACCCCAGGTAGAGGTAGTCCGCGATCGACGCCTCGTCCAGGGACGGCCGGACGACGTCCTTCAGGGCGTTTAGTTCCGATGAGAAGGCCAGGCTGCGTCCCCGGCTCCAGAGGTAGAGGGGTTTTTTCCCCGCCCGGTCCCTTGCCAGGAGCAGCTTTCCGTTTGCCGTGTCGTGGATGGCCAGCGCAAACATGCCATCGATGGTTTCGAACATGGCCGTCCCCAGCGCCTCGTACAGCAAAAGAAGCGTCATCGTATCCGAACGCGAGGCGCTGGAAAGACCGTATTTCTTTCTGAGCTCCCAATGGTTGTAGATCTCCCCGTTAAACGTGATGTACACGCCGTTGTGCTGCATCGGCTGTCTGCCCGAGGGCGTCAGGTCCTGTATGGCCAGCCGCGTATGGTAAAGGCTGACGCGCTCACCGGCCAGGTGGTTTTGTTCATCCGGCCCGCGGTGGGCCAGCGCGGAAAGCACCACCCCCGGTTGGGGTGCCTGGAAATGGATCGTGCCGAATATCCCACACATAGTTTAGTTCTTTAAAGGTTGCAGGATGTTCATCCAGAGTGTCCCCGCCGCCTTCGTGTTGTACTGCTCCTCGACCATCCTGCGGCCCGCCCTGCCCATGGACAGCCGGAGCCCGGGGTCGCGGATGAGCTTGCTCAGGGCCGTTTTCCAGGCCTCGGGCGTCGCAGCCAGGAAACCGTTGTCGCCATCCCGGATGATGTCGCTGTTGACGCCGACGGGGCTTCCCACGACGGGTAAGCCGCAACCCATATACTGGATCAGTTTATACCCACATTTCCCCAATTCCCAAGGGCTGTCGTGCAACGGCATGACCCCGATGTCGAATTGTCCGACCAGCACCGTCTCCGTGTCTTCGGACCAATCCAGGACACTTTCCCGTTCCCCCAGGCCGATGCCTTTTTTGCCACCGACAATGTGCAGGCGGACGGGGTACTCGCGCATCAGGTCCTCCAACACAGGCTTTAACTCAGCCAGGTAGCGCATGGAGGTCGGGGAGCCGATCCAACCGATGACGACTTCTTTTGGTGCGTGCCCGCTTTTGGGCACATAACGTTCCGGCTCGATGACGGTTGGGATAAGGTGTACCCTTTCGGTTGCCCGCCTGGCGTAGTCCGCCAGGTAATGGTTGCCGCAGGTGACAGCGGCCGCGTGCCGCATCACCTCTGCGATCTTCTTTTTGAACAGTCTCCGTACGAGCGGTTGAGGATGCAGGTCATAGTTGTGAAAGATCGCGTCGTCGTAATCTACGACATAAGGAACGCGTTTCCAGGCCAGCCATCGTTCCGCCCAGGCCGGTAAAAAAGGGAATATTTCTTTTTCGATGAGGACCAGGTCGTAGTTCGCCGCGCGGTAGACCTGCCGGGCCATGGCCCAATAACAACGGGCAAGGTTGCCACGGCTGACGCGCCCGTTTCCATATAATTCCTGTAAATAACGGTCGTTGAATAAGGGGTGTATCCTGCAATCGATACCCTGCGCCTCGAAATAGGGGATGTACTGGTACAACCGCAAACGGCTGCTGGCGCCCATACGCGAATACCTGGACAGGATAAGGATTTTCAAAAGGATATTTTCCAACAATATACGAATTAATTGTGAGTTAAGGTTGCGCGGGCCGCCAGTTCCGCCTTCCTTCGGCTGATAGACCAGGTGCAGTACATGAGCAAATAAATCATCGTCATATTTTTCATCCGCATGATAATCCCCAGGTTTCCCAGGCTGCTGGAAAAAACGACCATGGCAAACAGGAAGATCAGCAACCCCGTCCGCATCCACATGGGCATGGCCCCTATGTCTCTCCGGCGCAGGTTGGGCAAGGCTTTTATAAGGATCACGAGATAAGCCAGGTTTTCGAAGGAGCTGACGAGGGTGAGCACGTTGTGGACATCGAAAAAAAGCGGCCGGAACAGGTAGGTGAAAAACTTCAGGGGCAATGGGTAGGACTGTATGTCCACAGCAGAGCCGGTGAGCCCCTGTTCCAGCAGACCCGCCGTATCGCTGGCGACCCCGGACAGGCTTTTCGTACTTAGGTCTTCGATCCGAAGATACCCCAGCACCTGTTTGTAGACGACGGCGGCCCCTGCGGCCACCAGGGCCAGGAACAGGATTTTATAGATCGCCTTCATCCTACCGGAAAAGACCACGCATATCGCCAGGCTCGCGCCCATCATAAAGGCCACGTGGGGCCGGATGAAATAGACCAGGGCCGCGGCAAGCGCCATCGAAATGATGCGTCTTCTATAAAACTGGATCCCGTATACAAAGCAGGCGATGCCAAAGAAACAAAGGGTATCCTTCCCCACACCCGCGGTCCAGAAATTCAGGTTGGGCAGGTAAAAGAGAAAGGGCACCGTCCGCACGCCAAACACAAGAATATCCAGGTTCAGGGATTTGTAGTAGAGAAGGAACAGGTAACGCAGCCCGCAAAAACCCAGAAGCCCGTACATGATGTTCCCCGTCAGGAAGGACAGCCCCATGACCTTGACCGGTATAAAGTCAAGGAAAAGCAGGAATGGCGTACCCAGCCCGAAATAGTCAAACATATTGTTGGAATGCACGGTGACCTGTTGCAGGGTAAATCCCCAATAGCCGCTGGCATCCCCGGGTAAAAGGGGGAAAAGAAAGGAAAAGGCGGTATGATAGGCCAGTAACCGGTTCAAATTCTGTTCCAGCCACTTTGCATGAATGGTCTCGTTGGCGTAGGCCAGCCTCCGGTTGGTCATGACCACCAGGCTCAACAAAATCACTATGACAAGCAGGTCAAGCATCCAATGCGCGCTTATAGGTTCGTATACTTTCCTCCAGGCTAAACCGGGCGAGCCCCAGCCGGCGCGCGGCGGTTTTCAGGTCCGGTCGTGCGGCTGCCGACACCGCCCAAAGGGCGGCTTTTTCAAGGGAAGCGGGCGCATGGTTTTCCAGGAGCAGACAGGAGGCTTCTCCTCCCAGCAGGGTCCCGGTGTCGCCTATCCCCGCGGTGGCGATCACCGGTAGTCCGCACAGCAGGTATTCACCCAGCTTTATGGGAAACACGCCCTGCATGGACGTTTTGGGTTCCCGGAGGGCCAACCCAATATCGGCGGCGCCTAAGTAGGCCGCCACTTCTCCCGGCGGGAGCTTGCGGACGATGACCCCCTGCCGTTCGGGCGCTGCTTCGGGGTTGCCCGTCAGCAGCAAGAGGACGGATCCCGGTGGCGCTTTTTCAAAAAGGGTCAGCATCTCCTGCAAGCAATATTGCGGCCCCAAAGATCCGGCATACGCCAGGACGATGCCCTGGTCCGTTACGCCCCATTCTTTGCGGCGCCGGGCACGGTCTTCGGGGGTGGCCGGGAGATACCGCTGCGGGTCACGGCCGTTGGTGACGACTTTGAACGGGCCTTCCGCCAGAAAGGGTATGGCTTTTTCGGACCGTACCAGCACCGCGTCAGACCTGTGTATCATTTTACTTTCCACGCTTTTCAACCACCGGAACTCCAGCCCCCGGGGGTTCATCCCCGCGAAATCCACGCGTTCTTCCAGCGGCAACCCGTCGGCATCGAAGACCCACCGCCTGGAGCGGTCCCTGGCGGCCAACCCCGACACCATCAGTGCGGGAAAGATACTCCGGGGCAACACGACGTCTATTTTTTGTGCGCGGATATAGCGTGTCAGAAAACGCTTCCCTTTGAAAAGGGTCAGCAAAACGCCGGCGGCCACGACAGGTTTCCGGCGTATCTCGAAGCGGGTATAGGCAATCCCGGCATGTTGCAAAAGGGATTGCAAACGGCCCCCGTCCGAAGGGCCCCAGGTGAACTGAACGATATGTATGCGGTAGTCGTCGCCCAAGCCTTGCAAGATCGGCATAAAAAGCCCTTCCAGGTAGCCGACCTGGGGACCGTCCCAACTGATGAAGAGTAACGTTTTCAAGAGGACAACCCTTTTTCTTCCGCCAGCTCCAGGTAAAGCCTTTGGACCTTTTCCACATATATATCGGAGGTGAAGTTCCCCATCGCGCGTTCCCAGCCGGCCTGTCCAAAAGCCTTTCTCCCGGCCGGATCGCGGTAAAGCGTTTCGATGGCAACGGCCATGGCGGGCGGGTCGTTTTTGGGCACCAGGAGACCGGTCTTGCCGTCTTCCACGACATAGGGAATACCGCCCACCGCGGTCGCGACGACCGGAAGGTGCAGGTACATGGCTTCCACCAGGACCATCCCAAACGATTCGTGTTGGGAGGCCAGGACGAACAGGTCCATACAGGCATAATAGGGGGCCGTATCGCCCTGGTAGCCCGCGAATATGACCGACGCCCGGATCCCCAGGGTGTCGCAAAGCGCTTCCAGCATGTCCTGGTCCGAACCGTCCCCGACAATCAGCAGCTTTAAGGGGATGCCGCGTTTTATCAGGAGGGCCGTGGCCTTGATGATGACACTGACTTTTTTGACCTCGTCGAACAACCTTCCCACACTTCCGATCACGAAATCACCCTCCGCAATGCCCAGGCGGCCCCTTAGTTTTTTTACGGCCTCCGGGTCCGGGACTTCCGGTATGGATACGCCATTGTCGATCACCTTCAACTTAGGTTCCTTTACACCCACGACTTTACGGATATAGCTGCCGGCGGTTTCAGAGACCGCGACAATACGATCTGCGTAACCCGCATAAAGACGCATCAGCGTGTTTCCCCTCCAGGTCCGGTCGATCGGATCGGAGGTCTCCTCGATGATGACCGCCGGGATGCGGCTGAAGCGGGAGGCTACGACGGCCATGCTACAGCCTTCGAAAACCGCTCCGTGTATGATGTGTGGTTTGTAAGACCGGACGACCCTTAGCACGGCCTTGTACCGGCTCCAGTGAAAAGGTGTTTTCAGTTTGCCGACGGGGATGATCTCCACGCCGGTCTCCCTCATCCTGCCCGGCAAAACCCCCAGGGTTTGCGTGCAGATAATCTTTAGCTCGAAGCGATCCTTATCGATGCCTTTGCACAGGTTATACCGCAATTGTTCGACCCCGCCGGAACCGATGGTTTCTATACATTGGAGTATCCTGATCTTGTTCATACCGCCTGTGGGTTCGGATGATTACGCTGGTACAAACTCCAGATGCGCTCCATATACAGATCGGGGGGAAAATTCGCGCGTATGTTGACGCCGGCCAGGCGACCCACCTCGCGCCGTTGGGCGTCCGGTAGCCGCGCAATGTGTTCCAGCTTGTCGGTAAACCCTTCGAGGTCGAGGGGATCCATCATCCAGCCGGTCTTGCCTTCTTCGATGATTTCGGGCACGCCCCCGCCCCGGGTGACGATGCATGGGGTTTCCATCATCATAGCCTCCAGTACGGAAATCGGGTGTCCCTCCGAATACGAGGGCAGGACAAACAACGTGGCTTGTGTCAGGAATTGCACCCGTTCTTCCTGGAAGCCCCAGAATTTGACGCTGTCCCCTAAGCCGAGGCTGGCCGCCAGTTCCTCCAGACCGGCACGGCTGGGTCCGTCACCGACGACCCACAGCTCGACGTTGAGCTCCGGGGCGCGGCGCCGCAGTGCCGCGGCCGCCTTAATCATGACGTCCAGGTTTTTGGCCGGGGTATGGCGGCAGATCGACACCATCCTGAAACGGCCGGCCTCGGGGGCATTTTTCGTCACCCCGAAAATCCGGAAGTCGACCGGGTTATAGATCATCGCCACTTTGTGGGGTGGCGCTTCTTTGGTCTCTGTCAGGAAATCCTCGACCTGTCCCGCCACCGCGATCACCGCCGAAGACATCCCGTAGACCATACGGAAGGCCAGTCGGGCCATACGGCTGTGCACGGGCATACCGATCTCCTCCCCGACGCGCACGGGTATCCGGCAGATACGGGCGGCGATCAGACCGTGAAAATTGGCTTCCGCACCCGTGGTGTGGACCACATCCGGTTGCTCCTGTTTGATAAATTTGACGAGCTTGGGGATGAGCTTCCAATTGGGAATCTTGGTGGGCATGTTCCAGATCACCACCCTGAAGCCGGCCTCGGTGATCACCTTGGCCGCGGTACCGCCGCCGCCCATGGCCAGGAAGATAATATCGTCTTTGCTCCCTTGATAATACCGGGCGGTGATCTCGAAAACCGTTTCGATACCGCCAAAGCCGAGGGAAGGGATGATCTTTATGACTTTCATGCGTCGAGTTTTTGCAGGATATATCGTTTGAAAAAGGTATAGAACAGATAAGGTTGTGTCTTGAAAAGGACCAGCGACAGGACCGGGCGGGGCATAACCTTATATCCGCGCACCAGCTTCCGCCAGCGGATGTGGGACCGCACCTTTGCCAGAAAGGTCCCGACGTCCCGGTACCGGTCCGAATGAACAAAGGCATTGAAGACCAGCGTTTGTATGTTCAGGTATTCATACCGGAAAAAGGCCAGGTCCCATTCCGGCCGCGCCAGCCGCTCGCCCAAGCGCTCCTGCAGCTCTTTCATCCCCTCCAGGTTCTTGTATATTTCCGGGCGGAAGCCCCTCGTAATCGATCCGTCGCGCTGTTCGTAGTTATACAGGACATCCGGGATAAACGAAACCGTTTGGGCACGAAGGAAAAGAAAAGGCAACCGCAACCGGTCCTCGTAAATCCGGCCTTCCGGGAACCGCAGGCCCTCGAACAGACTCCTCCGGAACAGTTGCATGCAAAGATAGGCCCGGCATTTCCCCATCAGCAACGCCAGCACCGCTCCTTCCCCGTCCAGGTTTCCCTGGACCTCGGGTATGTCATTGACGGGCGGTTTGCGGCCGTCTTCGTATACGCTTCTGGACCCGCACATGACGATGTCCGCACCGGTTTCCCGGCTTTGGGTATACAACCGTTCGAGCATATTGGACTCTATATAATCGTCGCTGTCGGGGAAGTAGATGTATTCCCCCCGGGCGGCGTCGACACCCGAATTCCGGGCGGCGGATACGCCCCGGTTGTGCTCGTGCCGGACGAGGGTGTAGGGTACCTGTCCGTCCTGGCGGAGGACCGTTTCGGCCACCCGGATGCTGCCGTCCGCGGACCCGTCGTCCACCAGGATCACTTCAATATCCCTGAAGGTCTGGGCGAGCACGGACTGGATGCAGCGTCCGATATACCGCTCGACGTTAAACATGGGGATGATGACGCTGATCAAAGGCATGGCGCGGCAGTTTTTTTGGATAGTGTAAACGGACTGTAATGGTACCAGGCCCAGAGGAAAGGATAACAAACCAGGGTCAGGACACGTCTCCGTTGGATCCAGGGCAACAGGTCGTCGAAACGCATCACCAGGTACAACAGGTAGGACCTTTGCCTGGCCAGCGGAAAACGGGTTTGACGGTCAAACCGTCTATTGGCCTCCAGGTATCCGTCCAGGGCCCGGCCGGCCTTTCTTTGTATAGAACCGTTGTGGATCCGGTAGGCGACCGTTTTGCGGTTCAGACCGTCCAGCCGTATCCCCGAGACCAGCAGCTTTGTCCACAAGGGCAGGTCCTCCATCATCGGGAAACTGGGATCAAAACCACCGGTCTCTTCCAGCACCCTGCGGGCGATAAACGCGGAGGGCGCGCCTAAATAGTTCCTGCGGAGCAAATGGGTCAGCTGCCTTTTGGCATCCATGGTGAAGAAATGGCTGGGGAAAAAGTATTCTCCCATGGAGCTCCCCTTGTCGTCGATCTTCTCCATACGTGAAAAGACCACTTTCGCGTCCGGCGTTTTTTGCGCGAAGGCTACATTATCGGCGATACAGGTATCGAGCAGGAGGTCGTCCGCGGCGATCAATTTTATCCAGTCACCGGTAGATGCCCGCCAGCCGTTATTACAGTTTTGCGACAAGCCGGCGTTCGTTTCCGCCCGGACGATAGTCCAGGTGGAGAACCTGTCCCCGTGGCGTTGCAACCAGGCGTTCGCGAGTTCCACCGTGTCGTCCATAGAGGCGTCGTCGGCGATGACCAGCTCTATCGGGGAATAGGTCTGCCGCCGGATGCTCTCCAGGGTCGCTTCTATGAAACGGGCGGAATCGAAGGCGACCACGATCACGGATACAAGGGGCTGCGGGGTCATGCGGGTTCCGTTGTTTTGAAAATTTTTCTAAAAAAGTGCGCCCGGAATCCTTCCTCCAGGAATATACGGGAAGGGCTGTATCGTTTAAAGCGATCTATGGTCGTGGGTTTGTACCACCGGGCCTGGAGCAAAAAGCGGACAACGGCCGCTTCCAGCATAATCAGCGCTTCGGGAAAAGACGTCCAGCGCAGGTAAGGCTTCCGGTACCTGCGGTAGCTCTCCATCAGGGCCAGGCGGAACGCCCTGCTTTGCCCGCCCATCGTACTGTGTGCGCTGATGCGGTAATGGACCGTGACGTGGTCCAGGTAAACGGGGATGTATCCAGCGGCCATCGCCTTACAAAGAAACGGCTGGTCTTCGAGCAACCGGATATCCTCGTCGTAGGTCCCGATCTTGTCGTAGAGTTCCTTCCGGATAAAAAGGGTAGGCACATTTAGGAAAATGGGCGTCCGGATGTATTGCCGGAAACGTTGTTCGGGCGGCAGCGCAAAAAAGGCGGTGAGGTCCCTCCGATCCGACGGGAGGATGGGCCGGAGCGCGCCCCCGGCCAGGCAAAGCAGGTCGGAGCAGGCCAGCATGGCCTGTCCGATATGCTTCACGTTATAATCGATACAATCGTCTGTCAGTACGTCGTCCCCGGCAATGATCTTGATGTATTCACCCCGGGCCTGCGCCAGCCCGCGGTTGCAATTGGCCGGTATGCCCCCGTTGCGCGGCGCCGCCACGATGTCCGCCCTTTCAAACCGGGAGCCATGCTGCCCGATCCAGTCACCGGCAAGTGCCACCGTTCCATCCGAGGACCCGTCATCGGCGATGATCAACTCGATCCTGCGATAGGTCTGGCGGTAGATGCTGTCCAGCGTTTCCCCGACCGTAGCCAGGGAATGGTAGGTAATGACGATGACGGAGACTAAGGGTTCCTGGGTCATGACCTGTGGGTTTTAAAAAATGTGTGGATCTGGCCGGCGACCTCGTCCAGTGCCGCTTCGGTCATCCCCGGCCAGAGCGGAAGACTCAGACAGGTACCGGCGATGGTTTCGGCAATGGGGAAGTCGCCCTGTTGATAGCCTAAGAACCGGTAGGCTTCCTGCAGGTGAGGGGGCAAGGGGTAGTGGATCAACGTGCCGATCCCCTTGTCCTGCAAAAAGGCTTGAAGGGCGTCCCGCTGCCGGGTGCGCACCATATAGACGTGGTAGACGTGCGTGGCCCCGGGGGCGGTGACCGGCAATACCAGGTCGCCCGCACCTTGCAACCTTTGGGTGTAGCCTTCGGCCAGCGTCTGTCTCGCCTCGGTCCATTTCTTTAAATACGGCAGCTTGACCGACAACAGCGCCGCCTGGAGCTCGTCCAGCCGCATATTGTGCCCGATGACCTCGTTGAAATATTTCTTTTGCGAGCCGTAGTTCCTCAGGATTTCGGCTTTTCTGGCGAGTTCCGGGTCGTTGGTGGTGATGGCGCCGCCGTCGCCTAAGGCGCCTAAATTTTTGCCCGGGTAAAAGCTGGTGGCATTGATGTGTCCCCAGGCGCCTGTCAGCTTTCCGTTAAAGGCGGCTCCGTGTGCCTGGGCATTGTCTTCTACGACGCTTATGTGGTGGCGGGCCGCCAGATCCATGATCGCCTGCATGTCGCAGGCTTGTCCGTACAGGTGGACGGGCAGGATGACCTTTGTCTTACCGGTGATCGCTTCCGCCACGCGGACGGGATCGAGGTTGTAGGTCCCGGGATCGGGCTCCGAAAACACCGGCGTCGCCCCGGTATAGGATACGGCGAGAACGGTGGCGATATAAGTATTGGAGGGTACGATCACTTCGTCCCCCGGACCAACACCCAGTACTTTTAAGGACAGGTGTAGGGCGTCGAGGCCATTGCTGAGCCCTTTGCAAAATGCGGTCCCGTTAAAGCCGGCATACTGGCTTTCGAAGGCCTCCACCTTTTTGCCCAATACATACCAATGGCTGTCGTACACCGCGCTAAAGGCCTGGTGCATTTCTTCCCGGATGGAATCGTGCATGCCGGTAAAGGACAGGTAGGGTATGTTCATATCAAGGTTGTTTCGTCAGTTTGTTTCCTTTTTCGTCGACCCAGCCGCATATCTTGGCGGGACAGCCCTTGACCAGCGCGTATGCCGGTACATCCTTTGTCACCACGCTCCCCGCACCCACCACGGCGTAAGCGCCCACGGTCGAGCCCCCCAGGATAGTGGCGCCTCCCCCGATGGAGCAACCCCGTTCCAGCAATGTCGTCTGGAACTTTGCCGGATATTGTTTCGAGCGGGGATATTTGTCGTTGGTAAAGGTGACGTTGGGCCCGATGAAGACATCGTCCTCCACCCTGAGCCCGTTCCATAGGTAAACACCCGCCTTGACGGTCACGTTATTCCCCACGACGACGTCTCCTTCGATAAAGGTGTGGCAATTGACATTGCAGCCCGAACCGATCCGCGCCCCTTTCAACACCACGGCAAATTGCCAGATGACCGTGCCTTGCCCGATCTCCTCCGTCTGGACGTCCGCCGTGGGGTGTATGAATCGTTCCTGTGTCATATCAATGCCTTTTGCGCCTGGGACCATTCGAGGTATTCGTCATAGTCCCGGATATAATCCTTGTCGTCGTATTTCTCGCTGGTCAGCACGAGACAAATAGACCCGGAGGAGAAGTTGACTTCCGACGCCCAGATACCGGGGGGTATATGCAGCCCCATATAAGGGCGGTTCAACTGAACGAGCCGTTGCGTCCGGCCGTCGTTGAGCAGCACCTCAAAGGCGCCGCTGGCTGCCACCAGGAACTGATGACACGTCCGGTGCGCGTGCGCGCCCCTGGACTCACCCCCGGGGATGTCGTAGAGATAAAAGACCCGCTTTACCGTAAAAGGCAACTGGCCCTGGCCCTCTACCACCGATATGAATCCCTTCCCCGTGTCGAGGCGGTTCAGGTAAAAAAGGGTGCAGTCAAATACGGTCTTTCGCATATCCTTTATATCGTTCGAAGTCATATATATAGTCTTCTCTGTCGAAAGGCGTACTGGCCAGGTGAAGCGCCAGCGAGTTGGTGGAGAAGTTCTCCATCTGCCGCCAGGTCATGGCGGGTACATAGATCCCATAGTAAGATCGGTTCAAATGAAATTTTTCCGTGCTCCCGTCCATCCTGGTCACCACCACGTCAAAGCTCCCGCTGAGCGCGATGATGATTTCTTCCTGCCGGTGATACGCATGACCGCCCCTGGTCTCCCCTCCCGGCACGTCATAGGTCCAGAAGACGCGCTCCATCTCAAAGGGGAGTTGCCCCGGGAACTGGGTGAACGTGAGGTTCCCCCGCGGGTCGAGGATCTTTGGGAATTGGATTATGCGGCAACCTTCCATGGCTTCAATTTTTGAACAAGTCCTTTTAACACCAGCTCCCTGAAATCCCTGATTTCGGTTGTCCGGAAAGCAAAGAATAAGGCCAGGTACACCACCCCATAAAAGGTGCATACAACAACGATCCGTAGGATGTCGTGTAAACCGGTCAACCGTTGATCCGCCATATAGGCCGGCAGGGCCGCAATCGCGGTAATGCCAAAAATGGGGGCGATGTCCTTCAGTTGCTCGTATAATGGATAACCGACCAGTTTTCCCGCAATGTACCCGTTGACGGCGAACAAAACCACGGAAGAAAATACCTGGTAATACAAAAGGCCTTTTATCCCGAAGGGGAATACCGAGCAAATCCCCAGGGTGATCAATACCTTTTCTATGATCATGACCTTTAGCAGCAGATCGCTTCTGCCCTTGGCCATCAAAATATTCTGGAAATACCCGTTCCCGGACAACACCATACCCGCCAGGCACAACAGCCTGAAATAGGGCACGGCGGGCAACCATTTGTCCGTCAGCAGCCACCGGAACAACGGCTCCGCCGTCAGGATCATCATCATCATGACGGGCAACAGGATAAAAAGCGCCTGCTGCATCAGCTTACGGTGGGCCCTCAGCAATTTTTCGGTATCGCTTTGTATAGACGCAAAGGCGGGGAATGTAACGTTGACAAGGGCCTGGAAAAGATTATCCACCGGGATCATCACCAGGCTATACGACCTCGTGTAATAGCCTACCTGGGCGGGTTGATAAAATTTACTGATGACGACGGCATAGATATTCTGATAGACCCGGTCCAGGAGGGTGGTCAGCAGGAAATTGGCCCCGAACGTAAAGTGTTTGCGGAATCGCGTCCGGCTGAAGGCAAGTCCGGGACGCCAGCCCGATGCCGTCCAGATAAACACGGTAAATAAGGCTGCCTGCGCGAAATTCATCCAGACCAGGCTCCAGACACCGTACCCCTTATAGGCAAGGACCACCCCGAGGATTCCGCTCAACAGTTCCGACGGCAGCAAACAGGCGGCCAGTTTTTTAAAATTCATTTCCCGGGTCAACCGGGTGGACTGTATCCCGGAAAAGGAGAACATGAGGATCGTGAGCATATAGACCCGGATGATGGGGGTCAATACCTCCTGTCTGAAAAAGGCGGCGATCAAAGGGGCTGTGGCAAACAAAAGGACATACAGGAAAACGCCGACACCGACATTGGAAATAAAGACGGTGGAATAGTCCAGTGCGTCCGGGTCTTTGTCCCGGATCAGGGCGGCGCCCAGGCCCCCACCGATAAGGGCTTCTCCTACCGCAATAAAAATGGCGACCATGCCGATCAGACCGAATTGAGACGGCGGCATCAGCCTGGCCAGAATGACCGATACGCCCAGGTTCAGCCCCAGCATGGTGAATTGCTGTCCTACGGACCAGAATATACCTGCTATGGTCTTTTTCCTAAGACTCATGACGGTACCATTCAAGGGTGACGGATAGGCCTTTTTCAATATCGAACCGGGGGGCGTAATCCAGCATGCGGGCCGCTTTCCCGATATCGGCCAGGGAATGCTTTATGTCCCCCTGACGGGGTGGGCCGTAAGTGGGCTGCCGGTGGGTGCCCGTTTGCGCTGTCAGGAGACGCCACAACCCATTGAGGGTAATATTCCGGCCGTAAGCGATGTTGAAGACCTCGTGCTTGTCCAGCGACCGCCCCTTTAACAAGGCGAGGATGTTTGCCTGGACGGCATTTTCTACAAAGGTGAAGTCCCGGGTTTGCTCCCCGTCCCCATTGATGGTCGGGGCGTTCCCTTGCAACGCGGCGCGGATGAACAGCGGTATGACCGCCGCGTAGGGCCCGTCCGGGTCCTGGCGTGGACCAAATACGTTAAAGTAACGCAGCCCCACGGTATGGAAGCCGTATACATCCGAAAAGACCTGGGCGTAGCGTTCATTGACAAATTTCGTCACCGCATAAGGGGACAGCGGGTTGCCGATCCGGTCCTCGACCTTTGGCAACTCCCGGGAATCCCCATAGGTGGATGAAGAGGCCGCATAGACCATTTTCAGCGTACTACCGGATTCCCGGGCGGCCTGTAATACATGAAGATGGCCCGTGATGTTGACGTCGTTGGTGGTCACCGGGTCCTTGACTGAACGCGGAACGGAACCCAGTGCCGCCTGGTGCGACACGAACTGAATCCCCTCGCAGGCGCGCCGGCAGGTGTCCATGTCCCGGATATCCCCTTCCATCCATTCGAAACCCGGATAGTCCCTAAATTCCCTGAGGTTGTCCAGGTGCCCGGTCGACAGGTTGTCCAGGACACGGATCCTGCCGGCCTTATGGCGGACCAGGTATTCCACGAGGTTGGAACCGATAAAGCCGGCCCCACCCGTGACGAGGAAGGAATGATCGGAAAGCGAACCGGTATGAAAGGGGTGTTCGAACATGGGTTATTTGGATGACGCTTGCTTGGAGAATATTTTTTGCCAGGGTTTGGATTTGGTATCGTCGTCGCTGTAATAACCGGACCCATAGCCGTACCCATACCCGTAGCCATAGCCATACCCCCCTCTTTTTTCCGCCTTGACGTCGTTGATGACGACAGAAAGCCCTTTCATCTTCCGGGAGAGGTACAACTCTTCGATCAGGCCTACCTGGCCTTTGCGCGTATACCCCTGGCGGGTGATGTAGATACAGGCATCTGCATACGGCGCGACCAGCAAGGCATCCGATACGAGCCCCACCGGGGGGGTATCGATGACGATAAAGTCGAAATTGGCGTGCAGGTACTCGAAAAGCGCATTGACTTTGTCCTGCATCAGCAGCTCCGCGGGATTCGGCGGTACCGGACCCGATCCGATGACAAACAAACCGGGCATACTGGGTACCGGTTTGGCCAGGTTTTTCATATCCTCGTTGGACACGACATAGTTGCTAAACCCCTGGTTGTTGTCCATGCCGAGGTCCGAGGACACCTTGGGTTTCCGGAGGTCCAGTTCCAGGAGCACGACTTTTTTACCGGTGATCGCCAAAGCGCCGGCGATGTTCATCGAGATAAAGGTCTTTCCCTCCCCGCTCATGCTCGACGTGACGAGGATCACCTGGTGCCGGCGGCCGGTTAGCATAAATTGCAGGTTGGCGCGCAGGATCCGGAACTGTTCTGCGAGGATGCTGCGGGCGTTGCCCCCCATGATCAGCGCTTCGCCGGTGCGGTTGTGCCCGACCTCCCCTAATATGGGCGCATCTGTGCGGGCAGTCACGTCTTTTTTGCCGGCGATCCGGTTGTTGATCAGCGACAGCAGGTAGATCAGGACCCCGGGGATAAGCACACCGACCGCCAGACCGGTCATGTAGATGTTACGGGCGTTGGGGCTAAACGGCGCGGCGTCCCTGCGGGCCGGTTCGATCAGCCTGGAGTTGGCAAGGGTGCCGGACTTTGAAATGGCGGTTTCTTCCCTTTTTTGCAAAAGGAACAGGTAGAGCTGTTGCTTGACCTGCTGTTCTCTGGAAATGTCGAGGAACGTCCGTTCCTTGGCAGGCGTTTGCCGGATGGTGCCCCCCACTTGGTCGAGTTTCCGGACCAACCCCTGGCTGGTGATCTGGAGGGTTTGCCGGACATTGTCCAGGCTGGCGAGGAGGTCATGTTTCAGGGTATCGATCCGGGCATTCATCTGCACCACCACCGGGTTGCGCGGAGCGGCGTTCGCCAGGAGGTTATCCCTTTCCGTTACTGCGGCGTTATATCTTTGGGCAAGCGCGGCATAAGCCGGATCCTGGTCTATAAGCGAAGGGGGCACCACCCTTTTGTCGTTTTTCCGCAAATAGTCTTCCACGGAATTCAATACTTCCAACCGGACCCCTTGTTGCACGACCTGTTGCTCCAGGTCATGATTGTCCCCGAGTGCCAGCTTGGACTGTTCTCCCAGGTCGGTGACCTGGTTGCGGGTTTTGAAATCCTGGATATGGTTCTCTACTCCCGACAGCTCCCTTTGCACGATTTCCAGGCGGTTGTTGATAAAATCGATGGTATTGTCCGCTGTCGAATTCTGGTCTTCCACGTTGGCCTGGGTATAGACGTCGTAAAGGGTGTTGAGGACGTCTTCCCCTCTTTTGGGAAGCGCGTCGGTAATATCCATCTCCACCACGTTGGTACCGTCCGAGCTTTGGGCAATCTTTGTCCGGGCCATATACGCCAGGGTTGTCTGGTCTTCCGGGGAGATAAAGACCTCGTACTGGCCTTCGGTCGTAAAAAAGGGTTGGTTTTTCAGGACGGTCATGACAATCCCTCCTTCCCGGATGGTGTCCCCCCACTGGCGTAACGCAGTGCCCTGGCCGGCCAACAGAATGCCGTCCCCTGCAGGACTCATGGTGATCGTCATGGCCCGGCCGGCGGCGGTGTCCTCCATGGATACCAACTGTATGTCAAAGGGGGCGTTCCGGTAGCGCTCGGTATGTTTAAACCGGCCCATGGAAAAACACGTGACGTTGAGCTGCAAGCGGTGGACCGTCCGTTTCATGAGCAGCTTTGTCCGGAGAATCTCCACGCCGTTACCGACGTCGTTGTTGTTATCGATGATGCTGAGCTGTGAAAGCTCCTCCGCCTGCGGGTTCGTGTTCTGCTTTTTGATGAGGAACCGGCACTGGACGTTATATACGGGTACGCTGTACCTCAAGTATATCTTGGCACAGGCCACGCAAAAGATGATGGACACAATAAACCAGTACCAGTAATGCACAAACCTGGAGAGTACCTCCATCAGGACGTTGACTTCCTTGGGGCTCCCTGAAGGCTGTCCTTGCAGGCGGTTTTCTATGGCGAGGGGTCCGTTCATGCGGGTTATTTTAGAAGATATACGAGGGAAAGGACCACAGCCAGCATGCCTGCCGCGAGGGAAACACCCCGGATCACGCGGTCGTCGGAGGCCGCGGACTTAGCCTTGTTGGGCTCCACATATACAACGTCGTTTTGGTGCAGGTAGAAATAAGGGGAACGGAATACCTGGCTGGACGTCAGGTCCAGTTTGGCGAAAGTCCTCACCCCCCCCTCTTCCCGGATAACGGTGACATTTTTACGCTTGCCGAAGATGGTCAGGTCCCCCGCCATCCCCAGGGCGTCCAGCAGCGTTGCTTTGCCGTCGGTGATCGGATAGGTGGCCGGACGCGCAACCTCTCCCAACACGGTGATCTTATAGTTCAGGTATTGTACGCTGACGTGTGGTTCTTTCAGGTAGTCCGAGTCCGCCAACCGCGCCATCAGCGTATCCCTCAGAACGGCGGTTGTCAGACCCGCAGCGTGGATCTTGCCCAGGATGGGAAAGTCGATGGTGCCGTCCGGGTCCACCTGGTAGGCATGGGCCCCGGTTGCTACAGCGCCCCCGGCTCCCGTACCCTGGGCGCTGCCTGGATTAAACGGCGCGCTGGCCACGGCATCGGCGCTGCTGACCTGAATACCTAAGACGTCACCCTGCTGGATGCGGGCTTCGAAATGTTGAATGGAATCTTGTACGTGGATCCTCGCAGTATCGTCCAGGTCGCGGAAGTAAACGATATTCCTGGAAGGGGTGCAGTAAGAAAGGGTTAACAGCACGGTCGTCGCCAAGCCAAAGGACACCCCATGGTTTTTCAAACGCTTCATAGAAGGATCTCGTGAGAGTGGATAATGGATTTTTCGCTAAACACAACAAATATAATCATTTTTAAAAGCTGTTGCCTATTTTTTTAGCCCAAAAGGGCCGCTGCCATCAAAAAGGACCAGCTCCCGTCCCCCCGCTCATACGCCCCGTGTGCCGCCGGTTTCCTCCTCAAAAGACGCCGGTCCAGAATACGCCGGTCGACCAGAAGTCCTATAGACGACCGTACCGCCCCGGCCACCTCCGCGTCGGTCATCCATGACCGTTGGGGAGGTTCAAAACCCACCTTGACCCGTCTCCAGGCGATTTCGCCCGGCAGGTCGTTTTCAAAAGCCGTTCTCAAAAGGTACTTGCTCCAGGGTCCGTGAATCTTCCACACCCCCGGCAGGGTAAAGATGTATGCCGCCAGCTCGTGGTCCAGGTAGGGTAAGCGTACTTCCCTGGAATGGGCGTTGGCATTGCGGTCCGCGTATCTCAACAGTTCCGGCAAACCCGTGACAAAGGTCTCGTTGTACAACAACTCCGACAACCCTCCTCCCGGTGAAGACACAGGACAAGGAGTCCTGCCGGCCTCATAAAAATCCCGGTTAAAGAGCGGTTGTAACGCTTGCCTCCAGGCCATCCTGGCCGTCTTATACCGCGCTGGCAAGAACGGTAAGTCCGGCGACAAAACTTTAAACGTTTCCTGGATTAACCGAAAATTAACAGACCTCCGCAGATGCGAAAGCGCCGCATTCAGCGCCGCCCGCGGGTTTTCGCGCCGGGCTTCCCTTATAAACTGCGGGTAGTGGTGACCGTAACCCCCGAGGATTTCATCCGCGCCCTGGCCATCGAGCAGCACCGTTACACCATGTTGCTTAGCCGCGCGCATGACCTCGAACTGGGCCAGTATACCCGCCGACCCAAAGGGCTCCTCCTGGTAATGCATCACTTCCCTTATTTTTTCCGGCAGATCCTTCCCCCCCGGAAAAACATCAACCTGGTCCGTGTCCGCGGCATGCGATGCCAGTCGTATGTACCGTCCTTCGTCCCTCGCAAAACCGGGGAACCGGGCGGAAAAAGTAGTCAGCCGGCTACCCTGTTCCCTCAGGTGCTTTGCCGCCAGTTGGACGACGATGCTGCTGTCCAGGCCGCCGGAGAGGCTCGATCCGACGGGAACGTCGGAGCGCAGGCGGCGGGTGACCGAGCGGGTCAATAACTCGTGCACCTTTAGGGCGGCTTCTTCCAGCGCGCCGCTTTCCCGGGCGCCGCCGTTTCGTGTCACGCCCCTGGCGATGCCGCCGCCCCGGCCGCCTTCCCCGGGCCCGCCCACCCGGGGAATGTCCCAGTAGCGGCGCTTTTCCAACCGTAAGGTATCCAAATCCAGCCGCAGGCAGTGGCTGCCTTCCAGGCTGTGTATGTCCGCGAAAAAGGTCCGTTCCGGTCTGCCCGCATCCAGGACCAGGCCGTAGGCCAGGTAATTGTACAGCATCCCCGGATCGACCTCCCTCCGGAAACCCGCGGCCCACAAGGCCTTCATTTCTGAGCCGAAAAGAAAGGACCGCCCCGGCGCATAGGCGTAATAAAACGGCCTTTCGCCAAATCGGTCCCGGGCGCAGAAAAGAGACCGTTCCCGGGCGTCGTGGATCGCAAAAGCAAACATCCCGTCCAGGCTGGAAAGACAGTCCTCCCCCCTCCATTCATACATGGCCAGGAGGACTTCCGTGTCCGATGTCGAGCGGAAGGAAACACCCCGGGCCTCCAGCTCTTTTTTTAGCTCTATGTAGTTATAGATCTCTCCGTTGTACACAAGGGTATACCTGCCCGAGGGATCGTGCATGGGCTGGGCCCCCGCCCCCGACAGGTCGATGACGGAAAGCCGCCTGCTGCCAAGGGCAATCCTGCCCTCCGGATCGATCCAGCCGCCTTCCCCATCGGGGCCGCGGTGGGCGATCGCATCCGTCATTTTTTTTAACCGGGGCGCGGAGACCTCGCGGGGGTCTACGCTGACGATACCGGCTATTCCGCACATAGACTCCGATTTATGCCTTGTAAAAGCGCTCGATCAGATCCACCACCTTCCACCCGTCCATGGGATCTATCGCCTGCTCCGCCCTGCCTTGCAGTACATCGACCACGCCGCTGAAAAAAAGCCGGTGGTTCTCCAACGACGTATGGCCGGTTTCGGGCGGGGGCGCCCCGTCCCGGAGGTGACAATAATCCACGCGTTCCATGTATTGGCCCCCCAGGCGGATTGTTCCGTATTCAGCCACAAGGGTAAGGCTGGTGTCCAGGTTCTTGTCCCACACCGCCGTCGAGAAATGAAAGGCGCCCATGGCGCCTCCTTTCAGGCTAAACTGGACCATACCCGAGTCCTGGAATTCCGCCAGCCCTTTATGGGTAAAGTCCGCCCAGCGGGACCGGATATCCGATAGGTCTCCAAACAACCAGTACAGCAAGTCGACCAGGTGGGAAAACTGGGTAAACAGCACGCCGCCATCCAGGTCTTTTCGCCCATGCCAGCCGCCCGGCACATAATAACGGCCGTCCCTGTTCCAAAAAGCATTGACCTGGACGAGGAAGATTTTTCCCAGCCGGCCCCCGCTGACGAGCGAGTGGAGCCAGTGCGCCGCCGATGCATACCTGTTTTGCATGACCACAAAAACCCGCTTGTCCATCCGCACCCCTGTTTCGATGATTCTCCGCGCATCCGCTCCCGTCAGGGCCAGGGGCTTTTCCACGATCACGTGTTTCCCCGCTTCCAGCGCCCGGCAGGCCTGGACGGCGTGATAGCCGTTGGGGGTGGCGATGTCCACTACGTCGATAGACGCGGACAGGGGGGATTCCAGGAGACTGTCCAGGGAGTCGAAGTGCGCGACCGGGGGTCCGCTGATTTCGCCGGGACCACTTTCGGGCGAGCTGTTTTCGCCCGGGCCTTTTTCGTACGGGTCCGCCACGGCCCGGAGCACGGTCTCAGGGTGCGACCCGATCAGGGAAGCATGGCGTTTCCCCATGCGACCATAGCCAACTACCGCAAATCCTATGGGCATCATTTGATTCTCGAAACCTTGTTGTTCTCCAACTTATACTCCTGCCCACTTTCCGGACAAACCGCGTGTCCGTTCCAGTCAAAGGCGAGGGCGTGACCGAACTCGCTGACCCAGCCCGTTTGACGGGCAGGGTTGCCCACCACCAACGCATAGTCGGGAACCGTTTTGGTCACCACGGCACCGGCCCCGATAAAAGCAAACTTGCCGATGTCGTGTCCGCAAACGATCGTCGCATTGGCGCCGATGGTGGCGCCCTCCCCGACATTCGTCTTTGAGAACTTTTCTTTCCGGACGACCGCGCTCCGGGGGTGGAGGACGTTTGTAAAGACGCAGGAAGGCCCGAGGAAAACATAGTCCCCCAAGGTGACGCCTGTGTAAATAGACACGTTGTTCTGTACTTTCACATAGTCCCCTAGGACGACATCCGCGGCTACGTGGACGTTTTGACCAAGGTTGCAGTGTTTCCCGATAACGGCCCCGGTCATGACGTGGCAAAAATGCCAGATGTTCGTCCCTTCTCCTATCCGGGAGCCCTCGTCGACGACGGAGCTTTCGTGTATGTAGTATCCTTTTTCGTTCATGGGTATTGTATTTTATAGCCGAAGCGCCCCCCAAGCCCGGGGCAACGCCGCTTTTACATCAAACAGGACCGCATCATCGCGCCCCATTTCACGGATGTCCATTTCCAAAAATTCCTCGTGGGCCACCGCCAGAATGATGGCATCAAAAACCTTGCCTTTGGGCAGGGCTTCCACCATCGGTATCCCGTACTCGGTGAGCACCTCATGGGCTGAGGCCCTCGGGTCGTGCAGGGTCACCCGTACATGATAACTCTCCAGCTCCCTGTATATATCAATCACCCGGGTATTGCGGACGTCAGGGCAATTTTCCTTAAACGTAAATCCCAACACCAGTACGTCCGAACCGTTGACGGGGATGTTGCTTCGGACCATTTGCTTGACAACCTGTTCGGCCACATAAGCACCCATGCCGTCGTTGAGCCTTCTTCCCGCCAGGATGATCTCGGGGTGATACCCGACCTCCTGCGCCTTTTGGGTAAGGTAATACGGGTCGACGCCGATGCAGTGTCCACCGACCAGTCCCGGTGTAAACCGCAAAAAATTCCACTTGGTCCCTGCCGCCTCCAACACCTCCCGGGTATCGATGCCCAAAAGGGTAAAGATCTTGGACAGTTCGTTGACAAAGGCAATGTTGATGTCCCGCTGGCTGTTCTCGATCACCTTGGCCGCTTCCGCCACCCGTATGCTCGATGCCTGGAACGTTCCCGCACTGATCACGCTTGCATACAGGTCGTTGATCGTCTTTGCCGCCTCCGGGGTGGAACCCGAGGTCACCTTCAGGATCTTGGTCACGGTGTGTTCCTTATCCCCCGGGTTGATCCGTTCGGGGGAATAACCCGCAAAGAAATCTACATTGAACCTGAGGCCTGAAACCCGCTCCAGCACCGGCACGCATTCCTCTTCCGTCACACCGGGATAAACGGTCGACTCATAGACCACGATGTCCCCCTTTTTGAGCACCTTCCCGACAGTCTCGCTGGCCTTGTACAAAGGCCCCAGGTCGGGGCGGTTGTACTTATCCACGGGTGTAGGCACCGTCACGATATAAAAGGTGGCGGTTTCCAGGTCTTCCCGGCGGTGGGTAACGAAAAGCCCCCGGGCGCCCTTGTCCGCTGCGCGCACCTCCTCCAGCTCTTTCTTACCGACCTCCAGCGTCTTGTCAAAACCCTTTGTCAATTCGGCCACGCGTTCCGGGTTGATGTCAAAACCCGTGACGACGTGTTTGCGGGCAAAAGCCGCGGCCAAAGGCAAGCCAACATAACCCAATCCAATAATGGCGATATTCCGGACGTCAGACATAAGATATTTTCGGAAGGGTAATATTACATAGAAAAAACAAGATTAAGTAGACATCGTACCTTTGCCCCCCATGCATTATGCTTCGGTAGACCATATCAGCAAATCTTTTGGCGCCAGGAATCTTTTTGAATCCATATCGTTCCACCTGGAAGAGGGGGACAAGATCGCCTTGATTGCCCGCAACGGCAGCGGCAAATCCACGCTGCTGCAGATCATCGCGGGCCTGGACACCCCGGATAACGGGACCGTATGGGTCCATAAGGACGTAAAAGTCGTCCTTCTTCCGCAGGAATCCGCCTACAACCCCGACCTCAGCGTTTGGGACAACCTCCTGAGCATGGATCACCCGGTCGTGCGGGCGGTCAAGGCGTATGAGTTGTACCTGGAGGAGGGCGCGGCGGCGCCTCCCGGGGGCGAGGCCCCCGCGGGAGCGGCGCCTTCTGGAAGCGCGGGCGGCGACGACGCCCGGCTGGGCGACCTCTTGCACGAGCTCGACCGGCTGGACGCCTGGCAATTCGAAGCCCAGGTCAAGCAGATCCTCGGGCGGCTCTCCCTTCACCACCTGAAAGCACCGATGCGGCAATTGTCCGGCGGACAACGCAAACGCGTCGCCCTGGCGCAAGCCCTTCTGGAAGCCCAGCTCCACGGCCCCCAAACCCTGATGCTGCTGGACGAACCGACCAACCACCTCGACGTAAGCATGATCGAATGGCTGCAGGAATACCTGTCGGCCGCCCGTTGCACGGTCTTGCTGGTTACCCACGACCGTTACTTCCTGGACAACGTTTGTAACGAGATCATCGAGCTCGATACGAATATGGCCTACGTCTACCGCGGGGACTATGACTTCTTTTTGACAACAAAGGCAGCCCGGCAGGAATCGGATGCCGCCACGGGGGCGAAAAACCAAAACCTCTTCCGGAAGGAGCTGGAGTGGATGCGCAAACAACCCAAGGCCCGGACCACCAAGTCCCGGTCGAGGGAGGAACAGTTCTATGCCCTGGAGGAAAAGGTCAAACAAAAGACGGAGTTTTCCGAATTGACCCTCCAGGCAAAAATGACGCGTCTGGGCGGGAAAATCATGGAGTTGAAAAAGGTCTACAAGGCCTACGGCCCCCACGTCATCCTCAAAGGCTTCGACTATACGTTCAAACGGGGAGAGCGCATCGGTATCGTCGGTAAAAACGGGGTGGGCAAGTCCACCTTTATCCGGATGCTCATGGGGCTGGAGGAAGCGGACAGCGGGAAGATCAACCCCGGGGAAACGGTGGTTTTTGGTCACTTCTCCCAGGACGGGCTGGAATGGACGGAGGACATGCGGGTCATCGAATACGTCAAAACGATGGCTGAGTTTTTTCCCCTGGCAGACGGCACCAAGATCAGCGCGGCCCAGTTCCTGCAGCTTTTTGCTTTTCCCCCCGAACAGCAATACACCTATCTTTCCAAGCTGAGCGGGGGAGAGAAAAAACGGCTTCAGCTCCTGACCATACTTTTCCGGAATCCCAATTTCCTCGTTCTCGACGAACCCACCAACGACCTGGACCTGCAAACACTGCGGATCCTCGAAGATTTTCTGGCCGACTTCGGGGGGTGCCTGCTGATCGTTTCCCACGACCGGTACTTTATGGACAGGGTGGTGGACCACCTCTTCGTCTTTGAAGGCGAGGGCCAGGTAAGGGACTTCCCGGGGAATTATACCCAGTACCGGGAGGCGGTGCGCGCAGAAGAGCGCGCCGCGGCGACCGGCGGGGCTTCCGCTGCCGCGGCCACCGCCCCGTCCGGGCCTGGCGCCACATCTGCCGGCGGAGCCGCCGGCACTTCCGGCGCTGCCGCGCCGGCTTCGGCCGCATCCGGCGGCGCAGCGGCGCCAAAGGCGCCCAAGCTCACCTTCAAGGAGAAACGCGAATTTGAACAACTTGAACAGGAACTGCCCGCGCTCGAAAAAGAGAAAAAGGAACTCGAAGACAAGATGAGCAGCGGGGCACAGTCTTACGAACAGCTCCAACAGGCAGGCGCGCGTATCCAGGAAATCGCCGCATTGCTGGAAGAAAAGGAGATGCGCTGGCTGGAGCTGAGCGAGCGCCAGGGCTAGAGCAGCTCCTTCTCGCTGATCAGTTTATTTTTCAGGGCGTAGATGACAACCCCCGCGGTATTCTTGACATTCATCTTTTCCAGGATGCGCGTCCTGTACCCCTCGACGGTACGCCGGCTGAGAAAAAGGCTTTCCCCCATCTCCTGGGCGGTGAATTGTCTGCATATCAGTTTTATGATCTCCATTTCACGATCGGAAAATTCGACGACCTCACGTTTCCGGAAGGGGTTGAAATTGCTCTTTACGATCATGCCGGCCAGGGTGGCGGACGTATCCCTGCAATAATATTCCCTGTTGTCCATCACGGAAGCGATGGCGTCCAGGATCTCTTGTTTGTCGGCATTTTTCAGCAGGTATCCTTTGGCGCCCGCTTCGAGCATCTCCACGATCAGGTTTTCCTCGGAAAACATCGACAGTGCGATGATCCGGAGGTCGGGGAATTCCTTGAGCAGTACCTTGGTGGCCTCGATGCCATCCATATTCGGCATCTTTATATCAGCCAGGACGACGTCTACATTGGGCGTCGTCTCCCGGACGAGCGAGAGCAGCTCTGTCCCGTCCGACGCCTGTCCGGCGAGGATCATGTGTTTCTGTCGGGACAGCATCAGAGCCAGCCCGTCCCTAAAGATCTCATGGTCATCGGCGATGACCAACCGGATCGGAGCAGTCATACGTAAGCAATTTACTACAAAGGTATTTCAATATAGTATCGGGTCCCCTCCTGGGGCTTACTTTCGATGCTCAGGGTCCCCCTGAGGATTTCTGCCCGGCTTTCCAGACTTCTTAGCCCTAACCCTCCCGATGTTTCTCTCGCCTTTTGCGCGTCAAAACCGTGTCCGTCGTCCTTGGTCATGACCAGGAGGCGGTTGCTCTCATGGGAAATACCGATGTGGAGGTGTCTGGCCCCGGAATGTTTGATCGTATTGTGTACGATTTCCTGGACCATCCGGAATACGTGGATCTCCTTTTCCTTCGGGATAGCGATCTCCTTCCAGCAGTGGAGCTGGATCCGGACAGGCGCCGTCCCGTTCAGGTGGCCGATAAATTCCTTCACCGCCTCCAGCAGCCCCTTTCGTTCCAGGGAAATGGGCAGGAGGTTGTACGAGATCTCCCTCATGTTCGATATGATCTCGTCTATGTATTTGCCGGATTTTTCCAACACCTGCCGCTCGAAGACATTCTCCGTTTCGATGCTTCCCATGTTCAGTTTCACCGTGCTGAGCAAGGGGCCCAGGCTGTCATGCAGGTCACCGGCAATGCGCTTACGCTCGTTTTCGAGGATGGTCACTTCTGCCAGAATGCGGTCCCTTTGGAGCCGGACATACCGCCGGTGGTAACGAATGATGGATACCACAAAGAACAGAAGGATCACCCCTACCAGGCAACCGGTTAGCAAAGTGGTATATAGGATCTTATCCCCCATGATCAATTGTCGTCCCCGATCTGGTCGAAGATCCGTTCAAATGCCGAGCTCCGTTTCCGGGGTATCAGCAGGACTGCCACTACAAATACGACATTTACAAAAGCATTCACGTAACTGAACAAACTGATGATTTTATAATTAACCCCTTTGGTCTGGTCTGACCCGCTAGCAAGGGACGCTCCTTCGTACAGGACCTGGTACAGGAAAAAGATAATAAAAGCAAGGCAAATGACAAAACGGGCATTCTTATACAGGTTGCGGCTTTCGTGGGTGATCATGCGGTTGATCTCGTTTATGCTTAACAAAACAATCACGAACGGATAAAGGATCCTGTAAAAGGGGAAGTCAAAATCATTTAAATGGAAAAACACAAGATTGCACACCGTCCACACAACAAGGCTGCCGGCCTGGAGCGCATAAAACCACTTCAATGGTGAACCAAATGAACGGAGACTATTCCAGCAATAAAACTGCCAGAAAATGACCGAACACTCCAGCAATCCATAAATATTGACGCTGGGCGCATTGCCGATATGTGGAAGCCTTGAGATCAACCAGAAGGAAACGACCTCCTGGATGACCCCAAGGCTCAACAGGACAAAAAACGGGTAAAATGCCTTGTCTATCCTCCTCAAGCGAAACAATGCAACGCAAAACGGGATAAGCAGGATTTCGCTCAGTAAAAAGTGGAAAAACGAATGTGTGTTCAAGTTCTTTTTTGATTGACGATATCAATCACACTGTGTGGGACAACGCTGTCCGATGTCCACCCCCTGCGTATCATCGGTTGAGGAAGCAGACCTCGGCGCGGTCTGACCTGTATTGGTTGCCGGCAATTTGACGAGCACCGTGTGTATGTCTCGCCCATCTTTATTGACGGGGAAAAGGACCAGCCGGACCTGACCGGAATCGTCCCGGCCGAGGTAGATCCGGATCCCCGTTGCCCCGTCCGCGTTCAACAAGGCGGCGATGGCATCCCGGTTAAAGGACTCCCCGATCGGAAGCTGGAATTCCTTGTTCAGGAAAGAGTCGTTGGCGGCCACCCGCAGCAACTCCTGCTTAGCCACGGCGAAGGATTTGATGTACGCCTCTGCTTTGGTGGTAGAAATGATGTGTTCCGCGGCCTTTTCTTCGTTTACGGGAATTTTCCCATCCCCGGGACGGCAACCGGTTAACATCCCGGCCAGAACGGCGCCGGCGAGTAAGAGTTGGACATTGATTGGTTTCATTGATTTGCGTTTTTTTTGTCAGTATACCCGGCCCAAAATAAAACAAGTCCTGGCTAAAACAAACACGTAAGAATGCCCATAAGTCTTGCGTAGTTATACGCGAAGCGCCCATGGGGCGCTGGCGGGGCGCGACGCCCCTCACCCACGGGCCACAAAAAAGCCCCTCGCGGGAGGGGCTTTGACTATGCTTATGCTTTTGGCGGTTGTTCACCTTGTGGCTGCCGGCCACCGGACCGGTCGCCCTGGGAGCGCTCTCCTTGCGGCCGGTCGCTCTGCGGGCGTTCTCCTTGCGGCCGATCCCCCTGGGATCTTTCCCCCTGGGGGCGTTCTCCTTGCGGCCGATCCCCCTGGGGGCGCCCACCTTGTTGGGGCCGCCCACCGGAGCGGTCCCCCTGCGGGCGGTCGCCCTGGGGTTTGTCTCCTTGGGGCCGGTCGCCCTTCCGGCGGTCCTGACCGCGTTGGTCATTCCGACGATCGCCGCCGCCTTGACCCTGACGTTCGCCGCCGCCCTGACCCTGACGGTCACCGCCTTGACGATCGTGGCCGCCCTGGCGTTCGCTACCCTGACGATCCGGGTTACCCTGGCGGTCGCCACCCCCCTGGCGCTCGGGCGCGCCTTCCTTTTTCCTTGCCTCCTGGGGACGCCCACCACCTTGCCCTTCGGGGCGGCGGCCCTGGTCGGACCGGCGCTGTTCGCCCCGGCCACCCTGGCGGTTGCCACCGTCCGGCCGTGCGCCTCCGCCGTCCGGCCGTGCGCCGCCACCTGGCCCGGCTTCCGGTTTCCCGGCTGTTTCGGGTTTGGCTTCCCGGCGGTTTTCCTTGCGCCCCTCGCGTTCTTTTTGTTTGCGGCGTTTGCTGTTTCTTTCCAGGCTGCGCAGGCTGATGTGCCCTACCAGCTCCACGAACTCGGGTTCGGTTTCCTTGGCTTTAGACACGGAGACCTCGGCTATCTGGAGCTCTTCCGGCCGTTGCCCCTGGTGGTTGAGGTGCTGGATCTGCCGGACCCGCTCTATGGTCAGGGGATATTGTTTGTTGCTGTCGGGCAGGGTATACCACATGAGGCTGCGGAAGATGTCCTTTTTGACCAGGGTCGCCGTGCCCTTGGCCATGATGAGGGTTTCGACCCCTTCCGGGAACCCCTGGAGTGCGTCCAGGTAGGTATCCAGCTCGTAGTTGAGACAGCACTTCAGGCGGCCGCATTGGCCGCTGAGTTTTGTCTGGTTGATGCTCAGGTTCTGATAACGCGCGGCCGTCGTATTCACACTTTTGAAGTCAGTCAGCCAGGTGGAGCAACAAAGCTCCCGGCCGCAGCTGCCGATGCCCCCCACCTTCGCCGCCTCCTGGCGGATCCCGATCTGGCGCATCTCGACCTTGACCCGGAACTCTGAGGCGTAGACCTTGATGAGCTCCCGGAAATCCACGCGGTCGTCCGCGGTATAAAAAAAAGTAGCTTTTTTGCCGTCCGCCTGGAATTCTACCTCGCACACCTTCATCTGAAGGTTCAGCTGGCGCGCGATCGCCCTGGAGCGGATCATAGCGGCGGGTTCGCGCTTTTTGTTCTCCTGCCATTTGGCAAGGTCCTGTTCTCCGGCCCGGCGGAGTATCTTTTTGATGTCGGGGTTACGCTCGTCGATATTCCTTTTCTTGAGCTGCAAACGCACCAGTTCCCCCGTAAGGCTGACCGATCCTACGTCATAACCGCTGACGCCCTCCACGGCCACCATGTCCCCCTTCTCGAAATGGTGGAGGGTCGTATTCCGGTAATAATCCTTACGGCTTCCGTTATTAAAAGAAATCTCGACAATTGAACAACTGCTCCCGGGGTCACTGAACGGCAGATTGGCGAGCCAATCGTGTACGTTCATTCTGTTACATCCACCCGAACTACATCCCCCGTTACTCTTACATCCTGCCGGTTTACCATTCACAACAGTACCACAACTTCCACATCCCATATATAGATTTATATTATAGTGATAACGGCCCCCTTCTTTCCAAACCTCTACTAGTCAGGGCCTAATTAACCAAAATTAGCGATTTGTTGGCAATGATATGGTACAATTTAAGGGTCAGGGCATGGAAGAGCATCTTCGCGTTGGCATTCCGCTCGATATAATAACTGGCCTCGTCCAGGATCTTCAACAAGGCCTCTTGTTGCTCTCTGGACGCTATTCGGTTCAATCTCAGGGCGAAATCGCGCTCTGTTTCGGGCATTTGGCCCTCCTGGTCCCCCATACACCCCAGCCGGATGGCAGTCTCCAGGAGGTGGTTGAAATAGCGCAAAAACTGTTTTTGACGCTCCCGGCCCAGCTTGCTGATGGCCTCCACCCATTTGACCTGTGCCACCGGTCCGTTTTTCAGGACGGCGTTGAGCCATTCCCGGAGCAATGCCTGCCAGTCGTCGTCGGCATGCTGGAGCTGTTGCAACGCCTCCCGGTAGTTCCCCTCGCTGATGCTCGCGATCATGACGGCCTTTTCGTTGTCCAGACCCGCCCGCGCCATGAGCCCGGCCGACACATCGGGGTCTGACAGCGGGGGCACCTTGATCAACTGGGTGCGCGAAAGGATCGTCGGCAGGATCAGACCCTCCTGTTCCGCGACCAGGATAAACAAGGTATTGTCAGGGGGTTCTTCGATGATCTTCAGCAGTTTATTCCCTTCGTTTCCCAGGTATTCGGGCATCCACAGCACGAGGACCTTGGTGGGGCTTTCAAAACTTTTCAGGTTGAGCTTCCGGACGATCTCCCCGCACTCCTGGGCGGTGATGTTCCCTTGTTTGTTCTCCGCCCCGATCGATTGCAACCAGTCGTAGGCATTCCCATAAGGGCGCTGACGGATAAACTCCCGCCATTCCGTGATATAGTCGGTACTTACGGGTTTGTCCCCTGGTTTGCGGGGTATGACGGGATACGTAAAGTGGATGTCGGGATGGATCAGGCCGGCGGCCTTCTGACAGGAGGGGCAGACGCCGCAGGCGTCGTCGGGGTACACCACCGCGGCGGGCGCGGGTGCCGGGTCGCCAAACAGCGAAGCCGCCGCGCTCGCCGCCTTGCGCTGTGGCAACCGCTCGCAAGTCACATACTGCGCCAGCGCCAGCGCCAGGGACAACCCGCCGGCACCTTCCGGCCCTAGCAGGAGCAAGGCGTGGCTGAGGCGGTTCGCGCTGACCATCCCCCGGATGTGGGCCTTGAGGTCGGTCTGGCCTATGACGTCTTTAAATTGCACGACCGCAATATAGGTTATCGCGGCCGGACTGCCGCTATTCGTACCGCAACGCCTCGATGGGATCCAACCGCGAAGCCTTCTGTGCCGGGTAGTACCCAAAAAATATCCCGGTGACCGCGCAAACCAGGAAAGAGAGAAGGATGGATGATTCCGACACCAGGGTGGGCCAGGTCAGGAAGATGGTCACGAGCTTGGCCGCGGTGACGCCGAGGATAACGCCGATGATGCCTCCCGTAATGGAGATCAGGAGGGCTTCCAGCAGGAACTGAAGGAGGATGTCGATGCCCCGGGCACCGATCGACATGCGAAGCCCGATTTCCTTTGTCCGTTCTGTTACGGAGACGTACATGATGTTCATGATGCCGATACCGCCGATGACCAGGGAGATCCCGGCGATGGCGGTCAGCAGGACGGTCAGGAGCTGGCTGGTGGAAGAGAATGTATTGAGGAGCTCGGCCTGGGACCGGACCTGGAAGTCGTCCTGGTCGGTGGACCGGAGCCGGTGGGACGCGCGCAGGATCTGGCTCATCTCGTCGACGGCCTGGTCGGCGGAATTTTCGTCCACGGCGGCGGCGTAGATGTTTTGCAGGTAAATGGTAGAAAGAATGCGCTTCATGACGGTGGTGTAGGGCGCGATCACAATGTCGTCCTGGTCCTGGCCAAAAGCATTCTCCCCCTTGACACTGAGCAGGCCGATCACTTTGAACGGGACGGCATTAAACCGGATAATTTTTCCGACCGGACTTTCTCCTCCGGGGAAAAGATTGGAAGCGACCGTCTGACCGATCAGGCATACCTTGGCGGCGGCGTTAACGTCGTCGTCCGAAAAGGCGATCCCGTCTTTGAGGGGCCACTCCCGGATGTCGAGGTACTCGGGACTGACGCCCTGGATCGTGGTCGGCCAGTTTTGGGAACCGTTGATGGTTTGTCCTTTGGTGGAAATCCCGGGGGAAACGGCGTTTACGAAGTGTGCTTGTTTCTGCAGGGCGGTCACGTCGGCTAAGGTAAGGGTCTGGACCGACGTGGCGTCCAGGCGGGCACCGGCGGCCACGTTGCTGTTGGGACGGACCGTGATCATGTTGGACCCCATGGAGGCGATCGATTGCTGGATGCTTTGTTTGGATCCCTGGCCGATGGCTACCATGGTGATCACCGCGGCGACCCCGATAATGATGCCGAGCATGGTCAGGAAGGCGCGCAGCTTGTTGCGCAGCAACGCCCGCCAGGCGATTTGTATTAGGTTAAATGCGTTCATATTAGTAGTCGTCCGACACGGGAAGCGCAGCGAGCACTTCGCGCGCGGATCGTTTATTCTCGTTGGCGTAATCCTTCATCAATTTGCCATCGCGAAGCATGACCGTACGGCTGCTGAACGAGGCGATATCCGGTTCGTGGGTGACAAAGACGATGGTCTTTTGCTGTGTTGCGTTGAGCTCCTGGAAAAGGGCCATGATCTCGTAGGACGTCCGGGAATCGAGGTTCCCCGTGGCTTCGTCGGCAAGGATCATGACGGGCTCATTGACCAGGGCGCGGGCGATGGCCACGCGTTGTTGCTGACCACCGGATAGCTGGCTGGGGGTGTGGTCGAGGCGGTCGGCGAGCTTGACCGCTTCCAGGGCCTTGATGGCCCGTTCCCGCCGGTCGTGGGCGGAGACGGAAGAGTTGTACAACAACGGCAGCTCCACGTTTTCGAGGGCGGAGGTCCGGGGGAGCAGGTTGTAGGCCTGGAAAACGAACCCGATCTTGAGGTTGCGCAGCCGTGCCAGGTCGTTTCTGGACAAGGCGCCGATGTCGACCCCGTCGAGCAGGTATTTCCCGTCCGTGGGTTTGTCCAGACAGCCCAGGATATTGAGCATCGTCGTTTTGCCCGATCCGCTGCTGCCCATGATCGTCACGAACTCCCCGGCGGTCACGTCGAAGGTGACGCCTTTGAGCGCCCGGACGACTTCCGTGCCCATGTGGAACTCGCGCTTCAGGTTTTGTATTTCCAGAATTTTGTTCGCCATAGTTCGAATTTGTTGACGTGCAAAGCCGGGCGCTAATTTGCCGCCGGCTTTTTCGTCGTGCTGCTCCCACCCCGGCGCGGCATAAACGGACTGGTGGCCGTGGTGGTCGCGGCGGGGGCGGTGCCCGCGGCCTGTGTGCCGACCACGATCGTCTCGTCCCCCGAAAGCCCGCTCACTACCTCCACGTTGGTATCATCGTTGAGCCCGGTCCGGATGACCTTTTGTACCAGGGAGTCTCCACTCCGGATCCAGATGGCGGCACGCCGGCCTTTGTTCGAATTTTTTTTCACGACCTCCCCGGCAAGGCCGATGGTGTCCAGGCGGGCAGTCGTTCTGATATGGGCGGCCTCCGGATTTTCGACGACCTTATAATTCTTTGCGAGCGAGGGGTCGGGGCTAAACTTGAGCGCCTTGGCGGGGATCAGCATCACGCCCGAGTCTACTTGGGTGAAAATAGAGATGTTGGCCGTCATGCCGGGCTTCAGCTTTTTGTCCTGGTTCGGCGCGGCGATGATCGTCGTGTAGGTGACCACGTTGGAGGAGGTCGTCGGGTTGAGCCGTACGTCCTGTACGATCCCTTCGAATACATTATTCGGGAAAGCATCCACCGTAAAGGTGACGTTTTGCCCGTTGGTGACGTTGCCGATGTCGGCTTCGTCTACCGCGGCCTGGACCTGCATCTTTGTAAGGTCGCGGGCGATGATGAATAAGGTCGGGGTACTAAAACTGGCGGCCACTGTCTGCCCGGCGCTGATGGCCCGGGACAACACCGTTCCGTCGATGGGTGAATAGATGCTGGCGTAGGCCAGGTTTTGCCGGGCGCCCCTGAGCTGCGACGCAATGCTGTTCACCGAGCCTTCGGCCGCCTGGTATTGGTATTCCGCCGTCTCATAGTCCGCTTTGCTGATGGCGCCCGTATTATAAAGGAGTTGCTGGCGTTCGAAGTTGGCTTTTTCAAAAACCACCTGACTTTGGGCCGCGGCCAGGGAGCCCTCGAACTGAGCGACGCTGGCGTTTAGGAGGGATTTGTCGAGCTCGGCCAGCAATTGTCCCTTTTTGACGACCGAATTGAAATCCACGTATACCTTGGCAATGGTACCCGATTCCTGGGTGCCGACCGCCACGGTATCCACGGGCTGCAAAGAGCCCGTTGCCGTCACGCTTTGGGTAATGGTCCCCATAAACGCTGTAGCGGTAAGCACCTGTGCGGGCTTGTCTTTTTTGACAAACCCAAAAAACCAAACGGCCGCACCCGCCAGGACAACGAGCCCTGCGATCCACCAGCCTATATAATTTTTTTTCTTCTTCATAAATGTATCAGTTCAGGTTTATGGGTGCACCGGTATAAAAGTCGTAGATCTTGACATCCAGGACAGCATTGTATTTGGCCTGTACATACGCTTGCAGTGCCTGTATATAGGCGTTCTTTTGCTGGAGGAATTGTACCGTATTGGTCGCCCCGACCTTGAGCTCTTCGGTGGCGATCCGGTAGCTTTCTTCCGTATACCGGAGCTGGTCTACGGCTGCGTTGTATTGTCCCTGGGCGTTGACGACGTTGATGTAATACTGTTCAACCGTTTGGGAGAGGGCCGTGGTGGCGCTCTTAAGGTTGAGCTCCTGCTGCCGGATCTCGATCCTGGCGTTCTCTACATTGGTCCGGTTGATCCTGTTGGCAAAAATAGGGATTGACAAGGTCACCCCTATCTCCTGGAAAAAGTTGTCGTCGAGCTGCTGGAAATAGGCGTCTTTGCTGTTGTTGGAAAACCCCGTCGATAGTTCAGCATTTGCTTTCAGCGTCGGGTAGTAACCAGCCCTGGCTTTTGCCAGGTCCAGCCGGGCGCTTTGTACACCCATCTGTCCGATCTGGATCTCGGGTCTTGTCCGGTAGGCGGCCTGCTGGGCGCTGTCCAGCGAAGGCACCAACGCGGTAGCCATCAGGGTATCTTTGGGTGTGGCGATGTCAAAGGTGGTACCGTAGGGCAGTTGCAACAGCACCTTGAGGTTGAGTAATGCCTGCCGGAGGTTGCTCTGACCCGTGACCAGCGTGTACTGGTCCGTAGCCAGTTGGGCCTGGAGCTGCGCCAGGTTTACTTTGGCGATGCTGCCCGCGTCATATTCCTGCTGGGCTTGTTTGACCTGGGCTTCCGAAGTGGTGACCAGGTCCTTTTCATAAACGATCGTTTCCTTGGCCAAAAGGATGTTCAGATAAGCCGCCGTGATCTGCACGTCTATGTTGGCGATGTCTTCTATGACGGCAAGGTTGTCGGATTTAACGATAAGTTGATTTTGGCGGACGACGTCGTTCAGGTAGCCGCCCTGGTAGAGGGTCATCCCCGAAGTTGCACTATAGTCGCTGGCAAAGCTGGATTGGGTTTGAAAGCCACCCACGACCGGGTTGGCATTCTTGCTGTGTGTATAGGTTTGACTCGTGGAACCGTAAAGGTTGGGTAGTTTGGCCGCCTTGGAAAGGAGCAGTTCCTGTTGACCGGTCTCCACGTTCAAACGGGCGGAGCTGATGGTAATGTTGTTATCCCTGGCATACGTCAGGCAGGTTTTAAGATCCCAGACAGTAGAATCCTGTGCCCTGGAAGGATGCGCCAGACATAAGCCCCAACCCAGCAGGATCGCCGGCAGACGATGTGGTATCATAAGAAATTTAAAATACAACAATTAAGTTTACACAGACACGCTGAAAATTAGTATTTTCATGGGGTGCGTTTGACTTGTGCCGAAAGTATATAAATATCGTCTTTATCCCTCCAAAAAGCAAGCCAGCCGGATCGATAGGTCCATTGACGTTTGCCGGTTGGTTTATAATCTAGCCCTCGAAGTAAAAATTTGGGCTTACCGCAATGGGACAAACATTTCAGCCATTGACCTTTGTTATCAACTGGTCGATCTTAGGCAAACCTTTGATTGGATAAAGGAAGTAGATAGCCAGGCGTTACAGGCATCTGTCAAAAAGGTAGACGTTGCTTTCAAGAATTTCTTCCGTGGAAGTGGATTTCCCAAGTTCAAAAGCAAACGGAACGGTGGGAGTTTTCAATGTCCCAACAACACCAGGAAGATAGATTGGGGGAATGGAACTTTGACCATCCCCAAAATAAAGGACATTCCCATTGTACTATCCAGGAAATTCGAGGGTAAGATCAAAACCGTGACGATCAGCAGGACGGCTACGGGCAAATATTTTGCGTCCATTCTGGCTGAATTGGCCCATGACAAGATCCAGCCCTCAAAAACGGAGCGAGCCATAGGTATAGACATGGGGTTAGCACATTTTGTAGTGCTATCGAATGGAGAAAAGATCGACAATCCCAAATATCTTGCAACATCTTTGACCCGTCTAAAGGTCATGCAACGGAGGGCGATCAGAAAGAAAAAGGGGAGCCAAAACCGAACGAAAGCCAACCGAAAGGTGGCGGTCCTCCATGAGAAAATAGCGAATCAGCGGAATGATTTCTTACAAAAGCTTTCCACACGGCTCATCGTTGATAACCAAATCGATACGTTCTGTGTGGAGAATCTTCGGGTGAAGAATATGGTCAAAAACCATAGGCTTGCCCGAGCAATCAGCGACGTGGGTTGGTCTATGTTCATAACGATGTTGGAATACAAGGGTCGATGGTGTGGTAAGCGGGTTTTTCGTATAGACCAGTGGTATCCCAGCTCTAAGACCTGTTCCCATTGTGGCTATATATTTGAAGAGCTGGACCTGTCGTTGCGCGAATGGATCTGTGCATCCTGCCAGACAACCCATGACAGGGATGTGAATGCGGCTAGGAATATCCTGTCAAAAGGAATAGAATCAGGGGTGGGTAGCTCCGAAGAGCCTGTGGAGCCACGGCGGATGCGCCGGACGATGAAGCAGGAAAGGATACAAATGTGAATTTGTATAGTATTGCCAATACGATAAATTTGGAACATGATCGAACTGCACAACGACCTTTTACAGGTGGCTATCGACCCCAAAGGGGCGGAGTTGCAAATGCTATGCCGGAAGGATAACGGGCTGAATTACTTATGGAAAGGCGACCCGGCCTTTTGGGGAAAGTTCTCCCCCGTACTTTTCCCTATCGTCGGTACCCTAAGGGATAACCATTACCGTTACCAGGGTAAGACATACACCCTCCCCAGGCACGGGTTTGCCAGGGACAAGACCTTTGTTGTAAGCCACCTCGGTCCGTCGGAAGCCGAATTCAGTCTTTCGGACGACGAGAGCACCCGTAGCGTCTTTCCTTTTCCTTTCATATTACGCCTTCATTATCGGTTGGACGGCGCCGTGATGGAATTACGATACGAGGTCCACAACCCCGGTGACGGGCCCTTGTTTTTCTCCGTCGGTGGCCACCCTGCCTTTGCGGTGCCGCTGGTAGCGGGAACGGAATACGAAGACTATACCCTGACGTTTAGCCAACCGGAAACGGCCAGCCGTCGCGTGCTTGCGGACGGTCTTTTGAGCAAGACGGCCACACCCTTTTTACAAGACGAACGCCTTGTCCACCTGAGTCATGCGCTGTTTACCCAGGACGCCATCGTGCTGAACGGCCTGGTATCCGACACCGTGACGCTGGGCAGCAGCAAAACCCCGCACGGGTTGACCTTCCGCATCCGCGACTGGCCAGACCTCGGGATATGGGCGGCACCGGATGCCCCTTTTGTGTGTATCGAACCCTGGCAGGGGCACGCCGACGAGGTGGACACCGACCAGGAGCTCACGCATAAAAAGGGGATCGTGGCGCTGGCGGCAGGGGCGACGTGGAGCCGCGCGTGGACCGTCGAACTGCACTAAACTACATATTGTACATTCCGTACCAGCCCGCGCCAAAGAGCGCCGTCTTTGCCTGGAGAACGATGTGCACATCGACGCTTTCCAGCAGCGGCCGCATACGCCCGCCCTTGTGAAAGACATGGAGCCATTCCCCGGATTGCAACAGCGGCAGGACGGCGACGGGTATGCCGCCCCCGATATACAGCCCGCCCGTGCCTTTCATTTTGAGCACAAGGTTGGCTGATTCGATCGCGAGGTAGCGCACGAACATGTCCAGGGCTTCCCTGGCGGTGGGATCACCGGCGGTCAGCGCCGCCTGGCTTACGGCGGCAGCCCCGTCTTCTTTGGCGGCGGCCATCAATGCTTCGGAGCAAGGTCTTTGCTTCACCTCCACCAGGAAGTGAAAGATGTTCATGATCCCCTGACCGGAGACCACGCGCTCCCAGCTGATGTGTTCGTATTGGGTGTGCAGGTGGTTGAACAATTCCAGGTCAATGGCTTCGCGTGGTCCGAAACCTGCGTGTCCGCCTTCGGTGGCAAAGGGATGATAGTGCGCCCCGTCCCAGTAGAGACCGGCTTCGCCCAAACCCGTGCCGGGCGCGATCAGGGCGATGTTCCCCGGAGTGCCGCCATTGCCGGGGAAACTCAGGACATCCTTATCCTCCAGCGCCGCAAGACCATAGGCGGTGGCTTCGAGGTCGTTGATCAACGCTACTTTTCCCACGCCCAATTCTTGCTCCAACTGTTGCTGGTCGACGTCCCAGGTCAGGTTCGTGAGTTTGGATTTGCCCTCCAGGACGGGACCGGCCACGCCTATACAAATAACATCGGGCATGGGGTCTGTGCCGATAAACTTCCGGACGATGTCCGCCATGGAGGAGAACTGGGCGGAGGGAAAATGATCCTGGCGAAGCAGGACCGGACCTTGATCCTGGTGGCGGAAAAGCGCCATGTTGCACTTGGTGCCCCCGAGGTCGGCGGCCAGCACGAGGGGGCGGCCGGGGGAATCGGTATCTTTTAAAGCGATGGGGATGCGCATAGGCGCTAAAGATACTACATATTCCTCCTGTACTGTCCGCCCACTTCGTACAACGCGTGGGTGATTTGCCCGAGAGAACACACCCTTACGGTGTCCATCAATGTCCCAAAGAGGTTCTCCCCGTTCAGGGCCGACTGTTTCAACCTTTCCAGGGCAAGGGCGCCCGCTTCGGCATGATAGCGGTGAAACGCTTCCAGGTTTTGGATCTGTTGCTCCTTTTCCTCCGTCGTACTGCGGATGACCTCGGTGGGCACGACGGTAGGACTCCCCTGTTTGCCTAAGAAAGTGTTGACCCCAACGATGGGATAGGCGCCGGTATGTTTGAGGGTCTCGTAGTGCAGGCTTTCTTCCTGGATTTTGCTGCGCTGGTACATCCGTTCCATGGCGCCGAGGACCCCGCCCCGTTCGGTGAGCCGGTCGAACTCGGCGAGCACGGCTTCTTCAACCAGGTCGGTGAGCTCTTCCACGACAAACGACCCCTGGATAAAGTTTTCGGTGGCGGCGCTCCCCAGCTCCCGGTTGATGATCAGCTGTATGGCCATGGCGCGGCGCACCGAGGCTTCCGTGGGCGTGGTAATCGCCTCGTCGTAGGCGTTTGTATGAAGGGAATTGCAGTTATCGTAGATGGCGTACAGGGCCTGCAGCGTCGTGCGGATGTCGTTAAAGTCGATCTCCTGGGCGTGGAGGCTCCGGCCGCTGGTCTGGATATGGTATTTGAGCTTCTGGCTGCGTTCGCCCGCGCCATAGGTATAGCGCATGGCCTTCGCCCAGATCCGCCGTGCGACACGCCCGATAACACTGTATTCCGGATCCATTCCATTGGAAAAAAAGAAACTAAGCGAGGGTGCGAAGTCATCGATGCGCATCCCGCGGCTCAAATAATATTCCACATACGTAAACCCGTTGGCCAGTGTAAAGGCCAGTTGGGTGATCGGGTTGGCACCCGCCTCGGCGATGTGGTACCCGCTGATGGATACACTATAAAAGTTGCGGACCTTGTGGGTGATGAAATAGGCTTGTACATCGCCCATCAGCTTTAGCGCAAACTCCGTGGAGAAGATACAGGTGTTCTGCGCCTGGTCCTCCTTGAGGATATCGGCCTGCACGGTGCCGCGTACGGCCGACAAGGCGCCTGCCTTGACCGTTTCGTAGGCGTCTGGCGGCAACACTTCCGCCCCGCTGATCCCCAGAAGCCGGAGACCCAGGCCGTCGTTCCCCTCGGGCAGGCGTTCGGGTGCACCGGGGTTGTAATAGCCGGGACGCGTGTGGTGGGCGTATTTTTGCTGGAGAATTTTTTCCACTTCGTCCCATCTTCCCTGTTCGGTGATCCACTTTTCGCAAGCCTGGTCGATAGCTGCTTGCAGAAAAAAGGCTAAGATCACAGGCGCGGGTCCGTTGATGGTCATGGACACCGACGTCCGCGGATCACACAGGTCAAAACCGCTGTACAGCTTTTTTGCGTCGTCGACGGTGGCGATGCTCACCCCCGAGTTCCCTATTTTGCCATAGATATCCGGACGGCGGCCGGGGTCTTCACCGTACAAGGTCACGCTGTCAAAGGCCGTGCTCAACCGGCGTGCAGGCTGTCCCAGCGAGACGTAGTGAAAGCGTTTGTTGGTCCGTTCCGGGCCGCCTTCCCCGGCAAACATGCGGGTAGGGTCTTCGTCGGCCCGTTTCAGGTCGAACACACCCGCCGTATAGGGAAAGGAACCCGCCACGTTTTCCTGGCATTGCCAGCGGAGGATGTCCCCCCAGTCCTTGTATTTGGGCAGGACGATGCGGGGGATGCGGGTCCCTGAAAGACTCGTCGTTGTCAGGGGCTGGCGGATGACCTGGTCCCGGACCTTGTATTCAAGGAAGTCCGCGTTGTATTTTTCCAGGACGGACGGCCAGCGTTCGATGGCCTGGCGGGCGTCGGGGTGGAGACGGGCGAGGCAGTCGGCCTTCAGGTGTTCGACGGCGTCAGCGCTTTGTCCTCCGAGAGCCGCGAGCACCCCCTCCGCCTGATACCACTTCGTGGCGATCGCCGCCTGCTCCTCCACCCACCGGTCGTATTTCCGGTTTCCCTCGGAGATTTCCGAAAGGTACCGCACCCTGCTCCCCGGGATGATCGGTGTCCTGCTGACGGTGTCCCGGTGATGCACGATGTTTGCTGTGGGAGGAAAAGTACGATTGGGGGTTTGACCCAGCACCTTCACCAACCGGTCAAAGAGCTCTTGCACGCCTGCGTCGTTAAACTGGGCGGCAATAGTGCCCACCACGGGCAGATCCTCGTCCCGGGCTTCCCAGAGGCCGTGGCTGCGTTTGTATTGTTTGCGTACGTCCCGGAGGGCATCCAGGGCGCCGGCCTTGTCAAATTTGTTGATGGCAATCACGTCGGCGTAATCCAGCATGTTGATCTTCTCCAGTTGGGAAGCCGCGCCGTATTCGGGGGTCATCACGTACAGGCTGGCGTCGCAGAAGGGTAGGATGGAAGCGTCACCCTGGCCAACCCCGGCGCTTTCGAGGATGATCCAGTCATATCCCGCCTGTTTGCACACCTCCAGCGCCTCGGCAACGTGGTGGCTCAGGGCCCGGTCGCTGTCCCTGGTGGCGAGGGAACGCATATAGATCCGCGGATCGGCGATGCTGTTCATCCGGATCCGGTCGCCCAGCAGGGCGCCGCCTGTTTTTTTCTTCGAAGGGTCCACCGAAACGATGGCCAGCGTCTTGCCGGGGTATGTCCGCAGATAACGGCGCACGATTTCGTCGGTCAGGGAGGACTTTCCCGCGCCCCCCGTACCTGTGATCCCCAAAACGGGGACCGCGCCTTGAGGGGCTTCGCCCGGTATACCCAGCCCATTCTCCGCGTTGGTGATCAGCCGCGCCACCCGCCGCACATCCCGTTCTTTCGACAATGTGAGCGGGGTATCCCAGCGGGCGTTGCCGTTAAGCGGGAAATCACACGCCTTCACTACTTCTTCAATCATCCCCTCCAGCCCCAGCCGTCTCCCGTCGTCCGGGGAATAGATCCGCGTAATGCCGTAGCGTTGAAGGTCCCGGATCTCGGCGGGCAGGATGGTCCCACCCCCGCCCCCGAAGATCCGGATGTGGCCGCACCCGTTCTCCTGCAGGAGGTCGTACATGTATTTGAAGAATTCCAGGTGTCCGCCCTGGTAGCTGGTCAAGGCAATTCCTTGGACGTCTTCCTCTATCGCCGCCTCCACGATTTCCCGGACGCTGCGGTTGTGCCCCAGGTGAATGATCTCCGCTCCTTTGCTTTGGAGGATGCGCCGCATGATGTTTATAGCGGCGTCGTGACCGTCAAAAAGGGAGGCCGCGGTGACAAGCCGGACTTTATGTTGGGGGATATAACTCATGACCTGCCGAAGGTACGAACTTCCCCGCAGAGGTTAACAACTGTTAGTTTTTATTATGCCGTCGCCGGAACAGGAAATAGGGGTCCACCCCCACGGTCAGCGCTGCATTGGCAAAATAGACATACCGGTTCAGGGTGCCGCTGGACAGGTACGCATCCTCGCCCAGCCGCAGCTCCAGCCGGAGGGCCTGGGTCCCCGGGTAGACCCGGAGCATCATGAAACACTGGCTCATGGGTAAGGTCGACCCGCCCAGGTTGTCCAGCGAGAGTTGCGCCTGCTGGTCTGCCGTATAGTTGGTCGACACACGGGCAAAATGATTGAGCGACACCCGCATGCCCAGGCCGAGGTCCATCCAGCGCCAGGTAAACAGAAAGGCGGGTTGGACATAAGCCTGCAAAAGACGGCTGTCGTGTGTGTAGTCGTCGCGCGTATGGGCGCTGGTGTCGAATTCCCGGTCCCCGATATGAAACACACCTCCGCCACCACCAAACGACGGTGCGAAATAGACGTGTTTTCTCAATAACCACATATAGGAGGCGCCTACCTCCCAAGTGGTGTTGCGGTAAAACAGGCGGCAACTGTCGTACCCGGGGATCATGTTTGTAGACCCCGCATAGGCTGCCGACCGCCGGTCAAAAGCCCCTTGTACCGTCCAATGATCGGACAACGCGTAGGCCCCTTCCAGGTCGTACCCATGGAGTGCGTAGGGCTGAATACCATCTCCGTTCGATTGTCCATTGCTGGCGATCGTCCCGGACACCACCGCTTCCCCTTTGTGGGTCAGCCCCGGCATGGTGGCGGTGTTGTCTCTGAATACATAGCGGCCTTGGGTGATACAGGAGGTAAAGCCGATGGTGAAAATAAGCAGGTATGGTTTGGGTGTCATATTGTTTGCAGGACCACCCGGCCCCGGTTTCTGATGCGCCCTTTTTTGCATTTAGGGAATCATTATAATGCCTTTAAAACACCTTTAACAAGACGTACAAAATGGCAGAAATCGGGTCATTGCACATGCCAAAACGACAGTGACGCTTTCTCCTTATGAAGTGCCCAACCGACAAAATGTCCGCCGGCCGACGGACGATAAGTTAATTTGTATTTCTTTGTTTATCAATCAATTAAGGGGCTTTTTTGGCTCCTGTCAGGAGGCCTGAAAGGGCCTTGAAAGTTATTCACAAAGGGAAAAATTAATTTTTTTATGTGGCGTCAATTTGTAATTTAGTGCAAGAATTTAATGGGTTAGTAAGTACAAAGGGTCGGTAGTCTTGCCGATCCTTTCTTTTTTGTATAAGGGCACATCCATGGCAAAAAGTAAAACGGTCTTCTTCTGTCAGAATTGTGGGTATGAAAGCGCCAAGTGGTTGGGTAAATGTCCCAGTTGCCAGGAGTGGAATACGTTCGTCGAAGAAGTCATCATAAAGGGCCCGGGCCCCTCCCTCTCCGCCAGAACATCCGGCGCCGCTGTTTCCAAAACCGTTCCGCTCCACGAAGTGAAAGGAGGGGAAGACCTCCGCATCATCACCCCGGACCAGGAGCTGAATCGCGTGCTGGGCGGGGGTATCGTGGCGGGAAGCCTTGTCCTTGTCGCGGGAGAGCCGGGGATTGGAAAGAGCACACTTTTCCTGCAAACAGGTCTGCACATGACGGGTTTAGCGACCCTCTATGTCAGTGGAGAAGAAAGCGAGCAGCAGATCCGCATGCGGGCCGATCGCATCGCGAGCCCTCACGAACAATTTTACCTGCTGACCGAAACCAACACGCAGGTCATTTTTGAAGAGATCAGGAAAATGCAACCCGGGCTTGTCATCGTCGATTCCATTCAAACCCTGCATACCCCTTACATCGAATCGTCCCCCGGCAGCGTCTCACAGATCCGGGAATGCGCTGCTGAATTTCAACGTTTTGCAAAGGAAACCGGGATCCCCGTATTCCTCATCGGGCACATCACCAAGGACGGCAACATTGCAGGTCCCAAGATCCTGGAACACATGGTCGACACCGTTCTTCAATTCGAAGGAGATCAACACTACACCTTTCGCATCCTGCGCACCACCAAGAACCGTTTTGGATCCACCTCGGAGCTCGGCATCTACGAAATGACCGGCGCCGGTTTGCGGATGGTCGCCAACCCCTCCCAGCTCCTCATCGCCCAACGCGAAGAAATCCTCAGCGGGACCGCCATCGCCGCTACCCTCGAAGGACTGCGCCCCCTCCTCGTCGAAGTACAAGCGCTCGTGACCCCTTCCGTATACGGCACCCCCCAACGTACCGCCACCGGCTTCGATACCCGCAGGCTCCAACTGCTCCTGGCTGTGCTGGAGAAACGGGGCGGTTTCCACTTCGGCCTAAAGGACGTATTCCTAAACATTGCCGGCGGACTAAAGATCGAAGATCCCTCCATCGACCTCGCCGTGCTGTGCGCCCTCCTGTCTTCATACGAAGACCTGCCGCTGCCCCCCCATACCTGTTTTACCGGAGAGGTCGGCCTCAGCGGGGAGATCCGCGCCGTCGGCCGGATCGAACAGCGTATTGCCGAAGCCGCGAAGCTCGGTTTCGAAAAAATGGTGATCAGCCGGTACAACCTGAAAGGCCTCGATCCTTCAATGTATCCCATTGATATAGTATCTGTTGCAAGGGTCGAAGAAGTCTACGAGCTATTTTTTAAGTGAGTGGGTATGCGGTTTGACAAAACGGTTTTAAGGGCGTACCTTGTATCTACAAAATGCAAGAACTATGTTAAAAGCCGTACTGCTGATGAGCCTGTTGCTCGTCACCAACGTTACACCCCAAACCATTCATAAATTCAAGGTGACCGACATCGACGGAGGCACCATCAATTTCGCCAAATTCAAAGGCAAGTACATCCTCGTTGTCAACACCGCCTCCCAGTGCGGCTACACCAAGCAATACGCCGACCTGGAAAAGCTCTACGAAACCTACAAAGATAAGCTCGTCGTGGTCGGCTTCCCCGCCAACAACTTCGGCGGCCAGGAACCCGGTTCCAACGCAGAGATCAAAACCTTCTGCACCGGCAAATACAACGTTACTTTCCCCATGGCCGCCAAGGTGTCCGTCAAAGGCGACGACATCGCCCCCCTCTTCGACTGGCTCACCCACAAGCAAAAGAACGGTGTGATGGACGCCGAGATCAAATGGAACTTCACCAAGTTCCTCCTGGATAAGGACGGCACGCTCATCACCAAGTTCGATAGCCCGGTGACGCCGATGGATCCGAAGATTACGGCGTATTTGAACTAAACCATCGCCTTCCTAAAATATTGTACCTTCAAGGGTCGTCGCCACCGACGGCCCTTTTTTTATGCCAAAGGTTAAGCTCCTTCTTCTCGCCTTCCTCCTGGCCGCCTGCGCCACCAACCCCTACAAGGCGACCAACCGCTCTTACAGACAGCAGGTGAAGGCCTACGCCCGTTCCCTCCGTCAGACACCGCTCACCCCCGGTACCGATTCCGTTCCCGCGCCCCCCTACTGGGCCGGCACCGTCAACTTCAACCTCCGGAAACCCAATATGGTCATCATCCACCATACTGCCCAAAACGGCTGCCCGGAGACGCTACATACTTTTACGGTTACCCGCACACAAGTCAGCGCCCACTACGTTATTTGCCGGGACGGTACCATCTACCACATGCTCAACGACTATCTCCGCGCCTGGCAGGCCGGTGTCAGCAAGTGGGGGAATATCACCGACGTCAATTCAATATCCATTGGGATAGAACTCGACAACAACGGGTTCGAGCCTTTCCCCGACGCGCAGGTCGGGAGCCTCCTGCGGCTGCTCGCAACGCTAAAGACAACGTATCATATCCCCGCCGCCAACTTCATCGGTCACGGGGACATAGCGCCCACGCGCAAAGATGATCCCAGTGCGTACTTCCCCTGGAAGACGCTGTATGATCATGGGTTTGGGTTGTGGTATGGGGATACGACCGGGGTGATTGTTCCCTCCGGGTTCAGTCCGCTGTTGGGACTACGGCTGATCGGGTATGACATTACCGATAGCAGCGCGGCGGCACTCGCGTTCAAGCGGCATTTTATGTCGGATACTGTTAAGTCTTGGGGGGATCAGGAAAGCAAGATTCTGTATATGCTTTACCGGGCTTATCAGTAAAGACGCTATGCGTTTTTTAGCAGGTGCATAAACCTGTCCGCTTGCTCCTTGGTCTTGATGATTTGGTGCAATGAAGACCTATTATGGACCCCTCTCGAAGGCTTATATTTGAGGCCGTCCTTTTTGGCTTTTTCGATTAAAGCCTGGATCATTTTTTCTACTCTTTCTTTTTCTTCGTCCATCATATAAAACTACAATTTATTCCGAGATCAATCAAGTAACTCATTTTCTATTGAAAATAAAATAGTTGTACATCAAGTCCACACTTGTTCTCCCCCCTTTTTGTATCCTGGCGGGAGAGGGCAAAACATCTTCAAAATCAAAGGGGTTATCATATTGGCGTTTTCCAAACCGGGTGATCCTCACATAATATTTCAAACCATATATATTGAAATAGTGGTCAAGGTAATCGAAGTTCTTTTGTATAATCCTATAGTATAGGAATGCCCTTGCATTGTTGGAACCGTCAATGCCGATGAAGTGTCCATTGTTGATGTTCAAATACGTAAGACCGGTGAAGAGAATCGTTGAAAATACTTTAGAATAGTCTTTATAGGTTAGCAGGGCTTTGTCATCGATGCGGCCTTTCGGGCCCCGGGGGCCAAAGGCCAGGTTATACACGTTTGGCAGCAGTTCATGGGCCTCACTGCCGATCTCTACAATTAGTGGTACTTTTTCCCCCTTCATCACCTCCGGTCGAAAGGTGCTTTTTTTCCAGTCCTCGGAAACCGAGTCGAACTTGTAGACATTCTCAAAATCGATAGCGATTGCAACAGTCACAACAAGCAATTTAAAGTACCAAGTTACAGAATATCTGATCGGCCCAAAAACAATACTGGCAATGGTTTCAATAAAGTATCAAATAGGAAAAAATAGAAGAAAAACTCCCATTTTCTACCTATGTTATAGCAGGGATAAAAGGCTCTTTAGCCATTGCAAGAGTGCTGGGAAGTAGGCATTGTGAAAGACGATTGCCATTGTTTCGAACAGTAGAAGTATTGTCAGGATGGGAAGCTTGTGGAGCAGGAAATCTAACCGCAGGGGCTCAATTTACCCTTTGCAAACGATTACGCTTACGTTAATTTTCACAACCGGCCACGGCCGAAAAAACGGCGACGGTACCTTTGGCGCTTCAAACCTAACGACCTGATCGCATGAATATCCTTCGTATGACTTCCGGCCGCGTGTCTGCGGTGGCGCTTTTGATGTCGGTGCTCCTCGCGGGGACAGCCGCAACGGCGCAAACCCTCGATCAACTCAATAGCGAACGCATCCACCTCCCCAACGGCTGGGCACTAACGCCAGTGGGTACCAGCATCGGCCTCGGCGACCTGCCGCTGAACATGGTCGTAGCACCAGGACGGAAGTACATGGCCGTAACGAACAACGGCCAAAGCGATCAAAGCATCGAACTGGTGGACCTGGCGAAAGGGGTCGTCTCCGACAGCATGCCCATCCGCCGGTCGTGGCTGGGGCTGACGTTTTCGGAGGACGGGCATTACTTATATGCGGCAGGAGGGACAAACAATTGCATCTTAAGATACACCGTAGCGGACGGGAAGCTCACGCAGTCGGACTCGATTCCGCTGGGGCCGCGCTGGCCGAATGCGATCTGGCCGGCGGGGATCGCGGTGAATAAGGGTCAGCTATACGTGGTGACCAAGGACGACAAGTCGCTGTATGTCCTGGACCTGGCGAGTCACGCCATCATGCAAAAGATCGCGTTGCCGGGAGAGGGATATGCCTGCTTGTTGTCCCCGGACAAAAAGGAGTTGTACGTGACCTGCTGGGGTGGAGACGCGGTGTTGATATACGACACGCAAAGCTGGCAGCAGCTCGCAAGCATCCCCGTGGGGGACAATCCCAACGACGCGTGTTTGTCCCGCTCGGGGAAATATCTTTTTGTGGCGAACAGCAACGACAATTCGGTGTCGGTGATCGATGTAAAACACCGGAAAGTGCTGGAGACGCTGAACGCGGCCCTTTACCCGGACGCGCCGGACGGGTCGACGACCAACAGCGTGGCCCTGAGCGAGGACGAGCGGACGCTGTACATCGCCAACGCGGATAACAATTGTCTCGCGGTGTACGACGTCAGCCATCCGGGTTCCAGCACGAGCAAGGGTTTTATCCCGGTGGGGTGGTACCCTACCTGTGTACGGGTCATGGGCAAGACGATCTTTGTGGCCGATGGCAAGGGATTTTCGTCTGCGGCCAACCCGTTTGGACCCAATCCGATCCAGCGGCGGCAACGCGTAAACTACCAGGCGGGGGACGCGCAAAAACCGAGGGATGTGCAATACATCGGGGCGCTGTTTCGGGGGACCCTGAGTATGATCCCGGAACCGGACGCCGCCCAGCTGGCCATCGATCAGCAGGCGGTGTATGCGAATACGCCGTACAACAAAGGGGAGGAAAAGCAGGCGCAGGGCGAAGAAGGGAATCCCGTTCCCCGGACGGTGGGGGCGCCTTCACCGATTCAATACGTGTTTTATATTATCAAAGAGAACCGGACGTATGACCAGGTCTTAGGGGACATGCCGGAGGGCAACGGGGATTCGAGCCTTGTGTTGTTCGGGCAAAAGGTGACGCCCAACGAGCACGCCATCAGCCGCGATTTTGTGTTGCTGGACAATTTCTACGTGGACGCGGAGGTGAGTGCGGACGGTCACAACTGGAGCTCCGCGGCGTATGCGACGGACTATGTGGAAAAGACCTGGCCGACGAGCTATGGCGGAAGGGGCGGTAAATACGACTTTGAGGGCCAGGGCAAAACGGGCTGGCCCAAGGGGGGATATATCTGGGATCATTGTAAAGCGGCGGGGGTGACCTACCGGACCTACGGTGAATTTGCCGACGATGGGAAACCGAACATTCCGGCGGTGGAAGGTCACTTTTGCCCCTATTATACCGGTTTTGACCTTTCGGTGAGGGACACGGTACGGTACGGGCAATGGGTCCGGGACTTCGACTCGCTGGTGGCTAACCATGCCGTCCCCCATTTCAACTACGTCCGTTTCGGGAACGACCATACACAGGGGTTGAGCATGGGCAAACCGACGCCTTTTGCTTTCGTGGCGGACAACGACCTGGCCTTTGGCTTGTTCCTGGAGCACCTTAGCCAAAGCCCCATCTGGTCCCAAAGCGTGGTATTCGTCCTGGAGGATGACGCCCAAAACGGACCCGACCACGTGGATGCGCACCGGAGCACGGCGTATATCGCCGGCGGATACGTCAAGCGGCACTTTGTCGACCACACGGCGTATTCTACGTCGTCCATGCTCCGCACCATTGAACTGATCCTGGGCATGTCTCCGATGAGCCAGTACGACGCGGCGGCCACGCCGATGTGGCGCTGTTTTGCCGACACGCCGGATACGACTGGTTATATGGCCCTGCCCGCACAGGTGGACCTGAACGACAAAAACACCGTGGCCAGCATCTGGTCGAAGCGCTCCGGGCAAATGGACTTCACCCGGGAAGACCGCGTCCCCGACCGGGAATTCAACGAGATCCTCTGGAAGGGCCTCAAGGGTGACCAGGCGCCGCTGCCGGCGCCGCACCGCAGCGCGTTCGTGCGCCCGGCGGCGCAGGGGGATAACGACTAACGCGGCACCGGGCCGCGCCCGGGCGAAGGCGACCACGCAACAATTATTTGCGTATCTTCCGCTAATGCGCGAGCGCTATTACTCTTTAGACGTCTTCAGGGGAGCCACGCTGGTCCTGATGATCCTGGTCAATAACCAGGCGGGAAAGTTTGTATACACACCGTTGGACCATGCGCCCTGGAACGGGTGTACACCCACGGACCTGGTCTTCCCCTTTTTCCTTTTTGCGATGGGGAACGCCTTTGCCTTTGTGTTGCCGCGTTTGGAGCAGGCGGGGCCGGGGGCCTTTTTGAAAAAAGTCGTCTGGCGGAGCTTTCTGATTTTCCTCATCGGTTACCTCCTGAACTGGGCGCCTTTTTTCGAGTGGAAGGATGACCACCTGGTGTTCCGGGCGATCGGCCAGATCCGTGTCATGGGGGTCTTACAGCGGCTGGCGCTTTGTTACCTTATAGGCGCTTTCCTGCTGTACTATCTAAAGCCGAAAGGGGCATTTGTGGCCGTCGTGGCGATCTTGTTGCTGTATTGGTGGGCGTGTTATGCATTTGGTACGCCGGGCGATCCTTACAGCCTTCAGGGTTACTTTGGGCTAAAGGTCGATAAGGCGGTGTTTGGAGAAGCGCTGCTGTACCATGGCGAGGGCGTACCCTTCGATCCGGAAGGCCTGATGAGCACGCTTCCTGCGGTGGGGAATATGGTATTTGGCTATTTCGTGGGGAATTATATCCTGACCAAAGGCAAGACCTATGAGATGCTGAGCAACCTTTTTGTCGCGGGTTGTGTGTTTGCCGTGCTGGGCTTGTGCTGGGACCTGGTTTTCCCGATCAATAAAAAGATCTGGACGAGCTCCTATGTTCTTTATACCGTGGGGCTGGCGATCCTTTCCCTGTCGGTCCTCGTCTTCGTGATCGAGTTCCGCGGGTGGAAAGGAGGGTGGACAAAGTTTTTTGACGTCTTTGGCAAGAATCCCCTTTTCCTATATATCCTCAGTTCTTTTTTCCCCAAACTCCAGCGACTGATCCGGTGGGACGATATTGACCCGGTAGACGGAAAGCCCATCCATACGGCCCCGCTGGGCTGGTTTTATAACCACGTCTGTTATCCGCTGGCGATCGACAAAAGGGCCGCGGCCGTCATGTACGCGGTGACGCTGATCGCGCTTTATTGGGTCGTCGCTTATTACCTGGACAAAAAGAAGAAATACATCCGGGTCTAACGCCCCGCGTGTATCGTATACGTCGTCGAAAACACCTTCACCTCCCCGGGTTGCACCTCGATCAACCCGATCCCGTTGTTGAAATTATCGGGCGCGCCGCTTAGGTTTTCGATGGCGATGCTGCGACGGTGGGGAGGCGTGTAGATCTGGAGAATGGGGTAGCTGGCGTCGGGGGCGATCTCGACACTAATCCCGGTCAAAGGGTCCCGAAGGATGCAAGCAGCTCCGGTGTATCCTTTATCCAAAACAAAAGCATTGTCGAGTTCGGTCTTGCCGATCTTTTCCAAACGGTTGAAATGGGTGTTGCTAAGCCGGCGGCCGGTGGGCAGGAGGTTTTCGAATTCGAGCATTTCGTGGGCGTGGAACTGGAACTCCAGTTCGTCGATGGGTTTGCCCAGGGTGAAATAAGGGTGCCAGCCGTCGGCCAGGGGGATGCTGCGGTGGCTGGTATTGAGGACCTCGGTATCCAACCGGATGGAGGCGCCTTTGAGCGTGTACCGTACCAGGCAGTCAAACGTGAAGGGATAACCGGGATCGGTGCCTTTGTAGACAAAACGCAGGGCCACCGAGGCTTCATCGGGGCCTTCGAGGGATTCCACCGGGACAAAGTCTTCGTCAAACAACAACCCGTGGATGGCCGCCCCGTTGAGGGTGAACTTCTCCAGGGCATACAGGCTCCCCTGGTAACTATAGCGTGCGTCCCGTATGCGGCAGACGAAGGGAGACAGCTTGGCGCTTTGAAACGCGGGCTTGATGGCGCCCTTTGCGGACGCAGGGTCCGGAAAAGCGTCGATGACGTTAAAGGGTTTTCCCCCGATTTGTATGGCAAAATAGTTGAGCAACGCGCCGCAGGAAGGGATGATTTCGGCCTGGGTGCCGTCGGGTCCGCTCAGGAGGATGGAATCGGGCTGTTCGGTTATACGGTACATAGCAAGTTATTGAAAGTACATTTCCGCCTTGGCAATGCTTTCCGGGCGGCCGATGTCGACCAGTTGATCCCCGGTATGGTCATAGCCCAAGACCAGTGCGTGTTTGGCGACCTCTATATACAGGTCGATGATGGAAAAGGCACCCGTCTTGGTGATCAGCGGGAAAACCGATGGCTGGAAAATATTGATACAGCTGTAGGCCTTGGGGATAAGGGGATGGTCTGCCCGGCACATCCGTTGTTCACCTGTCTGGGTGTTGATCCACCCGCAAAGACGGCCCTGGTCGTTGAAAAGGAAATTCCTGGACGTCAGCCGCTTGGTCACGGCCATCGTCACCTTGGACCCGTGGGACTGGTGGAAGGCCAGCATTTTGTCCAGGTCCAGGTTGGTGAGCATGTCTACGTTCATCACCACGAAGGGGTCGGTGTCACCGAAATACCAGGCGGCGTGTTTGAGACCGCCTCCGGTCCTTAAAAGTCCACCGGTTTCGTCGGAAATCGTTACCTGGCTTCCCCACCCTTTGCTGCGCTCTATTTCACCGATGACCTGGTCCGAAAAATGGTGTACGTTTACGATCACGTCCTTGATGCCGTATCGCTGCAGGTATTCTATGTTGCGCTGGAGAAGGCTTTTGCCATTGACCTGGGCCAGGGCTTTCGGATGTTGGTCTGTCCAGGGTTTGAGGTGCGGTCCCTGTCCCGCGGCAAAAATAATGGCTCGTTGCAGTGGCATGTTCCGGGCGATGAGGGCTCAAAACTACGTTAAAAAAGCCTCATTTGTTCTCCGGGCCGGCGGAACAGGGAAGTATCCAGGGAAAGCCGCTCGCTGTTGAGTCCCAGGCGTTGTGTATGGATGCGGAACTGCTGGCGGATCACGTCGGCTTCGCCTCCTTCCCCGCTCATTCGCCGTCCGAATTCGCTGTCGTTGACCTTGCCACCGTGGCAGGCTTCTATCTGGTGCCAAACCTTGTCGGCCCGGTCCGGGAAATTCTTGTACAGCCAGTCATGAAAAAGGAGCTTGATGGCCCCATTGAGCCGGACAACGGTATACCCGGCCCTGGATGCCCCCGCTTCTTTGGCCGCTTTGAGCAGGGCGGGCATTTCATGGTCGTTGAGGCCAGGGATCATGGGCGCGGTCATCACGCCCGTGGGTATCCCCCAACTACTCAGTGTCTCCAGCACCTTTAGCCTTTGGTGAGCCGTCGTCGTCCGGGGTTCCATCGCCCTGCGGAGGTCCTCGTTAAACGTCGTGAGGGATACCAATACCGTGACCAGGCGCATGGAGGACATTTCCCGAAGCAGGTCCGCGTCCCGGAGGACGCCCGCGTTTTTGGTGAGGATCCCTATGGGTTGCCGGTACTCCAGGGCCACCTCCAGCAGGCTGCGCGTGATCCGGAACTTCCTTTCGGCGGGTTGATAACAATCCGTATTGCCGGACAGGGAGATCGGCACCACCTCCCAGTCCTTGCGATCCAGGAATTTCCTCAGGAGCTGGGCGGCGTTCTTTTTCACCAGGATCTTGTGCTCGAAATCGCTCCCGGCGCTGTATCCCCAATACTCGTGCGCGTTCCGTGCGTAACAATAGATACAGCCGTGTTCGCAGCCCTGATAGGGGTTCATGCTGTACCACATCCCCACGTCCGGGCTGTCCACCTTGTTGACAAGGGTCTTGGCATTTTCTTCCAGGTAAATGGTGGCTTCGTCGGGCTGTCCCCATTCGTCGATCCCTTCGGCGTGTTCCTGCACATACGACTGTTGCAGGAAACGGTTCCGGGTATTGATCTGGGCGCCCCGGCCCTGAAAGTAGTCTGGCGAATCGCCTTGTGCAGGTTTTATGAGCCTCTTGTTTCTCATGCAAAAAGACTGGCCTGCCGGGCCGTGACGGGCAGGTGCTCGAAGTCGAACCGCGCCAGTATCTGGTACGGCTGTCCTCCGGCGCGCCGCTTGAGGAGCAGCATGGCACTCGCCACAAAGGAGGCGTGGAAGTGCTTGCCCCCCAAGACCTGCATGGCCTGTTCATATTGGGGTGCGGTCAGCCCGCGCGCGATGGTCAGGTAGGGCTCGCTGACGAAATAGGGGTCGTTTTCCATGGACCGCATCAGCCGTTTGTGTTTTCGGACCCTGGCCACCAGCCGGAGGATGGGTTCCCGGGTAGGGACCTGAATGCACACCGTGTGCGAAGGGAACCCCTTGAAATCCTCCATCTGCACCTGGAACGGGTATTGCTCCATGGCAAGGACGCGGAGGCGCTGCAACAGGCGTTCCTCCATCATATCCCAGGCCTGCCAGCGGGCCAGCGTGATGTGGGTTTTGCCTTCCCGCGTACGGATGCCGGTCTTTTCAGAAAGGCTTTGACGGACGCGCGCGATGCGCTCCTGCAGGTGTTCCTCAGGGGAAATGACCAACATGTATTCGGCCTCGGGGAAGGGGGGTATCGAGGTGGGTTTGACAGCCATGACCAAATATTTTAGCACAATTTACTAAAATATTTAGTTTATGGCTCCATATTTCTCCTTCCTATCTGATTTTTTTTCATTAATATTGATTACCAATATTCTATTATGCTCTCTTTGAGATCTGCATGGAAAACCATCGGCGACGCTCGTTTTGATGCCATACCTGCCAGCCTTTCTGTTTCCTACCTCCCTTCGCTGGACGGTTTGAGGGCCATATCCATCATCTTTGTCATTGTAGGTCATATCCTGTACACCACCCCTTATGGGCGGTATATCAGCGGGAGCACGGGGGTGATGATCTTTTTTGCCATCAGCGGATTCCTGATCACGACCCTGTTGCTAAAAGAGCAGGTCACGACCGGCTCCTTTTCGCTGAAGCGTTTCTATATCCGGCGTTTTCTGCGGATTTTCCCGGTTGCCTATCTCTTTCTACTGGTCTTGCTGGTCATCAACCAGGTTTTTGCCTTGCACATCGCGCGGCTCGATTTCCTGATGGCCTTTTTCTATGTAAAAAACCTGATGACGGTATACGATACGTCCTGGCAAACCGGGCATTTCTGGAGCCTGGCGGTGGAAGAGCAGTTTTATTTCGTCGTCCCTTTTTTGCTGAAATACCACTACCGAACCTATATACGCCTGATCTTTATTCTGCTGCTGATCGGTCCCCCGATTTCCATCCTGTACTATCATAGCCACATCACGGGAACGACGGGGATACTCCTGGGCATCGGGGTGGATCTGTTCGGGAGAGGGATCACCTCGATTCTTTTTGGCTCTTTTTGCGCCATCCTGATGTTCAAGGGGATGATCCCCCTGCAGGTCCTTTCGAAGTATCGATTCCTGGCGCCGTTCCTGGTGCTCCTGGTGGCGGTCGGGCACTTCAATATCACGGTGGGGGGGTGGCAATCCTTCTGGATGTATGCGAACCCGCTCCTGGCGGGCGCGGCGGTGCTGTTGAGTCTCCAGCCCGGGTCGTGGTTTTACCGGCTGCTGAACATTCCTTTCCTGAAATGGATCGGCGTGCTGTCGTATAGTCTCTATATCTGGCAGCAGCTTTTTACAAACCACCAGCCCTGGGCACACACCATTCCCCACGGGGATGCTTTCTGGGTAAACATCCCGGTCCTGCTCCTCGTCGCCTGCGCGTCCTATTACCTTTTTGAAAAGAAATTCCTGAAGCTGAAAGACCGGTTCCATGGCCCCGCAAAGGCCGTCCGGGGAGAACCCGCCCCGGTTCACTCCATGGCCTGATAGATCGCTTCCTGGATGTTGCTCCGTACGTTCAGCTTGGACAAAAGGTTGTTGTTCCCGTCCGGGCAAACCCGGTTGGACAGGAAAACAAAAACCAGGTTGTATACGGGGTCGACCCATATACAGGTCCCGGTAAAACCGGTATGACCAAAGGTTTCCGGGGAGGCGCTCCGGCAAGGATAGGGATCCGGGCGCCCGGCATTGTCCTTTTCCGGTTTGTCAAAGCCAAAACCCCTGCGGCTGATGGTGCTGTGGTAGTCCGTAAAATACCGGACCGTACTGTCCCGGATGTAGCGGACGCCGTTCATTTCTCCCCCGTTGAGGAGCATCTGGAGCAGGATGGACAAATCGTAAGCGTCGCTGAACAAACCGGCGTGTCCGCTGACGCCGCCAAACATCGCCGCACCCGGGTCGTGTACGTCACCCCGGAGAAGCTGGCGGCGAAATGTTTTTTCGTCTTCGGTCGGAGCGATCTGCGAAAGCGGAAAACGATCTCTCGGATGAAAACCCGTCGTGATCATGCCCAGGGGCACATAAAAGTGTTGCCGGGCATATTGGTCGAGGGACATCCCGCTGACGGCCTCCACGATTTTGCCCATCAGTATAAAGTCGTTGTCGCTGTATACATACTTGCCTTCCGGGCCCAGGGGGCTGGTAGCGATCTGCCGGTACATGCTGTCGACATAGTCGTTGCGCATGTACAGGCCTTCGGCGACGCGTACGGTAAAACCCGTTTCCGGACGGCCGGTGAAAAAAGCCGGGAGCGGATCATCCTTTTTGTCGGACACGTCTTTGTAAAAGGGTATAAAGGCTTTCAGACCCGCCTGGTGGAGCATGATGTCCCTTAGGAAAAGACCGGCCTTGTCCGTACCGGCGAGCCAGGGCAGGTAGTCGCCCAATGTTTTGTCCAGGTCGATCTTGCCCTCATCGTAGAGCTGCATCACGGAGACAGTGGTGGCGCAGATCTTGGTGACCGAGGCCAGGTCATACAGGTCGTCCGGGCGCACGGATTCGGTCCGGTCAAACGTCATATAGCCATACGCCTTGTCCCAGACGATCTTCCCGTTCCTGGCCACCAGGACCACGCAACCGGGCGTGGCGTGACGGGCGATGGCGTCTTCGGCCAGGGAATCAATGACCTGGAGCCGCCGGGCGTTAAGCCCCACGTCTTCCGGCCGGGCGGCCGGCATCGGCAATGGTTCCGGCGGAACAGCCGGTTGCAGGCCCGTTCCCACGGCAAAACCTCCGGCGCTTACGGGCAATACGCCCATCGGCTCCTTCCGGCCGGCGAGCATTTCCGCGGCGACGCACTGGGTGACCGAGTCGTCCTCGTAACAGGCGACGAGGTTGTGCATCCCGGGGAAATACCTTATCGCATACGGATTACCAAACACAAAGGTCACGGCATTTGAAAAGGTCTGCAGGCTGTCCAGCAAGGCAAGGGCGGGCGCGCTCAACCCATAGTGTCCCTGTGGTCTGCGGCTATACCCGTGTATGCCAACGACTACGGCCTGGTAATTCCCTTTTAACAGCCGGAGAAGGGTGGGAACACGCTCCATCCCTTCTGTATAAGGGAAATAAAAGGCGTCGGCGCGATACCCTTCGCGAATCTTCCGGGCAAAAGCATTGTCGTCTTCCAACCCGATCCCCAGGTAGGCCACCCGGAGCGCAGTACTGTCGCCCTGTTCGATCCGTTCCGGCCGGTTCAACAAGGGGAATAACCGCGGGTTGTCACGGCGGAGGAGCGTCAGCGCCTCCAGCGCCACCTGCCGCCGGAGCACAGCAGTTCCCGCATTCAGGTCCTGGACGAGGTGACCGGTGTCAACCACCCGGGGAGACACGCCTACATAGGTATATTTCGCCATCAGTACCTTGCGGACCTTGTCGTCCAGGCTGGCCGCGGAAAGGACGTGATGCCGGACCGCTTTGCGCACCGACTTCAGCGTTGCTTTGACGTCCACGGGGAGACACAACAGGTCGTTGCCTGCGCGCAACGCTTCGAGGGCAGCGTTGCCCTTTGGAAAGTATTTGGTGACACCCTTCATGTCAAGGGCATCGGTCATCACGATCCCTGTATAGCCCCACTGCCTCAATAAACCGATGGCTTTGTCGGAGAGCGACGTAGGGCGGTTCTCCCGGGCATCCAGGGCGGGGATATACAGGTGCCCCACCATAACCGCAGGTACGCCCGACGCCACCAGGCTCCGGAACGGGTAGAGCTCCAGGGAATCCAGCTCCGCCCGCGTCTTGCGGATGACGGGCAGGTCCAGGTGCGAGTCGGTCTGGGTATCCCCGTGTCCGGGGAAGTGTTTGGCGCAACCCATCACTCCTTGCCGCCCGAGTCCTTTGACGTACAACGCGCCGTACCGGGCGACGGTATATTTATTTTCCCCAAAAGACCGGTCGTTGATTACCGGGTTATCGGGGTTGTTGTTGACGTCTATATCGGGCGCCAGGTCCATGGTGACGCCCAGCCGCTTGCATTGTATACCGGCCTGTTCACCGATGCGTTCGATGAGCCCCGTGTCCCGGACCGCCCCCAGCATCATCTGGTGGGGCAGGGCGTCGACGCTGTCAAGGCGCATCCCCAGGCCCCATTCGGCGTCCTGCGTGATCAGCAACGGGACCGCGCTCATCTGCTGGTACGCATTGGTCAGCTCCGCCTGCCGGACGGGTCCGCCCTGGAAAAAACAAAGCCCGCCGACGTGGTACCGCCGGACCGCGTCCTCCGTCTCCGCGGTGTAGTACCGCGCCTGGTCCGACGCCCGGATTACCATCAATTGTGCGATCTTGTCATTTACGCTGAGCCTTAAGAGCACGCTGTCCGCCCAGTGCCTGGCCACGGCATCCGGCACCTGAGCCTGGAGTGTCGTCCGCGTGAGCAGGGAAAAAGCGGCTGCACAGAATAGCTTTATCATCAATATTCGCAGTAATTTTACCCTGTAAATTAAAAGATTTGCCCGACATCATTCGTTTGCTACCGGATGGCATCGCCAACCAGATCGCGGCAGGAGAGGTCATCCAGCGTCCATCCAGCGCCGTAAAAGAGCTGATGGAGAACGCCATCGACGCCGGCGCGACCGACATTCGCGTGATCATCCAGGACGCCGGAAAGGCCCTGGTACAGGTGACCGACAACGGATCGGGCATGAGCGCCGCCGATGCCCGGAATTGTTTTGCTCGCCACGCCACCTCCAAGATCACAGGCATCGACGACCTTTTCCACATCAAGACCATGGGGTTCCGGGGTGAAGCCCTGGCGTCCATCGCCGCCGTATCGGAAGTGATCCTCAAGACCCGGCGGGAAGAAGACGAATGGGGCACGTGTATCGAGATCGACAATACCACCCTTCGGAAAGAAGAGCCTGTAGCTATGGCCAAAGGGACCAGTATCTCGATGAAAAATCTTTTTTTCAATGTTCCCGCGCGAAGAAACTTTCTAAAAAGCAATGCCTCCGAGATGAGGCATATCGTCGAGGAATTCATGCGGATCGCGCTGGCCTTCCCGGAGATCTTTTTTTCGCTGGTGTCGGGCAGCCAGGAAATGTTCCATCTTGAAAAAGGCTCCCTCAAACAACGCATCGTCCAGCTCTTGGGTAATGGGTACAATGCCCGGCTCATCCCCGTCCAGGAAAATACCGATTACCTCAACATCTTTGGTTTTGCGGGGAAACCCGATACCGCCAAAAAAACAAGGGGTGACCAGTACTTCTTTGTCAACAGCCGCTTTATAAAAAGCCCCTACTTACACCACGCGGTCATGACCGCCTACCAGGAGCTCATCCCCGCCGACAGCTTTCCGGTGTACACCCTTTTTATCGACATCGACCCTTCCCAGCTCGACGTCAACGTACACCCGACCAAACAAGAAATCAAATTCACCGACGAGAAGATCGTCTACGCCTTTGTACAGGCGGCCGTCAAACACGCCCTCGCCCAGTTCAGCGTCACCCCCACGCTGGACTTCGACCTGGACGCCTCCATCCAGCAACTGGATGCGGTCACCAAACCCTTTACCTCCCGGGAACGCACCGCCGCCACCGGTTCCTCGCTCTACCAGACCTTTAGCCGCGGGAACCAGGCGCACAAGATCGAAAAGAGCGAGCTAAAGGACTGGAAAGAGTTCTTCACCCCACCTTCAGCTGTGGAGGAGCCCTTCCAACCCATTACCCATACGCTCCAGGAGCCTCTGGGGCTCCCGGGCAGGAACGACCTCCCCGAGTCCGACAGCCAATACCTCCAGATCCTGCGCACGTATATCCTGGTGGCCTACCCCGGCGGCCTCCTGATGATCCACCAGCAGGCCGCCCATGAGCGCGTCCTTTTCGAACGGTTTTCGCTGGCCATCAAAGGCAAGGCCCTCCCCAGCCAGCGCTGTTTGTTCCCGTCGGTACTGCCCCTGTCCCCCGCCGACAGCGTCCTCCTGGAGACCCTTTTGCCGGACCTTGCCCAGTTGGGGTACCAGATCGAACCCTTTGGCAAGGATACGTTTGCCATCCAGGGCACCCCGGCCGACCTCGAAGCGGGTACCGAGCGCCGCGTGATCGAACAGGTCCTCGAACAATTCAAGTTTTCTACCGGCTCTCTCCAGGTCACGCCCCGCGAAAAACTCATCCGTGGTCTGGCGCGCCAGCAGGCCATCAAGGCCGGTGTTTCCCTGGCGCCTTCCGAAATGCGGCACCTGACCGGCGCCCTTATGGAGTGCGCCACCCCCAACGTATCGCCCTTCGGGCAACCGGCGTATGCGGTGCTCGACCATGGGTCGCTGGAAAAATTATTTGCGCACTAGCGTTATTGGACGCGCTGGAATACAACCCTCGCATTGGTCGTCATATCGGAAGACAACCGCACCTCGTAGCGCTGGTCGTCAATATAGACGATCATGAGCGCCGTGTTCGGCGGGATCTCGCCCAAATTCTCCGCATACAAGGAAAGGACCTGCTGCCCCAGGCTAGGGTCCAAATGAAGTGTCAGAACATGTGCGTCCGCGAGCAGCTCGTAGTTTTTGAGGATAAGACTATCGCCAAGGAAAAGGGAGATGCGGTCGCCGTCCACGATGCCGTTGTCGTACAGTTCAAGACGGGCCGTATCGGCCTTGTGTTTCACGGTGAGCTCCAGGGAGTCCTTTCGGGACTTGAAAGCGACGAACCGGAGGGAATCCTGGTTGAGCGGCGGGGCGACCACGACGGGGGCGGGTGGCGCCGCCGGGGCAAGTGAAGGTTTTTCAGCCGCGGGCGTGCCCGTCGCGGGCTTTTCACGCGCAGGGGTCACCCTGGCCACCACGCGGGCACCGCGCTTCACCGCATTGCCGGCCGGCCGGTTCCAGGCCGCATCCGGTGGTATGCTGCGAAAAAAGGTGACGTGGGTATCGGCACACCGCAACCGGCTGCCCGCCGGTTTTTTCCATACACCTTCCAGGTACTCCTTTTCGCTGTCGTGCCGGTAATGCAAGTGAAAGACGCCCCGGCAGTCGTTGGCAAAAATGCCGTTTCGGTTGGCCACCATGGCCACTTCCCGGAGCTCGACGGAGTCCCCCGGAAGCACCTTGCCTTCGAGGCTGATGGCCTGATAATAGATCCCATGTTCCCATAAGTAGTAAACGCTCCCGCTGTAAGCGTTCCCCGATGGGTCCAGGCGCATCTCGACACTCTCCAGGCCTTCGAAAAAACCGGTTTTGTCTTCACTCAGCCAATAGCCGGAAGGCCCTTGCGCCCGGGTGACGGACAGAAAGCAACAGCATAACACTAGGAGGGTGTATCGCATGGAATCGGTGTTTAGGTTTTCACGCCTTGAATGCAAAAAACGAGCCTAACCTCTTTCCTGGGCCCGGAACCAACGCTCCGGTATATCGTTGTTGCTGGCTTTTACATAGTCGGTGTAGCTACAGGCGATGTAGGTCCGGTCGGGGAGCTGCATCCACCAGCGGCCGGTTCTTTTGCTTTGCAGGAAGGTACTTTCGACTTCTCCGAACACCGTGTGGAATTCGTTGTAGTGGTCCCGCTCCTCCAGGGGCGCTTCCTGAAAGCTTTTTTGACGCCCGTCTATAAAATACCACAGCATTTGGGCGATCTGACGGGCGGTCAGGTCATCCCGGTCCAGGGAGGGCCTGTAGCCATAGATACCAATAGAGCTCAGCCGGTTGCTCAGGCCGGCAAAACGCGTCAGCTGGCACATGTCTTCTCCGCTAAAGCCGTTGGGGCTGATCCTCGCGGCGGGGGCATAGCTGTTGGCCATCGCCGAAATGTCGATGCTCACGAGGTCGGAGTGCCGGATGACGGGCTCCATTTCTTCCATCTGTTCCCGGACCCTGCCGACACGGTAGCAATCGAAGTGGAGTTTGTCAAGGGTTTCGAGCATGCGCGGATGGACATAGTAACTTTGAAAACCGATGTGGTTGTAATGCCGGATGTAGTTGGGGTCTTCCGTCAGCATCGAGAGCAGGAAGTTGTCGGCCTTGAGCGGGGAATCCGTATTCAGGTCGATCAGGGCGTCGATACAACTGACCTCTATCAGTTGTTTCCGGTCCCGGTACGCCTGGTACTGGGCGAGGGTGAGGTCGTGGCTGCCGCCCAGGATAACGACGGTCTTTCCCGCCCCTGTCAGCTCCTGGACGACGTGTCTCAACGCCGCGTACGTGTCTTGCAAGGTAGCGCCCCTGCGCACATTTCCTGCGTCCGCTAAGCGGACTTCGGGATGCCAGTAGTACGACGCATAAAAATGCTCCCGGATCTTGTCCGGCCCACCGGGTTCCCCGTCCCTGCGCCCATTGCCCCTTTCCTCTGCAACGCCCAGCAGGACCACGTCTGCGGTACTCATGTCCGGATCGGCTCCCTCCCAAACGGCGATATGGCAACCGATCTGGCCGTCTGAAAAGCCACGGTCGTGGCTAAGCTCGTAGGTACTGACGGGTTGCAGAAAGTCTTGGAGGGACATACAGGTTACTTTAGGGGCAAAGATATTCCTATCTTCGCTTTATGGAACAGGTGTTGCAACAAATTGACCAGTACAAGAAGGAGATCGACCAGTGGGTCATCGGTTCCGCGGAAGACCTGGAGAACTACCGGATCCGGTTTCTCGGCACCAAGGGCATCGTCAAGGCGCTTTTCGGGGAGATGAAAAACATTCCCGCCGGGGAAAAACGCTCTTTCGGGCAAGTCCTCAACGACTTCAAACAACTCGCGGAGGCCAAGTACGAAGACAACAAAGGGCTGACCGACGGGAAGGACAAAGACACACCGGGCATGGACCTTACGCTGCCCGGCGACGCCTTTACCTTGGGCACGCGACACCCCCTTAGCCTGGTACGCAACCGCATCGTATCCATCTACCAGCGGTTGGGTTTTGCCGTAGCGGAAGGACCGGAGATCGAAGACGACTGGCACAACTTCACCGCCCTGAACATGCCCGAAAACCACCCGGCCCGCGACATGCAGGACACGTTCTATATCCAGCGCAATCCGGACTGGGTGCTCCGGACCCATACGTCTTCGGTACAGGCGCGGGTGCTGGAGACCAGCCCCTTGCCTGTGCGGATCATCTGCCCGGGAAGGGTATACCGCAACGAAACCGTATCGGCCAGGGCCAACTGCTTTTTCCACCAGGTCGAAGGACTGTACGTGGACAAACACGTGTCTTTCGCCGACCTCAAACAAACCCTTTACTTCTTTGTAAAGGAAATGTTCGGTGAGCATACCCGTGTTCGCTTCCGCCCGTCCTACTTCCCCTTTACCGAACCCAGCGCGGAGATGGACATCAGCTGCACCGTTTGCGGCGGCACCGGGTGTTCGCTTTGTAAGCACACGGGCTGGGTGGAGATCCTTGGCTGCGGCATGGTGCACCCCCAACTGCTGGAAAACCTCGGCATCGATTCCACGCAGTATACGGGGTTTGCCTTTGGGATGGGGGTCGAACGCATCGCCCAGTTGAACTACCGGGTGAACGATCTGCGCTTATACGCCCAGAACGACCTCCGCTTTCTTCAACAATTTACCAGCAGCACCTAGCCATGTCCCCCCTATCCATCATCGTTTGCGGGGCCGGCACCATGGGGAGCGGCATCGCGGCAGTGGCCGCCCGGTTCGGACACGAGACCTTTCTGTTCGACCTGGAACCGGCCGCTCTTTCCAAAGCAGCGCAAGGCATAAAGGCGTCCTGGCAGGGCCTGGTGGATAAAGGGAAAATGAGTGCGGAAGAAAAGGCCGCGGCAGAAAAAAGGCTGCACCTGTGTAGCGAAGTCCCGGCCGCCGGCGCGGACCTGGTCATAGAGGCCATCGTCGAGCGTTTGGACGCCAAGATCCAATTGTTTCAAAGCCTGCGCGCATCGAAGGATACTATTTTTGCCTCCAATACATCCTCCTTATCGATCAACAGCCTGCAGGACGCCCTACCCGAACCGGGCCGGGTGGCCGGGCTGCATTTCTTTAATCCGGCGCCGGTCATGAAACTGGTCGAAGTAGTCGCCGGATCAAAGACCGATCCCGCCGTTGTGGAGACGCTGGAGCGGCTGGTTCGCTCCTGGGACAAAGTACCGGTCGTCTGTAAGGACGCCCCCGGTTTTATCGTAAACCGCGTCGCCAGGCCCTATTACCTCGAAGCGCTGCGGCTGGCAGAGGCGGGCGTGGGCGACTTTGCCACGATCGACCGCCTCCTCGAATCCACCGGTTTTAAAATGGGCCCCTTCCGGCTGATGGACCTGATCGGCAACGACATCAACCTGGCGGTCACCCGCTCTCTCTATACCGCATTACAGCACGCCCCCCGCTTTACCCCTTCTCCCCTCCAGGAAGCCCTCGTTTCCCGGGGTGACCTGGGAAGAAAAACGGGACAAGGGTATTACGCTTATGTCTAACGCTCAAACAAAACCCATGGTATTCGTCACCGGTGGAACAGGCCTCGTCGGCAGCCATTTGATCAAGGCCCTGCTCGACGCGGGCACACCTGTCAGGGCATTGTGCCGGCGCCCCTACGAAGGCTTTATCCTGACCCCTGCGGAACAGGAACGCGTGGAATGGGTGCAGGGCGACCTGATGGACGTGCTTTCCCTGGAAGACGCCATGGAAGGGATCCGGGAAGTCTACCATTGCGCCGCCATCGTCAGCTTTAATCCCCGTCAGGCGGAGACCCTGCTTCGGATCAACACCGAAGGCACCGCCAACGTCGTCAACGCCGCCTTGGAAAAAAGCGTACGCAAAATGGTCTATGTGAGCTCCGTGTCTGCCCTGGGCCGGCTTAAACAAGACAGCCTCATCGACGAAGCCACCCAGTGGACCGAAGAGACCAACAACTCCCGCTACGGCAAGAGCAAATACTACGGTGAAATGGAGGTATGGCGGGGCATCGCCGAGGGTTTACCGGCTGTAATTGTCAATCCCACCATTATACTGGGTGCGGGTGACTGGGAAAAAGGATCTGCCGAGCTTTTCAAGTCCGCCTATAACGAGTTCCCCTGGTATACCGAGGGCGTCAGCGGGTTTGTCGACGTACGCGATGTGGTACAGGCAATGATCCGGCTGATGGACAGCACCCTTCATTCCGAGCGGTACGTGCTCAGTGCGGACAACTGGACCTACCGGCAATTGTTCTCCACCATGGCCGATGCTTTTGGCCGGCGGAGTCCTCACAAAGCGGTGACCCCCCTGTTGGGTGAGGTGGTTTGGCGCATGGAAAAAGTAAAAAGCATGTTTACCGGCAAAGACCCCCTCGTTACACGGGAAACGGCCCGTACGGCCCAGGCCGTGACGCGCTTTGACAACCGGAAGGTGTTGGAAGCGCTGCCCGGTTTTGCCTTCACGCCCCTGGAGGAAACGATCCGTTTCCACGCCTCGGCATTAAAAAAGCATTTTGCCCTTTGAGCGCCGCAGGCGCGGCTCTTAGCGTTCTTCCAGGCGCTTGACCTTGTCCCAGAGCTCGGGGAGCCGTTTCAACCAGACGAGCCGCCTTTTGGCGACGCCGGCATCTTCCACGGGCGAACCGAAATAGACCTTACCCCCTTCGAGGTCACCGGGCACCCCGCTTTGGGCGAGCACTACCGCATGATCCCCTATTGTCAGGGTCTTGCTGATCCCTACCTGTCCCCAGAGGGTAACCCCGTCCCCGATCGTTACCACGCCCGCGATGCCCACCTGGGCGGCAATCAAACAGTTCTTGCCGATGACGACGTCGTGACCGACGTGTACCATGTTGTCCATCTTGGTTCCCCTGCCGATCACGGTATCGTGGCTGACCCCTCTGTCGATCGTGCACCCGCAACCGATCTCCACGTCGGACTCGATCACGACCCGGCCGCAACTGTCCATCTTTTTGAACCATACATCCCGGGCTGTTTTCCGGTTGTAGTAAAACGCATCCCCGCCAATCGCCGTCCCGGCGTGAACGACCACATTGTCGCCGATCTGGCAATGATCGTAAATCGAAACACCGGGGTGAATGAGACAATTTTCACCGATGACGACATGGTTCCCCACAAAGACATTGGGCATGATAACGGTTCCTTTTCCGATCACGGCAGAAGCGCTGATAGGGCGATCGGAGGACTCGAATGGACGGAAGTGACGAACCAGGGAAAGATAGGCCTCAAAGGGCTCCGGGACCACCAATAACGCCTTCCCGGGGGGTACTTCGGCGACTTGATTGATGATGATGAAAGAGGCCGCTGAATGGATGCAGACGGCATAGTATTTCGGGTGATCGACAAAGGCCAGGTCGCCTTTTTCAACCTTATGCAATTCATTGATGCCCGTCGCAAAGCCTTGCTCATTGCCGATGATAGAAGCTCCTATGAAATCGGCGATCCACTGTACGGAAACTGGAGAGGGAAATTTCATGCCTGCAAAATTTCGTCAAAGGTAACGTGGGGCGTGTGCGCCTTATCCACAGCCCTAAAAAAATTGTGAATAATTTTTTGCTAAAAATCTTCTTTGTAGTGCAAATTCTTTTTAATATTGTGTTGGGAATTTTTTTCCCGGTACTTACTAACCCATTCTTATAAGAAGCCCGACCAAAAGTCGGGCTTCTTCGTTTTTGACATTGTCCGTTGAAACGCATGCCCCATCACTATTTCATCATCTACAAACCTTACCAGGTCCTTTCCCAGTTCTCACCTTCGGAAGGCAAAGCCACTCTTGCCGGGTTTTGCAAGGTCCCCCCCGATGTGTACCCGTTAGGCCGCCTGGATTACGATAGTGAGGGGCTCCTCCTGCTCTCCAACGACCCGGGTCTCAACCATCGTCTCCTGCATCCCTCCTTTCACCACGAACGTGAATACTGGGTCCAGGTGGAGGGCATCCTCACACCCGAAGCGGTAACGCAATTGGCCTTGGGACCGGTCATTTCCCTGGACGGTAAACCCTATAGCACTAAACGATGCGTAGTTGCTGCCTTTAATACCGAACCCGCCGTACCTCAACGCGTACCCCCCATCCGGGTGCGCCAAAACATCCCGACTTCCTGGCTTCGCCTGACATTATCGGAGGGCAAAAACCGCCAGGTCCGGCGGATGACGGCGGCGGTAGGATTCCCCACCCTGAGGCTCATCCGCTATCGCATAGAGGGTATCCGGTTGGATGGGTTGCAACCGGGGGATTGCGTAGCGCTGCCACGGGCGGAGGTGTTCGAAAAGCTCTTCGGGCGACACATTTAGCCCGTTGCGACCAATATTGCACTATATTGCAGGAAAGAACTACATCTATGTTGAAATCAATGACAGGCTTCGGTCGGACGGAACAAAGCGTCGGGGACAAAACCTTCCTGGTGGACATTCGTTCCCTGAACGGCAAACAGTTTGAACTGCAACTGAAGATTCCGGCCATCCTCAAGCCTTATGAGTTCAACATCCGGAACATCCTTTCCGAAAACCTGCTGAGGGGCACCATCGATTGCCTGATCATGCTCAAACAAAACGGGGGGACCAAGCCCGTATCGATCAATACCGAGCTGGCCAAGAGCTATTTCAAACCCCTGGAATCCCTCGCCAAAGAATTGAACCTGGACACGGCCTATACCCTCAGCGCGCTCCTCAAGCTCCCGGAGGTGATCACCCCCTCCACGGAGGTACTGACTGACGAAGAATGGGAAGGGCTGCAGCGGATCGTCCTGGATGCGGTTCTGGACCTGGACCGGCACCGGATGACGGAGGGTGCGGTCCTGGAAAATGACCTGCTCCAACGCGTGGACCAGATCCGGGTCCAGCAGGACCAGGTGATCGCCCTGGAGCCGTTGCGCAAGCAAAAGACAAGGGACGGGCTGACCAAGCTCCTGGAGGACCAGGTAGGGCCCGGGAATTATGACGCCAACCGGCTCGAACAGGAACTCATCTACTACATCGAGAAAATGGACATTTCCGAGGAACAGGTCCGGCTCAAGAACCACTGTGACTATTTTCGCTCGATCATTCTCGAAGACGGGGAAACGGCAAAGGGTAAAAAGCTCTCCTTTATCCTTCAGGAGATGGGGCGCGAGATCAATACGACCGGTTCAAAAGCTTATGATTCAACGATCCAGAAGTGTGTAGTGCTGATGAAGGACGAACTCGAAAAGGCCAAAGAACAAATCCTGAACGTATTATGAACCTCCGGTGGACGAACTTCCTTACCCTGGCCCTGGTTGGCGCGCTCTCGTGCGGGGGGCCCCACCTGAATGATTTTGAAAAAAGCATCCCGATCAAGGGCGGCGCCTGGTCATACGCGTTTCAACCTTCCGTCCAGTTTAACGTGACCGATACCACGGCGGCCTATAAGGTGTACGTCGTTTGCCGGCATACGGACCGGTATGCCTACAAAAACCTTTGGGTGTTTATTTCCACGCGCCAGCCGGGTGATACGGCGTTCCGCAAGGAGCGGTTCGAATTGACCCTTCAGGACAACCTCGGACGCTGGTACGGCACCGGTATGGACGATATTTGGGCGCAGCAGATTCCCTTGTATACAAACCTCCACTTTAGCAAGACCGGGACCTATACCGTCGTGTTCCAGCAAGACATGCGGGATGACGACCTGAAGGGTTTCCTGGACGTCGGGCTCCGGGTGGAAAAAATACCTTGATGCTATTGCTCCATAGACGATACCGGCTATTGATAGTCAATGTCGTGTACTGGTTTCTTCTTCTGTACATCATCGCGGAGCTGGTCTGGTGGTTTATTGCCCTGGGCCGGCAGAACGAAAAAATGGCCGGGTTTGAGCTCGCCAGGATCCGGAGCAGCCTGGACAGCGCCAGCGCCCCTGGGTCGTTTAATACAGCCGTCCGGGCGGTCCACGAACAGGCCCATATGCAAAACATGGGGTATATCGGGGAAGGGGGTGTTTTCCTGATTGTGCTTTTGCTGGGGGCATTTTACGTCTACAGGTTCGTCCGCAGGGAAATGCGGTTGTCGGGGCAGCAGCAAAACTTTATGATGGCGGTTACCCACGAGCTCAAGACACCCATCGCGGTGGCCAAACTGAGCCTGGAAACTCTCGCCAGGCGAAAGCTGGGGGAAGAGCAACAGGCCAAACTGATCCAAAGCGCGCTATCCGAAACGGAGCGTTTGAACCAACTCTCCACCAACATCCTCCTCGCCGCCCAGTTAGAGGAAGGACGGTATACACAGATCCTGGAAGCGGTCTCCTTGTCCGACCTCGTCACCCGGTCGGTCGAATCGTTTTCCGGGCGTTTTCCCGGCCGGTTACAGGGCACGCATATCACGCCGGATCTGGACATAAAAGGGGATCCACTCCTCCTGGAGCTGGCCGTCAACAACCTCATCGAAAACGCCCTGAAATATTCCCCAAAAGACAGCCCGGTCCAGGTGACCTTGTCCGCGGAAGGACACCGGGCGGTCGTATTCCGGGTGGCAGATCAGGGCGCGGGGATACCCGAGGAGGAAAAGTCCATGATTTTTCGTAAGTTTTATAGAGTGGGGAACGAGCAGACGCGGACGACAAAGGGTACCGGTTTGGGGCTCTATTTATCCAGGGCGATCGTCCGTAAACACCGGGGACAGCTCTCCGTGACGGACAATCATCCCAGGGGAAGCATTTTTTCGATCACCTTTTACATTTGATCCATGGCAGGGAATTCCAATGGCTCCATCCTTTTGGTGGAAGATGAAGAAAATCTACAAGACGCCCTAAAGCTCAACCTTGAGCTGGAGGGTTATGAAGTAACGACCGCCTCCAGCGGGACCAGCGCACTGAGGGCGATAGAAAGCGAGTATTTCGACCTGGTGATCTTAGACGTCATGCTCCCCGAGCTGGACGGCATCAGCGTGGCAGAGACCATACGCCTTCAAAACAACGACGTTCCTATCCTCATGGTGAGTGCCAGGAATACGACGGCGGACAAGGTCCTGGGGCTCAAAAAGGGCGCCGACGACTATATCACGAAGCCGTTCAACCTGGAAGAATTGCTGCTCCGGATCTCGAAAATGATCGAGAAGAACAAGAAACTCCAGGAGAAGGGAAGCCTTCCGGCGGTCATCACGTTCGGGAAGAACGTCGTGGATTTCAAGGCCCAGGAGGCCACCAATTTCAAGGGCGAGAAGTTCCCCCTTTCCAAAAAAGAAACCATGCTCCTGAGGCTGCTCATCGAGAACAAAAACGAAGTGGTCACCCGGGAAAAGATCCTTCAGTCGGTGTGGGGATACAACGTGTATCCCACGACCCGCACGATCGATAACTTCATCTTGAACTTTCGGAAATACTTTGAGGCGGATTCGCGGAATCCGGAGCATTTTCACTCGGCCCGGGGCGTAGGCTATAAGTTTACGGAATAGCGCGGGCCGTACGGCCCGCGGCTCAATCCTTCAGGTTGTGCTCGAAACGCTTTTGCAGGCGTTCCGCGACGTCCAGGTTGCGCTGCATGTCCGAACCCGTGTGGATCGGCGCGTACAGGGCCAGCTCGCATTCTTCGAGGAGTTTGCGAACTTCTTCACGGACGTAGGGGCTGAATCCCTTTCGCTCCAAACGCTGCAACACCTGGTTCTTGTCGCGTTCCTGGCCAAGGTCCAGGTATTCGCGCAACAGCGCCCAAAGGCCTGCGTTGAGCTCGCGGTAGTAAGCGGCGCTGTCGTTCTCCCTCAATTGCCGGCGGGCGCTTTCCATCCAGTCCTTTGCCTCATATGTAGTAATGGATGGCGCCATATAGGGTTGGTGGGCAGGGTCTGCCTGGGGCGTGACGCGTACGGACTGCGCGGGCTCTGTTTCGCGGACAGGTGTGCTCCCTACCGGGGCCGTTTCGCTTCTCCGGACGGGTGCATTGTCCGCCGAGGCAGACCCCACATTCACTTCCGGTTGGCTCGTTCCCGGTTTGGGGGCAGCAGCGCCGGTGGGGCGTTTGCGGCGGGCCCGGCTCAGCCCCACGAGGGCCGCCAGCACCAACAACAAACCGGCACCCAGCCAGATCCAGCGGAGCAACGGTTGTGCCACCCCCTGTGTCGTGGTTTGACCACTGGTGTCCCTGTGACCACCGGGACCCGGCAATACCTGCAAGAGCATGGGCGGGGTCGAATCGGTTATATAAGCGGCTGTCTGTGGATTGAAGTACGAGAAACGGATGGAAGGGAGTGTGAACTGCCCGTCGCTGTTGGCGGTAAAGGCGTACGAGAATACCTTTCTTCCCTTGATCGGCGCGATCGTCTGGTCGATCTGTTCTTTGGCCGAAGGATCATATACCTCCAGGCCCGAGGGTAAATGTAATGCAGGCGCGTTGATCAGGGGCAGGTTGCCACTGCCGGCCAACACCAGTTGAAGCGTATCCGTCTGGTTGGCCTTTACGGTCGTGCTGGTCAGGCTGGCCTGGATGGTAAACTGTCCCACGGCGCCGGAAAAATCAGCCGGTTTGCCCGCGTCGGGCAGCGGTTTTACGTGGATCGTGATGGAATCGGTGATCAGGTTGAGGGCATGCTTTTCGGGAACGCCTTCACCTTCTTCATCTCCCCAGAAGTCCTGCATCATCTGGTCGAAGACAGAGCCCGAGGGGGCCTGTTGCTTGGTGGGTTTGGCCTGTCTGTAAAAGGTCACGTTGTTGTCCAGCTCCACCGGTTCTATGGTCAGGCTGCCGCTTTGCAAAGGATACAACTGTGCCTTGCGGATCAGGTAGCCGTTGTACGGCCGCCCGTTCAACATCTCCCTGGAAATCGTCCCCTGTTCGGGCTGCACCATTTCGAAAACAGAGAAACCGCTAAATGAAGGCCGCTCCGCCACCTTGGAGTCGGACTGCAGACGGGAATAGAGTTTACAGGTAGCCACCACCGGTTCCCCTACATACACCGAATTCTTACTGGCGGTCATCCGCAGGATCATGTTCTTCCGGATCTTGTCCTCTGCCTTTTCTCCTTTGCGCAGGAACTGGTCCCCATACATTTCCCTACCCGACGGCGCCAACGGGTCCATGTTCATGGACGGCATCATCCCCTGGAAAGGATTCGACTGTTGGGGGGAAACCCCGCCACCCGTGCTGCCCTTGACGACCTCGACGCTGACGCTGTTGGAGTGCATGGTCTGATTCCCCATAAGGACGGAAGCCGGACCAAAAGTAAACTTGCCCAGGCTCGTAGGTTTGAGCAGAAACGTGACGGAATAGTACCGGCTGGTGTTGCCGTTGATGAGGTTGAACCCGCTGGTATACGAGGGACCCTGGGCAACCTGGAACGAGCCGAAGGAAGGGGGACTGAACTGGTCCACCTCCGACACACCGTCAAGGACAAAGTCAACCTGCAGCAAGTCCTCTTGCCCAATGACTTTTTGGGAAACCTTGGCCGTAAATGACGCTTGCGCGTGTAGCCGTGGGGCCGCCGCCAGGAGTAGGAACACAAACAAGGAGAACGTGATCCGTTTCATAAGACAAGAGACAAATTTAAGTCCGCGAGCCGAGAAAAACGCGGTTAAAATCGTGTTAAACCTTGTGCCGGCGCGGGCTGCGAAGCAGCGCTCCCCGCCGGGCGCCGCCGCGCCTCAGCCAGCCTCCTAAAGGTCCCCCAACTGGGGCCTCAGGACAATATCCTCCACAGTAGCTTGGGGCGACAGGCTGGCCGCGGCAAAAACCATCTGCGCAACGTCAGCAGCCGTCATGATGCGGCCGGGCTCCACCCCCGAGCCTTCCCAGGAGGAGGTGTAGGCTGCCCCCGGGCAAACCGCGGTGACCTTGATCCCGTGGGGCTTCAGGTCCTCCCTCAGGTTTTTGGAAAACCCCAGGAGTGCGAATTTGCTCACGCTATAGGAGCCCCCGTATTTGTAGGCCTGCAGGCTGGCGATCGAGCAGATATTGAAAATGTGCCCGCTGCGTCTCGCCATCATCGACGGCAAAAGGGTACGGGTGACGTGGTAAGCGCTGTACAGGTTGGTCCCGATCATATCCTCAAGGCTACCCTCGGGTTCGTCAAACAGGTTCCCCATGACAAAGCGACCGGCATTGTTGATCAGGATGTCCACGGGCACTCCCTTGTCCAGGACCCACTGCCCGAAAGCCTTTGCCGCTTCCGGCCTGCCCAGGTCAAAGGCGGCGGTAACGACAGTAATCCCCGGATACGCCTCCCTGAGGGAGGCCGCCGCTTTGTCCAGGTCCTTTTCGCCCCGGGCGCACAACACGAGGGAACAGCCCCCCGCCGCAAAGGCTTCCGCAAAGGCAAAACCCAACCCCTTGGATCCACCCGTGATCACGACATGTTTCGATAGTACCATTTTACGCTGTAGATTGCAGGCCCGCAATCTACTAATTTGATGATGCAATACCGGCACATTTTTTTCGACCTCGACCATACCCTTTGGGACTTCGACCTGAATGCAAAAGAAGCCCTGCTGGAACTCTACGAAGTCCTCGAACTATCGGGGGAAGGTATCGACGATTTCGGGAAGTTTTATGAGCGATACCTGCACCACAACCAGGTACTTTGGGACCGGTATCACCACGGCCACATTTCCAGCGAAGAGCTCAAATGGAAACGCATGTGGAGAACACTCCTCGACTTCAAGATCGGCAGCGAGCCCCTGGCCCGTAAGATGAGTGCCACCTTCCTGGAGCTACTTCCGGAAAAACAGAACCTATTCCCCTATACCCTTGAGATCCTCACCTATCTCAGAAACAAAGGTTATCTCCTCCACCTCATCACCAATGGGTTTGAAAAAGTACAATGGCGCAAACTGCGGACCAGCCGCCTGGACGACTATTTCGAAGAAGTGATCACCTCGGAGAAGTCGGGGAGTGTCAAGCCCCAGAAGGAGATCTTTGAGTTCGCGCTCCGGATCACCGGGGCGGATGTAAAGGAAAGCATCATGATCGGGGACAACCCCGACGCAGATATACAAGGGGCCCTCAACATCGGCATGGACTGCATTTTCGTCAACCACATCGCGTCGGCCGACAGGGTGCCGGCAACGTATACGATCCGGCACCTGAAAGAGCTGGAAGAGATATTATAGGTCCGGGACGGGCGCCCCGGACCTTAACGCATTAGTGCGCTTTTGCGTAATGCTCCGCGACCTTTTTCCAATTCACCGCGTTCCAGAAAGCCTTCAGGTATTCCGGACGGCGATTTTGGTATTTCAGGTAATAGGCGTGCTCCCACACATCTACACCCAGGATAGGCGTACCCTTTACCTCGGCCACGTCCATCAGCGGGTTGTCCTGGTTGGGGGTAGAAGTAATCTCCAGTTTGCCGTCTTTGACGATCAGCCAGGCCCAGCCGCTTCCGAAACGGGTGGCACCGGCAGCAGCAAATTTCTCCTTGAATTCGTCAAATGAGCCAAAGGTACCGGCAATCGCATCCGCCAGTTTGCCTTCGGGGTTTCCACCGGCATTGGGCGCCAGGATCTCCCAGAAAAAGGAGTGGTTCCAGTGACCGCCGCCGTTGTTGCGAACCGCGGGGCTGATGGTACCGGCCACCTTTACGAGCTCTTCCAGGGATTTGCCCTCGTTGGGCGTTCCGGCAATCGCCTTATTCAGATTGTCGACATACGCCTGGTGGTGTTTACCATGGTGGATTTGCATCGTCAGCGCATCGATATGCGGCTCTAACGCGTCAAACGCGTAAGGCAGAGGGGGTAATGTGAACGACATAGATGTATATTTAAGATTATATTCCTCAAAATTAGGGCCTCACCGCTTACTCTGAAAAAAAGACTTCATTAAGGTTGCACATTCTTCCATCATCACGTCCCGCGTAAGGACGGTCTTTGGATGAAAGGGATTGTTGTCTCCGCAGGTATGCAGGTACCCGTTTTTGGGGTCCGCCGTTCCCTGCACCACGCGGCCGATCTTGCTCCAATACAACGCCCCCGCGCACATCAGACAAGGTTCCACGGTCACGTACAGGGTTGCATCGGGCAGGTACTTACTTCCCAGGAAGTTGAACGCGGACGTCAGGGCGATGATCTCGGCGTGGGCGGTCGGGTCGTTGAGCCGCTCCACCTGGTTGTGTCCCCTCGCGATGATCCGGTCGCCTATGGTGATGACTGCACCCACGGGGATCTCACCTTCCTCATAGGCCTTTTGCGCTTCCCGCAGGGCCTGTCGCATCATTTGAATGTCTTTTTCCGGGTCCATAAGGCTACGTAAGGTACGGCAAAGACGTTACTTTTGAGGTATGCACGCGTCGCTTGCCGCCATGAAGGCCTTTGTCGATTCCGGGCAGACCCGCCCGGTTGCTTTCCGCAAACAACAGTTGTCGCGGTTAAAGGCGGCGCTGCACCGGCACGAAGACGCCCTCCTGGAGGCCCTTCACCGCGACCTCCGCAAACCCGCGGTGGAAGCCTACGCCACCGAACTCGGCCAGGTCCACCAGGAGATCACCCACACGCTGCGGCACCTCGACGCCTGGGCCCGGCCCGATCGCCGGTCCACCCCACTGGCATTTTTTCCTTCCCGCAGCGTGGTGTACAAAGAACCCCTCGGTGTCGTCCTGGTCATCGCCCCCTGGAACTACCCCCTCATGCTGCTCCTCCACCCGCTGGTAGGCGCCATCGCCGCCGGGAACAGTGTCTTGTGCAAACCCTCCGAGTTTGCCCCCGCCACTGCCGTCCTTATCGAACAGATACTAGGGGAATTATTTCCACCTGAATACGTCGGCGTTCTACAAGGCGACGGTCGTCTCGTGCTGCCGCCCTTGTTGGCTCAGGGCCGGCCCGATCACATCTTTTTCACCGGCTCCATCCCCGTTGGCCGGGAAATCCTTTCCATGGCCGCACCCCCACTCATCCCCGTCACCCTCGAACTCGGCGGCAAAAGCCCTTGTATCGTCGGCCCCACGGTCGACCTGTTGCCCGCCGCCCGCCGGATCGTCCAGGGGAAATTCATCAACGCCGGACAAACCTGCGTTGCCCCCGACTATCTCCTGGTGCATCGTTCGATAAAAGCCGCTTTCCTGGACGCCGTACTTTCTCAACTCCGCGCCTTTTTCGGAGAGGATCCCCGTTCCTCCCCCGACTACGCACGCATCGTCCACGCCGGTCGTTTTGCAAAACTCACCGGCTATCTCCCCCAAGGCCGCATCCTCCACGGCGGCGACCACGACGTAGCGGACCTCTATATCGGCCCGACCCTCCTCGACGACGTCTCCCCCGATAGCCCTTTGATGGAAGAAGAAATATTCGGCCCCCTGCTGCCCATCTTTACTTACGATACCACTGAAGAGGCTCTGGCATTTATCCGCGCCCGCCCCTGGCCACTGGCCCTTTACGTGTTCTCCAGCGACCGGTCGTTCGCCGATTTCTTTCTCCGGGAAGTCCCTTTCGGCGGCGGCTGTGTCAACAACACGTTAGTACACTTCGGTAATCCTTCGCTCCCGGTCGGTGGGATCGCTTACAGCGGGATGGGGCGGTACCACGGCTTCGAGAGCTTCCGCATTTTTTCCCACTTCAAATCCGTGACGCGGTCGGGCACCTGGCTCGACCTTCGCCTAAAGTATCCACCCTATGCGGGGAAGTTACGGCTATTCAAGTGGTTCTTCCGTTAGTAAGCGCAGGATTCCTCCACCTGGGACCCGGTGAACCCAGCCATGAAGCGCTCTGCTACAAAGCCGGCATAACGCACCCCGATGTCACGGAGAATGGCCTCGACCGAAGAAAAGTCGGGCGCGGTGACGAGCCGCATGCGGAAGTCTTTGATGTGGGGAAGCCCCTTCAGATAGTTGGCATAGTGCCGTCGCATTTCGAGAATGCCAAGCACCGGTCCCTTCCAGGCCACGGACTTCTCCAGGTGCTGAAGGCAGACGGCCACGCGCTCCTCGATGGTAGGCGGCGCAAGCACCTCCCCGGTAGCAAAATAGTGTTTGACCTCGCGGAAGATCCAGGGATAGCCGATCGCGGCACGACCGATCATGAGCCCGTCGACGCCATAGCGGTCGAGATACAGCTTCGCTTTCGCCGGCGAATCGATGTCCCCGTTGCCAAAGATGGGAATGCGGATACGCGGATTGTTCTTAACCTTGGCGATCAGCCTCCAGTCCGCCTCACCCTTGTACATCTGGGCGCGGGTGCGACCATGAATGGTGAGCGCCTGGATGCCTTCGTCCTGGAGCCGTTCGGCCACTTCCTCGATGTTGATGGAGGCTTCGTCCCAGCCGAGGCGGGTTTTCACAGTCACGGGCAGGTCGGTGGCGCGGACAACGGCCCTGGTTAGACGGACCATCAGGTCCAGGTCTTTGAGGACGCCGGCCCCGGCGCCTTTACACACGACCTTTTTGACGGGGCAACCGAAATTGATGTCCACAAGGTCGGGTTGGGTGGCGGCGACGATCCTGGCCGAAAGGGCCATGGCTTCTTCATCACCTCCGAAGATCTGGATCCCGACCGGGCGCTCGAACTCGAAAAAGTCGAGCTTTTGCCGGCTTTTGATGGCGTCCCGGATCAGCCCTTCGCTGGAGATGAACTCGCTGTACATCAGGTCCGCCCCGGCAGCCTTGCAGACCGCGCGAAAGGGGGGATCGCTGACGTCCTCCATGGGGGCGAGCAGGAGTGGGTTGTCGGGGAGCGATATGGGACCAATCTTTACCATTGTCTTGGAAAAGGGTGTAAATTTACGCACTTATTTCGGTATGCCCATGCGCCCTATCTTCGGCGACAAGCCCCTTTGGTTCCACTGTTTACTGCTGGCGTTCCTTCTTGTGTTTGCCATGGCGTTGACAAGCGTGTTGATCTTAAACATGCCGTCAAACGCCTACCATGCCCAGGCACTTGTTAACTCGCTGATTTTCTTACTACTGCCGGCTCTGTTCTATGGCCAGCTGGTGTACCAGGCGCCCTTACAGGAATCGGGGTTCCGTTCACCCGGGAACAAAAACTTTTTTGTCCTGGCGGTGGTGGTCATGCTTGTCTCCATCCCCATGGTCCAGGTGCTGGCGGGCTGGAACGAAGGGTTGCATTTTCCGGTGGCGGGCGCCGACAAGTGGATACACGATACGGAAAAATCGCAGGACGCTTTCCAGGAACAGATCCTGAACATGCCGACGCCTGGTTATCTCGGGCTGAACCTCCTGGTGATGGCGTTTTGCCCCGCGTTGGGGGAAGAAGCGTTTTTCCGGGGGGTGATCCAGAAGATACTGGTCCGCGCGACCCGGAACGTACACGTGGGCGTATGGCTGGGCGCCATTCTTTTCTCCGCCATGCATTTTCAGTTCCTGGGCTTTTTCCCGCGCCTGGCGCTGGGGCTTGTTTTGGGTTATCTGTATGCCTACAGCGGGAGTCTTTGGCCGTCCATCGTCGCCCACTCGGTGTACAACGCTTCCCAGGTGATTTTCTTTTACGCCCAACAACACCAAAGCGGGACGCATCCGAATCCCGTGTTTGATACCAATGCTACCATGCCTTTGTCCTATGGGTTGATCAGCACCGTCCTGGTGCTGGCCTGTTTCGTATGGATGAAACGGATTAAAACCACTACATGGCCTTAAACGTCGCTACATTCAAAACCCGGACGCTGTCCGCCATCATCTTTGTCGTCGTCATGGTAGGCGGTCTTCTTTGGAACCGCACCTCTTTTTTTGCGTTGTTCACCCTGATCCATTTCGGTTGCTGGTATGAGTTCCTGTTGTTGATGAAGGCGATCGACCCGGATTTTAAAAAGATCCACAAAACCTGGGCCTGGGGTTTCCCCTTGCTGGGCTGGGGGGGCATGTGGTGGGCTTTCCGAGGCATCCCTGATGCCATGGAGGGGCTTGCATGGGCCGGATATGTGGGGGACGCGGTGATGGGCGCAGGTGTGCTCCTGATCGCTGCCGGCGCGGTTTTGAAGCCCGAAAAAACCGGCAAAAACTTATGGTACGCCCTGGCGGGTCTGGCCTATATTTCGCTCCCCTGGTTCCTGATGATCCTCCTTTATGGGATGGGGGATTCCTTGTTATCGATGACACGGCTTTTGGGGGGCACCCCGACGCTGTTCCAGCGCATCGCCTACCCCGTGGCTTTGCCTTGTATCCTGATCTTCTCGATCTGGATCAACGACACGATGGCGTATATCGTCGGGTCTTTTATAGGCAGGACGCCGTTTTCGAAGATCTCGCCTAAAAAGACGTGGGAAGGGACGGCCGGTGGTGCGTTGTTGTGCGTAGGCGCGATGACGCTGTTGGGACACTTCGTAGGCATCTACCAGTTGGGTGTTTGGATCGGTATTTCCGCGATTGCCGCAGTGGTCGGTACCGCAGGTGACCTTCTGGAAAGCCGGCTGAAACGGCTGGCGGGTGTCAAGGACAGCGGCAGCATCCTACCCGGACATGGGGGCTTCCTGGACCGCTTCGATTCGCTGCTTTTGGCGACGCCGGTGACCTATGCATTTTTCATCCTGCTGAGTATCTTGTAACTTCGGCCCAAATTCCGTAACGAATGACGATCCATAGAGAAGGTTTCCCCTCCATTGCCATCAGCGCTGTGTTGTTTATCATCATCAACCTGCTGTCCTTTGCATTTATCAGCGCAGCGGTCCCTTTTCTGGCCTGGGTCATCTTTGCCGTTACGCTTTTCCTGTTGTTGTTTATGATCTCCTTTTTCCGGATTCCCAACCGGAAGCTCACGGTGGATGCCGGCGCTGTCATTTGCCCGGCGGACGGCAAGGTCGTCGTGATCGAGGAGACCGATGAGGTGGAGTATTACAAGGACAGGCGCATTCAGGTGAGCATTTTCATGAGCCCCGCCAATGTGCACGTCAACCGCAATCCCATCAGCGGCGAAGTGCTCTACAATCAATACCACAAGGGCAAATACCTGGTGGCCTGGCACCCCAAGTCGTCTACGGAGAATGAGCGCCACTCAGTGGTGCTGGCAAACGATAAAACCACGATCCTGGTCAAGCAAATCGCGGGCGCGCTGGCCAAGCGCATCGTCAACTACCTCCACGTCGGGCAAAAGGTGGAGCAGGGCAGGGAACTGGGCTTTATCAAGTTCGGGTCCAGGGTGGACGTACTTTTACCGCTGGGCACCAAAATCAATGTGCAGATCGGGCAAACCGTGCAGGGCGGCGTGACCGTGCTGGCGACGGTATAAAACTGAAAAAGCGAACTCAAAAACATGGCCCGCGAATAGGCGGGCTAATTTTTTTCCCTATATTTGTAACCGAATAGTTACACAAATGGACTTAAGAAGGGATGTATTCCAGGCGATAGCGGACCCCACCCGCCGGGAGATCATCGGGTTGTTGTCCCGGAAGACCTTGACCCTAAATGGGGTGGCGGAGAATTTCACCGTATCCAGACCTGCTATTTCCAAACACATCAGGATCCTTAGCGAGTGTGGGCTGGTGGTGATCCGGCAACAGGGACGGGAGCGCTATTGCGCGGCCAACCTGCAACGGATAAAGGAAGTGTCGGACTGGGCGGACCAATACCGGGAGTTTTGGAAAGGGAAGTTGGACCAACTCGAAGCCTTCTTGGAGACACAAAAATAAAATTCTATGGCATTCCCTCTCGGCCAGGTCCTGCAACGGGATGGCCACTACACCCTGCGCTTCGAGCGGCAACTGGAGCACCCGGTGTCCCGGGTCTGGGACGCGCTGACCCAACCGGCCTACCTGGCCAAATGGATAGCGGAGGCGCGGGTGGATCTGCAACCCGGGGGTGAATTCATCCTGGATTACACACACAGCCCGAAAGTTATGCGGGGTACGATTACCCGGTTGAAAGAATACGCGCTCTTGGAATACACTTGGGACGAAGGACCCGACCAAGAGGCATCACTGGTATGCTGGGAGCTTTTGCCCCAGGGCCCCAATGCCTGTTTGCTGGTGTTGACGCATTCGAGGCTGACGCGCCAGGTACCCGGCTTAGGGGCGGGCTGGCATACGCATATCGACCTCATGGCGGAAGTCCTGGATGGTAGCCGGCTGGACTTTTCGTGGAACGATGAATGGTGGAAAAGCAAACTGCCGGACTACGGAGGTTAGGGCACCGGGTCATACCCATGCCCCCCCCACGGATGACAACGGGAGATCCGTTTGAACGCAAGCCATCCGCCTTTCAAAGGACCATACTTCTTAAACGCTTCCAGCGCATACTGCGAACAGCTGGGTGTATAACGGCACTTGGGCCCGAGGATGGGCGACACGATCCATTGATAGAGCTTGATGAGCAGGACAAATGGCAGGGACAATATGTACCGGAGGGTCTTCATGGCTGGAGGTCCCGGAGTTTTTTCAAAATTACGCCGATCTTGTCCATGATCTCCGCCTGGGTGGGGAGTTCTTTCCCGGTATAAATGATAAAGGCGTGAAGACCGGGCAAGGCTTCTTTTTGGAGACGGTAGCCTTCCCGGAGCAAGCGTTTGATGCGGTTACGATCGACGGCCCGCTTGAAATGACGCTTGGGCGCACCCACACCGACACGAGCGGCGGCCGACCCCTCCCAACGGTAAAACACACGAAGGGGGAAAACGGAGAACGACTTTGCGGAGCGGAAAAGAAAATCGATCTGTTTCCGGCTCTTCAGGCGTTCGGCCATGGGGAATGTGTAACGGTGGGGCATAAGGGGTATAAGGCAAAAAAGCTCTCCAAAAACGGAGAGCTTTAGTTATATCAAAAAGCGATAATTCCTATTTGAGACGGGAATCGTCGGAGACGGTCAGGCGTTTACGACCCTTTGCACGGCGGGAAGCGAGTACCTTGCGCCCATTAGCCGTTTGCATACGCTTGCGAAAGCCATGCACGGTCTTGCGACGACGTCTGTGCGGTTGAAATGTCCTCTTCATGTGAATAATTTATTAGATTTCAACATTTTACGGAAACCACCATGTTCCCGTCCCCGGTGAAAGGAGGGCAAAGGTAAGTAAATAAATTGAAAAACCGGGGCGATGGCCCCGGTTCTATTATTAAATCTTATCTGCCAGAAAAAACTTATTTGATCCCCAGCTTCTTTTTCACGAGAGGCAGGATGTCGTCGGTAGGAGGAGACACCAGGAGGTTTTCCTTGGTCATGATGTAGGCGTAGCCGTTTTCCTTGGCGACTTCCGTAATGGCGTCCATGGCTTTTTTCTGGATGGGGCCGTAGACTTCCTGTTGCTTCAGGCTCATTTGCTGTTGCGCGTCCTGGTTATAGTTCTGGAGCTTGTTGGCGAGCTCTTGGATACCGCGGGTTTCCAGGTCCTTTTTGGGCTGGCTCATCGTAGCGGAGTCCTTGATGTATGCCTGGTAGCGGGTTTGGAGTTCTTGCTGGATTTGCTGTTGGGCTTGTGCCAGACCATCCCGGTATTGGGACAGGACGGTGTCTGCCTTTTTTGCTTCGGGCATGACGGACACGAGCTCGTCCATGCTGATATAACCGATTTTATTTTGCGCCTGTACCTTCACCCCCACAATCGTCGAAAGCCCCATGACAAACAGCGTGGCAAATAAAACTTTTTTCATTGTTCTTTTTTTAATTTTAGTTTTTGTTGAAGTGGTTTAGAGTTTAACCCCTAGAGCCCTTAATACGTCATCACTCTTGTCCAGCTTGGGGTCGGCAAATATAACGGTAATTCCTTCACTTTTATCCAAAATAAAATCATATAACCTCGAAACGGCCAGTTTCTGGATGGCGTCGTAGACCTTGTCCTGGATGGGTTTGATCAGTTCCTGGCGTTTCTTGTACACGTCGCCTTCGAAGCCGAAGCGCCTCCGTTGAAGGTCCCTGAGGTCCTTCTCGGCATTAAAGATCTGGTCTTCTCTTTTTTTCTTGAGGTCGTCGCTCAACATGACCTGTTCGGCCTGGTAGTCGCTGCGCAACTTGTCGAGCTCCGCGGACTTTTGCTCTATTTCGGCCTGCCAAAGCGTGCTGAAATCATCCAGGGTTTTTTGGGCTTTCTGGTACTCCGGGAGCTTGCTCAGGATGTATTTGGTGTCGATCACCGCATAACGCTGCGCCTGGAGGGCGCCCAGACCCCACCCCAGACAAAGGAGGATACAAAGGAAGTGTCGCATATTAGCAAATTACACTATTCCGGCTCATAACCCAGCATGAAGGTGAACCGTCCTGCGTTCCGAATACCCTGGCCCGGTTGTAGACGATCAAGACCAATCCCATAGTCAAAGCCCAGCAGACCGAACATCGGCAGGAAGAACCGCATCCCCAGACCCACCGAACGGCGGAGCTGGAAAGGATCATAGTGCTGGAAGTCATACCAGCCGTTGGCCGCTTCGAAGAAGCCCAGGCCATAGATGGTACTGGTCGGGCTGAGACTGAGCGGGTAGCGCAGTTCCAGCACGTACTTATTGAATATGGTAAAGAGCTGATTGGGATTGACCGTTCCCGTCGTACCGTTGTCGGGGTTCACCGAAGGATTGGAGTTGTAATAGACCGGGTAACCGCGCTGGGAGATGATGTCATACCTCAGGATACCGAAGTTATTGGTCAGACCCGCATCCCCAAGCTGGAACCTTTCAAACGGAGAAATCGGCAGTTTAGTACTATACCGCCCCATATATCCAAATTTCCCTGCCACGTGGAGGACGAACTGGCGCGTCTTGTCCTCGCCACGGCCGACACCTAAGGGGATGTACCACTCGGCGTTCAAACGCCATTTGTGGTACTCCACGAACCGGTATTTGTCTTGGATAGAGGTATAATTATCCGGATTGTTCCCCAGTTGGCTGTAGGGCGGAGTCGCCTGTACGCTCAACATCAGGTTGGAGCCGATGCGCGGGAACTGCGGGTTGTCCAGGCTATACCGCGCCAGCGTCAGCTTGACGTTGATGTTGTTCGAATTCCCCGTGGCCATGTCCGGGAAGTAGCCGTAGTAGCTCCGGAGCTGGTACACGTTGTAGTTGATCGCGTAGGTGAGCGTGAAATATTCATCCGGCCAGCGGAGCGCCTTACCCAGGGCGAGGCCCACACCGAGGATGTTCAGGTGAGAGGTGTCGCTGTGGTTGGTGACATAGCTGCCCGTGGCATAGTTGTACGCGTAGGCGTTTGAATAACGGGTATTGTATACACTCACCGTGAGCGAGTTCCTTTTCTTCCCCCCAAACCAGGGCTCGGTAAAGGACAGGTTTTCCGCCCGGTAAGACTTACCGTTGGCTTGTATGCGGGCAGAGAGTTTCTGGCCGTCACCGGAAGGCAGCGGATCCCAGGCCTTCTTATGGAAAATGTTGCTCAGTGAAAAGTTGTTAAACGTGACCCCCAGGGTACCGGTCAGACCGATATTTCCCCCCCAGCCCGCGGACAGTTCCAACTGGTCGGAAGACTTTTCCTCGACCGTATAGTTGATGTCCACCGTCCCGTCCTCGATGTGCGGCACGGGGGTGATCCCGATCTTCTCCTGGTTGAAGAAGCCAAGGTTGGCGATGGTCCGGTTGTCCTTGATGACGTTTTGCCGGCTGAACTTTTCCCCGGGGATCGTCCGGAGTTCGCGGCGTACCACGTATTCCTTGGTCTTGTCGTTCCCGGAGATGTTGACGTTCTTGATGGTGGCCTGGGGACCTTCCACGATACGGACCTCGTAATCGATGGTGTCGTGGTAAACCCTGGTCTCTACAGGGTCGATGCGGAAGAACAGGTAGCCGTCGTCCATATAGAGGCCTTTGATGTCCCCGCCTTCGGGCGAAGGTTCTACCCCGAGACGCTTGTTGAGCATCCCCAGGTTATACAGGTCCCCTTTGTGAATATCGAGGATAAGGCTCAGGACGGAATCGGAATATTTGGTATTCCCCTTCCAGGTGATGTCCCCGAAATAATATTTATCTCCCTCGGAAATCTTCATGTCGACGTTCATGGTCCCGTTAGAGGTATAATACGTCGTGTCCGCGGTGATGGCCGCGTCCCGGAAACCGATGGAGTTGTAGTATTGGATCAGTTTATCCTTGTCCTCGTCGTACTTGGTCTGGTTGAATTTGGCGGACGTAAAGAGTTTAAACCGGACGTAGGGATCCATGAAGTCCTTGATCTTGGTGGGGATCAGGAAGTCGTAGTCGTGGACAAAGTCGTGGAAAGTGATGTTCGGGCGATACCCGTAGACCGCGCGCTTGGGCACCGGGAAAAGGGTCAGCCGGCTCATCTCGTGCGTCCCCTTCATCTTGGACATCAGCTTGCTGTCGGTAGCATTTGTGTTCCCGAAGAAGTTGATGTCGTCGACCCGGACTTTCGGTCCTTTAGTGATGTAAAACGTCAGGGTCTCGAAGTTCTTGGCACCACCGGCGTCGGGTTTCTCCTCGACACGCACGTCTGCGCTTTGGAAACCCTTATCGGTAAAGAATTTCTGGATGCTTTGGATGGCCGTCAGTTTCATGTCCTCCGTGACCACACGGCTACGGACAAGGCCTGTTTTCGGCTCCAGGTCTTCCGCCTCCCCCTTGCGAATACCCTTAAAATAGAAGTTCGACAACCGGGGGCGTTCCTGGAGGTCGATCTCGACCCAGATATTTTTCCCCTCCAAACGGGTGATATAGATCTGTGCGTTGCTAAAAAGGCGTTGTTTCCAAAGATTGGTGATGGCCTTGGAAAAAGCATCTCCCCCCGGTATCTTGACCACGTCGCCCACACTCAGCCCCGTCACGGAAAGGACGATGGATTCTTCCAGGTACTTGGCGCCCACGACCTTGATGCCGGCGATCGTGTATTCCTTTTGGATCTTGGAATTGAAAAGGTTCTGCAATTCAGGATTTACCGAAGCAGGGAGGGTGTCTGTCGTCTGGGCCCGGAGGCTGGTGAAGAATAAAGCCGATAATATAATCCCCGCTAAAAAAACCCTACAAAAACGTTGCATCCAGTTTGAGTTTTGTGAAATTGCCTTTGCCCTTTAGTTTATTAAAAAAGTTGCTATATTTTTCCTGTTACAATTCCCTCCTAATAAGCATGGCCGGCAAATTAAGCGGAATTATTAAAACGCTTTGTTAAAACCTCCCAATTGAATCCTTGGAAATGACGCCCGTTGGCACTTCTGCGATCTGCTCACTGGTCTTCCCGAAGCGTCTTTCCCGGTTCTGGAAATCCAGTATGGCCTCGTACAGGTTCTCTTTCCTGAAGTCCGGCCATAGTGTCGGCGTAAAGTACAGTTCCGCATACGCCAGCTGGTAGAGCAGGAAATTGCTGATCCTGAATTCCCCGCTGGTCCGGATCATCAGCTCCGGATCAGGTATGCCGCGGGTGCACAGATACTGCTCCAGCAAGGCCGGGGTGACCGCTCCGGGGTCCACCTTACCCGCCTTGACGTCTTCGGCGACCTGGCGCATGGCGTGGACCAGCTCCCAGCGGCTGCTGTAGCTAAGGGCCATGACCAGGTTCAGGCCGGTATTCGTCCCCGTTAGCTCCATGGCCTCCTCCAGTTCGTGCTGGGCGGACTCCGGAAGCATCTGCATATCCCCGATCATGTGCAGGCGGATGTTGTTCCGGTTGAGGGTATCCACCTCTTTCCGGATCGTGTCGATCAGCAGCTCCATAAGACCGTTGACTTCATACGCCGGCCGGTCCCAGTTCTCGGTGCTAAAGGCGTACAGGGTCAGGTAACCGATCCCCAGTTCCGCACAACCTTCCACGATATTGCGCACGCTCTCCACCCCATGAAAATGCCCGTACAGGCGGTCCTGCCCCTGTTCCTTTGCCCAACGCCCGTTTCCATCCATAATGATGGCGATATGGCGGGGCAGACGTTGTTTGTCAATTTGTTCCAGGAGGCTCATGACGGCTTTTATGGCATTTGAGGGGGCGAAGTTACAAAAATATGGCGGAGTTAGATGCAGCCGATCTTCTTCTTTAATGCATTGGTTATCAATTAAATCATAAAAAAGCCGCCCACGCGGGGCGGCTTGAAAACAAACCCTTAACCAACTGCTCATGTCTAAATAGAGCACCGATGGACAACTATTGCACCGTATACGTCCAGCTCAGGAAGTCGACCGTCATCGTATAGGTTCCGGTCGTCGTCGGACCGGTGAAGTTTGTATTAAAAGTGCCGTTGTTCCCATTGTACCCGAAGGTGCCCCCGCTGACCGTGTCGTTGGTTCCGCGGACGGCGTACTTGTTGGTCCAGCTGCCGTTGACGGGTAGCAACAGGTATTGGTTGCCGCCACTCAAAGGGAGTTTGATGGAGAACTGGCTGGAATTGACCCTTGTCAATTTCTGGGCGGGATCGGGCACGGGATTGTTCCAGGCGCCCGCCGTAGCCGAACCCACGATAAACAAGCTGTCGGGAACGACGCCGGAGAAGGGCGTGATCGAGAGGGTACCCGCTTGGAAATTGAACCAGATGATGTACCAGCCGGAGGTGGTCGGACCGGTGAAATTGGTGTTGTACGTGCTGTTGCTGCCGTTGTATCCGAAGGTGCCGCCCGTTCCGTCTTCGCTGTTGTCGCTGGTCGCGAATTTGTTGGTCCAGTCCCCGTTGACGGGTAAGGCCAGGAATTGCCCACCGCCGGTCAGGTTGAAGACGCCGGCATAATCCGTGGAATCCACCATTTCGAACTGCTGGCTCGGGAGCGGGACGGGGTTGTTCCATGCACCGGCGGTGGCGCTGCCGACCAGGAAAAGTTTTCCGGACGCAGGCGGCTGCACCTTGGGCGGGATCTTATAGGGCGTAACGGTCAGGGTCACCGTATTCGACGTCAACAATTCGTTGTTGTTGGCGTAGGAAGACATTACCCGTACGTCCACCTTGTAGGGCACCCCGAAGGAGGCCCCAAAACCCAGAACGACGTTATTGATCTGTTTGGCGATAAACGTATCCGTCAACGCGCCCGATATGACAAAGCTTACGGCCTGTGTAAAGTTCCGGCCGGACGAATCGATCTGGATAGTGTATTTCTCGGTGGACGAATCCGTAGCATAGTGCGGGTTGGACCAACTCAGCACCAATACGCTGGTGAGCGAGTCTGACGGAGGAACCGCGATCGTCGTCGTGGAGCTCGCCAGCGTGGGGGTGCTCCCGTTTTTGTAATAAGGATTGGTCATCTTGGAGCAGGCGGCAAGCCATACAGCCACCGCAACGCCCGAATATAGAAGGAAATGCTTTCTCATACACTTTTAGTTTTGGGTGACGGTATAAATACCGCTCTGGAAATTGACGTCTATGGTGTACGTTCCGGCCGAGGACGGCCCGGCGAAGTTGTTGCTGAGATTATAGCCAAACGTGCCTCCACCGCTGAGCGTCCCGGCGGGTGTCGCGGAGCTGGCGTATTTGTTGCTCCAACTCCCGTTGACAGGCAGGAAGAGGTATTGATCGCTACCGTTCGTCGGATCTCCCCCGGAGAGGGCGATCGTAATCTTATACTCCGTGTTGCTTATTTTGGTGAATTGCTGCGCTGCAGGTACGGGATTTGCCCAGGCGCCCAGTTTGGTATCGCCACCTACCAGCCACAATTCCCCCGAAGCGGGCGGTGTGACTACAGGAGGGGGAGAATAGGGCGTAACCGTAAAGTTCAGCGAATTGGAATTGAGGGTATCCGCCTCCGGTGAACCCGAGCTTAACGGCTTGATATAGGACTGCACCCGAACCTGGAGGTTGTGACTCATGCCCGCCAGCAACCCCATATTATTGGCGAGGAAGCTGTTGAAGACGCTCACCGTCATGGTGGCGCTGATGTCCGGACTGTAGGTAAGCGTGCGCATAACCGGACTGGTAAAGTTGCCGCCCACCGTATCGAACTGGAGGCTGTAGCTCACATTGAGCGAGCTGATCCCGGTGTTGAACTGATAGTTTGGATTGGTCCAGGAAAATGTCACCGCGTTGGCCAACGTATCGGTCACGGGCAGGGGAATAGTGCCCGTTTGGCTGGCCGACAACACGGGCGGCGTTCCACTTTCCAGGTATACCTTAGCCTCGTCCTTTTTGCAAGCAGCCAGGGCCAGGAGGCAGCCGCCCGCGAGGAACCAGATCTTGTTTATTTGTCTTTTCATAACAATCGTCTTTTACGTGGATTAATACCCGGGGTTTTGGGTGAGGTTGCCGTTGGCATTAAGGTCCGTGGCGGGGATGGGGAAGATGTTGTAGTGCGCATCCACACCCGTTCCGGAGGAGACGCCTCCTTTCCAGGGCCACAGGTAACTGCCGGTAGTAAACAACCCGTACCGGATCAGGTCGGTACGGCGGAAACATTCCCAATACAATTCCCGGCCTCTTTCGTCCAGGATATTCTGGAGGGTCAGCGAGGTCAGGTCACCCGAGACACCTCCATAGGCCCTTTCGCGGACCGTATTGACGTCTGCCAGGGCCTGGGCGGCGGTGCCGCCTGTGCCCCCGCGGAGCACGGCCTCTGCATAGATCAGGTATTGCTCTGCCAGGCGGAAAAGCGGGAAGCTGGTGGAGGCATAAACGCTGGCTCCGGCCGGCGTGGCACCGGTGGACGTAAGGTTGGTGAATTTTGTGACCGCCAAACCATTTGTAAATGTCCCGATGGCGGCGATGGCCTCCGTCTGTCCGCTGGTATAAAACATCGAACGCTTATCCGCGGTCCCGGTCAGGTCGGGGAAAAGGTTCGGGATATTGGACGTTACACGGTTACCGCCCCATCCGCCGCCGGGTACCCCGTAGTTGGCGGGCACCATAGAGCCTCCGATCGCCGCATTGATGATAAAGGTCGTCCCCCCATAGTTCTGGGTATTGATCCCATCGTAGGAGATGGAGAGCAACTGCTCCGTATTGTTAAGGTTGTTATCCGACTCGAAGAGGTTGGCATATTTCGTCATCAACTTATACACGCCTGAATTGATGACCTTGGAGGAATAAGTGATGGCGTCCGTATACCGCGCGGTGCCGGTGTAGACGGCTGCGTTCAGGTATACGCGCGCAAGGAGCGCCCACACGCAGCCCTGGTCGGCACGCCCGTATTCATTATGACCGGCGGCCACCATGGCGTTGGTGCTGTCCAGGTTTTTGAGCTCGGACTCCACGTACGCAAAGAGATCGGAGCGGCTGATCTGTTTGGGTATATAAGACCCGATCGGATCCTGGTCCGTTACAAAGGGCGGGTTGGCGAAAAGGTCCATCAGTTCCGAATATTGGAACGCCCGCAGGAAACGGGCCTCCGCGACGTAATTGGCGAGGTCGGTTGCGTCGCTGCCGGTAAACTTGCCCTTGACGGCTGAGGCCTGCTGGATGAAAGCGTTGGCCACCGTGATCTGGTAAATACTACGGGCATAAAGTCCCAGCAGGATGACATTGCTTGAATTCCAGGACATATTGTGGAAGTCGGGTACTCCCGGGTCATTCCAGGCACAGACCGCTTCGTCTGTGGACAGCTCATCGGCGTCCCATAGCAAACGGACAAAGTCGGACGTACCTGCGTCAATCCCGCCCAGGTCAGAGCTGGCGGAACCGCTGCTGCCTGTCAGGGCATAGGCGCCGTACACTTTGGCCAGCGCCTCTTTGGCCCCCGCCGGCGTACTGAACACCTCGGAGGCCGTTGTGGTGTTATACGGCTGTCGGTTCAGGTCCTTGTTACAGGATACCAAGGTCCCTACCCCCAGGGCCGACATCACTGCTATTGTTAAAAAACCGTTTTTCATATTCGAAGTTCTTTATGGTATTATTTACGATGAATTAGAAGCCCAGGGCTGCGCCAATCGTGAAATTCCTTGGCCTGGGATAGAGGTTGTTGTCTATGCCCCCATAGACTTCCGGATCCACCCCTTTATACTTGGTTATAACGAATACGTTCTGGCAGTTTGCATTCAACCGGAGGTTGATGTTTTTGGTAATCTTGCCGAAGTTGTACCCCAGCCCGATGTTGTCCACCTTCAGGAAGGAGGCGTTCTTTACGTAGTAGTCTGAAAAATATTGGTTTGCGTAAAAGTTCGTGTTGTAAATGTCAGTGGTGGCATTGCTCAGGAACTGGAGCGGGTTCTGGATGTACTGGGTGACGCCAAGACCTGCATCCACGTTGTCGTATACATAGTTCCCGATATTGGCACGGGCCACGATGCTCAGGGTCCAGCGCTTATAATCCAGGGCGGTGCTAAAGCCCAGGACGACCGGTGCAAAAGGCGACTTGTAGTGGTACTGGTCTGAAAACGGCGTGATCACACCGTCACGGTTGCGGTCGACGTATACGCCTTCCAACGGTTTCCCGTTCTTGCCGTATACCTGTTGGTACACATAAAAGGAATAGGCAGAGTAGCCCACGGTATTGATCTGGATCGTATTCCCGGTACCACCCCCGATGGAGCCGACCTGGTCCCCGTAAAAGGTGGGGTCGTTCTGGTTGGCGGTGAGCTTGGTGATCTTGTTCTTGTTGTAAGCGAAGTTGAAGTTAAAGCTCCATTCAAGATCCTTCGTCTTGACCGGGATGGCGTTCAGGGTGAATTCCGCCCCTTCGTCAATCATGCTCCCGATATTGATGGTAAACTGGTTGGTGAAGTTGGAACCAACCGGGATAAACACGTTATTCAGGAGGTTGGAAATGTTTTTATGATAGTATTCTACACTGCCGCTCAACCGTCCGTTGAACAGACCAAAGTCAAGGCCGACGTTGGCAGAGGTCGTTTGTTCCCACTTCAGACCGGAGTAATAGGGCGAGGGCGTATACATATAGTAATACGTGCTTCCGAACTTATACTGGGACCCGTTCTGGGAAAGATAGTAGGAAGGAATGTACTCGTAGTTACCGATGCCATCCTGGTTCCCTGTGACACCATAACTGCCCCTCAGCTTCAGGTCGGTTAGCCAATGAACGGACCTCATGAAGTTTTCCTGGCTGACTCTCCAGGCCGCGGATACGGCGGGGAAGGTCCCCCAACGGTTTTGGGGGGAGAAACGGGAGGACCCGTCGTCGCGGATGGAAGCGGTGAGGATATACTTCTGATCGTACGTATAGATGACACGCCCGATGTAGGAGATCAGGGTATGTTCCTGCGGAGACGTCGGGTAGAGCGGAACCGTGCTGGCAATCGTGTCTTTCGCGGCGTCGATGCTGGCATAATTGTAGGGGGTCGTCAGGGTGTTGTAGTACCCATACGTGCCCAGCACGTTGATGTTGCTTTTGATGGAGCGCAGGTCCTTGACATAGTTAAGGCTGAACTCGCTCATGGTATAGGTATTGTTCTGCTTGTACCGGCTGTGCAGACCCGGTCCGGGTGTTTGGGCAAAGTCCTGGGCCGCGTCTGCCGGAATGTCCGTGGTTCCGTGACCCGTGGCTACGTCGTACCCAAGGTTGAGAATAGCGTGGAGCTCGGGGAGGCCGTGGAATTTATAGTCGAGCTTGGCATTGCCGATGCTGTTGTCCGCATAACCGATGGAATTGTATTGTTTCAGGAGGGCGACCGGGTTACGCGTGGCCAGGGCATTGAGCTGACCGCCTTTGAGCCATTCGAAATAACCGCCGAAGGAGCTGTTCGCCTGATACACAGGCTGCGTGGGGTCAAAGCTTACCGCGGATCCAATGGCGCCCTGGTTGGCAAACCTGGACCGGGTGTGCGCGCCGGTAACATTCAATTCAACCTTCAGGTGCTCGTCAAAAAAGGAAGGGGTAAGGTGGATGGAGACGTTTCCGCGTTGCAGTTCGTCCGTCTTCAAAATACCTGTTTGGCCGAGATACCCCACGGACACCGAGTAAGGAAGGAATCCAGACCTTCCGGTGACGCTGAAGTTGTCGCTCGTGGTCAGTGCCGTCTGATAGATCTGTTTTTGCCAGTTGGTGTTGGCCGTCCCGAGCAATGCTTTGAAGGTGGCGGTGCCATTGGCATTTACATAAGCCCGGAACTGGTCTGCGGACAACACATCTACGTACTTGGCCACCGTGCCTACCGTGTTCTGTGTATTGAAATTGAAGACAGGCTTTCCACCCCTTCCTTTTTTGGTGGTGATGATGATCACACCGGCGGATGCACGGGAGCCATATATGGCGGCTGCGGAAGCGTCTTTCAGTACAGTGATATTTTCAATATCGTCGGGGTTGATCAGGGACAAGGGATCTGCTATACCCGAGATGGTAGACGTCCCGTCCGGGTTTTTGATGGACGGAAGGATAACGCCGTCGAGCACGATCAGCGGGTCCTGGTTCCCGTTGAGGGAGGCCAGGCCGCGGATGCGGATGACGCTGGAGTTCCCCGGTTGCCCGCCACTGGTGGTCACCGACACCCCGGCCACTTTCCCCGCGATCAACTGGTCGGGGCTCGTGATGGCGCCCTTTTGGAAATCTTTGGAGGAGACGGAAGAAATCGATCCCGTCAGGTCTTTTTTCTGCTGGGTGCCGTACCCGATCACTACGACGTCGTTCAACTCGGAGGCACCGGTTTGCAGGTGCACCATAAGCGCGCCGCTGGCAGTGAGTAGCACCTCTTGCGCCTTATACCCGATAGAGGTGATGAAGACGCTTGTCGCGGAAGCGGGCACTGTCAGCCGGAAATTCCCGGAAGAATCCGTAACCGCGCCTCTTTTTCCACCCTTCACCGTCACGGAAGCGCCGGCAACGGGCACCCCGTTCACATCCGTGACATTGCCTGTCACCGTCCTCGTCTGGGCAAAGGCACCCAGCGAGCAGAAAAGCAGCAAAAGACAGGGCAAGACATAAGTCGTTAGTAATTGTCTCAATCGCATAAATAAACAGTTTTCTTTAGTGATCTAAACTTTTATTTCAAGGGACGGGTTATGCTATTGTTTCACAAATGGACAGATGTTAAACCGGTCGCCTACCCCCAGCCTGACCCAGTATACACCGGGCGAAAGGAAGGCGTTTCCGGTAATGGATGCGAGGGTCACCTGCTGCGTGTGCGGGCTGATATAGCCTAAGTTGAGCACACCCAACTGCTGACCGGTCATGCTAAAAACGGATAAGGTGGTGGTGCCCGCATCCGGGATGCTGAATTGCACCTGGGCGTCGGCAGAAGCGGGATTTGGCACGACCTTTACCAGCAGGCTGTCGTCCCTTAAGGGTACGCTGGTCACCGGGGTCGTGAGGGATAGGTTTTGGCTAAGGTAAACCCGGTATTCTCCGGGCTGCAAGGTGATGGATTGGGGAGACCCCGTCGCTTGAAACCCGGCCCCGGTAAAGTATTCATACCAGACGGCCTGGGTGGGGAAGGTCACGGAACCGGTGGAGGACACCACGTCGAAGTTGCCGATGACCATCACGCTCAGATCCGGGGCGGTGAGGAGCAAGGTCTTGAAAGCATTGCCCAGCGAATAGGTACAGGTCGCCGTGGCGAGGTCCGAGTATTTACCCCTCAGTTTGAGCATCGCCGCATACACGTCGTGCAGCTTTTTGCGGCTGGTGTCGGAGAGATAGTCCCAGCGGATAGGCTTTGGTGTCAGCCGGCAGGAACCGGAAGGGTCCACGGTTCCGTTGGTACACCAGTTGATCGAATAGTCAAAGCCCAGTTCGCCAAACTCGGTGAGCATTTTCGGACCCGGTGTCATGGCCCAGAAAGCCGTGGCGGCGGCGTCCCGTTGTAACCCGGTGGCCGTGTCTTTTACGTTGTACGCGCCGCTGCTGTTCCCGTAGGTTTCGTTTTTGTATTGGAGCCGTTCTTCGTCGTGGCTTTCCTGGTAAACGACCAGGCCCGGCTGGCCGTACCCGGCGGCGGAAAAGATCCCCCCGCTCAGGTCCCAGGAGGGGTTGCTGTACCCCATCGTGGCCTGGTTGTAATTGGAATTCATGTTTTGCCAGACCAGCATACCTGCGTTGGTCTCGTCGACCTGTTCGTTCGTGGCCGCGAACATTTCCAGGATGCAATAGCTCCCGGAAGAGGCGGCCTGCATCTGGTTGTAGATCGTATCCCAGGTCCGGACGCGGCTGGAGTCATAGTTCCCCCAGGCATTGATGTCGCAGTTGTTGCCCGTTGCGTCACAGGTGCGCGTTTGCGTAAAACCCTTGGCGAGGTCCCAGCGGTAGCCGTCTACGTGATAGTTGGTCAGCCAATAATTGATGACCCGCTTTGTAAAGGCGATGGTGGCCGGGCTTTCGTGGTTGAACTGATAGCCGACATTGTCCCCATGGGTAGGGTATTGGTTGAACCAGGGGCTGTTCGCAGCGGGTACACCCAGGCTGCCGTTCCAGTACATCTGTACCATCGGGGAGCTGCCAAAGGAGTGGTTCATCACCAGGTCCATGATGACCGCCATCCCCTGGGCGTGACACGCATCCACAAAACGTTTGACATCCGTGGCGGTGCCATAGACCTTGTCCGGTGCAAAGTAGAAGTTGGGATTATACCCCCAGCTGTTCGATCCTTCGAAGTTGCAGATGGGTTCCACTTCGATGGCATTTACGCCAAGGTTTTTGAGGTAACTGAGCGTATCGATGAGCGCCTGCCAGTTCCCGGCCGTGGTAAAATCCGCCAGCCAAAGCTCATAGATCATGAGCCCTTTTTTGTCCGGTCTTTGGAAGTCTGCCACCTGCCAGGTGTAGGGCGTTTGCCCGGTCTGGATCACGCTCGCCAGCGTCCCTTTCGCTGCTGTGGGAAATGTCTTCAGGCTGGGATACGTGGCCGCCGGGATCGTCGGGTCGACACTTTTGTCCAGCACCTTTTCGGTATTATAATCCGCCAGTTGCAGGCTGTCGTCGATGACGTACTGATACGCATACTCCGTCCCCGACGTAAGCCCGTTGATCTGTATCCAGTAGTAGTTGCTGTCCGGGGTTTCGTTCATCTGGTAGGCGGTGTTCTGGGTCCAGTTGTTAAAGTCCCCCACCACGACCACCTTGTGTTTCAACGGCGCATAAAACGCCAGCACGACGGAGGTATCACCGGGTAAATAGTTGATCCCTTCCTGTATGCCGGCGGGCAAAGGCGCAATCGTGGTCGCCCCCGCTACAAAAAAGTTGATCGTATCGCTGATGCTGGTCGCCCCCGCGCTGGCAGTCGCGATCACTTGCTGGTTACCGGTAGTTGCCACGGACAGGGTGGCCTGTACGGATGTGGCGCCGGTGGCCGTGCCTACGCTGGTACCGTTATACCACAGTTGCAGGTTCGCCGCCTGGTTGGTGACAAAGGTCACCGGCAGCGTGCTCCCCTGCGCCGGGCTGAGCGGCTGGGGGGCAGGCGTATACAACGGTTGGAAGGGCGGGGCCGTAAACTGGCCCGCCAGCGCGCCGGTATATACCGTCAGGAACATGTCGCTGGCGTCGGTGTTGCGCTGAACGGTATTGCCGTCGGCGCTCCGGAAAAGGATGGCGATTTTCTCGATGGTTTCCCCCGCCGGTACGTTGTAAAAAGAACGGATGTTGTGAATCGTATACTGGTACTTGTTGTTCCCCAGATAAGTGGCCAGCGCCGCGGCGGTTGTATCCGCACTCCAGTTGGAGAAGGGCAGGTGCAGCCAGTCCGAGGCGCTCGTACTGGCGCTCGTAATCACACCGGTATAGACGTATACATGCGCCGGATCCGAATAGTTCAGCAGACCCTGGTTGCCTAAGGTGGCATCAAGCGTGATGGTAATCGTACTGGTATCCTGGGGAAAAGTAGGGCTGCCGGTCAGGAGTTGTGCGTTTCCCGGGGTCGTCCCGGCGGTCGCGATCAGCAGAAACGACAGACGTGCGAACATTCGTATCCATGCCGGAAGGGATGTCTTTTCCTGCCGGCGAACCTTCTCATAAGCGTTGTCGTTCATTTTAGGCATATAGCAAGCTGCAATCGCGGTACAAAAATGTGTATTTTTTACACAATATAAAAATAATTTTCGCGCCCACTAGAAATCGATTCCAAACCACTTCCGTTGGTGACGCTGGTATTTCTGGAAATTGAACTTGTAAAGTTTACCCGGCCGGTGGGGTACATCCACCTCGTATTCCTCGGTATCGATCAGGAAGTCCATGGAAAAAAATTTCTTCCGGAAATTCCTCCGGTCCAGTTTTATGTCCAGGATGGCTTCGTACAGGTTCTGGAGCTCCCGGAGCGAAAACTTGTCGGGCAACAGGTTGAAACCCAGCGGGTGTTCCTGTACCCGGCGCTGGAGGCGCTGGTGACAGACGTCTAAAATGTCCTTGTGGTCAAAACCCATGGCCTCTATCGACTGGAGGTTGTGCCAGTGGACCTCGTTGTCCAGGGTTTTTAGCCGGTGGTGGCGGATGTTGATCAGGGAATAAAAGGCGACCGTGGTCACCCTTCCCCCCGGATGCCGGCCCGGGGAACTAAAGGTCTGGACCTGTTCCAGAAAAATATCGTTCAGACCCGTCCGCTCCCTCAGGACCCGGTAAGCGGCGTCCCCCAGGTCTTCGCTTTCACGGACGACGTCCCCCAGCAGGGTCCAAAGCCCCTTGTAGGCCTGGAGGTCGCTCCGGATCAGCAATACTTTTAATTCATTCTCCTCAAACCCGAAGATGACGCAGTCAACGGTGAGGGCGGTTTTGGGATAGGAAGCGACCATTTGTACAGCATCCTGGATCAAGGCTCCCTTCCCCGCGGTTAGTGGCAAGCTCCTGTTCATAAGCAAACGTTCGGGGACAAATCTATAAAAAGATTTGTGTAAATATTACACATTAATATTTTCTGCCCAAAAGGGGGGCTATTTTTACGGGTCAAGAATACCCCACACACTGATGGATAACACTAAGTATTATACCGAGTTAACCAACGAACTCCTGCAGCTGGCGGCCGACAGAAAAATTTCTGTAAGCCGACTGGACGACCTTCGCCAAGTGCTGCGCTTCCATGAGAACCGTTATTACATCCTCAACGACCCGCTCCTGGCTGATCAGGAATACGATAAACTCTACAAGGTGCTGGAGCACCTGGAAGCCGCCGATCCCACGCTGATCACCCCCGACTCGCCCACACAACGGGTAGCTAAAGACCTTTCCAAAGACTTTCCGACGGTGGCCCACCTCGTACCGATGTTGTCCCTTGAAAACTCCTACAACGCCGACGACCTCCTCGACTGGGACCGCAAAGCCAGGGAGCTGAGCGGCCACGAGGAGATGACCTATTGCGTCGAGCCGAAGTTCGACGGCGCCAGCATCTCCCTCATCTACGAACAAGACCTCCTCACCAGGGGCGCCACCCGCGGAGACGGCGTCAGCGGGGACGACATTACCGTCAATATCCGCCAGATCCGCTCCGTGCCGCTCTCCGCGGCCTTTTCCAAATACGGTATCCAACAGGTCGAGATCCGGGGAGAAGTGCTCATCAATAAAGCCAATTTCAAAAAGTTCAACGACCAGCTGGCGGAGCAAAACCTGGCGCCCCTGGCCAATCCGCGGAACGCGGCGGCGGGGTCGCTCCGCATGAAGGACCCCAAAGAGGTGGGGCGGCGCAACCTGGAGGCCTTTCTCTACCATGTGAGCTACTGGACGCCGACCGGCGCTTCTGAGACGCCCCACACCCACTCGGGTATGCTCGAAATGTTGTGGGACCTGGGCTTCCGCAGCCCCCAAAAAGAAAAACGGGTCTTCAAAGGCATACAGGCCGTCATCGACTATTGTCTGGAATTCGAACAAGGACGGGACAACCTCCCCTACGAGATCGACGGGATGGTCATCAAGGTGGACGACCTCGCGGTACAAGACCGGCTCGGCATGACCACCCACCACCCCCGCTGGGCCATCGCCTATAAATTCAAGGCCCGCCAGGGCACCAGCAAGCTCCGGAAGGTAGAATTCCAGGTAGGCAGGACCGGGGCCGTGACACCGGTCGGAAAGATCGACCCGGTCGGTATCGGCGGGGTGACCGTCACTTCAGTTTCCCTGTTCAACGAGGAAAATGTACGGGAAAAAGACCTCCGGTTAGGCGACACCGTCCTGGTGGAAAGGGCCGGGGACGTCATCCCCTATATCGTCAAGTCCCAGCCGGAATTGCGCGACGGGTCCGAGAAAGTCATTCATTTTCCCAAGCACTGCCCCGTCTGCGGCGACCCGCTCGTCAAACCGGAGGGCGAAGCCGTCTGGCGCTGTGTCAACATCAACTGCCCCGCCCAGGTGGTGGAACGCATCATCCATTTTGTATCAAAGGACGCCATGGACATCCGGAGCCTGGGCGAAGCCAACGTGCGCCGCTTTTATGAGCTCGGCTGGCTCAAAGACGTCCCCGGCATCTATACCCTCCCCTTTGACAAAATCGCGGAACTCGAAGGGTTTGGCAAAAAATCAATGACCAACCTCCAGACCGCAATAGACGCCAGCCGGACCCAGCCGTTATACAGGCTTATTTTTGCGCTGGGGATCCGCTACGTAGGCGAAACCACCGCCAAAACCCTCGCCCAGGCGGTGGACCACCTCCTCGACTTCGCCGGGTTCACCGAGGAACAGCTCCTGGAGCTGGAGGACGTAGGTCCAAAAGTGGCGGGCAGCATCTACCAGTTTTTCCACAACAAGGACAACCTCCACATGCTGTCCGTGCTCGAATCCCTGGGTCTCAACTTGCGCAACACCCATTCTACCCCGGCGACCGGGGGCGCCCTCCAGGACCAGACTTTCTTGTTCACGGGCACCTTGCAACAAATGACCCGCAGTGAAGCCGAGGGTCTCGTGGAACAAAACGGCGGGAAGATCCTGGGCGGGGTCAGCAGCAAGCTGAATTACCTCGTCGTCGGGGAGGACGCCGGCTCCAAACTGGAAAAGGCCAAAAAAATAAGCAGTATCCGTATTCTAACGGAGGAGGCGTTCCTGGCGCTGGTTGGACGGGCGTGAGGTATCCTTCCCGGGTCCACCCCCGTGATTTCACCTTCTTGCATGTACAAAAAGGGATTCGTATCTTTAAAAGGAAATCCTCTTTATGATCAAAAAGATCCCAGGCGAAGTTTGGAAGCCGCTTCAATTTTCCGGTTGGAAGGATATGCGCAAACAGTACGCCATCTCGAATCAAGGCCGCGCATGCAGCTATACGGAATCCCTTATGGAGGACGGACAGCTCCTCAACGGGTCCATCACCACGGGGTACCGCACCCTCAACCTTCACCGCCCGGGCAACAAGGGGACGATCTATATCCACCGGGAAGTCGCCCGCCTGTTCCACCCCAAACCCTCGTCCCGGCATCGTTTTGTCATCCACATCAACCACAATAAGCTGGACAACAGCGCCCGCAACCTCCGTTGGGCCACCCTGGAGGAAATGAGCGCCCACCAGCAGCTCAGCCCGGACAAGATTGCCTACAAACAGCGTCAGCGCGAAAAGGCGGCCCACTCCAAGGGGTTGAAGCTAACGGTATCCCAGGTCAAACGCATCAAAGCGACACTGTCCGATCCAAAGCGGAAGTATACCTATCGCCAACTGGCCGATAAATACGGCGTTAGCGAAATGACGTTGTACCGTATTCGCAGCGGGGAGAACTGGAGCGGGGTGCAATAGGGCGCACCCGCGGCGGGTCCGCGGAAACTCCTATTTTTGCCCCTATGCTACAACCTTCGACGCTTCAGTTCCTGAAGCAACTGGCTAAGAACAACAACAAACCCTGGTTCGACGCCCATCGCGACGCCTATGACGCCGCCAAAGGCGACTTCTCTGATTTTATTCAAAAAGTACTCGACGCCCATGCCAAAAAGGACGAAGACCTCCGCACGCTGAAGGCGAAAGACTGTCTTTTCCGCATCAACCGGGACGTCCGGTTCTCCAAAAACAAGGCTCCGTACAAAACAAACATGGGTGCCTCCCTCGACCGGGGCGGCAAGAAATCCATTTACGCCGGTTATTACATCCACATCCAGCCCGGGGGTGAAAGCTTTATGGGCGGCGGTCTCTGGATGCCCGAAGCCAAAGAGGTAAAAAAGATCCGCCAGGAGATCGACTACTGCTGGGACGAGTTTCAAAAAATAGTCAAGGCAAAAGCCTTCGTCACGCAATACGGGGAAATCCTCAAGGGCGAATACAGCCTGTCCACCATGCCCAAGGGGTATGAAAAAGACAACCCCGCGGCGGAATACCTGAAGCTGAAAAGCTATTTAGCCATTCGTTCGATTTCCGACGCGGAGTTGACGGACAAGGCGCTCTTGAAAAATGTCCTGAAGGCCTTTGAGGCGTTGCAGCCGTTGTTGAACTTTTTAAATCGCGCGATCGAGCACGAGGACGCCTAGAGCCATCCTTTCCCTGCGAGGTACTCGGCGATCTGGACCGCGTTCGTGGCCGCCCCCTTGCGGAGGTTGTCGGAGACGATCCAGAGGTTGAGCGTATTGGGCTGGGAGTCGTCCCGGCGCAACCGTCCGACAAACACTTCGTCGCGTTCGTGGGCGTTCAGCGGCATGGGATATTGGGCCTTGGACGGCTCGTCCACCACCACTACACCGGGAGCGGTTTCGAGCAGGCTGCGCACATCAGGGAGTGCATAGTCCTTTGCAAATTCCACGTTCACGCTTTCGCTATGCCCGCCGACCACCGGGATGCGCACCGTCGTCGAGGTGATGCGGATCGAGTCGTCCCGCATGATTTTGCGCGTTTCGTTGACCATCTTCATTTCTTCTTTCGTATACCCGTTGTCCAGGAAGACGTCGATCTGGGGAATGACGTTCAGGTCGATGGGGTATGCATACGCCTTTTCTCCTTCCTCGCCCGCGCGCTCGTTAAAAAGTTGCGTCACCGCTTTGACACCGGTCCCGGTCACGCTTTGATAGGTGGACACTACGATCCGCTTGATCTGGTAGGCCTTGTGCAACGGCGCCAGGGCGACCACCATCTGGATCGTGGAGCAGTTGGGGTTGGCGATGATCTTGTCTTCCGGCGTCAGGGCGTCCGCGTTGATTTCGGGGACAACCAGCTTTTTGGTAGGGTCCATACGCCAGGCGGAAGAATTGTCGATGACGGTGATCCCGGCCGCCGCGAATTTGGGTGCCCACTCCAGGGACGTGCTTCCTCCTGCGGAAAAGATGGCCACATTGGGCTTTGCCGCGATGGCGTCGTCAGCGGAAACGATCTTGTAGGCCTTCCCCTTGAACTTGACTTCTTTCCCCACGCTCTTGGCGGAGGCCACGGGAATCAGCTCATCAACGGGGAAGTTGCGTTCTTCCAATACCTGTAACATTTTGGTGCCTACTAGTCCGGTAGCACCCACAACGGCGACTTTCATTTTGTTTTTTTGATGTCTAAAAAAAAAGCCCTCCTTTTCGGGGAGGGCCTGTACTTATTTTTGGTGACTCATACCAAAGTGCTACACACCTTCCCCTGGAGAGGGACGCTTCTTGCTGCACTTAATATGTTTCATTATTTGTTTCATTCGCGGGGTAAAAATAGGGCAACTTGCGGATTACACCAAATCAATGTCGAACTGTACCAATTCCACGAACTGCTGCACGCGCGTTTCAATGTCTTGCAGCGTCACCTCTTTCAGCCGCTCGGGGCCGAACTTCTCGACGCAAAAGCTGGCCATGGCGGAACCCATGATGATGGCCGTTTTCATGTTTTCAAACGAGACATCGCGGGTCCTGGCGAGGTGACCCAAAAACCCCCCGGCAAAAGTATCTCCCGCCCCGGTGGGGTCGAAGACGTCTTCCAGCGGCAGGGCGGGCGCGAAGAACACGTGGTTGTCGTGAAACAAAAGGGCGCCATGTTCGCCTTTTTTGACGATCAGGTAGGAAGGCCCCATCTGGAGGATCTTTTTGGCCGCCTTGACGATCGAATATTCGCCGGTCAGCTGGCGGGCTTCGCTGTCGTTGACCATCAAGACATCCACCATGGACAGTGTTTCCTTCAGGTCAGGCAGCGCCGTTTCTATCCAAAAATTCATGGTATCCAACACGATCAGCTTGGGCCGCTTCTTCAACTGGCGGATGACGCTGGATTGCAGGCTGGGCAACGTATTCCCGAGCATCAGGAATTCCGACCCCTGGTAGCTGTCGGGGATGACGGGGTTGAAGTTCCCCATGACGTTCAGGTCGGTGACCAGCGTGTCCCGGGTATTCATGTCCAGGTGGTAGCGGCCGCTCCAGAAAAACGACTTTTGGTCTTTCACGACCTCAATTCCGTCTACCGCCACCCCCCGGCGTTTGAGCTCCGCCATTTCGGCTTCGGGGAAGTCGTTCCCCACGACGGATACCGCCCGGATGGGGGTCACGAAATTGCTCGCCGCGTAGGCAAAGTATGTAGCCGCACCCCCTATGATCCGGTCTACTTTTCCAAAAGGTGTTTCTATGGCGTCAAATGCCATGCTGCCTACAGCGATGATCGACATATATCTTTTTTTATTAAAGCATGGCAAAGGTAGTGCACTAATATTGATTTTGGTGCAGGTTTACGTACGTTTGTACCAAACATTTCCTGACATGAGCAGCAAAAGAAGGGATGAAATCGTGGCCCAATCGGCTCAGTTATTTCGTACGTACGGCTATAACGGCGCCTCCATGCGCACCGTGGCCGAGGCCGTCGGCATCGAAGCCGCCAGCTTGTACAACCATATCAAGTCTAAATCGGAGATACTCCAGGAGATCTGTTTCAAGGTCGCCAACAAGTTTCTGACCCACATGGATGCCGTGGAAAGAAGCCAGAAAACCACGGTCGAAAAGCTGGAGGACATCATCCGGATCCACATCCGTATGATGCTGGAGGAGTACGAACACGTTTACGTGTCGGACCACGAGTGGAAACACCTCCCCGAGCCCTATCTGTCCAATTTCCTAAACCAGCGCCGGAGCTACCGCCGCAGGCTCGCGGACCTTGTCCAGGAAGGGATCGACCGGGGCGAAATGAAAAACATAGACCCGTATGTGGCCGTTATTACCTTCCTCTCTGCCATCGGTGGCATAGAATACTGGCACCGCTCCCGGAAGGCCATCAACGAGCAGGAGGTCGAAGACAATATGGTGGCCTACCTGGTCGGTGGTCTTCGCAAATAGTCTCCGTCTCCCTGCGCCCGCTCGCCGGGCCGAACAAAAATCGATTGCCGTGCATTTTGAATCATTGACGATCCGAGACATCCGTAAGGAAACCCCCGATTGCGTCTCGATAGCTTTTGACATCCCGGAACACCTCCGTTCTACGTTCCATTTTACCCAGGGCCAGAACATCACCGTCCGGACCACGCTCGATGGAGCCGAAGTCCGCCGCTCCTATTCTATATGTTCGGCACCCGGGGAAGGCGAGCTGAGGATTGCCGTCAAACAGGTGCCACAGGGTCTTTTCTCGACACACGCCTCCACGTTGAAAACGGGGGACCGGTTGGAAGTCCTCCCCCCCTCCGGCCGTTTTTTTACGCCCCTCGACCCCACCCAACACAAACAATACGTGGCCTTCGCCGCGGGGAGCGGCATCACGCCCATCCTGTCCATCATCAAGACCACCCTGGAGACCGAGCCCCACAGCCAGTTCACCTTGGTCTACGGGAACAAGGGACGGGGGAGCATTATCTTTAAAGAAGCGCTCGAAGGCCTGAAAAACCTCCATATAGAGCGTTTCCGGGTCATCCACATCCTGAGCCGGGAAAGAACCGACATCCCCCTTTTCCAGGGCCGGATCGACGCGGAGAAATGTGCCCTACTGGCGTCCAGCCTGATCCGCCTGGACCAGACCGACGAATTCTTTTTGTGCGGACCCGAGACGATGATCTTTGGTGTGCGTGCTTTTTTGGAGAGCCGCGGCATCCCGGAAAAGAAGATACATTTCGAGCTGTTCACCACGCCGGGGCAAACCCTCGCCAGTGCCGCTCCTTCCACCGTTGCTTCCCCCGGTCTTCAAAGCCACGTCACCGTCAAACTGGATGGCTTGTCCTTCGCGTTCGACCTGGGGTATGGGGGCGCCTCCATCCTGGACGCCGCCTTGTCCGAAGGAGCCGACCTGCCCTTTGCGTGTAAGGGAGGCGTTTGTTGTACTTGCCGGGCCAAGCTGGTCAAAGGATCCGTAGACATGGACGCGAACTACGCCCTGGAACCCGATGAGCTCGCCGCGGGGTATATCCTGACCTGCCAGGCGCATCCAAGGACGCCGGAAGTCATCGTCGATTTCGATACGAAATAAGCAGGGCTAGTACACCACGTACTGCTCTTGGAACGTTCCGTCCGGGTAGAGGTCGATCAACCCGTACCCGGGCGCGGTTTCGCGATTGTTCCCTTTCCACCAGGCCCCGCTGACCGCCCCGTTGCAAAGAAAGGTGAGGTTGTCGTAGACCAGTTTCTCGCGAAGGTGAATATGGCCACTTAAACACAACTTTACATTGGGATGGCGGTAGAAAAGCGCGATGATCTTCGCTGTATCCGTGTGCATCTGACCGCCCAGGACCTCCCAACGGTTGACGATATTGTCTTCCACCAGGACGGTGGACGTCAGGATGGGGATATGGGAGAGGATAAGAACGGGCTTTTGTGGGTCGGTGGCGTCCAGCTCTTTGCTCAGCCATTCAAACTGTTCGTCGCCCAGCTTACCGATGTACCACGTATTGTCGACGTCCAGGTGGACGCTGTCAAGGACGATAAACTTCCAGCCTCCTTTTTCAAAGGCATAGTATGCCTTCGCCAGTTCGAGCTGGTCCATCGAATATTTTTTCCCATAGAATACCTGGTCTTTGTCTTGCTCGTTCCACCAGATGTCGTGGTTCCCCAACGCATAATGAACCGGCAGGCTGCACTCCGAGCGCATGATCCCCTTGACCAGCTTCCATTGCGCGTCGATCATGTCCATGTTCTCCTTGTTCATGTCGAAAACGATGTCGCCCCCGTTGAGGATCAGGTCCACGGGTTTGTCCAGGCGTTGGAGGTTGTGCAGACAGTCGGTAAAATGCCGGGGGGCGTCCAGCATGTCTCTCAGGTGTATGTCGGTGAGGTGGGCGACCCGCAGGGCTGGCGCGCCTGACACGTTTGCCGCGCTTAGGAGCGGTGCGCCGACAGTAGGGGCCAGGAGTAGCCCGCCCAGGTTTTTGAGAAGCGTTCTGCGTTGCATGGCGGCAAAATAGGGAAAACTCGCCGCCCACAAGGGTTATGAAATCGTAAAGGCGCGGCCCGCGCCCGTGATCCGAGGGCGGCCCCTACTTCATGAGATACGGCGTGATCGCCTTCGCCCAGATGGCGTACCCCGCGGCGGTCATGTGGAGCATATCGCTTTGAAAGAGGTCCGGCCGGTAGTTTCCCGAAGCGTCCAGCATCAGGTCGAAGACGTTGACGTAAAAGGTATTTTGCTGCGTATACAGGAAATTCTTGATGATCTGGTTCCCCTGGGTGAGCAAATGCCGGAATTGCACACGGCTCGGGCTGGGTTTCATGGATATGAAGCCGATGGGTACGCTGGGGAACCGGGTGCGGATGGCGGTAAAAAGGTCTTTAAAACGATCGGCGACCACCTTGGAGTCAAGACCCGCGGCGATGTCGTTCTCCCCGCAATAAATCACGATTTCCTTCGGGTGGTAGGGCGTGACGATGTCGTCTACGTACCGCGTAACGTCAGGGAGCGTGGACCCGCCGAAACCCCGGTTGAGGATGGTGTACCCCGGGAAATAGCTGGCCACGTCGGTCCATTTTGTAAAAGAAGAGCTGCCTATGAAAAGGATGGCATTTTGGGGCGGCGGCTGAACGCTGTCCTGGGCTTTGAAGGCCTGTATGTCGTTCCAGAAGGCGGGCTTTTCCTGGGCCTTCGTGTTCAAAGCGGCGCCCGCCAGCAGGAAGAGTAAAATGACTTTTAGACAACGCATGGGCATTTATTGTAACTGCTAATTTGGGCCGATCCCAAGGGTTTTCCAAATTAATTTGTGCTAATGCCGTGCGGGCGCGCCCACTGCACCTCAGCGCGTCGCGAACCCCAGCCGGGTAAGCCCGCGTTGCACCTCCGGGCAGCTCATAAAAAGCCTCCACAACAACCCCGAGCGATAGTTCTCGATCATCACCACGACCGGTCCCTGGTCGATGGCAAGATAAGATTGGGCATACCAGTTTCGCGTTTCGTTAAAAGCGTCTACAAAACCATATTGCCCCCAGATCCTGTCGCCCAAGTCATCATAAAAGTGCCGGAGGGCAGCCATCGAATACTGGGGCGTGTAGGGAAACGCGGACAGGGCCGCGGTAGGGGAAATGGTGCCGTGGTCGTTGGTAGGGGAATGGGCGTCGTACCCATCATACGTATCGCTGGCGGTAAGTCCCCAGCAATCGGGGCCATACCCCTTGAAGTGTTCGGGGTTTTTAGTGCAGTACGTATAGTTGATGAGGGTATGGTTCAGATTTTGGATCCAATAATCCGCGTATTCGTCTTTGAGGCCGTGCGGGTCAAGTCCCAGGAAAGAATACTGGCTAAAGAACAACGGGCCGCCGTAGTCGAAGCCCAGTGCCAGCTTATAGCCATAATAGGATTTCCCATTGCGGAAGTGGTCGCTTTGGGCCCAGCACCGGTGATAGACCGCGGGGTCGATCGCGTACCGCGGAGACGAGGCCGCGAGAATGTAGGTGATAAGGGCTTCGTTATACCCCCTCAGCTCGAAGTCCATCGCCCACCCGTTGTTTGGGCTCCAGTGCCAGTACAACAAATCGAGACCGCCGCGGGTATGCCAGTTCCACTCGGCCTGGTCCCACATCCAGTTGATATGGTCGCGGATGGAGCGCTCGGCGTTGTTATCCCGGTTGAAATACTGGCGGGCGCACAGCAATCCCTGGAACATATAGCTGGTTTCGACGAGGTCCCCCCCGTCGTCTTTGCGGCTAAACGGAATGGTTTTCCCGGTCGCGCCATTCATCCAATGGGGAAAGATGCCGTGATAGCTGTCGGCCTTCCACAAAAAACGGACGATCTTGTTCATCCGGGCCACCGCCGAATCACGGCTGATCCAGCCGCGTTCGGTGGCAACGATGATGGCCATGATGCCAAACCCGGACCCGCCGGTGGTGACCACCTCGTCCCCATAGTCAAAAGTCGTGTTGCTTCGTTCCCGCGCGAGCCCGCTCACGGGGTGGGCGTAGTCCCAGAAATAACGGAAAGTCTGGTGCTCGACCAGGTCCAGCAACGCCGAGTCCGAGAGGTTGCGCTCGCGCGGAGCTTGGTAAATGCTGGTGTCGGCCACGGGCGGCCGGGCGCCCATTGCCGAGGACGCCCTGTGCCACCACGGGGCGAGGGACAAAGCTGCCAGCAGGAGAATGATTTTGTTGCGCATGCGATCTATTTAGCCCAGCTCAACCGGGCGGTTTGCACATCCCTGGAATTCCCACCGATCATGACATCGAAGTCCCCGGGTTCCCAATCATACCGCAGATCGGCGTTGTAGAATTTGAGGTCGGCGGGGGTGAGCCGGAAGGACACCGTCTTTGTTTCCCCGGGCGCCAGGTCGACCTTTTGAAAACCCTTTAGCTCCTTGACAGGGCGGGTAATACTGCCGACCAACTGGCGGAGGTAAAGCTGGACGACCTCTTTCCCCGCTTTGGCGCCCGTATTGGTGATGGTCACGGAAGCCGTTACCGGCTGGTTGCCCTTGGCCCTGGCGGTGCTCAACGTGACGGCGCTGTATTGGTAATGGGTATAGCTCAGTCCGTAGCCAAAGGGATACACGGGATCGTTAGACACGTCGAGGTAGTTGGACCGGAACTTTTGGAACCAGCCGTTCTCCGGTAAGGGACGGCCGGTGTTCATGTGATTGTAATAGAGCGGCACCTGTCCGACGTTCTGGGGCCAGGTCGTGGTGAGCTTGCCGGAAGGGTTGACGTCTCCGAAAAGAACATCGGCGATGGCGTTCCCTGCCTCCGTACCCCCAAACCATACGTTCAGGATGGCAGGTACATTCTGGCTTTCCCAGGGGATGGTCAGCGGGCGGCCGGTGAACAACACCAGCACGACGGGCTTACCGGTTTTTATAAGCGCTTTGAGGAGGCGTTCCTGGCTCTCGGGGAGGCTGATGTCGGAGCGGCTGCTGCATTCCCCCGACATTTCCGCGGATTCGCCCAAGGCCGCGACCACCACGTCCGATTGCGCCGCCAATGCCACCGCTTCCGCGATCATGTCGTCCGCGGGGCGGCTGTCCCAGTTTGTATTTTTGCCAAAGACACTAATCCGGTTGTTGTAAAGGGAGTCCCCCACGATATTGGCGCCACGCGCGTAGGTAACGGTGCCCTGGTTGCCGAGGGCGGCGCGAAGACCATCGGCCACCGACACCGCTTTGCTCCCGTCGGTGGCCACCGCCCAGGTGCCCACCATGTTCTCACGCGTGTCCCCCAGAGGACCGATCAACGCGATCGAACCGCCCTTTTTCAAGGGAAGGACGTCTCCCTGGTTTCTCAACAGGACAAAGCTTTGGGCCGCGATGTCACGGGCCGCCTGCAAGTGCTCCGAGGTAAAAATATCGGTTTTGGCGCGCTCCGGCTGGCAATAGCGATAGGGGTCTTCAAAAAGACCGAGTTTGTATTTGGCCTCCAGGATCCGCCGACAGGCAAGGTCGATCTGTGCCAGCGTCGCTTTGCCTTCTTTCAGGGATGCCGGCAGGGTCGTTAGAAAACCTTCGCCCACCATGTCCATATCGATCCCCGCCATCAGGGCCCGGGCAGAGCAGACCTGGAGGTCCCCCAGCCCATGGGCAATGAGCTCGTTAATGGCCGTATAGTCCGTCACAACAAAACCACGAAAGCCCCACTGATGCCTCAGCAGGTCGGTCATCAGCCATTTATTGGCCGTGGCCGGCACGTCGTTGACGTCGTTAAAGGAAGACATCACGCTGCCCACCCCCGCGTCTACCGCCGCCTTATAGGGGGGCAGGTATTCGTTATACATCCTGACGGGGCTCATGTCCGTCGTATTATAATCCCGCCCCGCTTCCGCCGCCCCGTACAACGCAAAATGTTTGACACAGGCCATGATGGTGCGCCCGCTGTTAAAATTGTCCCCCTGGTACCCCTTCACCATAGCCCTCGCCATGGCGGATCCCAGGTAGGGATCTTCCCCATTCCCTTCAGCGATCCGTCCCCAGCGCGGGTCCCGCGCAATGTCCACCATCGGGCTAAAGGTCCAGTCAATCCCGTCTGCACTGGCTTCCACGGCTGCGATACGGGCGCTTTTTTCCACGAGCCCCGTATCCCAGGTGCACGAAAGCGCCAGCGGGATCGGGAACTCTGTCTCATACCCATGGATCACGTCCATCCCAAAGATCAAGGGGATTTTTAACCGGCTTTGCTCCACGGCGATTTGTTGCACGGCCCGGATCTTGTCTACCGACTTGATGTTGAACAAGCCCCCGACCTCCCCTTTGCGGATCTTGCCCGCGATGTCGGAGTTCGACGCCTGGCCCGTCGTGATGTCGCCGGCGCCGGGGAGGTTGAGTTGACCCAGCTTTTCGGCGAGGGTCATTTTTTTCATCAGGGCGTCGATGAAGGTGGTCATGCGGGCGGGCGCGGAGGCACCTGCGGCGGCACGGGTCGCGGGGCGAGGGGTGGCCGGCGCTGCCTGTTGCGCCGAAACGGCGCCGGTGAGCAAGGTCGCGGCGATGCCGCAAAGAAGTGTTTTTCTCATATATCATGATTTATTCCACGCGAAGCGGTGGCGTCCTCCCGGACACTCCATTTTCATTAATCGCTTCGATGGAGAAATAGTATGCTTTTTCCTTGTCCATAGCTTTGTACCAATAGTCATTGGCATCGTAAACCATGATACAATTATACAGTTTATCCGGGGCAAGACCGGTATATATGTTGTATGCAAAAGCATTGTCCACGGGCCGCCATTTGATCCATGCGCTGCGTTTGTCCTTTTCGGTCCGGAGCACGATGAGGTCATGTACACTATCGGGGCGGGGCCCGTCGCCGTTTCCAAAGACGCGGAGACCGCTGAGGGCGAACTTCCCGGTGGGGACGTGGACGTTTACCATCCTGACGAACCGGGTCCGGGCCGCCACGGAGAATTCCACATAGTCGTGGGGGACGTCAAGGTTGTTTCGGCTTTTATCCACAAGGACGCGCCAATGCTTCCCGTCATCAGACGCATACAAAATATATTGATGGCAGATGCCGCTCTGTTTGCCCACCAGCGTGGCGTCCTGATCGGCATAGTCGATCTGAACGGCCCGGACGGTAAAGACGGCGCCGAGGTCGGTTTGTATCCATTCTCCTTTGTCACCTGTCGCGGCGCTCCAGTAGGTCTTTATATTTTCATCAACGGCGTTGTCTGCGTTGTAACCCCCAAGGGTGGAGGATACCTGCACCGGTTTTTTATAGTTGAGAAGCATCCAACCCATGAAGTGCCCATCCTTTAGAGAAAGTGGATAGTCGCCAAAGGCGGTATTGCAAAAGAGGACCCCGTCTTTGTCAAACCCGGCGGGCCAGATGCCGATGCGGCGTTCGAAATTGTTTTTCACCGAAATTGAAATGGTGGACACGTGCCACCAATTGCCAAAAGGGTCCCGATAGGTACTGCCGTGACCCGCACCCCGGGCGAACCCTCCGGGTTTATAGGACACCGGATCAGACTGGGGTGTAAACGGCCCAAGCGGACTTTCACCCACCACGACCCCATCGGCGTACCCGGAAAACTCGGTGCCCGGTGCGGCGTATTGGAGGTAGTACTTCCCGTTATGTTTGGCCATCCAGGCGCCTTCGATAAAAGGATCCAGGAAGGTGTTGTCCATGTATTCCCCGAAATTCTGCCAGCCATACCGCCAGGGTTCGAGGAGGTACATTTCCCTTCGTCCACCGATGGGCTCGAAGGTCTTCCGCGAAAGCTCCACGCCATAGAGGGGATAACGGTTGCTGCTGCCGTTATACATGTATAGCCGGCCGTCATCGTCGGTAAAAAAGTCGGGGTCCCAGCCGCCGATCGCAAAAGAATCGACCAGGGGTTTCCATACATTGTTTTTCGGATCGGTGCTCATCCAGACGCTGAAGTTGGAAGTATAGGTCGACCCGAACACGATCATCGTGTCCCCGATGACCCCCACCGCGGGGGCACACAGCTCGTCATAGCCACCGTTCCAGGGACGCAGGAATTTACGCGCATTGAAGTGCCAATGGAGCATGTCCCCGCTCCACCAGTAGCCCGCCTGGTTGGTAGAAAAAAGATAGAAGTCCCCCTTGTAGACGACCATGGCGGGGTCCGCGGTGGCGCGGTGCTTGCCCCAGGTCATGAAATTGGGGATGGTGATATAACCATAGTCGAGGTTGACGGGGTTGCAATAGGTTTGCTGCTGGGCGGAGGCGCCAAGCGTCAGTAGGAGCAGAACGAAAGTGAAATTTGTAGACATTCCGTTATTTTTTGATCCAGGGTGTTTCAAAACCCAACTTCGTTAACCCGTTTTGCACATCCGGTATCTGCATAAACAGTTTCCATATCAGCCCGCTCCGGTAGTTCTCGATCATGACGACGATGGGTCCCTGGTCGATGGCAAGGTGGGACTGGGCATACCAGTCTTTTGTTTCGCAAAAACCGTCGACGAAACCATAAGGGCTCCAGATCTTGTCGCCCAAATCGTAGTAAAAGTGGCGCAACACCTGCACACTGTACTCCGGTGTGTAGGGCATGGAAGAAAGCGCCGCCGTCGGCTGGATGACGCCCAGGTCTTCCTCCGGACAATGCGCCACATACCCTTTGTAACTGTCCCCGGCCGTAAGACCCCAACAATCGGCTCCATACCCTTTGTATTTTTTGGGGTTGTCGATGCAATACGCCCGGTTGATCAGCGTATGGTGGAGGTTTTGTTCCCAATAGTCGACGTGATAGCTCTTTAGCCCGTGGGGATCGATGCCCATAAACGTATAATGGGCGAAAAACAAGGGTCCCCCGTACTCAAAACCCAACGGTAGCTTGTACCCGTAATAGGTTTTCCCGTTGAAATAAGAAGCGCTGTTGACAAAGCTGTTGTAGTATACGTCCGGGGAGATGGGATGGGTCGGAGATGCGGCCGATAGTATAAAGGTGATCAGGCATTCATTCCAGCCCCGGATGGGGAAATTCATGTCGAAGTCGTTCCGGGGGCTCCAATGCCAGTAAAGCAGTGCGTTCGCTCCTTTGGCATGCCAGTTCCAGTCGGCGCAGTTCCAAAGGGTCGTCACGCGGTTCCGGAAATATTTTTCAAAGGGACTATCACCGTTGAAATAGGCACGGGCGCACAAAAGACCCATCATCAGGTAGCTCGTTTCCACGATGTCTGCGCCGTCGTCGAGCTTTCCAAAAGGGATGGTCTTGCCGGTTTCGCCGTTCATGAAATGGGGGAAAATTCCATGATAGCTGTCCGCCTTGTTCAAAAAATCAACCATCTTGACCAGCCGCCGGAGCGCGGTATCACGCCCGATCCAACCCCGCTGCACGGCCACGATCGTAGCAAGGACCCCAAAACCGGTGCCCCCTATGGCACAGGTCTCCGGACCATACGTCCCCTTGCTAAAGTTGGGTTCGTTGTAGGCTTCGTTCGCGTAGTCCCAGAAATAGTCGGCCCGGATCGTATTGCTCCGCTCGCGCGCCAGCCCGCTCACGGGATGACCGAATTCCCAAAAGTAACGAAACGTCTGCCGCTGAACGACGTCCAGCAAGGCGGAATCGGAGAGCCCTTTGATGATCCCCACCGGCGGGATGTCTGACTGGCCGTGGACAGTGATCACTGTGAAAAGGAAAAGCAGGCGGCGCATACATGTCGGGGTTAGTGGCCCGTATCCTGGAAACCCAGGTTCCGGAGCCCGTTCTTTATTTCGGGACAGCTCATAAAAAGATTCCAAAGCAGCGCACTCCGGTAATTCTCGATCATGATGATCTCGGGGCCCTGGTCGATGGCGAGGTAGGACGTCGCAAACCAAACGTTGGTCAGGTTAAACGCGTCGGTAAAGCCATATTGCCCCCAGATCTTATCCCCCAGGGTATAATAAAAGAACCTTAACGCGTTCATCGAAGGCGTGGGGGTATAGGGCAGGGAAGCGATCGCCGCCGTGGGGGAAATGATCCCAAGATCGTTGGTCGGGCTATGCGCCGAATAACCACTGACGTTGTCGTCACTTGCGGTCAGTCCCCAGCAGTCGGCGCTATAGCCATAATATTGGAGGGGATTGGCGACACAATACCGGTAGTTGATCGTGGCCTGGGCCGTGTCCTGGTTCCAGTAACCCGCATAAGCATCGGAAAGTCCCCGGGGATCGAGTCCTAAAAAGGAATAATGAGCAAAAAAGAGCGGGCCTCCCTCCGCGGGACCCAAAGGCAGGTTGACATTGTAATAAGCATTGCCGTTCCGGATCGATCCGTTCCCCGCCCATCCATCGTCATACACGACTTTGGGTATGCTGTCGACCGGCGCGGAAGCCGCCAGTATATAAGTGATCAGCGCCTCGTTCCAACCGTTGATCTGCTGATTGGTCGACCATGCATAGTCCGGTGACCAATGCCAATACAAGGTGTTTTGTCCGTTCTGACGGAACCATCCCCAGTCGACACCCGTCCAAAGGACATTGATCGCCGCCCGGAGGGCAGTTTCCGCGGAGTCCGCCGGTGAATTGAAAAACTGGCGGGCCGTTAGCAGGCCTTCCATCAGGTAAGCCGTTTCCACCAGGTCCGCCCCGTCATCTTCAGCGCTAAAGGGTACCGTCGCCCCGGTGGCGCCGTTGATCCAGTGCGGAAAGGCCCCGTGGTATCGCTGGGCGCTGTCGGTGAGAAACGTAACGATCCGTTGAACCCTGGCCAACCCGTCCGCACGGCTGATAAAATTGCGGTAGATCCCCACCAGGATAGACATAATGCCAAAACCGCTCCCCCCCGTTGTCACCACATCCCCCGACGTGTTGCGCTCTCTGGCCATCCCGCAATCGGGATGACCAAAGTCCCAGAAATAGGCAAAGGTGCGTTGCTCCACCAGGGTCAGTAATGCCGAGTCACTGATCCTTGGAAATTTATCCGTCGAATCCAGGGCGGTCGTCAACTGGATACCCACGGCGGACTGAAGGCTGCCGCCTCCCTTGGACGTCAATGCAACAGAGACATTGATCGTATAAGGGGTGATGGCCTGAAGGGCGGATGAGGGTTGTACGACAACCATACTGTCATTCTGCCCGAGGGTTACCGTATAAGGCACTTTCGTGCCGGTATTGTCTGTAAAAGTAACTGCGTTCGCAATAGACGCCTGTTCGATGGGGGCCGTGAAAGACAACTGCACCACCGGCAACCTGTTCACGTTTCTGTAGGTTAGCCCGCTGGTCGTGCCATTTACGCTCACCGTATTGAAACTAAAAGACGCCGGGGGGGTAGGAGCCTGTGTTCCACCCTTTTTACAAGCCATCCCCATAAGGCAACAGCAAAGAATGCTTATTCGAATCATAAGACACAGGAAAGGACAAGGTCACCGGTCATGTTTCCATGCCGGCAACCTTGCTGATTTATCCGAAAACTATCTGCCTAAGAGTTCCAGCTTATACAGCGCCGCCACGTCGCTGGCGCTCAAAGCCGTGTTATAAATACGCACCTCGTCCATGGTGCCCAAAACAAAGCTGGCCCAGGGTTGAGAGGTCGCCCCCGAGGTCTGGCTGGGGGTCGTCTCAAACTGGGTCGTCCCGAAGACGATCGTATTGGTATTGGCCATATTGAGGGCGCCGAAACTGGCAGCGGTCGCGCTGCCTTTCGCGGTTCCGTTTACATACAACGTAAAGGTCGTGCTGGGTTCATCGTAGGTCACCACGATATGGTTCCAGGCACTCCAGGGGTTGGCAAGCGACCAGTTGGTGAGCCATTCCTCGCTGGCGCCCCCGTTTCCGAAACAGTGGATTTTCAGGACGGCGGCGGTTGCCGTCTGCCCGTCGAAAAATGTCTCGAAATTGCTCCAGAACTGCGACGCGTTGACAAAGCATATCGGCTCCTGTATACCCGTCGTATTTTCCGTGGTGTTCACCCAATAGGAAATGGTGGCGCTTTGAACACCCTGCAAAGCCTTGGTCATGGCAAACGTGGCATAGTTGTTCAGGCCTACCGCCAAACCCTGCCCGATGATACCGGTGCCATAGGTGGTGCCGGAGGCAGTGCCCTGTGTGCCGGACACGCTGTCTATCAGGGAGCCTTCGAAGCCAAAATAGGCCACTAAGTTTGCCGTAGCGATCTGGCTGGAGGCGCTGTACCCGCCAAAACTTTCGGAAGGTTTATAGCTGTTGGGATCGAACTTTTTCTGACAGGAAAACGCCCCAAGAATCGCCAGTACGCAAATACCATATTTAATATTTTTCATACACTATCTTATTGTGTGAAGAAGATTAGTATCCGTTGTTCTGCTTGAGGACACCCGCGGATACATCGATTTCATTCTGGGGAATCGGCCAGTATTGGTTGATGCTCGTCCAACCCAGGGGGCCGAATACGGTGGCGGCCCTTCCCTGGCGGATGACGTCGAAATAACGGTCGTTTTCCATAGCCAGTTCAACCCTCCGTTCGTGGTAGATCGCCGTTCTGAGTTGCGTCTGGTCCGTTGTCGTCACGGCGGGTATGTCCACCGCAGGGTTCTGGCTGAAAGCCCGTGCCCGCGCACGGACCATTTCCAGGGAAGACAGGGCGTCAGTGGCGTCTCCCATTTCGTTGTTCGCTTCCGCGTTCATCAGGAGGACGTCGGCGTACCTCAACACACGTACGTGCTGTTCACAACCCGGGTTACCCGCGGCGTCATGGGCAGCCGCACGGGCGAAGGGCACATAGGATTTCATATTGTACATGCTGGGTGCCCCCGCCGACGGAAGGGGAACCACATCCCCCTCGGGGGTTGTCGTCCCCGCCATCAAAACGGTACCCATCAACCGATTGTCGCCGGTCTCGAATTCATTGACCAGGTTCTGGGTGGGTTCGTTGAAGCCCCAACCTACCGAAGGACTCACATCCCTGTCTCCTTGCACTTGTGAATACTGGCTGCTGTTGATCCCGGAATTCCCCTGTACGTAACTACACTGGATCTCGAAGACGGATTCGGAACAATTATCGTTGGCGATACGGAACATCTGTTCATAGTTGGGGAAAAGGGCGTACCCCAGGTTCATCACCTGTTTCGTATAGTTGACGACGTCGCTCCACTTCTTCTGGTACAGCGCCACTTTGGCGTGCAGCGACAAGGCCGCCCCCTTCGTTGCCCGTCCAATGTCTGTCGCACCGTAGCTCTGCGGCAATACCGAGGCGGCGTCCGTCAAATCCTGTTCGATAGCCGCCCATACCTGGGCGGGGGTGTTTTGGGGCGGGTTGATCTGGGCGGCCGTCTTGGGCACGGTCAGTACGAGCGGGATATACCCAAACGCGCGTTCCAGCCGGAAATAGGAATAGGCGCGTACAAACTTCGCTTCGGCCAGGTAACGGGCCTTCAGGGAACCGTCCATATTGATGCCCGGCACATTATCCAATACCTGATTACACAGGTTGATGTTCTGGTATTGCCCCGTCCAGAATCCGTCCAGTTGGCCCTCCGTTGCGGTGATCGTAAACTGGTCGTATTCGTTCATAAAGGTCGCATCCGTCGGAACGCTCCCTTTTATCGCGTCGTCGGAACCCAGGCTTTCGACCGCGATCGCCGCGAAAGCCGTGTTGTTCCAGCCCCGGAGGTTAGCATAAATGGCATTTACGGCGTTACCCGCGTCGGTGGCCGTTTGCCACAACTGGACCGCGGGCTGCTGCCCTTGTACCGGCACATTCAGGAAACTCTTGGAGCAGCCCGCGGCCAGCACACCCAGCCCGAGGGCACCGTATATATATATGAATTTGATTTTCATAACTTCATCGATTAGGGTTTAAAATGTGAGGGTCACCCCCAGCCTATACGTCGCATAAAGCGGGTAAATGCTGTTGTCTATGCCCGCATTGCCCGGGGTCCCCCCGATCTCGGGTGAGAACCCGGTGTACTTGAAGAAGTTGAAGGGATTCTGAGCATCGGCATATACCCTGATCTTCTGTATCCATGGCCGGTTTAGGACGTTACTCGGTACCGTATACCCCAGTTGGAGGTTCCTGATCCTGAAATAACTTCCGCTTTCCACAAACCAGGAATTCGGATTATAGTTCGTACCGCCTCCAATATTGACGGAAGGATAGCTGTTGGACGTCCCCGCACCATGCCAGCGTTTGTTGTAAAAGTCCTGGGTCCAGTTTTCCGCGCCATACCTTAATCCTTTATTCGCATTATACACGCTGACGTCTGCCACGCCTTGTACATCCACGCTCAGGTCGAAATGCTTGTATGCCCAGTTCGTGTTGATGCCATAAGTATACTTCGGGTTCGGGTTCCCCAGGTACTGGCGGTCGTTGCCCGAAATGGGCCCCACCCCCGTGGTGCTGGCGTACTTAAAATCGCCCGGCTGGGCGCTAGGTTGGTAAAGATTTCCTTTGCTGTCCTTGTAGGCTGCTACGTCGGCGGCGGATTGGAAGACGCCGACGACTTTGTAGCCATAGTATTCGCCGATGGGCTGGCCAAGGGTGGTGACCGTCGTGAAAAGGCCACCGGTAGCGCCTTCGCCACCGTTGTAGATCTTCTGGGAACCGGCACTGTTCGACACCACCTGGTTGTTGTTGATCGTCACATTGCCCCCGATGCTGTAGGAAAAGTCCTTGCTGATGTTGTCCTTCCAGTTCAGAGACAGCTCAAAGCCCCGGTTGCGGATATTGCCCACGTTGGTAATGATGTAGGACGTGGCCGCGCCTACCGATCCGGGTATGTTCACCTGGAAAACAAAACCCTGTGTTGTCTTGTTGTAATAGTCGGCTTCGATCGACAACCGGTTGGCCAGTGTCACCGCCTCCAGACCGATGTCCGTGCCTACGCCCTTTTCCCAGGCAAGGGGCGGAGGGGTGATGCTGGCAACGCTCACCCCGTTGGAAATGACGCCCGTATTTCCGTAGATCACGCTATAGCCTCCCCCCGATACGCTGGTGAGGGTGCTGACAAAGGTGGGGATAGCCACGTTCCCCACCTTACCCCAACTGCCCTTTACTTTCAGGGTATTGAAGACGTGCTGGTTCTGCATAAAATTCTCCCCGGTCACAATCCACGCGGCGCCTACCGACGGGAAATACCCCCAACGATTAGACCCGATGAATTTTGACGAACCGTCTCCCCGCATGGTTGCGTTGAGGCTGTACCGGTCCTTATAACTGTATTGAACCCGTCCGAAATACGACGATACCGTTGACTCCAGGGGATATGCCGGGTTATACGTATTCGGGTCTACGTCGGAAACGGTCCCGCTCCCACCGTTCCCCAACCCCAGGTACCAGTTCCCGGAGGACTGGTTGGGAACACCCGTGGCGCTCATGTGCACCTCGTCATAAAAGTAATAGTCGGCGTGTTGACCCACCAGCGCGGTGATCGAATGATCCCCAAAAATATTGCTATAGGTCAGGGTGTTTTCGGCAATCCACTTACGTGTGTCGTAGTTTATGATGCTAAGGCTGCTCACAGAATTCGCCTGGGTAGAAGTAGCCTTGTACACGGGCACGTAATTCCTGGATGCATTCATGATATACTCCCCGCCGATGTTCGTATGCCAGGTGAAGTGTTTAAGAAATTTGATGTCCAGGTAAGCGCCCCCGGTAAGATTATAGTCCCTGGACTGTGCATGGTTGAAGTCCAGCGACACCTGCGGATTGGACACCGCCTGCCCCAAGCCGTAATAGCCCGGGTCACCATAGTTCCCCTCTTTGAAATAAACGGGTACAACGGGAGGCGCCGAATAGATTTCGTGCCAGATCCCCCCGGGGGGATCATCGGAGGTTGCGTACATCCCCACTGCCGTATAGCCCAGCTTTATGTTCTTCGTGATCTGGAAGTCGTTTTGCATACGTGCCGTATAACGCTGGTAGTCGTTATCCTTCAACACGCCATCCTGGTATAGGTACCCCAAGGAGAAATTGTAACTCGACTTGTCCGTTCCCCCGCTCACGTCCACCTGGTGATTGGTCACCAGGGCATTCCGCAGGATTTGGTCAAACCAGTTGGTGCCTGTTCCGAACTGGGAAGAATCCAGGAGAACCGGGTTACTATTGGTGGCCCTGCCCAGCTCGTTAAACATGACCGCGTACTGGTAGGCGTCCGCCATCTTGACCTGGTTGGTCACTTTTTGATAGCCCACCGATCCGTTATAGGTAACCGTTGTTTTCCCGCTCCTGCTCCCTTTCTTCGTGGTGATCACGATCACACCGTTGGCGCCGTTGATCCCATAAATGGCCTCGCTCGACGCGTCCTTGAGTACACTCAGCGTTTCTATGTCCGCCGGGTTCAGGAAACTCACGTCGGACACCCACACACCATCCACAACATAAAGGGGCCCCGTAGACCCGTAATAGGTACCCAACCCTCTGATCAATATTTGGGGAGCCGCTCCCGGTGACCCCGAATTGGTGATCTGCACCCCGGCCACCTTCCCCTGCAGGGCGCTGATCGGGTTCACCGACGCCTGCCTGGCGATCTCGTCTCCCTTGACCGTCGACACGGCACCTGTAACATCTATTTTACGCTGCACCCCGTACCCCACGACCACCACCTCGTCCATCACCTTGCTAGAAGGGTCCATCTTTATATTGATCACCGACTGACCACTGACCGGTACCTCCTGCGTCTTGAAACCAATCGATGAAATAACCAATACCCCTCCGTCAGGGACCGTCAGCGTAAATCCGCCGTTATAATCCGTGGTGGTACCATTGGAAGTTCCTTTTACCGTGACAGAAGCCCCCACCACGGATTCCCCGCTCGCACCCGTCACGCGGCCCGTCACCTTGATGTCCTGCGGGGCGGGTTTCGCGGACAATACGACAATCAGGTTGTTTTCCAACATTTTGTAGGTCAGGTCTGTGCCCGTAAACATCTGTGTCAGCACGTCCCTTACATCCTCCTCCTTCGCATCTATCGACACCTTCTGCTCGATGCCGCTCAACCGGCTATTATACAGGAAATGATAAACGCCCTGGCGCTCGATCGAATTCAACGCCCGCGAAATCTCTACCTTGTCCAGGTGGAGCGAGATCTTTGCCTGCCCGTTGACCTTCGCCGAGACCTGAAGCGTGGTCGCCAATACCAGCAGCACAGTTAGTTTCATGATGAAAAACGCTTTTTTTACGGCATGGGGACACCACCTCCCCATCGTTAGAATTTTTTTCATACTTTTAAACTTGGGGTTATCAAAATGCGAAACCCAGGGTGCTACAGTCATTGCTCCGCCTGGTTTTCAGTTAACCTTGCGGGGGATGCGTCAACATTCCCCGTTTTGTTTGTTAGCCATCAGTCATCTCTCATAAATAGTGATTTGGTTTTCATGAATTGTGTAGGTGAAGTCTGCAGTCAATTGCAATGCCGCCAGCGCCTGCTGGATGGTTTCTTTTTCAAAGCTGCCCGTAAACCTCAGGTCCCCCAGTTTTTGCTGGTCGAATTGAATGGCCACGCCGTACCAGCGCTCCATCTGGGTCGCCAGGTCCCGGAAGGATTCGTCCTGGAAGACGAGTTTGTTGGCGGTCCAGGCGGTTTCGATCACGACACCCGTGTGGGTGTCAATCGTGGGGGGGAGGATCTCCGTCCCCTTTGGCGCTTTGCCCGCTTTTACCGCTACGTTCGCCGTGTCTTCCTCCGGCACCACCAGCTTCTGGTTTGGCTTTAGCAGGATCTTTTCTTCCGGCCGGTTTTTGAAAGTCACTTCTATGGCTCCCTTGATCAGGGTCGCCTCCGCCGTTTTGTCCCCTGCATACGCCTTTACGTCGAAGGACGTCCCCAGGACGCGGATGGTCATGGATACGGTATGTACTATAAAAGGATGTGCGGGGTTTTTCGCCACGTCGAAAAAGGCTTCGCCCTCCAGCACTACTTCCCGGTTTTTGCCGTTGAAGGCCGGAGGGTAACTCAGGTTCGACCCAGCATTCAGCCAGACCGACGTGCCGTCCGGCAACAGGAGGTTCGTGCGGGTGCCCGGGCGGGTTTGGACTTGGGTGTCCGCTACGGGCTGAGGCTTTTCGGTTTTTGGTGTACGTGTGACCCAAAGAGCGACGCCGGCGGCGGCTACGCATACCGATGCGACGGCGGCCCATTTTCTTTTTACACGGCTCCTTCTTGTAGTCCGTTCCCATTCGTCCCAAACAGGGCCATGCGTCCCCGTATGCAGTATCTTATCAAGAGCCTCTTCTATCTCCTTGTCCGTGAGAGGGGTATCCGGGTGTTGGTCCCAATACGCCTGGGTCAGGTCCAGGGCGGCCTGGCATTCAGGGTGATCACGAATCACCTTTTCCAGCTCTTCCAATTCGGCCGGACTGGCTTCCAACGCCAGTTTCCGGGCCATCAATACCCATATGCGGTTTTGGTCCATAGCAACGCCTTGCTATAAGGACAGGAGAAGAGACCGGTATCTACTAAGGGGGGAGAGGAATTTTTTTAATGGGTAGCCTGTTGCGCCTTCAGCCGGTCAATCTCCACCTGCTGCGCCTTCAATTGCGCCTGCAGCTCCAGGAGAAGTTTTTGCTGCCGATCAATCACCGCATCCTGCCTGGAGGATCGCTTATCCGCGTCGATCGCGTATAAAGTCAACTCTTCAATTTTTTGAAGAAGTTTCGTCTGATTCTCTCCGACATTCACCCCTTGTTCCCTCATCGACGCGGCAGGTGCAATACCCGGCAAATGATGGTTCCGGACAATATAGTCCTGAATACTGCCCAAAGAAGGGAGCGAATAGGAAGAATCAAACACAAAGTCCGCGCCCGTCGTATTCACCGTCACCTGGTTTGCCCGCACATTGCCGGCCACATCCAGCATATAGGACGAATTAACCTGTGCTACTTTTCCTATGAGTACATTCCCTCCCGTGGTAATAGAAAGGTAGGGAGACGTTGTATTGTCGGACCAGTCGTAAATCCCAAAATTGGTCTCATTAACCTGGTTTTCGCCCGAGCTGATCGCCCACACCTTTCCGGCGGTGTTCCTCACCATCAACTTGGTCGTGTTTGAATTGACATTGGTGCCCCCTGCGATGAACGACCCCGCCACATCCGCCCGGGCGGCAGGGGTGGTCGTACCAATGCCCAGGTTCCCACTGGGGTCCAGGCGCATCTGTTCCGTCCCATTGTTGGTCGAAAAGGTTAGAAAGCCACCCGTTGTTGCACCACCGCGGTAAAAATTTATCGCACTATTGAGATAGCCGTAAAACCGATGTTCCAGGGAAAAAGACATGATACTCCCCGGCTGTGTCCCGCCGGTTCTTACCCCCAGATAAGTTCCGATACCACTGGAGTTTCCCTCCGGCACCCTTCCCAATACCGAAGCCAAAACACTATCCGCCGGCTTTCCCACATCCAGGAAACCGGCAGGTAGCGTCGTACCTATTCCGACGTTCCCGGTATTGGAGTTATAAATATTATTACCTGTGGTTGTCCACTGGGCAAAAAGGAAAGGGGTGTATAGGAAGAGGGAGAGCGTAAAAAGAAGTGCTTTTGTGAGTTGCATACAAAAGGATTAGGTGGTAGAGGAAATGGAGTTTTGTGTCGCTAATGTATGTGGATTCCTACATAATCGAAAATTATCTTTATTCGCCGGTTGCCTTAAAACCAATCATTTGCCGGTGCGGCTGGGGCGGATTGACCAGATGTTCCAACAGCCTAAACACCTCTTCGAACTGCGCATCATATTGCCCTCGCATTTCCTGAACAATTCGCATTACTTCCTGATAGTTCACCGACAGCTTCCGCAGCGCTACAAACGTGCGCATGATGGCTATATTCATTTCTATCGCTGCTGGACTCTTTAGGACGCTCGACAGCATGGCTACGCCTGTTTCTGTAAAAGCAAACGGAGTTGCCCCGCCCAGGTACTTCCGGTGTGGTATCACATTTTGTGATACCACTGTATCCACCTCATTATCTGATAGTTGGAACATAAAATCCTCTGGAAACCGTTCCAAGTTGCGTCGAACCGCCTGTTTCAATGCACGCGTTTCTACACCATATAATTCCGCCAGGTGCACGTCCAGTATGACTTTTTCCTCACGCAGTATCACAATCTTAGTCATGATGCGTTCTTCAGGTACGGTCAACCCCTGCCTCTCTTCTGCCATATCGCGCGTTTAAAATGAATGATATTGGTTTAAGGTCGCAAAATGCGACCTTAAAAAGTTAATGATAGGAATGGGGGGATTCAACAACTCTTTGAGCGCCGCGAAGATCATCTGTATGTCTTGGCTATTTTGTACCACTTGTCTTTCCAACTGTTCCAGTTTCAGCAGGATGTCTTTGTGGGTCAGAATCATCTCTCGCATCCGTGTAAAAATCCGAATGATCTTGATATTTACCTGGATTGCCCGTTCGCTATTCAACACGCAGGACAACATCGTAACCCCTTGCTCAGTAAAACAAAACGGCTCATGACGCAACCCCTGACGGTCTCCTTTAGTGGAGGTCGCATTTTGCGTCCTCCATTCCGTGAACTCTCCCCGGCTCATCTCGAACATGAAGTCTTCAGGGAACCGTTCCGCATTACGCCGTACCGCCTCCTTCAACCGCTTGGTCTCTACCCCGTACAACCCGGCCAGGTCGCGGTCTATCATGACCTTTTGTCCTCTGATAAGGTAGATTTTGCTGATGATCGCGTCATCTGCCAATGCCATCGCCTTTTCCATAGTTAATACCTTCTCACCCCAAATTTGTATTATTTACAGTAGCATGTAATATCCTCCCCCGGAAATATTTTTTTTGCTTCTATATGTTTCTACATATTTAAAACCCGCATTACGCCTTGACAATCAATAAAGTATAAACAAATAGAAGCGCCAGGGTTCACGCCAATCCCTTGACAATGACTCCGCAACAAATGCGGACCCCATCCGTATTTACACAGCAGAATTCTTCCCTTTCGCCGCATCCTTACGCACCCGCGGCGAAAGATCAACAACAAGCGCCGCGCTAATCCGTTTGACGGCAATCGCCATCTGGGCATCGATGGTATTGACAGAGATGCCGAGGATGTCGGAGACTTCCTTGTAGCGGAGCCCGTCCTCCCGGATGAGTTTAAAGATCATTTTACACCGCGGCGGTAGCGCATCGACAGCCGCCTGCATCTTGCGGAGCATTTCCGCCGTGATCATGAGCTGTTCGGGAGAAGCGCCGACTTCGGCGGTTTCGATGTCGAGGTAGTCGAAGGGCGCCGTGGTGAGTTCGATGGCTTTTTTGGAGAGGTAGTTGAGGGCGGTGTTTTTGGTGGCGATATAGAGATAGACCTTTAGGTTCTGGATGTTCATGACCTGGGAACGGCGGCTCCAGAGTTTGATGAAGACGTCTTCAACGACTTCTTCGGAGATTTCCCGGGAGCGCACAAGAACATAGGCGAACTGTACTAGCTTTTTATACAAAAGACGGTACAATTCCTTTAAAGCGCCCTGATCACCACAGGCTATGCCTTCCTGTAAATATTTCAATTTACCGTGCATGTCTGAGCCGCAAGCAATTAGTTTAAGCCCCAACAAAATAACGATAAAAGTCACAATTCCGTACGGAAGACGCTCAAAAACACTAACAAATGTTAGCGGTTGATCGGATTTAATTATCTTTGGAACATGGAGGAACGTGGCTTTATTTTCCAGGACAAGGTGGACAGGGAGATCCGGATCGAGCCGACGGATTGGATGCCGGAGGACTACCGGAAAACCTTGATCCGGCAGATCAGCCAGCACGCGCATAGCGAGATTGTGGGGATGTTGCCGGAAGCGAATTGGATTACCCGGGCGCCTAGCCTGAGGCGCAAGGCGGCCTTGCTGGCCAAGGTCCAGGACGAAGCGGGGCATGGATTGTACCTGTATTCGGCTGCGGAAACGCTGGGGGTGAGCCGGGACGAACTGTATGACCAGTTGCATACCGGGAAGGCGAAATACTCGTCGATCTTTAATTACCCGACGCTGACCTGGGCGGACATCGGGGCGATCGGCTGGCTGGTGGACGGGGCGGCGATCATGAACCAGGTGCCGCTTTGCCGGGCGTCGTACGGGCCGTATGCGCGGGCGATGGTGCGTATCTGTAAGGAGGAGAGCTTTCACCAGCGGCAGGGGTTCGAGATTATGCTGACGCTGTGCAGGGGTACGGAGGCGCAGAAACGCCTGGCGCAGGATGCACTGAACCGGTGGTGGTGGCCGACCCTGATGATGTTCGGGCCCCGGGACGACGACTCTCCCCACAGCGCCCAAAGTATGCGTTGGCGGATAAAGCGCTTTTCCAATGACGAGCTAAGGCAAAAATTCGTAGATATAACGGTAGAGCAGGCGACGTATCTTGGATTGACGGTCCCGGACAGGGATTTGCGATTCGACACGGAAACAGGGCACTACCGGACGGGGGAAATTGACTGGTCGGAATTCAAGGCGGTGATCTCGGGGAACGGGCCCTGTAACCGGCAGCGCCTGGAAGCGAGGGTCAAAGCATGGGAGGACGGGGCCTGGGTCCGGGAAGCGGCGGAAGCCCATGCGCATAAGCTTAAAAAGAAAGTCGCAATTGCATAAATGACAGCTATGGCTACGGAATGGCCTTTATGGGAAGTCTTTATAAGAAGCAGGCAGGGCCTGGATCACAAACACGTGGGGAGTCTCCATGCGGCGGACGCGGCGATGGCGGTCGAGAACGCGAGGGACGTCTATACACGCAGACAAGAAGGGGTCAGCATCTGGGTGGTGGAGAGCAAGTATATCCACGCCTCGGACCCGGGTGAAGCGGACAGTCTTTTTGACCCGGCCTCGGACAAGATTTACCGGCATCCTACGTTTTATCAACTTCCACCGGAAGTAAAGAATATTTAGCCCATGCCCTTACCTACCTATCTTCTTCATTTGGGGGACGACGCCCTTGTTCTCGGCCACCGCAACAGCGAGTGGTGCGGGCATGGCCCGGTACTGGAGCAGGACATCGCCCTCACGAATATCGCCTTGGACCTTATCGGGCAGGCACGGTTGTTTTACCAATATGCGGCCACGGTTTTGGGGGATGGTGTCACGGAGGACAGCCTGGCCTATCTCCGGGACGTGTACGAGTACCGGAATTGTTTGCTGGTGGAGCAGCCGAACGGGGATTGGGCACACACGACGCTGCGGCAGTTCTTTTTCAGCGCTTACCAGTATGAACTGTATAAGGCGATGAAGACGAGCACGGACGAACAACTGTCAGCCATCGGAACGAGGTCGTTGAAGGAGGTCACCTATCACCTGCGTTGGAGCGGGGAATGGGTGGTCCGGCTGGGGGATGGGACGGAGGAAAGCCGGGCGCGTCTGCTGAAGGCCCTGGAAACGTTGTGGATGTATACCGGAGAGCTGTTCCGGCCGGCACCCTACGAAGAAGTCCTGGTAGAAGCCGGGGTGGCGGTAGCCGTGGACAGCCTGGAAGGGTCCTGGATGGAGCACGTCCGTAGGGTTTTGGGGCAGGCGGGGCTGACAGTGCCGCTGGCGCCGGCCTTCCAGGCGGGGGGAAAAACCGGGGCGCATTCGGAACACCTGGGGTACGTTCTTGCGGAAATGCAGTTTATGCAACGGGCTTATCCGGGAAGCACGTGGTAATACCTGGTGTTTATTACACCGGGTTAACGATATTTGCCATATAATGAGCGACACAGCGACTATAAAAACCTTATCCGACCCGAGACACGTCATGGAACTGCTGGAAAATATACCGGACCCCGAGGTCCCTGTATTGTCCATCCTGGATCTTGGGATTGTCCGTGACGTTCGGGTATACCCGGCATCCGAGCAGGGGGCGTTCCCCGGGGTGACGGTGATGATCACACCTACCTACAACGGATGTCCGGCCGTGGACGTCATCCGCATGAACATCCGTATGACCTTGATCGCCGCGGGGTATACCCCGGTGGATGTCCGGACGGCCCTTTCCCCGGCCTGGTCTACTGAATGGATGAGCGAAGCGGCCAGGGAAAAGCTGGAGGCCTTTGGCATCGCCCCACCCAATTCCGTCCCTTCGGTGTGCTCCCTGGACTTGTTCCAGCAGGACGAGTCGGTGCGTTGTCCGCACTGCGGGTCGTATCATACCGAGATGGTGAGCCGGTTCGGGTCTACGGCCTGCAAGGCCCTGTACAAGTGCAAGGACTGCCAGGAACCCTTTGATTATTTCAAAAGTCACTAGCATGGCTTCCATAACGTTCACCGTCGAACAACGGGTCGCCAGGATCACCCTGGAACGCCCCTCCAAGCTTAATGCCTTTAACCGGGAGATGGCCCTGGAACTCCAGGAAGCCCTGGACGAATGCGCCGCCAGACCCAGCATACGGGCCGTCTACCTGACCGGCGCCGGGAAGGGTTTTTCCGCAGGCCAGGACCTGTCGGAAGTGGTCGATCCGCACGGCCCGGGTATGGACCGCATCCTGAAAGAACACTATAATCCCATCGTCCGCCGCATTTTCCGGCTGGCCAAACCGGTCGTCGCCGCCGTCAACGGCGTGGCCGCGGGCGCCGGTGCCAACCTTGCCCTTTGCTGCGACGTGGTGGTAGCGGCGGCGTCCGCCTCCTTTGTACAGGCTTTTTCCAAGATTGGTCTCATCCCGGACAGCGGGGGCACCTACTTCCTCCCCCGTCTGATCGGCTGGCAGCGGGCATCCGCCCTCGCCATGCTCGGGGACAAAGTCCCCGCCGCGGAGGCCGAACGGATGGGGATGATCTATAAGGTGTTCGCGGATGATGTTTTTGCGGAGGCCTCCTGGGCGCTGGCCGTGCAACTGGGGGATATGCCCACGCGGGGGCTGGCACTGACCAAGGAAGCCCTTCAACAGTCGTTTCATCAAACCTTCGAGGAGCAACTGCACCTGGAGGATATCCTACAACAACAAGCGGCGGGTACGGAAGACTACCGGGAAGGCGTACAGGCTTTCCTGGAAAAACGCACGCCTGTTTTCAAGGGGCAATAACATGTTCTACACTTTTGGTGCCCACACCCCCGTCGTCCACGAAACCGCCTATGTCCATCCCCAGGCCGTCGTCACCGGGAACGTCGTCATCGGCAAGGACGTCTACATCGGCCCTGGTGCCATGCTCCGGGGAGACTGGGGCGGCATCCGCATCGCCGACGGCTGTAATATCCAGGAAAATTGCGTGGTCCACATGTTCCCCGGGATCACGGTGGTCCTGGAGGAAGAGGCCCACATCGGCCACGGCGCCATTATCCACGGCGCGCGGATCGGCAAGCACTGCCTGGTGGGCATGAACAGCGTCGTCCTGGACCGGGTGGTTATCGGGGAAGGGTCCATTATCGGCGCCCTGACCCTGGTCACGGAGGGGATGCAGATCCCACCCCGCAGCCTGGTCGTGGGTAACCCGGGCCGGATCATCCGGGAAGTCCCGGACGATATGTTGGTATGGAAAAATAAAGGCACAGCCCTCTACCGCCGCCTCCCGGCGGATATGCACGGCGGCGCGCGGGCGTGCGAGCCCTTGCGGGAGGTGCCGCCGGGCTACGATGCGGCCGCCGGTGAGTACAAAAGCTGGAAGGACCCCGGGCGCGAGTAGCTCCGCCGCAGCGCCCACGAGGACCGGGCGCGCGCCGCTTGGCGGCCTCAGGCCGCGCGGAATCCCGTATTTTTGCACCCTACATGGAAAAAACCAACTTCATCGACTATATCCGCGTGTTTTGCAAATCCGGCCACGGGGGCGCGGGGAGCAAGCACTTCATGCGGACGAAGTACAACGCCCAGGCCGGCCCCGACGGCGGAGACGGAGGCAGGGGCGGGCACATCATCCTGAAAGGGAACGCCCAGCTATGGACGCTGCTCCACCTGCGGTATTATAAAAACGTCATTGCGGAGAACGGAGAGGGCGGGAGCGGGAACAACTGCACCGGCCGCTTTGGAAAGGACACGTATATAGAAGTCCCCCTGGGCACGGTAGCCCGGGACGAAGAAACAGGGGAAGAAGAAGCCGAAATCCTGGAAGACGGCCAGGAGATCATCTGGCTAAAGGGCGGCCGGGGCGGGCTGGGGAACTCGAATTTTGCCACCCCCACCAACCAGGTCCCCGAACACGCCCAGCCCGGGGAGCCGGGGGTCGAAGGGTGGAAGGTCCTCGAACTAAAGGTGCTGGCGGACGTGGGCCTCGTGGGGTTCCCCAACGCGGGCAAGTCAACCCTGCTCTCGTCCATCAGCGCGGCCAAGCCAAAGATCGCCGACTATGCCTTCACAACCCTGATACCTCAATTGGGGATGGTGGACTATAGGGGTGGAAAGTCCTTTTGCGTAGCCGATTTACCCGGCATCATCGAAGGCGCGGCCGAAGGCAAGGGCCTGGGGCATCGCTTCCTGAGGCATATCGAGCGTAACCCGGTGCTGCTTTTCCTTATCCCCGCGGACAGCGCGGATCATGGAGAAGAGTTCCGGATCCTGGAACGGGAGCTGGAAGAATACAACCCTGAAATGCTAGACAAACAGTTTGTCATCGGCATCAGCAAAAGCGACATGCTGGACGACGAGCTGAAAGCGGGGATCGAAAAGGAGTTGCCGGAAGGTATTCCGCACGTTTTCTTTTCGTCCATCACCGGGCAGGGACTTCCCGCGCTGAAGGACCTGCTTTGGGACGCACTGAACACACCGCCCACTGAATAAAACCATGCGACCGCTGTTCGCATACTTCCGGACCTACTGGACCGCCACTAAAAGTCCATGGTACCTGCTGAGCATCCTGGCCCTGGCCGCCCTGTTGGTATATGCGAACTACGCCTACCGGCTGGAGGCGCAATGGGTGAGGGGTGTATCCGGATGGGGGGCGCGGTTTCCGCGGGCTTGCCTCCTGTATGCGTTGCCTTATTGGGCGGCCTTTGGGTTGCAGCATCTTTTTATGCGCGGCGTTCACCGCAGCTACTTGATCATTCTGATCGCCCCTATCTTATTCGGACTCCAGTCGACCTTACCTATACACGGGCTGACGGCACTATACACGCTTCGCTCGTGTTGCCTTATCATACCTGTCATCGTCTTCTGGCTGCTCCGGGACCGGGGTCGGCAATCGTTGTATGGGCTGCAGCAACCGGATACCTGGTCGTACTATCCTTATCTCCTGCTCGCGATGATCCCGCTCCTGTGGTATGCGGCGGGGCAGCCGGATTTTTTGCTGATGTACCCGCGGGCAAAAATGAGAGGTGCCGCGCCCCTCGCCCTCTTTGAAGGCAGCTACGGCCTCGACCTCTTTAGCATGGAATTCTTTTTCCGCGGATTCCTGATCCTGGGCATGGCGGACAAGGACAGGGCCCACGCGGTCTTGCCGATGGCTCTTTTCTATTGCACCGTACATTTTGGCAAACCGATGGCAGAGTGCGTGAGTAGCTTGTTCGGCGGACTTTTACTGGGTATCATTGCCCTGGAGTCGCGGAGCATTTACGTGGGCGTGCTGCTACACCTGTGCCTGGCGTGGGGGCTGGAAGTCTGGGCGGCTATGCACTAGGAATCTTTTCTTCCTCTACTTCCACTTCCGTAACACCTCCGCTGATCGCAAAACGCATGGCCTCCGCTGCACTGACCTTTGGCAACAGCCGGACCTTCGATCGTGGTACAATGTAGAGTTGGCCCGCCAGTGCGTAAGACTGGGGGACATACACCGCGACATACCCCGGTAAATCGAACTCCGCCGTGTCTTCCTGGGTGATGAAGCCCACCTGCCAGACATCTTCCCCCTTGACATTGACGAGCACCGCCTTGTCGAACTTGCGTTTGTTCCCCGCAAAGGCTTCGAAGAAATCACGCAGGGAGGAGTAGATGAATTTGATCACCGGCGTACGTTCCAGCCAATGATCAAATATGCTGAGGACCCGGCTCATGACAAAGAAGGAGCTGATCCAGCCCACCAGAATAACGCCCCCGATGATGATCAGGAAGCCAAGCCCCGGGATATTGATGGAGGGTCTGAGGATGCTGTCCACCTTGTCAAAGATGGTATATATCGCCACCGCCGTTACCGCTATGGGTGCCAGGATGATGAGCCCCTGGAGGAAATAGTTCAGGATAACTTTGTAAATAAAACGGCCAAATGACCTAATTTTCAGGGACATACCGGATGGTATTTGGGATAAAGGTAGGCTGTTATACCCCCACCCGGTCCAGGATAAATAAAAATAACAAGCGGAAACTTTGGTAACAAAAAAAGTTTCTTTAGTTTTGTCAAAGAAATGCCCGGGTATGGATGTGAAGGAAAGAATACAGGAAAAAGCGACCGAGCTTTTTATGCGGTTTGGCGTCAAGTCCATCACCATGGACGAGATCGCCTCCCAGTTGGGTGTGTCCAAAAAGACCATCTACCAGTATTTCGCGGATAAAGAAGAGTTGGTACAGTCGATGATCGACCGGAAGCTGCAGGCGTCGCGAGAGGAATGCATGCGTGTGGTGGGCAGTGGTGAAAATGCGATCCATGAAGAGTTCCTGAACCAGGATAATTTCCTGGAACATTTGCGGACGCTCAATCCCGTGGCGATACACGATATGGAGAAGTTCCACCCCGAGGCCTTCAAGAAGGTAAACTGCCACCGGCACACCTTTATGCGGGGCATTGTGGAAAAGAATCTTCAAAAAGGCATCGCAGAGGGTCTTTACCGCCCCGAAATCCGTATCGATATTCTGTCCAGGGCACGGGTGGATGCCATCCACCTCAACCTCCATGCAGATTTTTACAGCGAGGTCTCCTTTAGCCTGGCGGACCTGCAACAGGAATTGTTCATACACTACCTCTACGGTATTGCCTCTCCGGAGGGAAATAAACTCATTCACCGGTACCTGAAAGAAAGACAGCAAAAACCGGTCGTACCCGTAACGCCGCCCATCGGGCAAACGGGTTCGTAAATCGTTGGTATGGGTTGAATACCTTCTTCTGCTCTATGAGATGCGGAAGAATTTCAAGCCTCCCTGAGTCTTCAGGGAGGCTAAATTTTTGCCCCAGCCTAAGGTCAAAATTTAGGCTGGGGCAAAAATTTATCATTTGCGTCGCGACCAAGGGGGCTTCGCCCCCTTCGTAATCCCCCTTCGGGGCTACGCCCCGGACCCCTTCGGGGCTGCGCCCCGGACCCCTTCGGGGCTGCGCCCCGGACCCCTTCAGGGGCTGCGCCCCTGGAATCCCCTTCGGGGCTGCGCCCCGGATCACCTTCGGGGCTGCGCCCCGGGTTCCCTTCGGAGATCGCCTATTGGGTATCGCTGGCGGTATACTTTCGGATGGTCCGAAGGTTCAGCGTCTTGTTTTCCACGTACACGCTCTTGTAATACATGAATTGCCCCTTGGGGTCGAGGAACCCGACATAGCAGGTCAACGAGTCCGGTCCTTTGAGGACGGCGGGTTTGATCGGGTAGCCCATATCGGGGAAGTGGACGGTATCGACTTCGTGCATTTCCTCGTAAATCATCTGCACGAGGTAGTCGAGAGGTTTGGGGGTTTCATAGACCTGGACGGAAAAAAACCATTCTTTGTTCAGGCTGTCGTTGACTTTCTGGGTATAGGAGGCCACCGCCTGGGTCGATACGACCTTCCGGGTACCGTCGGAGTTTACGTCCACTCCGCCTTGATGACAACCGGAGGAGAAAGCCATCGTTACTGCCAGACCCCAGCCCAGGGCACGGGTCCATACGTGGCCAGGGAGTTTTTTGATTTTGCGCATGGGGACGAATATAGGAATCCTCGCCGAAGCAGCAAAAAATCGCGCCGCGACGCCGCCCCCGCCAAAAAAGGCAGGGAGCCTAGATAGGCTCCCTGGTTTTGATACGAGTACGGATTAACTTAACTATGGACAACGATACTAACTGCCTTTGTGGGTTAAGCGTTTAGTTCAACACGGTCGTGAGCTGCATGGCGCGGATCACCTTGTTGGCTTCGGCAAACAGGGCGTGGCCTTCTTCGTGGCGGTTGAGGTCGGAAACGCGGAACCAGGAGGTGCGTACACCTTCCGTGGTCAGGATATAAAAGCGGACAAATTCGTTGGTGGCGGCGGGGTAGCGCGTCGTGGGGATGGCGCTGCTCATGTTGCGGCTGGCCAGTTCGACCAGGTCGATGGCGGATAAACGGACGGATTCGTGTTTCTCGCCGTTGATGATCCCGCTCCCGTTGCTCATATAGAGGCTGCACTCGCCGGTAATATAGGAAGCCAGCGTACCGGTCCCGTTTTTAACGGGATAATCCATGACCACGCCATAAACGGAGTCTACCTGGATGCCATTATACTTATAGGGAGGCGTCGTGATCGCCAGAAAGCGCAGGGACTGATAAGGGTTGCGGTCCAGCCGGAGCTGTTCCAGCCAGTTATTGTTATTGTGACTATGTTGCGGTTGGGAGCTTGTTTTGCGCTTGCTAAGCAAAAAGGCGGGAAAGCCGACGACACCAAGGGCCAGGGTAAGGGCATGGATAGTGGTCATAGGGAGTGGATTTGATACTACTAATGTAGCAGTTCTTTTTGAAAAAACCAATAATTGTTTGGAATCATTTAAAAAAACGATTTAGCTGGCGTATTTGCACGATCCCGACGCGTAAAATCGCTACCTTAAGGGCACTTTTTAACTCGATTGCTCACATAAAAACATTCTTTATCGCATGAACGACCAGGAATCGAAGGCAAAAACAACCACACGTAGGGATTTTATTAAGGATACCTCTCTTGCCGCGGCGGGCTTTATGATCGTACCCCGGCACGTGTTGGGCCGTGGATTTATCGCCCCCAGTGACAAATTGGTGGTCGCCGGTATTGGCGCCGGTGGCAAGGGGGAAAGCGATATTCATAATTTCTATGCCAGCGGAAAGGCGGAGATCGCCTATCTCTGCGATGTGGACGACCGTCGCAGCGCCAAGACCCGCGCCAATTTCCCCAAAGCAAAGTATTACAAGGACTGGAGGGAGCTCCTGGATAAGGAGCACAAGAATTTTGACGCCGTGTCGGTGTCGACCCCGGACCATAACCACGCGATCATCGCCCTGTCGGCCATGTCGCTGGGCAAGCACGTGTATGTGCAAAAGCCCATGACGCACGACATTTATGAGGCCCGGCAGATGACCAAGGCGGCTAAACAATACAACGTGGTCACGCAGATGGGCAACCAGGGTTCTTCTGGGGACGGGGTGCGCCAGATGCGGGAGTGGTACAACGCCGGCGTCATCGGTGAGGCGCACACGATCTATTGCTGGACGGATCGTCCGGTCTGGCCGCAGGGGATTGCCTGGCCGCCCAATGCCAATGCCGTTCCCTCGGAACTGAACTGGGATCTTTGGCTGGGCACCGCTCCTTATAAGGACTATGTCGACAAACTGGTCCCCTTTAACTGGCGGGGCTGGTGGGACTACGGTACAGGCGCCCTGGGCGACATGGGCTGCCACATCATCGAACCCGCGTTCCGCACCGTTGGTTTAGGGTATCCTTACCAGGCGGAGTGTAGTGTGGGGTCCGTATATGTGGACGAATTCCAGCGGGGTTATTTTCCCGACGGCCCTCCCCCTTCCTCCCACGTCGTGCTCAAGTTCAAGGTGCCCTCCAAACACCACAAGAATAAGTTGAACGACGTCACCTTTCACTGGATGGATGGTGGCATACAACCCGAACGCCCGGAAGAACTGGGTCCCAACGAAATGATGGGGGACGGCGGCAACGGTGTCCTGATCTATGGCACCAAGGGTAAAATGATGTGTTCCACCTACGGCAGGGATCCGAAGTTGTTACCCACGTCCAGGACAGCCGAAGTACACACCCCCCAATCCCTCCCGAGGGTGAAGGGTGGTGAAGACGGTCACTACGCCCAATGGGTAGAAGCAGCGATCGCCGGGCCAGGCAGTAAGGAAGCCTCCTTGTTGAGCTCATCCTTCGACATCGCCGGCCCCCTGACGGAAACCGTCCTGATGGGCAACCTGGCCATCCGCAGCTTCGACATCCGCAAACCCAGGGCCACCGGCAAGGGCTACGACTACCCCGGCCGCTACATCACCCTCCTCTGGGACGGAGACACCATGAAAGTAACCAACTTCGACGACGCCAACCAGTTCGTCCAACGAACCTACCGCGACGGCTGGAAAGTTCTATAACCATTAAAAGTTAAAACGGAACAGGCCTATCCACCCACGACCTAGCGTACAAACCAGCCCGCTAGGCCGAGGGGGGGTAGGCCTATAACTCTACTTTGAGGACAAACCATGCCGCTAGGCCGAGGGGGGGTAGGCCTATAACTCTACTTTGAGGACAAACCATGCCGCTAGGCCGAGGGGGGGTAGGTCCATTTTACTCCTTTTCCTCAGGGAACCGAAACGTCTTGACATCGTTCGAATCTCCTGAGGAAAAGGAGTAAAATGGACCTACCCCCCCTCGGCCGGGCAATCAGGCTTAGTGGTTAGAGGTTATAGGCTATCGCTAGGTTAGACCTTATGAATAGTCAACTCCGAAATGATATTGGAGGCCCCGCCGAGTTTGTCGATACACCATAAGACATAGCGGATGTCCACGCAGATCGTGCGGTTGTAGACCGGGTCGAAGGCGATCTTGTGGCTGAGCGCTTCGTAGTTGCCGTCGAAGGCAAGGCCGATGAGCTCGCCCCTGTCGTTGAGGACGGGGGAGCCGGAGTTGCCGCCGGTGATGTCGTCGGTAGTGATAAAAGTAACGACAAGGTCGTTTCGCGTGGCGTCTTTGTAGGGGCCAAAATCCTTGGCACGGGCCAGTTCGAGGAATTTGGACGGGAGGTCGAACTCATAGTCGCCGGGCACATATTTTTCCAACACCCCTTTCATCGTACAGACATAGTCGTAGTGGACAGCGTCACGGGGGCTGTACGACTTGACATTCCCGTAGGTGAGCCGCATGGTAAACGTCGCGTCGGGGTACATGAGCTTGCCGGGATTTTGGGCCATGACGCCTTTGAGGTATTGGCGACCGAGGTCGTTGTTGCCGGCCGTGAACTGGCTGTAAAGCGGAGCGTATTTGGAGAGGTAGTTCCGGACAAAGGCGGACGCGGCGGCGTAAGCAGGATCACCCTGGAGAACGGTGGCGTCGGGGTTGGCCATAAAGGCTTTCCACTTGGCGTCATTGAAAATAAACGTGTTGCTGAAAACGGCGGACGCGTAGGTCTGATAGGTGGAGGCCGTTTTGAGGTCGCCGTACTGGCTTTTGATCCCTTCGAAAAAGCCAACGGGTTGCTGATCGTGGGGGATGGAGTCGTAGTACATCTGGAGGACGGCGGCCAGGATTTTCATGTCGCTGGGCTGGTCTTCTTCGTTCAGGAAGGTTGTCCTGGCCTTGTCGGCAGCAGCGATCGCTTTGGGGATGTCGCCTCCCTTGCCAGGGGTGGCCATGGTCGTTTCGAGCTGCACCAGGCTGGAACAGTAGGCCATCAGGGGAGATCCGAGAACGCCTTCTATGAGGTATATGCGGGACTTGGCGTAGGGGGTCCAGTTATTATAGACCTTGGCGTAGTCGGCGAAAATATGGTTGTACTCGGGTTTCGCCGCGGCCCAGGTGTTGAACTGGTCCTCAAAAGTCTTTTTTTGCCCGTATACGTCATACTTGAGCAACTGTTTGCGCTCCCCGTCGAAGAATTTCCAGTAGTTGGCGATGCCGGCATAGTTGGACGCCAGTTTCAACCGGACGGCCGGGTCGGTCTTCATCCGGTCCATCATGAGGCGGAGCCGGACGTCGCGGAGGGTCACGATGGAAGGATCGGAAATATCCGTTTCCAACTTGACGCCGAATGAGGTCTCGTACCGGTTGGTGCTCCCGGGGTACCCGTAAATCATGGCATAGTCGCCGTCCTTCACCCCTTTGAGGGAAACAGGAAGGGAGTACCGGGGTTGGAGGGGGACATTGCTGAGATCATAATCGTTGGATTTGCCGTCGTGGGTGGCGTAGACCCGCCACACGGAAAAATCACCCGTATGCCGGGGCCATTCCCAGTTGTCCGTATCTCCACCGTATTTGCCGACGCTTTCGGGCGGCACGCCCACGAGACGGATGTCGGTATAGCGATGGTAGATAAATACGATGTACTGGTTGCCTTTAAAAAGGACGCTGACCCTGGCCTCGTGTTTGGACGCGGGATCGGAATATTTGGCGTTGATCGCGGCGAGCACCTGGTTTTGTTTGGCGGCGCGGTCGGTGGCCGACAAACCTTGCAATTGGCCCTCGACCTCCGTCGTCACATCGACGATGCTGTCCAGAAACTGGACGGACAAGCCCTGGCCGGGCAGTTCCTCGTGGATGTTGTGGGCGTAAAACCCGTCGTGGAGATAGTTGTGCTCGACGGTGGACAGGGCCGCCACGGCTTCGTATCCGCAGTGGTGGTTGGTAAAAATGAGCCCCTGGTTGCTCACGATTTCGCCGGTACAGCCGTTCCCGAAGATGACGATGGCGTCTTTGATGGACGGCTTGTTGAGGCTATAGAGCTGCTCTTTGGTGAGCTTCAGGCCCTTTTTGACCATGTTGTCGTAAACCTGTTGCCCCAGCAGCATGGGCAACCACATGCCCTCGTCCGCATAAGAGCGAAACAGGACGAGCAGCAGGGCAAGCAATAACGCGGTTTTCTTCATCTGTATGGTGTTTGGTTATAAAGTCACGTCGTACTCGTTTTCCCAGCCGTTTCCTCTCACCTTTATCTTCGGGACCTTTGGCTGAACGACGATTTCCGGCTGACGGTGGATCCCGAAATACGAACCCGGGTCCCAGGTGCCGTTCTGGTTGGTATCGTAGAGCACCCTCAGCTCGTAGTCGCCCGGATGGTAGAGGTCCCTGGTGATCGTCGGGCCGGTGACCTTGATGCTGTCCACGATCTTGTCACTTTGGACGAACTGGAGGACGGGATGCCTGGCGTAGTCGAAGTTGTGGAGCCTCAGGACAAGACTGCCGTATTCGGATTCCCTTTTGCTCAGAAAAGTAATGGTGTCCCCCTTCAAAAGGGTGACGCCCGTGGTATCGGTGGCAAATGTTTTACCGACGATCAGCTTATAGGCCGAGTCCTCGTGCCAGTGATAGTCGATACCGAACTTGTGGTGTGTCGTGTCGTTGTTGAGAAAAACAAACGGCAGCGGGTTATACAACGTATCCGTCAACCGGAGCTGGGTACTGTCGTATTTCAGGATGGGTTGGTCGTATTGGAGGAAAAGGGGGGAAAGCAGGTCCTGTTTGCCCCCCGCAATGCTCAAGGCCAGGTGGAGCTTATGCTCCTTGGGCTCCTTTTTCGCGGGCTTTTTGGCGTTTTCTTTGTTGGTGCTGCCCGCTTTCGGCTTGGGCGCTTCCTCCGCATACGCGTATAAGACAATGCTGTCGTTGGGCGTACTCGTCACCGTAATCCGGTGATCGTAAAAAGCAAACAGCTCGGACTTGTCGTGGTATTTCTTATCGCCTACATCCTTCAAGGCGAATATCGAATACTCCCCCGTGGCGATGTGGTCGAACCGGAACCGGCCCGCGGAATCAAGCCGGGCCACGTACCGGGGCGTTTCCTTGGCCACCGCCGAGTCGTCCCCGTGTGGATGGAGGATGACCAGGAGGGTGGAATCCACCTTGCTGGTCCGTGCCAGGCGCACCCGGCCCTGCAGGGTCCCGCTATCCAGGAAGCGCCCCGTGGAAAAGATATAGGTAAAGTTCCGCAGGACATTGCCTTCGTTGACGTCCTTGACCGCCTTGCCAAAATTGAGGGTGTAGGTGGCATTCGGCTCCAGGGTGTCCTTCATCTTGATGTAAAAACCTTTGCTGTCACCCATCAGTTGGGTAACAGGCACCATTTTTACGGTAGGGTTGACGATGAGGTTCTGGGCGGCATTGTCGAGCTGGATGTATTCATTGAACGTGAGCGTGATCTTCAGACCGGTCAGGGGCTGGTTCAGCGCCGAATCCCCCGGGTCGGCCTTGACAAGGACGGGTGGGAGGCTGTCCCTGGGCCCCCCGGACGGAGGGACGATACGGGCGCACCCACTTTGAAAGACAGACAAACCCACCAAAGCGCAGAACGCGGCAAAAAGCAAAATACGCTGCATAGTTTCGCAAACCTAAGGCTAATCGTCCTAATGTTTTATTAAGATTCCCCCGGCTCCACTTCCTCCACGACCTCGTGGAGCGCTACCGCCAGGCGGTTTTCCTTGACAAAATTACACCAATGGCATTCCGGCTTGCCGCAACCCGTGTAGAAGTCCCTGGCCTGGATCCGTTCCCATACCCGGCGGACCTGGTCGGAAACCGTGGCCATATCGGCCGGTGTGATGGCCACTTTCCGGCGTACGTATTGTTTTTTGGCGTCCGGTTCCACGAATTCGAATTCGGTCGACACGACCTCCCAGTTCTTTGAAGGATAATTGTCCAGCAGGATTTTGTAAAAGACCGCCTGCCGCCAGTAGTCACCGCCGTCGGGGATCCGTTCCCCCGGGGGTTTTAGCTTGGGTGCGGCCTTATCGGGGTCTCCCGTTTTATAGTCCACGACGTTTACCTCCCTCCCAGTAAATTCCAGTTTGTCCAGTTGCCCCTTGAGCGGAATATCCCCCAAGACCGCCTTGACATTGAGCTCCACCAGGGTCACGGTCGCCCAGGACCCAATATACATGTCATAATAATTCCCGAGCACCTCATGCCCGTATTCCGTCCGCCGCGCCAGGCCTTCCCGGGTAAAGCTTTCCCGGTGACGGACGAGCCACCAGTCAAAATCCCGCAGGAATTCCTCCCTGGGCGGGAAGGTTTTTTTATCCGGGGAGTTCTGCATTTTTTCAAAAAGACGCCGGAGCGCAAAATGCACCGCCACCCCGAACTCCGCCGCCTCGGACTTTCCCGACGGAATGCGAATCAGGCTTTGGTAATAAAACTGGAGCGGACAGTACAGGTAGTTGTTGAGCGCCGTTACGTTCATCACGAAACGGTCCAGCAAGGGTTTTATAAAGGCGTCCTCCACGGCCTCGATCTCGGGCGCCATTCCCTCCTGGAACCGAAGGGCCTCCAGGTCCATGAGGGTTTCCTCGGGAACGTCCTCGTGCTCGATGGGCAGGGGATCCTGTTCCCGGATCTCTTCGATAAAAACCGTCTTTTCCATTTCCTTACCGTCCGGCCGGAACCGCGCCCAGGATAAGTGTAAAAAGACCTCCGCCCGCGTAAGGGCTACGTAAAACAACCGGCGAAGCTCCTCCAGGTCGCTGCCTTTTTCCACCGTCCGGAAAACGGTATTGGGAAGGGTGTACCCCCGTGAGGGCGTTCGTTTGCCCTCCCAAAATTCCTTATTGCACCCCGCCAGGAACACCCACCGAAACTCCAAACCCTTGCTGCCGTGTGCCGTCAGCAGGTTTACGCCCTGGTCGTTCCCCTCCAGCTGGGTGATCGAAATGGGCAGGCCGTTCGATGCCATCAGGTCAAAGGTCTCGACCAAAGTATGGAGGTTCAGATCCTGGTTGCGCTGGTTTTCTTCTTTTATAAAATCAAACAACGCGGTCAGTACGCGCATCAGCCAGACCTTTTCCGGGGAGGCGATGATGTAGGAAAGGATACCCCCCTCCCGGATCACGCGCTCGAACAACTGCTGGAGCGTCAGGCTGTGGACCTCCTTGATCGCCCGTTCAAGAAAGCCCGACACCTTTTGGATGTCCGGGTTGACGGGCGGGGCAAAAAGATCCGCCGGGACCGACCGGGCCTTTTCAAAAAGGTGTTGCCGGAGCGAATAAGGTTCTTTGTATTTACGCTCGGTCACCGCCACACTCATCCGCGCAATCTCCATGGCGTCGATGCGATAAAAAGGGAAGTGCAGGATCTCGAACAGGTAAGGGTCCCCGCTAAAGGGCAGTTGCACCTCGGCATCCAGAAACCGCAGCAGCGTCAGGACGTTCCGGGCAAAAGGGATCTGCAACAGGTTCAGCCGCCGCCTGGAATAAAACGGGATCTTCCGGAGCTGCAGTACCTGGGCCAGCTCCTCCCCAAAGCGGTTCTCCCGGTAAATGACCGCGATCTGCCGCGGCAGGGCCCCGCCCGCCAGCAATGCCCCGATGGCCGACGCGATCCCCGCCATTTCGTGACGCGCGCTCAGGTATTCCTGTAGCCTCGGCGATGGCATTCCCCCCTGCCGGTCCGGATGCGTGCTTACCAGCCGTTTGCTCAACCCCTCCATTTTATTGACCAGGCGCTCCTTGTTTCGTCCGATCAGCGCCTCCGCCACGTCCAGGACCGGTTGCGTGGACCGGTAGTTCCGGGTCAGCACCACCACCATCTCCGAAAGGCTTTGCCGCATCCTTTTGGCGGCAAACTCCTCCATATTTTCCAGGTTGGCTCCCTGGAACCGGAAAATAGACTGGTCGTCGTCCCCCACGACAAAGACATTGGGATCCTCCCAAAAGCTGATGAGCAGCTCGATGAGGTTATTCTGGCTGTTCGACGTATCCTGGAATTCGTCGACTAAGATGTATTGAAACCGCTCCTGGTAGTCCGCCAGCAGGTTCGGGTGGTCCTGGAAAGCGCGGCTCACCCAGTTGATCATATCGTCAAAGTCATACCGGTTTGCCCGGCGCATCGCCTCCTGGTACCGGTCAAACTCCCGCACCGCCGCCCGGGTTTTCTCCATCTTCTCCAGCTCCGTGTAATACGCCGGCTTTTTGTCCCCCTTCGTCCATTTGCCCGCCCGGGAATTCTTATACAGAAACTCCTCATCCGTTTCGATGTCCACCAGGTGCCGGTCGATACACTGTTCCAGGTATGCCGGTGTCCAACCCTCCCGCTTCATCGTGGAGAACAGTCCCTGCAGGTTACTCATTTCATAATACACATCCCCACGGTATCGCTTGAGCGGATTGCCCTTTGGCAAGTGGTCTATCAGCTTTTTCAGGATCTCGATCCGCTCCAGGTCGCTGACCGGGTCCATCGATTGTTTGTCAAACAGTGACAGGTTCGCCTGGATGATCTCGTTACAAAAGGCATGAAAGGTGAAAATATGGACCTTATACGCATCCGGTCCGATAAACCCCAACAACCGGCGCCGCATGGCCACCGCGCCCGCGTCTGTATACGTTAGACACAATATGTTGTCCGGTCCCGCGTCCGTTTCCAAAAGGATTTTCCCGATCCTGGCGCTCAGGATCTGGGTCTTCCCCGTGCCCGGTCCGGCAATGACCATGACCGGACCTTCGATCTTGTCCACCGCCGCCTTTTGCTCGGGGTTAAGCTGGTGATAGACCTTTTGAAATTCTTCCCGGAACACGTTAAAAAAAATATAAGGTCTTATGAAATGAGCATAATTTTCGCTAGCTTACCAGCTATTGCGACTTTGCCCGTTTTTAAAATCCTTAAGAAGACCCCGGAGTTTTCTTCGGGGTCTTTTAAAAAATTACCAGTTTGTGGTATTGCCCGCTGAGAAAAGGACGGTAATTTTGTACACGAAGCCCTGTCTTTAAAAATGTTGATGACAACTTCCTGAGAAACACCCTACTAAACCATTGATCCGTGCCCTTTCCTCACGGAAAACCCCCATCCCAATATTCGATCTGTACGCCGATCAGCTGCCTGTATCCGTGCGCCATAACCAACATACATTAGCAATCTGACCTATCTCGGTTACCCCTGGCCGTTGCTAACCTATGGCACCTCTTAACCCGGAATGCGGCTGATATATTTCTCGATCTGTTTGATCTGGTCAACGATTTGAGGCGTGCTGGGCTTCAGGGACTTTGCCTTTCTGAAAAAGTCCTTGGCTGCGCGGAACTCCCGCTTGGTCATCATGATGGAACACAACTGCAGATAAGCTGCCGCCTGATTTTCCTTATCCGGCAACCCTTTTCTGAGCGCCTGGCGGATATAGCTTTCCGCCTGACGGATGTCGTTTTTTTGCATGGCCAGCATACCCATCTGCAACAAGCTCGCGCCCTCGGCTTCCTTCATCGGCATGCCCAGGTCCAGGCCCTTTTTCATCATTTTCTCCGCGCTGTCGAAGTCCTGGTTCATCATCGCCACATTCCCCTTCAGGGTATAATACACCGACCGCACCGGCTTGATCAGCAAGCCCGGAAATCGTATGGAATTCAATACCTTATTGGCGCCCTCCATGTCCCCTGTTTCGACATATTCCTGCACCAGCCGCATCGGCCCGATGATAAAATGTCCCACTATACAGATCAACGCCAGAAAATACAGAACGAAGGCCGGCCAGAACCCGCTCAGCAGGTTCACTCCCACCGCTGCCACCAGGAGCACAATCCCCAGCGCCAGCCGGTACCTTACGAACATATTAAGCCACTTCATAGTCGAATTTTGTCCCGTGGGCCCTTTTGGCCCGCCAGAATGTTTAAGAAAGCAGCAAAGATAATAGGAGAATCCTGTATTTTTGCGCCAAGTTTCGAGGGGTTTGCCCCTTTTTTGGCCTCGTAGTTCAATGGATAGAATAGAAGTTTCCTAAACTTTAGATACAAGTTCGATTCTTGTCGGGGCTACACTCCTTTCACCCGCTGCCGCCCAGCGGGTTTTTTGTTATCTTGGGTACACAAAGCCCGCCTCGTGAAAAAGTATATAGCCATTCTCGCGTGCCTTCCGCTGATACAATGCAAAAAAAAGGATGCCCCCAAACCCTGGTATCCGGCGGGCACCCCTTCCATAACCGCCGTTCAGTTCTCGGACTATTGTGACGGGATCATCACCATTACCGGTACCAATTTTGACTCCGTCCCCTCTGGGGTGTCGGTCACCCTCGGCAGCCTGACGGGGCAGATCCTGTCGGCCACACAGACAAAGCTGGTGGTCAAAATACCCGCAGCCACTTTTGCGGGGACCCTCAACGTGGTTTCCGAACACATCCAACTGTATTGGCCGGATTCGCTGTATAAGGAGCCCACCGTCATCGATTCCATCAGCCCCTCAGTGGCGGGCACCGGGACCATGGTGACTATAAACGGGCAGTTTTTCAACCCGGTGGCGGCGGAGGATACCGTTTATTTCAACCACATTCCCGCAACCATTCTTTCGGCCACAGCCAGGAAAATCGTTGTAAGAGTCCCGGCCGGGGTAACAACGGGTCATGTGGCCGTTCAGAGCGGTTGTAAGTCGGCCGTGGCGCAAACGTCCTTTACCAATTCCAACAAAGGGACCATATATATCAGCGACAACGATGGCTATTTTTATGCACTCGATGTTACGTCCGGCGCGCCTAAATGGACGATCCCTTTAAACGGAGCCAACAGTCCTGCGTTTGCCAATGGTGTATTATACGTCGCCTGCGGAGGTAACGACAGCATCTTAGTTGCTTTGGACCCCAATACCGGCGTCACCCTTTGGACGTTCACCTCCGCACCCTGGGAGGGAACGCCTACGATTTACCAGGGTGTCGTGTATATGGGTGCCATCAACGCCAATTTTTATGCCATCGATGCTGCCACGGGACAACAAAAATGGGTGTACAATGCAGGGCTTGTGGTGAACGCCTGGGGTAACGCCAGCGTATATAATGGCAGTGTATATACTTCCCGTTCAAGTAGTAGCGTATATTCCCTCGACCTGTCCACCGGAGCGTTGAACTGGCGCAGGGATAACATCTACGCAGGTACACCGGTTGCCGCCAACGGGTTAGTGTATGTGTCGGGCTACGATTCCGCCGGCGAAATAAGTGAGCTGTATGCGCTCAACGCCGCGGATGGGACCGTCGCCTGGGTCAATCCCATTACCGAGCTCAATGGAACACCAACGGTGTCGAATGGCGTGGTATACGTAGGCAGCTTTCAGCATTTCTACGCATTCAATGCAACCACCGGCGCTCAAATATGGTCAGTCCCCATAGGGTCACTGGGCACCGTCCCTCAAGTCGTAGACAACTCGATATATCTCGCTTCTTCCGGCGTCGTGCTCAGCCTGAACGCGGCCAATGGACAGCAAAATTGGCTGACATCGCTTGTTTCCAACACCTTCGCCCAGGGAGGGCTTGTCGTGGCGCACGGGATTATTTATGTCGGCGGGAATGATGGAAATGTCTATGCTGTCGATGCCTCTACCGGCAAGGTTATTTGGGCGAGCGGGATCGGGGGCGTGATTGCGTCAACGCCTTGCGTGGTCGATTCAGCCGGCGTGGTTTTCCAGGCGCAGCAGTAAACGCGCCATCCTATAGCTGGGGCCGGGCGGTGAAAAGGCCCCGATAACAGGCCCGGTAACCGAAGCCCAACAGCAGATTAGGCAGCAAAAGCAGCACCCCCATCAGCCAGCCCGAGGGAACCAGCATCGTGTGGAACAGGAATACATTGAGACTGATGGGGAAAAGAACGACCGCGAAAAAGGGCGCATACCAGTTGGACAATAAGGAGAGCCCCCCTGCTATTTGAATGCTCTTTTGCATGGGATAAAAATAGCCTGCCGCCATGAGACCGGTTTTGAAAACCCCTGCCGCCCCCGGATGCTGCGGTGGCTGATAGGGTATGAAGTGCAGAAAGTAATCGAGACCGAATACCAGGTATAGGAACCCGAGGACCAGACGGGAGACAAGCACTGTAATTTTCATGAGAATAAAGATAACATAAGATGATAAACTGCTCCTTTCTCCCCGTATTTTATGCCCATCATCAATGTATAAAGACCGGCACCCCGCCTGCCGACGTGAAAGATTTCCCGATCATTGAAAATTTATGGATGGGCTTCTACGGACTCGGGAAATTCGAAACCTATCAGTTCATCTATGAAAATTGCACGAGCATCACAGACTTAGAGGAGTGGATAATCCGCCAGAAAGGGGAACAACAGGTCCGGGAATCTGCGGCAGCCTTCGACCAGTGGACGAAAGGAAAGGCGCTCCACGCGGACGCCGCCCCCTCCATACTGAGTCCGAGCCAATGGCAAAGCTGGAAAGAGCAAGGATACCTGAAAGTAAGCAACCTCGTGGACGAACAGTTGTGTGATGCCGTTATCCAACTGATTTGTACACAACTAGGCGTCGATCTTTCCAAACCCGAGACCTGGTACAACCCCCATCCCGATTGGCATGGATTGATGTTGTATATATACCAGGATGAGCGGATCAATGCCATCAAAACCCTTCCTTCTATTTTATACCTGTTCACCGAACTCTACGGCACCTCCAACATCATCGCCAACACGGAAAAAGTTAGCTTCAATCCCCCGGAAACATCCACCTGGACCTTCCGCCACAGCAAGCTCCACTGGGACATAGACTTTGAAAAACCGGACCTGGACTACATCCAGGGTTTGGTGTACCTCAACGATGTCCCGGAAAACCGGGGACCGTTGACCGTGGTGCCCGGATTTCATCACCGGTTTAAGGACTGGATGAAAACATATCCCGATTCACTCGATGCGCAGCAAGTCATGCAAAGCACACTGACAGGCGTACCTGTACCTGGGGTGAAGGGAGATATTGTGCTCTGGCGGAATACGCTGCCGCATGCGGCCGGCACGAATCATGCGGACTTGCCCAGGTTTGTTCAGTATATTAGTTTTTCAAAATGCTGACGGATGTCCCGATCCATTGTACATATCGATACCCACCTGAATTTTCCCGCGGCACACGTATGGCGCGCCTGGACTGACCCTGCTATGATCCTGCAATGGTTCGGATCCGATCCCGAAGGAACAGGGGTATCCGCCAACCTGGACGTCCGGCCGGGCGGCGCCTACGAGATCTCATTCCGGGACTCCGACGGCACAGTGCATACTTGTTTCGGAACATACGAAGCAGTGGAGCCCAACAATCTTTTGTCCTTCACCTGGACCTGGGCCAGCGAGCCCCACCAGCCGTCCCTGGTAACGGTGCGCCTGACGCCCGACGGCGCCGGAACGATGATGGCGTTTACCCACGCCGGCGTCTGGTCAAATTCCGAACATGCCTATAAGGAAGGGTGGACCCGGACGTTTACAAAACTGGAAAGAACGTTGGTCACCGGCTCAATATCCGCTTAGCCACAAACTCATCAAAGAAATACGCGCGGTACGCACTCCCGATCGGGATCTCGAATTTGCGGACAAAGACCGTGTTGTTATCAAAGGAGGCAATGTGCTGCACATTGATCACATACGACTTGCTGATGCGGACAAAGATGCCGCGGGGCAGTTGGTCGTGGATGGTTTTGATGTTCATCGCGGTGATGATCCTCTGGTCTTCGGTATGGACGATCACATAGTCCTTGAGGCCTTCGATAAAGAGGATATCCTTAAACTGAACCTTGAAGACCTTTCGCTCGGATTTGATAAAAATATAGTCGTCGGAAACGGATTCGATGTTGCCGGCGGCGGTGTCGGCATGGAGGAGCTGTTGGTAGGAAAAGGCTTTGGCGACGGCGCGTTGAAAGCGTTCGGGTTTGATGGGTTTGACGAGGTAGTCGATGGCTTCGACTTCATAGCTGTCGATGGCGTATTCGGTGAACGCAGTGGTGAAGATGACAAGGGTCTTGGTTGGGACGGTGCGGGCAAACTCGATGCCGTTGATACCGGGCATTTGTATATCGAGGAAAAGCAGGTCGACCCGATCGGTCAGGAGGAGTTTCGACGCAGCGGCGGCGTTGCTGAAACCGGCGAGGAGGTCCAGGTCCTTGGTCGCGGCAATCAGGAGCTGGAGGCCTTCCCGGGCGAGGGGTTCGTCGTCGACGATGATACAGGTCATACCTCTAGGTTTAAGGTGATGGAATAGGCGTCAAGTACATCCCTGATCTCCAGGCGGTATTTGCCGGGGTATAGCAGGTCCAGGGTCCGGCGGATGTTGGTCAGGCCAAGCCCCCCTACCGCACCTTTGCTGGCGGCCACCGCGGGTTTGGAGTTGACGCAGCGAAAACACAGGGCACTCGCGTGGAGGCTGAAATATAAGTGCACATAAGACGGTCCCTCCGGCGCGACGCTGTGCTTGACTGCATTCTCCACAAAAGTAGTAAACAACAACGGGGGTATCTGCACACCGCTCAGCTCTCCTTCCTGTGAGATAAGGAAGTCGAAGTTGTCCCGCCGGGTTTTCTCCAGGTTGAGGAAGTCGTGGAGGAAACGGATGTCGGCGGTCAGCAGGACCTTGTCCCGGGCGCTGTCGTAGAGTTGGTAGCGGAGCAGGTCGCTGAGCTTCATCAGGACCTGGGAGGCCTTTTCGGGGTCTTTGTGGGTCAGTACGTTGGCGTTGTTGAGCATGTTGAACAGGAAGTGGGGGTTGATCTGGTTTTTGAGCTGGGCCAGTTCGGACTGGCGCGTAAGCCGCTCCAGCTCGTTGATGCGCTCGGTGTCGAACACCCATCGCTGGAAGAATTTGAACGAGGTGGTTACGCCCATGAGCGTCAGCATCCAAAATGAGAACTTGAAGGGGTTGAATTCCTTTTCGGGCGGGATGGGAAGGCGATAATGGGTGGCTATCCAATACCGGCCAAGACCTACAGTAACCGCAGCGAACATGACAAGTCCGAGGACGATCAAAAAGTAGTCGCTATATTTATTTTTCCACAAAAACCTGGGGATCAACACATATACATTCACGTAAAACAAGGACACGTTGAAGATGGGGAAAATGACCCGAAACGACCAAACCGGAGGACTGGTCCCAATCCCACGGCCGTTAAAGACAACAAATAAGAGGACGATGATCAGCAAGGTGTGCCGGTAAATGCTGTATTTCCGCTCGACGAGGAAGTCCACAAAGAGGTTTCTGTCCTTTTTCATAATCGATCCAAATGTACACGACCTGGGGAGCCGCGGGGAGGATTTTATACAAACCCGGCCGGCGGTTCGACGAATACCAACTATACCACAGGATGGGTTTCCTATAATGCCCGGGGGGCTTGGTATAATTCCCATCACCTGCGTCCCCGCCGAAGGTAGTTTCGTCCCCATGAAAGCAACCCAAACCGCAATCATCCTACTATCCGGCCTACTGGCGTCGATGCCCGGTCTGGCCCAGCAAAAACATACAGTATACGGGACCGTCAAGGACAAGGCTTCGGGCGAAGTACTGATCGGGGCGTCCGTGTCGCTCCTGGAACGGCCGGCCGCCGGCACCGTCAGCAATGGCTATGGATTTTATTCCCTGACGGCGCCCACGGGGCTTTATCACCTCGTGGTCAGCTTTACCGGGCACACCGCCGACACGATCTCCCTCACCCTCGACCGGGAAGTTGCCCAGGACGTAAGCCTGGGCGCCGGCCAGGAACTGCAGGAGGTCGTCATCGACGCGTCCAAAAATAACCGCAACCTGACCCAGTCCCTGATGGGGGTTCAAAAAATGTCCGCCGCGGACATCAAGTCGATCCCCGCCCTTTTTGGGGAACAGGACGTCTTGAAGGCCATCCAGTTGTTACCCGGGATAGAATCCGCCGGAGACGGGAACAGCGGCTTTTTTGTCCGGGGTGGAGGACCCGATCAGAACCTGATTCTATTGGACGAGGCGACGGTGTATAACCCGACCCACCTGCTGGGGTTCTTTAGCACCTTTAATACCGACGCCATCAAAGACGTCACGGTGTATAAAGGCGGGATGCCGGCCCAATATGGCGGACGGCTGTCTTCGGTGGAAGACATCAAGACCAACGACGGGAACGACCAGAAGTACATTGTCAGCGCCGGGATCGGGCTCATCGATTCCCATGCAAACCTCGAAGGCCCGATCGTCAAGGGCAAAGGGTCGTTTGACATCAGCGCCCGGAGAACGTACGCCGATCTTTTTCTACGGCTCAGCAGGGACAGCACCCGGCGGAACGATCAACTTTATTTCTATGACATCAACGCAAAAGCAGACTATAGTTTTGGGGGAAAAGATAAAATATTCTTTTCCGGCTACCTGGGTCAGGACGTGCTGGGGATCAACAACCAGTTTAGCCTCAACTATGGAAACGCCACCGCCACCCTGCGCTGGAACCACGTGTTCTCCGACCGTCTTTTTGCCAACACCTCGCTGATCTACAGCCGGTATAACTTCGACGCCGGGATCAACACGAACAATAATGATTTAACCACCGCCACCCGGATCAAGGACATCCACTTCAAGGAAGACCTGCAATATTTTGCCGGAAGTGCCGGGAAGATTTATTTCGGTCTGGAGTCCATCCACCACACGCTATCTCCGGGGATATTTAACACTTCCTCCACGTCCAGCTTCAACTCCTTCAACCTTCCCAACAAATATTCCCTGGAAAGTGCGTTGTATGTGGCCCATGAATGGTCTCCCGCCAAACGCTGGAACATCAACTACGGGATCCGGCTGTCGATGTTCAACGTGCTGGGACCGGGTACCTTTTATACCTATAATGCCGCCGGTGAGACCGTGGACTCATCGGTCTTTTCATCCGGCCGGGTGGTCAAGACCTTTGTCAACCCGGAACCACGCGTGTCCGGGAGTTTCCAGATCAACGACGTCAGTTCGATCAAAGCGTCCTACGACCGGAACGTACAAAACCTTCACCTCCTCAACAACTCCACGTCGACCAATCCCACAGACCTGTGGATCCCCAGCAGCAACAACGTACAACCGGAAATCGCCGACCAGGTGTCGATCGGCTACTATCGCAACTTCCACCACAATGCATACGAGTTTTCCGTGGAGGGCTATTACAAATACCTCCAGCACCAGATCGACTACAAGGACGGGTCGCAGCTCGTAGCCAACGTCAATATCGAATCGGAATTGTTGTACGGGAACGGGCGGGACTACGGCCTGGAATTCTACCTCAAAAAGAAAACGGGAAAGCTGACGGGTTGGATCTCCTACACATTGTCCAAAAGCGAGCTGAAGATACCCGGTGTCAACAACGACACCTACTATCCGTCCCGGCAGGACGAGCCCCAAAACATATCGGTGGTCGGCGTCTATAGCCTTTCCAAACGCTGGACCCTGTCCGCGACCTGGGTCTACAATACCGGCTACCCCGTGTCCTGGCCCTCGGGCAAATATGACGTCAACGGTCAGCCGGTCTATCTCTATCAGCAACGCAACGACTACCGGATGCCCGACTACCACCGGCTTGACTTAGGCGCCACCGTGATTGTCAAAAAGACGGCCAAATGGGAAAGCAGTTGGACCTTTTCCGTCTACAATGCCTACGACCGTCAAAACGCGTACACCATTGTTTTCCAGCAAAACCCCAACAACCTCAGCCAGACCCAGGCCGTCCAGACCACCCTGTTTGGGATCATTCCTTCTGTTACCTACAACTTCAAATTCTGAACCATGATGCGTTATCTTTTTCTTTTCTGTATATGCCTCGCCTCCTGTCAGAAGGTCATCACGCTACCGCTAAAAAGCGTCCCGCCGGAGCTCGACATACAGGGAGACGTGACCAATCTGCCCGGTCCCTATACCGTCAGTCTTAGTCAGTCGGTTGACTTTTATGCGGACAATGTATACCCCACCGTATCGGGCGCCGTCATCAAGATCACCGACAGCACCTCCGGCGTCACAGACTCGCTTACGGAAACCGCGCCCGGCGTATACAGCACGCACCTCTTGCAGGGTGTGCCCGGTCACACGTATGGGCTGTATGTTTTGTCCGGGGGCAACACCTATACGGCCAGCTCGACGATGCCCGCGCCCGTGCCGCTGGATTCCGTGACCTTTAGCACCAACAAACGCGGCGGCAAATCCGTCATCCAGCCCATCCCCAACTTCCAGGACCCGGCCGGTATCCACAACTATTACCAGTTCGTGGTCTATGTCAATGGCGTCCAGTTGCAAAGCACCTTTGTATTCGACGACCGTCTTTCGGACGGCCGGTACATCCACCGCGCCCTCGGTACAGACACCTCCCAGATTCTGCCGGGTGACCAGGTGCTCGTCAATATGTATTGCATCGACGCGAACAACTATACCTACTTTGACGAAGTCGAACAGATTACCGACCCGGGGCAGCAGTCGCAGGATGCTTCGCCGGCAAACCCTCAAAGCAACATCATAGGAGGCTCACTCGGGTATTTCAGCGCGCATACGGTGAGCGGGAAGACAGCCGTGGCGCCATAAGGGGGATCCCCTCCCTCGTTTTTCGGAGCCCCGGCAACCAAATTAATGGTAGGATAAAAAAATCTATCCAAATGGGTTAATCCAGCCTCAAAGTTTGTTTTAATATCGGTGCATCATCGAGAAAATAAATAAACATGGCAGGAGTGAAAGAAAGCGTGGGCTACACCGCCAGGGATTATATGTTAATGGCCATCGAGGAAATGAGGCGATCGGTAAACGAGGCCAGGATTGACGGGAAAGTGCCGCCAAAGGTGGGTGCGGTAATATTATTTCCTGATGGAGAGGTAACCAGCGCACACCGGGGAGAACTTAGAGAGGGAGACCATGCCGAGTATACACTTATAGAAAGAAAGCTTTCAGATAAGAATTTATCGGAATGTACGTTATTTACCACACTCGAACCTTGCGTCGAAAGAGGTCACCCTAAAATCGCTTGTTGTAGGCGTACGACGAACGCCCGGATAAAAACGGTCTATATTGGTATTATAGATCCTGACCCAACTGTCTCTACCAAAGGCATAAACCACCTTGAAAAAAATGGGGTTCGCGTAGTCATGTTTGACAGAGACCTTCAGAAGGAGATAGAAAAGGAAAACGTTGATTTCTTAAAACAAGCGCTGGAAAGAAAACGCAAGGTAGAGGAGGAACCTTTACCCACTATCGATTTGCCCATTGCCACGTCAAATATTGATACCCTCTCCGTCTATGCCTTACAAAAATTTATAGACCAAGCAAATCTGTCATTTAAAGTGGAGCAACCTGAATTCAAAACCTTTCTAACAGATCTCGGTGTTCTTGCAATTGATAAGAAAGATGGTCAACAAAGACCAACTGGTTTTGGTATTCTGTTATTCGGACGCAACCCGAGAACAAAATATAAACAGGCCGTCTTAAAATGTTCAGTCGACTATGGGGAGAGCAATATCGAGTCAAAAGATTTTGATCAGCCTCTGGTTCTTGTCCCCGAACTCGTTGAGGAATGGATAAGAAAGGTCTTACCTATTACAAAAGACACTTCGACCTTTAGAAGAAGAGATGTCCCTGTATTTCCCATGGAAGTCCTCCGCGAGGCCGTTATAAATGCAATTGTGCATAGGGACTATAGTATAGACGGTGCCAAATCCTATCTTCAGATAAATAGCGACAAGATCGTCATAAAAAGCCCCGGATCGCCCGTTCACTCGATCTCTCTTGAACAATTGAACACCTTTAAAGCACCCTCCATCAGTCGAAATCCAGTTATTACATATGTCTTTAATCTAATGAAATACGTAGAGGAGGCCGGCTTTGGTATGGAAGCGCTACAATCGTTGCAATTAAGATACGGGTTGCCACTACCGGAATATACATTTCAAGACCCCTTTCTTACCCTGACTTTCCCTAGATCTATGGAAGCTGTAAAGAGGGTATCTGTTCAAAAGGGAGTAGACATGCTTAGCGAAGATGAACTTCAAGGTTACGAGTTTATAAAGCTAAAGGAAAAGGTTACGAGGCAGGACTATGAGCATCATTTCAAATTTGACAAGAAAAAAGCTGAACGGCATTTAAGCAAATTTGTAAGCCATAACCTCATTGAGCGTAAGGGAGCAGGTCCCACAACATACTATCAAGTTATCGCGACATTAATCGCGACATAGTGTCGCGATTAATTAAGTAATTGATAATTAAAAGTTTATTTCGCACCTGATGAATTGACCACCAACCCCTGATTCGGCACCCATTTATCATACTCCATATAAGCCGCGACCTGCTCCGCCGCATCCCGCCCGCGGATCTTTTCTACCAGGTGAAGGGCGCCGTCAATCCCCGCCGAGATCCCCGCGGTCGTGATCACCCGCCCGTTGTCGACAAAGCGGACACCCCTCAGGACCTTGGCGCTGGGAACCGCCTGTTGCAGATGGTCGAGGCTTTCATGAAACGTTGTCACCATCAGGTTGTCCAAAAGCCCCGCCTTGCCCATGATAAAGGCCCCCGTACAGACGGAGAAATAGTAGTCCGGTGTCGTCATCCCCTGAAGCCAGCGGATGACCAGGCTATCGCTCGCGGCCGCCCCTGCGTTCCCGCCAAAAAAGGCCAGGATGTCCGCCGCGGGCGCGTCGTCGATGCTGTAGTCGGGGATGATCTTCAGGATGCCCTGAGAGACGATCGGGTCCTTTGTCCTGGACACTACTTTTACATCAAATCCTGCGTAAGAAAAGACCTCCATAGGCCCTGCAAAGTCCAGGACCTCAACGCCGTCCTGTAGATAAAACAGGACCTTCAGCCGTTGGACCGTGTCTTTTTTTTCGTGGGACGCCCTGCTTTCCAGGACAAGGTCCATCCCGCAATGCGGGCACTTACCGGGTTGGGTGTACGCGATCTTGTCGCAATCGTTTCCGCAGAAGGGGCAATAGTAGGCCATAGTAGTGGTGTCGGTTTGTGCGTGCGCTTTGATCGCCCCCGTAAGCAAGGGGGCCAGGAAAAGGGCGATGGACCAAAGGGTTTTCATCAGCGTTGCTTTTGCACAAAGCTAGGCGCCCCGCCCGCCGGGCGCAAGGACATAAGTGCGCAGGATTGGGACATGCGAGGTGGGGCGCGGCCATGGGGCACCCGGCGCCGCCCTTTACGCCCCCCTGTGCCGCCTCAGCAGGCTGCGCAACTGATTGGTACTCTTCAACCCGCAATGCAGCGCCGCCGCCTGCATCGTCTGCCCGTCGCTGATGAGCTGCTCAGCCCTTTCCACGCGAAGCTTTTCGAGGTAATCCCCGATGGTGATCTGGGTTGTTTTCTTGAAGAGACGGGTTAGGTTCCGCGGACTCATGCTCACCACGTCCGCGAGGTCTTCTACGGTCAGCTTCTGGTCCAGCGACTGTGCCAGCCGGTCCTGAATGAGGTGGATCCGGTTGTCGATATGGTTTCGGTATTGTATAAACACGCTAAACTGTGGATCATCAGGCGCCCTTCGGAAATACACCACGACCTCCTTTGCGATCTGGGCCGCAAAATAAGGTCCCCAAAGCTGTTGCACCAGGTGCAACGCCAGGTCGATTCCTGAGGCCACCCCGGCGCTGGTGAAAATACCCTCTTCCCGCACAAACAGGCGATTGGCCAGGAGCCGTATTCCCGGGTAGCGTCGCGTGAACCGTTCCGCATACTTCCAGTGCGTGGTACAGGACAACCCGTCCAGCAAGCCCGATTCCGCCAGCAGGAAGGCGCCCGTACACACCGAGCACACCAGGACACCCCGGGCGTGTTGCTCCCGGAGCCACGCCAGAAAAGGTTTTGCCGATTCCAGGAAGGCCTCCGTCAGGAGCAGGCTTCCTTCCAGACCGGGTATGAAAATGAGGTCCCCTTTTTCCAAGTCGAGCCGGTTGTACGGCGTCAACTGTCCAAAGGCCAGGCTGCTGCTGCTCACCACCTCCACCTGGTCTAAAAACATCGTGCTAAACAACGACCGCACCGGTCCCCCATAACAAGCCGATTCGTAAAAAATATGGGCAGGCCCGGTCATGTCCAGCAAATGGACGTGCGGAGGAAGAACAAAAACCGCGTTCACGCGTGGTGCACCTCCCGGACGATCTCGTAATGGACCACGGTTTCGTCGTAATCCACCATCATTTCCCGGACGACTTCGGGGACCACCGCCTCGTCATAGCCCTCACCGGCAAATTTTTTCACCGCCTCCAGGGACTCCCATACCGTGACAACCTGGAACTCCACGCCCGCCGGAGTTTCCCGCCGGAGGATGGTTGCTTTTGAAAAACCCGGGATCTTTTTGAGCTGGGGAAAAGTTTCTTCCAGAAGGTGGGCGACATACCGGTCCGCTTCGCTGAGGTGAGCGGTTCCTTTCCATTGGCGTTCTATCATGGTTGACAAAGTTTGTACGGCAATTTAGAACGAATAATTCTTGGAAACAACCCTATACTTAGTAGCAAAAGTAGCCGTAAAAGTCCCGGTTTCACCCACGGGAAACCAGATCGTCTTCGAGACGCCCGGCACCAGTTCGAAATGGCGTACATCACCCTCTTCCGCCCCATTGACATAAAGCGTCACCTGACCGGCATCCGTCAGATTGCCCGTATTCTCCACGGACACGGCAACCATGTTCTTGCCGGTCTCCTCATCTTTTCTCGTCAAACCCGGCGTCAGCGCAAAATCCGCTTTGTAGGCAGCCGTATAGTTCAGCGTGCTGACAAGACCATCCGACGCGCTGGCATAACCCACGCTGTTTTTGATCCTGTCCCCGGCCACAAAAGACGGGCTACACCCGCCCACCATGATCCGGAAGTCCCCTGCTTCGACAACCCTGTCCATATTATCGTTCAAAAGCGATAACTGATAGGGCGTAAGCGTGAAGGCGATTTCCTTTGATTCGCCAGGCGCCAGGTTGATCCGCTGAAAGTCCTTCAACTCCATGACCCTGGTCTTTACACTAGCGTACATGTCCGTCACATAAAGCTGTGCGACCTCGTCCCCTTTCAAAGAGCCGGTATTGGTGACCGTTACTTTTACGCTTACTGTTCCGTCCGCATGTTGCAAAGTGGTCAGACCGGCGTAAGAAAAGCGGGTATAGCTAAGCCCGTAACCAAAAGGGTACAACGGATGGAAACTCATATCTACATAATCGTACCGCCGTCCCGACGTCTTGAAGTTGTAATAGAGCGGTAACTGAGACACGCTGCGGGGGAAGGTCATCGGCAGCCGCCCGGCGGGATTGTACGCGCCAAACAACACATCCGCGAGGGCCGGCCCGCCTTCCTGCCCAGGCAGCCAGTTGACCAAAATGGCCTTACAATGTTCCGCGGCATAGGACAAGTTATAAGGCCTGCCCGACTGCAACACCAATACAACAGGCTTACCGGTGGCGCAGACCGCCTCCAGCAAGCGCTCCTGGTTCCCTGGCAGGATCAGGGAGGAATAATCATTGTTTTCACCGGAGGTTTTCGTGACACCCTGGATCGCCTCGCTGGTCGAGCAATCACCCAGGACCATGACGACGACGTCTGCTTTGGCGGCCACGTCCAGGGCCGGCTGCGGATCAAAATGTCCGTCCCCGGTGAAGGCGCAGCCTTTTTCATGGAGGACTTTGGTCTTTTCGCCCGCGGCCTGCCGGATACCGCTCAGCACGGAGACCAGTTGGCCGGGCTGCAGCTTGGGGGTATAGTCCCCGGGCTGCAGGTCGTCCGCGCCGGGGCCGATGACGGCGATCGTGGCCCCGTTGTCGCCACCGGCGCTCCCGTTGCCGCCACCCGCGAGCGGAAGCAGGTTCCCCTCGTTCTTTAGCAACACGATGGCTTCACGGGCCGCCTCCCTGGCGATAGCCTTATGCTCCGGGCTATTCCATCCGGGATAGATTTTATGCCAGTCCAGCGGACGCATAGGATTGTGCTCGAAAAAACCGTTGCGGAACATGACCCTGAGCAGGGTCCTGCAGGTATAGTCCAGGTTCTCCATATCAATGCCCCCGTTTTGCGCAGCAGCAATCACGGCTGGGTTGTTATACGTATCCCCGCAGTTGGTCGCGATACCCGCGGCAAGCGCCTCATTGGCCGCCTCCACTACATCCTTCGCCGTATAGTGTTTGCGGCTGGTCATGTTGCCCAGGGCCCCACAGTCGCTCACGATATACCCGTCGAATCCCCACTCGTCCCGAAGGATCCCCTTCAGCAATTCCTTGCTCTTGGCCACCGGTACCCCCTCGAAGTCCGAATACGCCATCATGATAGACTGGCAGTGATACGTTTCGATGACGTGGCGGAAAGGAACAAGGTGTATTTCCCTGATCTCCCTTTCCGACAGGCCGATGTCATGAGAGTCCCGTCCCCCCATCACGGCCCCATGCACCGCAAAATGTTTGGGGGTAACGATCAACCCCTTCGACTGGTAGCCCTTGATCCAGGCACCCCCTATTTCCGACACAAGCACCGGATCCTCCCCATACGTTTCTTCACACCGCCCCCAGCGAGGGTCCTGCGCCACGTCCAGGACCGGCGACCACGCCTCCACCGTATGCGCACTCACCGTCTCCTCCCCGATGGTCATGGCCACCTTTTCCACCAGCGCCTTATCCCAGGTAGCGCCCAGGGCAATAGACTGGGGGAAAATAGTCGCCCCGCTCCCATAAGAAAACCCGTGAATCGCCTCCACCTTGTTCATGGCCGGGATACCCAGGCTGGGGATCCCCGGAATACCCCAACCTTCCCGAAGAAGCTCCATTTTCTGAGCCGGCGTCATAACTGCCAACAGGCTGTTGACCCGCTGCTCCACCGGCAGTTGGGCGTTCAGCCAGGGTTTTGCAGCCAGGGTGTCCGCGCTTCTTATGACCGCCTCCGCATAGCCGACGTGCACCTCCCGGATGATAAAGGTGCCCGCTTTAAAGACCAGCTTGACATGCGCCCCATATTGAGGTGGAAAACGCAGGGTCAACGGCTTCTTACCGGTGATGGTGTACGTCACCGCATTGCCCGGATTCATGGGGTCGTACGTTACAAAAACAGCCTTCAGGCTCGCCGTCGGGAGCCCATCCGCAACGATTTGCAGCCGGTCCACATCGCCCGGGGTCTGTAGCGTCAGCAACAAATACTGATCCTGGGAAACGTCTCCCGGCGACCACCCCGTCGCCGGATCACCGTCCGTTGCCAGGGCCGCCTTGGCCGCGTTCGACGAGGCATTGGCGGAAATAAATTCGTTCTGGGCGTGTACCATTCGAACGGTCGAGGCCAGCAGGACAAAGAGGTACCATTTTTTGGGGGAGAATGACATATCAGCAAAGGAAGCAAAGGCTCGTTAACACGGCCACTAATAACCCCTTAATGATCGGTATTAATTAAAAAATCCTATATTTGCCGTCCGCAAAGCAGTTTGGCCTTGCCCCTTCTTTGGATCTTTAGCTCAGTTGGTTAGAGCGCTTCCTTGACATGGAAGAGGTCGTTGGTTCGAATCCAATAGGATCCACCCCTGAAGGTCCCAAATTCATTGGCAAACAATGGATTTGGGACCTTTCTCTTTATGGCGGACAACCAAAGGGCATTGTTTGAATTTTGCAAGTTTACATTTGATGAGGGCACCCAGCCCTTGGCCCCGGCTTTCTATCTTTGCGGATACAAAAGACAACGGATATGATCGGAATGGACCCCGCATGGCAGCAACCAACAGGCGCAAAAAGACTAGATGAAAAAAACAAAAAGGCGGCCACCCTTGTCTCCTTCTTATTAATCCCCTTATCGGGTCTCATCACGGACATCTATATCCCGTCCATGCCGCACATGGCGCAGGACCTTCATCGATCGGAGGGCGCCATCCAGATGACCCTTTCCTTGTTTTTGATCAGCTATGGCCTGGCTCAGTTCGTGACCGGGAGCCTGATCGACAGCTTTGGGCGGTTTCGTTTGACGTTGGTGTCGCTGGCCATATTCGTGCTGAGCAATTTGGTCATCGTTGGAACGCAACACCTGGAGGTCATCTATGCCATGCGGATCGTGCAGGGGATCACGACCGGCTTTATCGTGGTGGCGAAAAGGGCTTTTTTTGTAGACGTCTATGAAGGCGAGGAGCGCAAACATTACCTGAGCATGATGTCGATCGTGTGGTCTTCCGCCCCGGTACTGGCGCCTTTTGCGGGCGGGTATCTGCAACAATACTTTAACTGGCAGTCTAACTTTTATGTACTGGCGGGATATGGGATATTGATGCTGTGTCTGGAGTGGGCATTTTCGGGCGAAACGGTGCCGGCCTACCGCCCGCTGAAGTGGTCTTCCATTGTGCATGATTATTCGATCATGCTGCGCAGCCGTACCTTTAATTACGGATTATGGATGTGCGGTTTGTGTTATGGGACCACGATGATCTTCGGGTTGGTAGGTTCGTTTATCATCGAGCACCGGATGCACTACTCCTCCGTGGTGGCAGGGTATGGTGCCTTGATGATGGGACTGGCGTGGATGTGTGGCGGTCTCCTGGGGAAAGCGACGATAAAAAAGACTTTTCTTCCCAAACTGCGGTTGAGCAATGCCGTTCAATTGGCGGTGATACTGGCTATGATCGCCAGTGCCGGTTTCGTATCGAACCTGTACACGTTGATCGCCTTTGCCTTCCTGGCGCACGTGTGCGTGGGTTTTATCTTCAACAATTATTTCGCCTACCTGCTGGGGAGGTTTCCGCAAATGGCGGGGCTGGCCAGTGGGCTGAGCGGCGGCGCCAACTTCCTGATCACGGCCTTTAGCAGCTATGCCGTGGTGGGCATTTTCCATCCCCAGTCGCAGCAGATGCTGGGGTATGGCTACCTGGTCATGGGAGTGCTGATGTGTATCATTTTGCAGGTGTTGCTGCGGCGGGAGCGGGTATAAACCGTGCAATCACGGTTTCGCCATTCCCCCTTTTGCCTGCCACGCTTTGTATCGTCCACATATCCGTCATGTTATCCGGATCGACGACACTGCCGCTATAGTCACCCCAGGCAGGGCCGCCGGTGGGTGCCACGCCTTCGCCGATCGAGATGATCCCGCGGATGGTACCGGGCTTGTCGTGACCGTAGCGGTAAGCAAACCGGGGGCTGATATACATCTGCGCGTTGGTCTCCTGGAAACCGATGAGGACGTCGTTATGTTTATTCACGGCGAGCGTCGTCTGGATATAGTTACTGGTAGGGCTGGCGATGAGACCGGTCTGAACGATCTTGCCGGAACCAGCATCGACCTGGTGCCACTGGACAGCGGAGTGACCGTTATAATTGATCGCCTGTGAAAACCAGATATAGCCGTTTTGATAGACGACATTTTTGGGGTTCCGGTCGCCGGAGGATATCGTTTGGTTGGTATCCTTTTGAGGGGATTCGGGAGGATAGTCGTAATTGGCCAGATGGTGGGGCGTATGGGCCACGACGACGGCAACGGGTGTGCCGTCGGGCAGCGTGGTCAATTTCCGGATGACGAAATTCTTGTCGGCGATCTCGAAGAAATACATGTCGTCTGACCCGCCTTGCATCTGGACGGGCTCACCGAGGCTGCCGGGGAAGTGGTAGACCTTGGTGGATTTTCCGGCTTTGGCGTCGGCGATGCTCAACACAAAAGTATTTTCGGGTCCGCCCGGGAAACAATAGGAGATCCAGTGGTGGCTGTAGCCGATTCCGCCACCGTCTTCCCCTTTGGAAGCGGACACGGAATAGATGTTCCAGGCGCCCCTGGGGTCACCGGTTTCGGAAACCGATATGTTGACGGGCCGGATCTTGGCCGAGTCCCAATAAACCCACATGTCGAAACCAAAGACTTTGTTATACGAATCATAAAAAAGCTTGGGGTCGATCCCATCGGCAAAATCGCGTTGGGGCACGCCGTCGATATATTCGCCTTTCTTATTGTAGATGATCAGGCCTCCGTTGGTGCCGTGGAGGATGTAGCCGTTGCCGACGGCGATCTGGGGGTCGACCTGGCGATCGCCGTCTTTCGAGCCGTCGAAAACCAAATAACCGTTGACCATACGCGGGTTTCCACCCTGTATTCTTTGTTTAAAACGTCCATCTCTAAAAGCGTCCTTATGAACAGGGGTGATCCACTCTGTCCGGGTGGGCCGGATGGTATCACCTACCTGCTGGGCCCGGAGTAATGCTGTCGTAGAAAACCATACCGCCAAAGCGAGGATTGTATATTTCATACATCAATTTACCGGTTATTCGAGCCCACGCAACCCGGGAAGAAAGCGCAACCGTTTGATCGTTACAGGAGAGGGAAGGGCGGATGATCTGTGGCACCATTGTTGAATTTCTCCACATAAAAGCAAACGTATGAACATCAACCTAAACCGGCATATCGGGGTGGTCGTATTCGCCCTCGCCGGCTCACTCATCGCCGTTGGCGCCACGGCACAAAACAAATTCGACAGTTCCGTACATAAGGTGACCAAAAAGACGGGCGAAGCCGCGCACACGGTGGCGGTCAAGACGGACACCGCGGCCCACCGCGTGGGGCGTGCGACGGCCACCACCGCGAAAAAGGTAGGGCACGAAACCGGTGAAGCCGCCAAAGTTGCGGGCGATAAGACGGCGAGCGCAGCCGTGAAGGGTGCCTCTGCCGTGACGGACAAAGTGTACAAAGGCAAAGAGGGCCCTAAAGGGCAAACGGTGTACATCGACAAAAACGACAAAAAATTTTATGTCGATGACAAAGGGAAAAAGGTCTACCTTAAATCCTCACAAATAAGAGCTAAAAAAAGCGACTAAGCTAAACCCGGACCCGGAAATGCGGTCAGAGGGGCTGCCGAAATGAAAAGATCGACATTACTATACCTCTTTCTGACCTTGTTTACCGGCACGGGGGCCTTCGGGCAGACCGGAGACACGGCAGCACGGTTTCAGAAGGACACGACCACAAACCGTAAAGGCGCCGACACCATCCCCGAAGCAGCCTATTTCCGCTCTCAACGGGACCTGATCGACCTTTTTCTCATCATCACGGGCAGAAATCCGGACAAACGTCTGTTAAAAAAAGAAGGCCAATCACCCCGGTTGCACATCTCAGCGGCGCCCGCCATCCAGTATTCGCTGGAAACGGGGTTAGGGGTCAACTTTACCGGAAATGCAGGGTTTTACCTGGTGCGGGATAGCGAAACCAACCTGTCCTCGGTACTGGCGTCGGTAACGGGTACGCAGAACCAGCAGTTGATCTGCCCGATACAGTCCTCGATCTGGACAAAGGACAACAAGTATAATTTCGTGGGGGACTGGCGATACATGGAATTCCCCGAAAAGACCTATGGGCTGGGCGGTCATACAACGGACGCCGACGCCGTGGACCTCAATTACAACTACCTCCGGTTTTACCAGTACATCCTTCGGAAAGTGGCAAAGGACTTTTTTATCGGGCCGGGGTACCAACTCGACATTCACTATGACATACAGCAGTTGAACCTTAGCCCCGGAGAGGTGACACCTTTTGACGCCTACGGATACAAGTCTTCCTCCTATTCTTCGGGGGTAGCGCTGGATGTGCTGTACGACACCCGGAAAAACTCGATCAACCCGGAAGGGGGTTCTTTTTACGGGAACCTGGTCGTCCGGCAGAACCTGACGTTTCTGGGGAGCGACCAGGACTGGAACTCGGTGTTGGTCGACGTCCGGAAATACTTTAGCGTGGGGCATAAGAACAACGTCCTGGCATTTTGGAGCTTTGACTGGTTCACGCTTTCGGGAAAGCCGCCTTACCTGGACCTGCCGAGTACGGCCTGGGATACCTACGACAATACCGGTCGCGGTTACGTGCAAAGCCGGTTCCGGGGAAAGTCGCTGCTGGACCTGGAAGGAGAATTCCGTTTCGGCATCCTGAACGACGGTTTGCTGGGCGGTGTAATTTTTGCCAATTGTCAGTCGGTGTCCGACCCGGGAACGGGCCAGTTTAATGTCTTCTGGCCCGGCGCAGGCGCGGGTCTCCGGATCAAATTCAACAAATTTTCCAAAACCAATATCTGCGTCGACTACGGCTTTGGGTTAAACGGGTCGAACGGGTTATTTCTAAATCTCGGAGAGGTTTTCTAACGCCGCGGGTGTACCTTGCAGGTACAATCCTGTTCTATGAGCGTCGAAATATTGTCCAGGATACAGTTTGCCTTCACGATTTCTTTCCATTATATCTATCCACCTTTAAGCATTGGCCTCGGCCTGGTCATGGTATGCATGGAGGGCATGTACCTGAAAACGGGTAACAAGCTCTACGAGACCATGACAAAATTCTATACGCGCATCTTCGCCCTCATTTTCGGGATCGGGGTGGCGACGGGGATCGTCATGGAATTCGAGTTCGGCACGAACTGGGCGGTCTATTCGAAATACGTGGGGGATGTGTTTGGGAGCGCGTTGTCGGCGGAAGGGATTTTTGCTTTTGCGTTGGAATCCGGGTTTCTGGGTATCCTTTTGTTTGGGTGGAACCGCGTAAAGCCCCGGACGCACTTCCTGGCCACCGTCATGGTGACGCTGGGGTCGATGTTTTCGGCGATCTGGATCGTGGTGGCGAATTCCTGGCAACAAACTCCGGCGGGTTTTCACATCGTGGGATCGGGGATGGATGCCCGGGCGGAGATCACGGACTTCTGGGCCATGGTGTTTAATCCTTCATCGATCGATCGTGTGCTGCACGTCTGGGTCGGCGCCTTCCTGGCGGGGTCCTTTCTCGTGCTGAGCATCAGCGCGTGGTATCTGCTGCACAAAAAATACATCGAGTTTGCCAAGTCTTCCTTCAAGATCGCTTTGGTCATTGCCTTTTTGTCGTCCTGGGCGCAGCTTTTTATCGGTGACCGGTCGGCAAAGGTGGTGGCGCACTACCAGCCGGCCAAACTCGCGGCCATGGAAGGCCATTTCGACACCAGCGCCCCGGCGCCGATGTACCTGTTTGGCTGGGTGGACCAGCAACACGAACAAACCCACGGTCTGAGCATACCGGGCGGGTTGAGCTTCCTGACATACGGTGACTTTCACGCGCCGGTTCAGGGGTTGAGGGCCACACCAATCGGGGACAGACCCGGTCAGGTCAACGGCGTTTTTCAGGTGTATCACCTGATGATCACGCTGGGGACCCTGATGATCCTGCTGACCACCGTCGCTGCTTTTTGGCTGAGACGGGATACGCTTTTTGACAAGCCCTGGGTTCTGCGCATTTTCGTCTGGTCGGTGCTTCTTCCGCAACTGGCGAACCAGGCGGGGTGGTTCACGGCGGAGATGGGTCGCCAGCCATGGGTGGTTTATGGGCTGTTAAGGACGTCGGCCGCGCTTTCAGAGGCAGTGAAGGCGGGGCAGGTTATTTTCTCCCTGATTCTATTTGTCCTGGTGTATATAGGGTTGTTCGCCTTGTTCGTGTTCCTGTTGAACCGTAAGATCACACACGGACCGAATTGGGCGGCAGAGGAAATGCACAGTTCCATGCACCGGGATATGGCGGAGCACTTCGGGCCGACGGGCGAAACAGCCGGACACTAAAACTTTGACGTATGGCAACATTCCTGGGACTTGACTATGCCACCTGGTGGTACCTCGTCGTGGGCGCCTCCTTCTCCGGGTACGCGATCCTGGACGGTTTTGACCTGGGCGCGGGCGCCATCCACCTGTTCTTTAACAAGGAGGAAAGCAGGAGGACGGCCCTCAACGCCATCGGCCCCGTCTGGGACGGGAACGAAGTGTGGCTGGTGATCGGCGGGGGCGCTTTGTTTGCGGGTTTTCCAAAGGTGTACGCCGCGGTTTTCTCGGCCTTTTATATCCCCTTTATGGTCTTTCTTGTCGCCCTCATCACCCGTGCGATCTCGATAGAGTTCCGGAGCAAGGAGCCGATGTTATGGTGGCGCAAGGCCTGGGATATCTGTTATTGCGGGTCCAGCATCCTGGTGACGTTTGCGCTGGGGCTGATCTTAGGAAACTGTCTGCTGGGATTGCCGATCGACAAGAACGGGGTCTACCAGGGCGGGGTGTTTGACTTTCTGAATCCCTATGCGGTGATGGTGGGGGTCACGACGTTGGCGCTCTTTATGATGCACGGGGCGATCTACCTGGTCATGAAGACCGAAAAACGGCTGTATACAAAACTGACGATCATCGTCAAGAACATGACCATTTTCTTTGTGATCTGTATCCTGTTGTTAAGCTTTTATACGATCCTGTATATCCCCCATCTTTCCCACCAGATCAAATCCCATGTGTGGCTTTTTGGCGTGCCGGTGATCATGGTGCTGGCGATCGCAAACGTCACCCGGAGCATCTCCAAACAGCAGTACCTGAAGGCCTTTTTTTCGTCAGCCCTGACGATCAGCCTGCTCCTGGTGATTGTCGCGATAGAGTTGTATCCCAACCTGGTGTTGTCCAGCTTAAATGAGGATTGGAACCTGACGGTGCACAACGCCTCCTCTTCCGAAAAGACCTTGCGGATCCTTCTGACGATCGCGGCCATCGGGGTGCCGCTGGTGGCGTCTTACACGACGTTTGTGTTCTGGACCTTTAAGGGGAAGGTAAAGCTGGATGAAATGAGCTACTAAACTTCGGCATAAATGCGCTCGATCACCGTCGCATAATGCTCGGTGATGACTTTCCGCTTCATACTCAGCTTCGGCGTCATTTCCCCTTTGTCGACCGTCCACTCGTGCGGAAGCAATTCGAATTTCTTCACCTGCTCGATATGGTTCAGGGTCTGGTTGCAACGCTCGACCTCTTCCTGGAAAAGCGCCAGCACACGCGGTTCTCTGACAACGGCTTCGTTGGTGTCGAAGGGCACCCCGTTTGCGACACACCATTTTTTTAGGGAAGTAAAAGAGGGAACAATCAACGCCCCCACGAACTTTCGCTCCGGCCCAACGACCATGACCTGTTCGATATAGGGGCTGTCCTTCATTTTGCCTTCCACCGCCTGGGGCGCTACGTACTTGCCGCCGCTGGTTTTGAAAAGCTCTTTTTTGCGGTCGGTGATCTTTAGGAATGTTCCTTCTTCCAGGATACCGATGTCTCCGGTGTGCAGCCAGCCGTCGATGATGACTTCGGCGGTGAGGTCAGGGCGTTTGTAATAGCCCATCATCACGCTGGGGGATTTGACGCAGATCTCGCCGTCTTCGGCCAGCTTTAGCTCTGTGCCATTGATGACGGGTCCCACGGAGCCAAATTTGGTGAGGCCTTCCGGTGCGCGGCGGTTGACGCTGATCACCGGGCTGTGTTCGGTGGGGCCGTAGCCTTCATACACCGGGACGCGCCCCGCGTTGAAGATCCTCAGGAGACGCTCCTGGCAGGCGGCGCCGCCGGTGACGATAAAGCTGATGTTGTTTCCCAGGGCGGCGCGCCACTTGGAGAAAATGAGTTTGTTCGCCAGGGCCAGCTGGATGCGGTAGCCAAAAGAGCCCGGGTCCCGGTTGTCATACTTTTCCCCGAGCCGGAGCGCCCAGAAGAACAACGTCTTTTTGATCCCTTTTAATTCGTGGGCCGTCGCCATGATGCGCTCGTATACTTTTTCCAGGAGACGGGGGACAGTCGTAAAACCATCGGGGCTGATCTCCCGGAGATTGGCGGCAATGGTATCCATGCTCTCGGCGTAATAGATGCTGATCCCGCTAAAGAGATAGATATAGGTCACACAGCGCTCGAAAATATGGTTGAGGGGGAGAAAGCTCAGGACCTTTGTCTCGGGTGCGTCGGGAAAAGGGAAGCTTTCCTTCGCCATGATCACGTTGGAGACGATGTTCCGGTGGCTGAGCATGACGCCCTTGGGCGTACCGGTCGTGCCGGACGTGTAAATGATGGTGGCCAGGTGATCGGGGTGTATGCCGTCCTTTATCGTTTGAAGACGGGCTTTGTCTTCCAAAAGGCCGCCATCGAGAAGCACCTCCCAATGGTCCGCCCCGGATACCGGGTCGAAGGTAAAGATCTTTTGCAGCGACGGCACCCGGGGTTGAAGCGCGCGGACCTTATCAAGCTGCTCCTGGTTGTTGACAAACATGTATTTGACCTGGGCGTCCTGGAGGATAAATTCCAGCTCCACGGGATTGGTCGTGGGATAGATGGGGGTGAGGACCGCGCCCACCTGTTGGACGGCCAGGTCGGTGACGACCCATTCGGGCCGGTTGTTGCTGATGATGGCGATCTTGTCCTGCCTTTCCGGGGTCATGTCGTGACCGCTCACGCCTAAGCGAAGGAGCCCCAGGCTCAACCGGTCCACGAGGTCTTTGATCTCCGAGGTAGCGTAGGTTTTCCAGCGGCCTTCTTCCTTGGCGGCCAGCATGTTGGGTTTATGAAAACGCTCCAGTTGGATGTCCAGGCTGTCAAACAATCGGGTTCGGGCATTCAGCATAAGGCAAACATTTATTGCCAGGGGGACCCCCCGGAGCCCGGAAGTTACTCTTTTTCTTTTGTTTGGTAATACTGCCCCTTCGGTATCTTAAATACCCTTCCCCGCGCAAAACCGTAGTACGTATTGAACTCGTCGTTGTGGGCGCTTACCCAGCTGTTATAGGTCTTTTCATCCTCTGCGCTGCCAAAGATCCACTGGTTGTAGGCAGTGAACATCCCCTGTTGCAGGAGCTGTCTTTGGTAGTCGAACAACCGGTAGGGGAACTGGGTGGCATATTTGCTAAACCAGTCGAGGACAAACCTGCTGCGCAGGGCGGTCAGGGATTCTTCGTTGATCCCACCGCCCAGGGCCGAGGCGTTGGCGCGTAAGGTAGCCCGGACGTCATTTTCAAACTCGTTGACGGGGCGCCCTTTCCTGTCGACGAGGGGATTCAGGTATTCGTCCTTGGAAAATATTTTCTTATAGCTGTCCAGCAACAGGGCCTTGATCTCCGGGGTGCGCCGGGTCAGGCTTTCCATATTTACGAAGACCTCTCCATAAAGGATGCTCCAGGTCAGGTCTACGGTATAATAGTATTTGGAGGCATAGTAATAGTTCCCGGGATAGCTCGGATCGGCCTCTATCCCCTGCTCCCAAATCCTGATCGCGTCCGGTCCTTCGGCGAGGCTGCCGAGGAAGATCCCGAAGTCGGCATACAATGGCCCGGAGTCGGGGAATTTTTTGAGGGCTTTTCTATACAGTTTCTCGGCCTCCTTGTTTTGGGCAAGCGACACATAAATATTCCCGGCGATCTGGAAACACGCATCGTCCCCACCGTCCCCGTCGATCATCGGCTTGATCACGTCCAGTGCCTTGGTATAGTCCTTTGACAGATAGTAGGAAAATGCCAGGCTTTTGACCACCTCCAGGTTTCCGGGTTCCTGGCTATGGGCTTTTGACAACACGGCGATCGCGTTGGAAAAGTCACCTCCCTGCATCAGGGAATTCCCCGTTTCCAACTCCTCCTTTACGCTTTGGGCGCGCAGGGAAAACCCCGCCACCAACAGCCCGAACAACATCCCGGACCTCAGTATATTCATGGTTCACTGGTTTTTAATAAATCAAATGCGTCAACAGACCGTCCCGGAGCTTTGGTTCGAACCAGGTGCTTTTGGGCGGCATCACCTGGCCGCTGTCGGCGATGTCAAAAAGCTGTTCGATGGTGACGGGGTGCAGGCTAAAGGCGACGGCCATCTCACCGCTGTTGACCCTGGATTCGAGTTCGCCCAGGCCGCGGATGCCCCCCACGAAATCGATCCGGGTATTGGTCCTGGGATCATCGATCCCGAGGATGGGCGCCAGCAGGCGCTCCTGTAGGACGGTCACGTCCAGGACGCCGATCGGATCGTTTTTGTAGGTACCCGGTTTTGCCTGCAACGTATACCATTTGCCTCCAAGATACATGCCGAACTCGTGCAAGAAACCGGGCGCCACGGCGGAGGTAGAGGGTGTGATGGTAAAAGATTCGCCCAGACGTTCCAGGAAAGCGGCTTCGCTCAAACCATTCAGGTCCTTGACAACGCGGTTGTAGTCCATGATGTGGAGCTGGCTGGAGGGGAAGAGCGTAGTCAGGAAATACGCCGAGGCCTCTGTAGGCGTCGTGCTTAGTTCCGAGCGCACCTTGGCGGCGGATGCCGCGCGGTGATGACCGTCGGCGATATAGGTACAGATGGAAGGCTGGCCAAAAAGGGCCGTGATCTGCGCGATGACCGGTTCGTCATTGATCACCCAGACCGTATGCCGCACCTGGTCGTCAGCCTCGAAGTCATAAACCGGCGTCTTTTCCGAGATCCACTTCCCGACCAGGTGGCTGACCGCCGGGATGTCCCTGTAGGCTAAGAACACATTCCCCGTCTGCGCACCGGTCGTCTTGATATGGTTGATCCGGTCCAGCTCCTTTTCGGGCCTGGTGAGTTCGTGTTTCTTGATCTGTCCCGTCGTATAGTCCTGGATGCTGCTGACGCACACCAGACCCGTCTGGCTGCGGCCGTTCATCACGAGCTGGTAAATGTAATAACAGGGTTTTGCCTCCTGGAAAACGACCTCCCTTTGCAAAAAGGCATACAGGTTCTCCTTGGCCTTTGCATAGACTTCCGCGGAATGAATGTCCGTGCCTTCCGGCAGGTCTATCTCCGACTTGGTGACGTGCAGGAAAGAATTGGGATTCCCCTGCGCCTCCACCTTCGCCTCTTTGGAGTTCAATACGTCGTAGGGCTTTGAGGCGACTTGCCGGGCATACTGCGCCTGGGGTCTAAGTGCTTTAAAAGGTGCGATGATTGCCATAATATCCAATAAAGGTGTTTTGCGTCTTAACCGTGTGTTTTTGCAAAGTCTTCCATCAATGCCACTATATCCTTCACGCTGGACAAGGGCAGGGCGTTGTACAGGCTGATCCTGAAACCACCCACACTCCGGTGTCCTTTGACCCCGTACATCCCTTCCTGTTTGCAACGCTCTGCAAAAGCCTGCTCCAGGGCCGGGTCCTTCATCACGAAACAGGCGTTCATCCGGCTCCGGTCTTCCTTTACGACGGTGGGTTTGAACACGGGCAACCGGTCGAGGGCGTCGTACAACAACCCGGCCTTCTCGGTGTTGGCCTTATCCATGGCGGCCACACCCCCTTGCGCTTTCAGCCAGCGCAGCGTCAGCAGGGTCACATAGATCGCGAAGACGGGCGGTGTATTCAACATGGAGCCCGCCTCGATGTGCTTCTGGTAGTCGAGGATGCCGGGGATTTTCCGTTGGACCTTTCCCAGCAGCGATTTCTTGAGGACCACCAGGGTGACACCCGCGGCGCCCATATTTTTCTGGGCACCCGCATAGATGAGGTCGAACTTCGAAAAGTCCGTCACCCGGCTCATGATGTCACTGCTCATGTCTGCCACCAGGGGCACGCCTTTGCCATCGGGGATCCGATGCCACTCCGTACCGTAAATCGTGTTGTTGGTGGTGATGTGCAGGTACGTAACCGGGGGGTCGACGCTGAAATTCTTGGGGATATAGGTATAGTTGGCGTCCTGGGAGGAAGCCAGGACCTTGACTCTTCCGAATAGTTTTGCGTAGGAAATCGCTTTCGATGACCAGACACCGGTATCGATATACGCAGCAGTCCCTGCTTCGTCCAGCAGGTTCATGGGCACTTGCATGAATTGCGTGGTTCCCCCGCCGTGGAGGAACAGGATTTCATACTGGGAACCCAGCGACATCAGCTCCCTGACCAGGGAACGGGCTTCATCCAGGACGGCTTCGAACAAAGGGGTACGGTGACCGATCTCCAGGATGGAAAGCCCGGTATCGTTAAAGTTGAGCACCGCCTGGGCGGCTTCCTGTAGCACCTGATCCGGCAAAATGGATGGCCCGGCATTGAAATTGTGGATCATCTGGATACTTAGTTAGGGTGCAAACCTACATCAAAATACGGCTATCTGTTATCTTTGTGTCATGATCTTCCCATCTTCCCTGCTGGAAAATGCGGTGAATGAATTCGCAAAACTTCCCGGCATCGGTAAAAAAACCGCTTTGAGGCTGGTCTTGCACCTGATCAGGCAGGAACAGGGAGCCGTGCAGCATTTTAGCGACACGATCGCCAAAATGCGGAGTGAGATACGGTTCTGCACCCGCTGTCACAATATCGCGGACGGCCCGCTGTGCAACATCTGCGCGGACCGGGGCCGTAAATCCGACACCATCTGTGTCGTAGAAAACATACGTGATGTCATGGCCATAGAGGGCACGGGCCAGTATAACGGCACCTATCACGTCCTGGGTGGGGTTGTCTCCCCGCTGGATGGCGTGGGTCCCGACCAACTGCCCATCGAAGCCCTTGTCCGCCGGGTCCGTGAGGAGGAGGTCAAGGAAGTCATCTTTGCCCTAAGCCCCACCATCCAGGGAGACACCACGATCTTTTATATCCAAAAACAGTTGGAGCCTTATCCCCTGACTGTCACTACGATAGCACGCGGCATCTCCTTCGGGGGCGAGCTGGAATTCACCGATGAGCTCACCCTCGCCCGTTCGCTGACAGGAAGGCTGCCCGTTGGACAGTATGTGGGGCGGACTTTGTGATGTTCCGTCAATGCCGTACATTTGCACCTACAACAGGCGGATTTGTTTATTGTTCGGCCTGACATTCAGAACAGAACTAATAAACGCTCGGCAGCATCCCCCACCGGATGACCAATACCCCCCGCGTTTATAGAGTTCCTAAAGAGGAATTTTTTATGGAAACGATCGCTGATTGTTTACGCAAACGCATCCTCATCATCGACGGCGCCATGGGGACCATGATCCAGCGCCACCGGCTGACGGAGGAAGACTACAGGGGAGAACGCTTCAAGGACTGGCCCTCCGATCTAAAGGGCAACAACGACCTTCTCTGCCTGACCCAACCCGATATCATCAAAGGTATACACCTGGAATACCTGGAGGCCGGGGCGGACATCATCGAAACCAATACATTTAATGCCCAGCGTGTATCCATGGCGGACTACCACATGGAGGACATTGCCTACGAGATTAACGTGGCGGCCGCGCGTATCGCCCGGGAAGCCGTCCAGGCATTTCAGAGCGATAAGCCCGTTTTCGTCGCCGGCGCCATCGGGCCAATGAACAAAACGCTGTCGCTTTCCCCGGACGTGAACAATCCCGGTTTCCGTTCGGTTTACTTCGACGAAGTGTCGGAAGCCTACTACGAGCAGGTCAAGGGCCTGGTGGAAGGCGGTGTGGACCTCCTGTTGATCGAAACCATATTCGACACGCTCAACGCAAAGGCGGCGATCTATGCGATCAAGCAATTCTTCAAGGACACAGGGATACCCGAACTGCCGATCATGATCAGCGGCACGATCACCGATGCCTCGGGCCGGACCCTGAGCGGCCAGACCCTGGAGGCGTTCTATATCTCCGTACAACATGCGGCTCCCCTGAGTATTGGGCTCAACTGTGCACTGGGCGCCGCCGAAATGCGGCCGCACATCGAGGAGCTCAGCCAGATCGCCGCCTGCTTCACGTCGGCCTATCCCAACGCCGGTCTGCCCAACACCATGGGTGAGTACGACGAGCAGCCGGAACAAACAGCCCACTTCCTGGAAGACTGGGCACGGGAAGGATACGTCAATATCGTGGGCGGCTGCTGCGGCACCACCCCCGATCATATTCGCCACATCGCCGAGCACGTCCGGAACCTGTCCCCCAGGGCTGTTCCCGTGACGGCGGAGGCACTGTAAACAACCGCCATGTCCACAACAACGAAGATCATACCGCCTTACCTCCGTCTTAGCGGGCTGGAACCCCTGGTGGTCCGCCCCGAAACCAATTTTGTCAATGTAGGAGAGCGTACCAACGTCACCGGCTCCAAGAAATTTGCCCGGCTGATCCGGGAAAATAAATATGAAGAGGCCTTGAGTGTTGCCCGCCAACAGGTGGAAAACGGGGCCCAGATCCTTGACGTCAACATGGACGACGCCCTGCTCGACGGGGAAAAGGCCATGACGATCTACCTCAACCTTCTGCAAAGCGAACCCGATATCGCCAAGATCCCCATCATGATCGACTCGTCGAAGTTTTCGATCATCCACGCGGGTCTCAAATGCGTACAGGGGAAGTGCATCGTCAATTCCATCTCCCTAAAGGAAGGAGAGGAGAAATTCATCGACCAGGCGTTTATCTGTAAAAGCTTTGGGGCCGCGGTCGTCGTGATGTGCTTTGACGAAGACGGCCAGGCGGACAACAACGAACGCCGCATGCGTATCTGCGACCGGGCCTACAGGATCCTGACCGAAACGGTAGGCTTCGCCCCGCAGGACATCATCTTCGACCCCAACGTGTTTGCCATTGCCACCGGCATCGAGGAACACAACAACTATTCGGTCGAATTTATCGAAGCGTGCCGGCTTATTAAGCAAAAATTCCCGCTGGTCAAAATCAGTGGGGGAGTAAGCAATATGTCGTTTTCCTTCCGGGGGAACGAAGCCGTCCGCGAGGCCATGCACTCGATCTTCCTCTATTATGCCATCCGCGAAGGCATGGACATGGGGATCGTGAATGCCGGCCAGTTGCCGGTATACGAGCAGATCGAACCTGAACTCAAAAAGCTGTGCGAAGACGTCATCCTGAACCGGGACCCTAGCGGGGGCGCGACCGACCGCCTGATCTCCTTTGCCGAAACGGTCAAGTCAAAGGGCACCGTACAGGTCAAGGATGAGACCTGGCGCCAGGGCACCGTCCAGGAGCGCCTTCAACACGCCCTGGTCAACGGGATCACCGATTACATCGAGGCCGATACCGAGGAAGCGCGCCAGGCCTATCCAAAACCTTTGGACGTCATCGAAGGACCTTTGATGGATGGGATGAGCGTGGTGGGTGACCTTTTTGGGAGCGGCAAGATGTTCCTCCCGCAGGTCGTAAAAAGCGCCCGCGTGATGAAAAAGTCCGTCGCCGTACTCACACCTTTTATCGAACTGGAAAAAACCAGCCAGAAACGGTCTTCCGCGGGTAAGGTCGTAATGGCCACCGTCAAGGGCGACGTTCATGATATTGGTAAAAACATCGTCGGCGTTGTCCTGGGTTGTAACGGCTACGAGATCGTCGACCTCGGGGTCATGGTCCCCGCCGACAAGATCCTGGAAACCGCCCAGAAGGAAGAAGCCGACGTCATCGGGCTCAGCGGCCTGATCACGCCGTCCCTGGACGAGATGGTGCACGTGGCCAAGGAAATGAAGCGCCGCGGGATGACCATCCCCCTATTGATCGGGGGCGCCACGACCTCACGGACGCATACCGCGGTCAAGATTGCCGGTGAGTACCCGCACGGCGTCGTCCACGTCCTGGACGCGAGCCGCAGCGTAACGGTCACTGGTAACCTCCTGAACCCGCAGCAGAAACCTGTTTTCCTAAAGCAACTGGCGGACGAATACCAAAAGCTCCGGGAGGACTTTGCAAGAAAGAAAACCACCAAGCAATACCTGCCGATCGCGGACGCGCAGACGCGCCGGATGCCCATCGACTGGAAAGGGTACACCCCGCCCGTGCCCGCCTTTACCGGGGTCCGTTACTTCAAGGAGTACGACCTGGGGACGATCGCGGATATGATCGACTGGGGTCCGTTTTTCCTGGCCTGGGAAATGCCGGGCCGTTTTCCCGCCGTCCTGGAAGACCCAAAGGTGGGGGTCGAAGCCACCCGTTTGTATAAGGATGCCCGCGCCCTTCTGCAACGCATCATCGACGAAAAGTGGCTCACGGCCAACGCCGCTGTCGGCTTCTGGCCCGCCGCCGCTGTGGGGGATGATATTTCCATCGATGTGGAGGGTACGCCTGAGTTATTGTGTCACCTCCGGCAACAAATCAAGAAGGCCGCCGACCAGCCCCAGTTCTGCCTCACCGACTTTATAAAACCGGCCGGGCTCCCCGGCCCGGGCGACTATGTCGGTGGTTTTGCCGTGACCACAGGCATCGGGATCGAAAAGTGGATCGCGCACTTCGAAAAAGAAAACGACGACTATAATGCTATCCTGTTAAAGGCGCTGGCGGACCGGCTGGCGGAGGCTTTTGCCGAACATTTACACCTCCGGGTCCGCCGGGAATTCTGGGGGTATGCCTCGGAAGAACACCTCTCCGCGGAAGACCTGGTCGCCGAACGTTACCAGGGGATCCGGCCCGCCCCGGGTTATCCCGCCTGCCCGGACCATACCGAAAAGCTCAAGCTTTTCCGGCTCCTGGACGCCGACGCGCAAGCCGGTATCCAGTTGACCGAGTCCCTGGCGATGTACCCCGCCTCTTCCGTTTCCGGCTGGTATTTCAGCCATCCGCAAAGCATCTATTTCGGTGTCGGTAAAATCGAAAAAGACCAGGTGGAACAATACGCCGGCCGCAAAGGCATGAGCATCGAGGAAGTGGAGCGCTGGCTGCGTCCCAACCTGGAGTATGATATATGAAGATCATCACGTACAACGTCAACGGCGTCCGCTCGGCCATCAACAAGGGCCTGCTGGAATGGCTCTCCAGGGAAAACGCGGACATCGTCTGTCTCCAGGAGATCAAGGCCCTGCGTGAAGACGTGGACATCGCCTCGATCGAAAGCCTCGGTTTCGAGACCTTTTGGTTCCCCGCCCAGAAAAAAGGGTATAGCGGCGTTGCCGTCTTTACACGGATCCACCCCGACAACGTCGTCTACGGAACCGGACACCCCCAAAGCGACGCCGAAGGGAGGGTGATCCGCCTGGATTTCGGCGACCGGACCCTGATCAACGCCTACTTCCCTTCCGGCACCACCGGTGAGGACAGGCAGCGCTACAAATACCAGTGGCTGGATGAATTCATGGCCTTTCTACACGCACTGCTCACAGAGCGTCCCCGGGTGATCGTTTGCGGCGACTACAATATCGCCCACCGGGACATCGATATACACGATCCCGTCCGGAACAAGACTTCCTCCGGTTTCCTGCCCGAAGAGCGCGCCTGGATGGACCGCTTTTTCGAAGGTGGCTTTATCGACACCTTCCGGCATTTTAACAAAGATCCCCATCACTACAGTTGGTGGACCTTTCGCGCCGGCGCCCGCGGCAACAATAAGGGATGGCGGATCGACTATGTCAACGTATCGGAAGACCTCAGAGACGCCCTGGCCGGTGCCCGGATACTCCCCGACATCGCCCATAGCGACCATTGTCCCGTTTTTTTGGAACTAACGGACTAAAGAAATGTTTATCCTCAATACTACAACCCTCGTAGATCCGGGCATTGTGGCGTCCTGGCTCGCCTGGATGAAAGACCGGCAGATTCCCGGGATCATGGCTACCGGTTTTTTCGAACGGTACCAGTTCGTCCGTCTCGTAGACGTGGATGAAAGCCATGGGCTTACTTTCGCACTGCAACTGTATGCAACAGACCGGGCCGCCTGCGACCACTTCCAGTCCACCCACGAACCCGCATTTCAGAGGGAAAGTCAGCGCCTCTGGGGGGAAAAAAGTATGTCCTTCGGCACGCTGATGGAGGTTGTGCACTAATTGTGGATATGTTTTCCCCGGAAACCGCGCCCACACTGGCATTCCGAAGAAACCTCCAAAACCCTTTATGGACAAGGGTTTTCGAAAACGACGCTAACGGTCTTTGCTAAAATCCTCCCCCCAAACCCTTACACCATGCGGGTTATAGCCGATTGCAAACGGATGAAATTTTTCCAAAAATATTTTGTTGCAATAAAAAACCGGCTATATTTGTTTCTGCTAAAATATACCCTACTATGAACAAAGCTGAATTAGTTGCTAAAATCGCCGAAGACGCCGGCATCACAAAGACGCAAGCCAATGCTTCTCTGGACTCTTTCGTTGAAGCTGTAACCAAAACCCTGAAAGGTGGTGGCAAAGTAACGCTCGTAGGTTTCGGTACTTTCTCCGTTACCAAGCGCGCTGCACGCAATGGCCGCAACCCCCAAACGGGCGCTGTGATCAAGATCAAAGCGAAGAAAGTGGCCAAGTTCAAGGCCGGCAAGGAGCTGGCTGCAAAGCTGTAGTCTCTGAGGCCCGTGTCAAACACAAAGCAGGTGCGCTTCCTCAGTGTACCTGCTTTTTTTTGCGTACATTTATGCCCCCTCGCAGGGCATTATTCATTCATAAAACTCAAGCGCCATGGGTCGCGGTGACAAAAAAACGAAGAAGGGCAAGATCTTCCGGGCATCTTTCGGAAAATCCCGGTTGGCCAAAAAAACGAAGCATTCGAAATTCATCGTAAAGGCAGCCTCCTAGGCCGCGTACGATCGTTCGTGTATTGACTTAGGGTGCGAGGCGGCTAATGCTCCAGGCGTTGGCCGCCTTGTTCCATCTGTAGAGGAGACGGTCGTGCAAACGGCTGGGACGTCCCTGCCAGAATTCCACGCTATCGGGATGGACGCGATAGCCGCCCCAATGCGGCGGACGGGGCACCTCGGCGCCGGAGAAGCGCGTGGTATAGGATTCCAGGTTTTTATCCAGGACCGAGCGACCGTCGATCACCTGGCTTTGGGGCGAGGCCCAGGCACCCAATTGACTGCCTTCGGGGCGGGAATGAAAATAGGCATCGCTTTCTTCCGGGCTGACTTTTTCGACACTCCCGGTGATGCGCACCTGGCGTTCCAGCTCTTTCCAAAAAAACAAAAGGCAAGCCTGTGGATGCGCGGCCAGCGCGGCGCCCTTGTGGCTGTCGTAATTGGTATAGAAAACAAACCCGCGGTTGTCCACCCCCTTGAGCAACACGATCCGCGCCTCGGGCAGGCCATCGGGCGACACGGTCGCGAGCGTCATGGCGTTGACCTCGTCAATATGCGATGCCATTGCTTCGTCCCACCAGCGGCCGAATTGGAGGAAGGGGTCGGTGGCCACCGAGGCTTCGGTGAGTTCCTTTAACTTATATTCTTTTCGTATGTCTGCGATCGGCTGCATAGACCCTATTTTACCAGCGTCCCTACATTATCTCCTGTGACGACGCGCAGCAGGTTCCCCGGCTTATTCATGTCAAACACGATAATGGGCAGGTTGTTCTCCTGGCAAAGGGTAAACGCCGTCATGTCCATCACCTTGAGGCTGCGGGATATGACTTCGGAAAAAGTAATCTGTTCGAATTTCTTTGCGTCGGGGTCTTTCTCGGGGTCGGCCGTATAGATGCCGTCCACCCGCGTGCCCTTAAGGATGACGTCCGCCTTGATCTCGATGGCCCGCAGGGAACCCGCGGTGTCCGTCGTGAAATAGGGGTTCCCGGTGCCCGCGCCAAAGATCACGACGCGTCCTTTTTCGAGGTGCCGGATGGCCCGGCGGCGTATGTAGGGTTCGGCGACCTGTTCCATTTTGATGGCGCTTTGGAGACGCGTATACACGCCGATTTTTTCCAAACCACTCTGGAGGGCCATCCCGTTGATGACCGTGGCCAGCATGCCCATATAGTCGCCCTGGGCGCGTTCGATGCCGGTCTCCTGTTCGTTCATTCCCCTGTAAATATTGCCGCCCCCGATGACGATGGCGACCTGTACCCCCAGGTCCGTGATGATCTTGATGTCCTGCGCATACCCTGCAATCACGTTGGGATCCATCCCAAAACTGTTTTCACCCATCAGGGATTCTCCGGATAACTTCAGCAATATTCGTTTGTACTTGGGGAGCATGTCGTCTCGATTAGTGATGTGGGGGCGAAGATAGGAAAAAAGGGCGGGCCACGGGCCCGCCGTCCGAAGGACCATCGTTAGTGATTTTGCGCCGCCGCCGCAAGTTATGATGTGCGGCGGCGGCGCAAAAAAAAGGCCGCCCTTGTGGGGCGGCCTCCAATATAGTGGGTTCGCTTAACCGAGTGCCACGCGCACGAAGCTCGTGACCTTCAGCCCCGCGTCTACACTCTTGAGGTAGTCGGCGACCGTGTGGCTGCTGTCTTTTACGAAGGCCTGGGCGAGTAGGGTGCTTTCTTTGAAGAAGGCATTCAGCTTGCCGGCGGCGATCTTGTCCAGCATTTCGTCGGGCTTGCCGGCCATCTTGGGATCTTGTTTGATCTGTTCCAGGACGATGGCCTTTTCACGCTCGACGACGTCGGCAGGAACGGAGTCCTGGTCGACGGCAACGGGGTTCATGGCGGCGATTTGCATGGCCACGTCCCTGCCGGCAGCCAGGGCGGCGTCGCCACCCTTGGTCAGGCCAACCAGTACACCCATGCGGTTGGCGCCGTGAATATAGGCAGCAACGGCGGTAGCGTCGATGCGCTCGAAACGGGTGATGCCGATCTTTTCACCGATCTTACCCACCTGTTCGTTGATCTTTTCTGCAACGGTAATCTGCTCGTAGGGAGCGGCGTTGAGTTCGTCCAGGGTCTTGACGTCCTTGGCAACGGCCAGGTCGATCAGGCTCTGGGCAAAAGCAACGAATTCGGCATTCTTTGCCACGAAGTCGGTTTCGCAGGCCAGGCAGAGGACAAAGCCGCTGGCTTGGTTGGCAGTGGTCTTGGCGATCACTACCCCTTCTTTTGCTTCACGGTCTTGACGCTTGGCGGCAACCTTCTGGCCTTGCTTGCGCAGCCAGTCGATGGCGGCTTCAAAATCTCCACCCGACTCGGTCAGGGCCTTGCGGCAGTCCATCATCCCGGCGCCGGTTGCCTGACGCAATTTGTTGATATCCGTAGCTGTTATAGTTGCGCTCATAATAATTTTTGCACGATATTAATGAAAGAAGACCGGGCCCTAAGGCCCGGTATAATTTTTTAATGGAGGCTTAACCCTTATTAACGGGGTCCACCGGGACGAGGTCCGCCACCACCGCCACCGGGACGGCGTCCGCCACCGCCACCACCGGGTGCACCGCTGGTGCGACGACGCTGGCCGCCACCGGGACCGCCGGGTCCACCAGGACCACCGGGCCCGCGACCGCCGCCACCACGATTGGCACCGGGACCGCCGCTGCGACGACCACGCTCACGCTCTTCCTCGGAACCGAGTTCGAACTTAGGACCGCCGGCTTCGGATTCTTCGGATTCTTCAACCTCATCGGCTTTTTCCGCCTGCCTTTCGGCAAGACCCTCTGCGATAGCAGCGGTGATATAATCGGTGATGATGGCAATCGACTTGGTCGCGTCATCGTTGGAAGGGATGGCGAAGTCCACCTTGTTCGGGTCGCAATTGGTGTCGACCATTCCAAAGGTGGTGATGCCAAGACGCTTGGCTTCGGCCAGGCCGATGTGCTCATGGCCGATGTCCACGAGGAAAAGCGCAGCGGGTACGCGGCTCAGTTGCGCGATACCACCCAGTACTTTTTCCATCTTATCCTTATCCCGGGAAAGGGTCAGGCGTTCCTTCTTGGTGATGCTGTCGAAGGTACCGTCGCCCAGCATCTTTTCGATGCTCTGCATTTTCTTCACGCTCTTGCGGATGGTGGCGAAGTTCGTGAGCATACCCCCCAGCCAACGCTCGGTGACGTAGGGCATGTTGACGCGCTTTGCGCTTTCGGTAACGATCTCTTTCGCCTGCTTTTTGGTAGCGACGAACATGATCTTCTTACCGCTTTTGGCAATCTGCTTCAGGGCGGCGGCAGCTTCTTGAAGGCTGTCGACGGTCTTGTTCAGATCGATGATGTGAATGCCTTTCTTCTCCGCGAAAATATAAGGCAGCATCTTGGGATTCCACTTCTTGCGCAGGTGTCCGAAGTGAACGCCGGCGTCCAGAAGTTGTTGCTGCAGTGACGTATTATTCTCCATAATAGGTAAAAAGTAATAAGGTGATTAACGTTTAGAGAACTGGAAGCTGCGACGAGCCTTCTTGCGACCGGGTTTCTTACGTTCAACGCCGGCCGGGTTACGCGTCATGTGGCCGGCGGCCTTGAGCGCGGGACGGAATTCCGGGTTGACTTCGCAAAGGGCGCGGGCGATGCCGAGCTTGGCGGCTTCGGCCTGACCCTTGATCCCGCCACCGGTGGCGTTGATCTTGACGTCGAATTTATCCAGCGCATCAACGGTTTTGAGCGGCATTTCTACCTGGTTCTGGAGATACACCAGCGGGAAATAGACTTTATAGTCCTTATCGTTCACCGTGATCTTGCCCTCGCCCCGGCTCAGGAAAACGCGGGTGACGGCTTCTTTACGGCGACCCACTGCATTTTTTTGTTTTTCCATTGTATCTGGAATTTGAAATGTTAGTGTTTAGAATTGAAGCGCTTTGGGCTGTTGTGCGCCGTGGGGGTGTGCCGCCCCGGCGTATACGAACAGTTTCTTGAACATTTTCCTGCCCAGGCGGTTCTTCGGCAGCATGCCCTTCACAGCGGTTTCGATCACTGCTTCGGGACGGCGCTTCAGGAGGTCTTTTGCCAGTTCGCTTTTCTGACCCCCGGGGTAACCGGTGTAGTGGATGTATTCTTTTTCCTCCAGCTTGTTGCCGGTGAATTTCACCTTATCGGCGTTGATCAACACGATAAAGTCCCCGCAATCAACGTGAGGGGTGAAGTAAGCCTTGTTCTTCCCGCGAAGAACAGCGGCAATCTTGGCGCACATCCGGCCCACGGTTTGATTGGTACCATCCACCACATACCAGTTGTGCTGGACGGTAGCCGCGTTGGCGTGCTTTGTTGTAAAATGTTGTTTGCTCATTTTTTTCTTGTTTTTGCGTTTTTGCCCCGCCGCCATCCCGGGCGGAGCATCCCCCTAGAGGGAGCGCAAAGGTAGATCAATATTTGGGGAAAAATAAGGATCCGGCAGCCCTTTTTTGAGGCCACCTCTACAACTAACTGAAAATCAATAAAAAACTTGCGGGTTTATTTTGGTACCGGCGGACAGCGGTAACTGCTGAGGTTAAAGGAGAGGGTCAGGGATGCCGTGGCGTAGGAATCTTTCTCCCCGTTGCCGCGTTGACGGCCGGCTTCGCCGATGGGGGCACCATATACATAGGAGCGGTCCTGCAGAAGATAGGCAGGGGACGGTTCGCCGTTGGGCAAAGCCGGAAAGGCCGCGGCACCGGCGTAGGTGCCGTTGACGTCGTCCAGGTAGCCGGTCGTCGTAAACCGGTAAAGGACCTCAAAGCCCAGGTTCACGCTTTCGTTCAGCGCCAGCTTGAACCCAAAGCCGAGCGGGAAACAAACGGCCATGGTACTGTATTCCTTTTTGCCGGGGATGATACCCTCGCCCTCGGTATGAAGCGGCCGGAGGTAGTATTTCTGGCCGTTCAGGTAGGCATAAGGATCAAAATGAAAAGCCCCCAGCCCAAACGTCAGGTAGGGCGTGAACCGCTCATCCGGATCGACGGGGTTGAAACGGAAAAAGTTGAAGTCCCCCTGCAGGGTCATTTCCCAGATGTCGCTGTTAAAGCTCAGGTTGCGGGTATGTTGAAAGGCGTTTTTGCTGTAGACGTCGCTGTACCCGACGCGGGCGTATTGACCACCCAGGCGTACGGCGACATAGTCCCCGAATTGTTTCCGGAAAAAGGCGCCAAAGGCCATTTTGGAATGTGTGACATCCCCGTTGGTGTTGAGGCTCCCGAAATAACTGGCCCCCCCCGCCGTGATGCCGATTTCACCGGTATGGATAAATCCTTCATATTGAGCCTTTGCCGCGAAGCTGCCGAGGCAAACAGCGAGTAGAAGGAGTACAAATCTGTTCATAATGCTGTTGGTACAAACGTCACGGTACGGGGTTTTTGTATACAACCCATTCAGTTTCTTTTATCCAGGCCCCAGGACAGCTTGTTCCGGAGGGTCTGCAAAAAGGTATTCTCATTGAGGCGAAGGAGGTTGATCGAAAACGATTCCTTTTTGACGGCCAGCTGGACCTGCCGGCTGACCACTTCCTTACGGGCGTCCAGGACGCAAATAAACTGGTCCGAGCGGCCTTCGACCTCGAAGGAGATGATGTTGTGGTCGGGAACCACGATGGGGCGGACATTGAGGTTATGGGGAGCCACGGGCGTAATGACAAAGTTGGCGGCGTCGGGAAAAATCACCGGACCGTTGCAGCTCAGGTTGTACCCTGTCGAACCGGTCGCGGTGGCCACAATCAGGCCGTCGGCCCAATACGTATTGAGGAAGGCGCCGTTCAGATACGTATGGATCTTGATCATGGGCGACGTATCCTTCTTGTGTATGGCAAACTCGTTGAGGGCGTAAGGGACTTCCCCGAACAAGGGTTCGTCGGAATCAAGGTGGATCAGTGAGCGTCGGTCCAGGACATACGTCCGGTTGATGAGGGAGGCTACGGCGGTGGTGAGCTCTTCTTTCCCTATGCCTGCCAGGAATCCCAGCCGGCCGAAGTTGATCCCGAGGATGGGAATCTTCTTGTCCCGGACCAGGGTAACCGTGTCCAGCAGGGTCCCGTCTCCCCCCAGGCTGATAAAACATTCTATTTGTTCATCGAGGTCGTAAAACGTCTCGAATTGTTCCATGGGCTCCGGAAAGCGGACCCTTTCGCAGATCTGTTCGTAAAAAGGCCGGTAGACCACGGGCGTGATGTGGTGCGCGGACAGCGCGTCCATCAACATCTGGACATCCTGCAGCTGGTCTTCTTCAATGCCCCTCGTATAAATGCCGATACGCATGACTGATTGGAAAGTTATTCAAAAACCTTTGTAATTATGCAAAAATAGCCCGCTTTGCCCCAATTGGTTCCAAGAGAATTCGATCTTCAGCTGTAGATCGTATATGGTAACGACGTCCAGCCCGATCCCTTCCGTATACAAAAAACGGTTGTTCAAAAAGCTCCCGTAGGACGGTCCGCTCAGGGATGCGTAGCCCGCATTGAAGTACGCTTTTAAGAAAACACGGATGGGCAGGGTCCCGTACAACCGGCTGCCGCGGAAGATCGTGGTGAAGTCGTGGTCAACGAGTTTTTGCCGGAGGGTCACCCGGCCCAGGGCGCCAAAATTCCCATCGACGATGTAGTATTCGAGCCCCTGCAGGTACAAGCCGCCAAACCCCAAAAGGTGTGTAAATGCATACGGCTGGGCCGAGGGCGTCTTGGCGACCACGGTGCCCTCCACCCCCAGGAAGGTGCGGCGGGCCAGCGGCCGGTAATACCCGCCCCTCAGGGTCAGCGTCCAAAGGTCGACGTCGGGACTTATCCCCAAGCCCTTGTCGTCGATCTGTGCAAAAACCGTAAAACCCTTGAGCGGGTAGGGTATATAGTCCACGCCGAAGTACTGGTAGGTGTAACTGAGTTCCGGGTAACGGACGTGCGTGCGATTGTTTGCAAAGTAAGACCCGTACCCCTTCTCCCCCGTCAGCCGGTTAATCGTATCTCCCAGTTGTTCGTCGGTATACGTCAACTGAACGGAATGCTTTTGGGTGGACCCGAGGCGGTAGACATACCCGACGCTGCCCTGGATCGTCCGGTGGACAAAAACATCCTGGAGGTGGGTGGTATCGGGGAAAAATACCTGCTTATTGGAGTCGGTGGCGAAATTGACCTGTTTGGCGTTGTTGTATAGTGCGCCAAAGGTAAAATACTGTCGCAACCGCCGGTCCAGGTAGGGGCTTTCGTACGCCAGGTTGACCAGGCGGTTGTAGCCGCTCTCCAGGTACAGGTGCATCTTGTCGTTGCGTCCGGTCATATTGTACCAGGAGAAATGGATCCCGTAGTCTACCCGTTGCAGGCTGTGGTTCTCTTCCACCCACCACTGGTTAAAGTTCCGGTCGATGATCTTCAGATAGGGGATGGGAAAGATGTACCAGCGCTCCTTAAGGTCAAAGACCACATCCAGCGCCCCGTCCTTCCACCCCATGATCCCCGGCACGACGTTGATGAACAGGAAGGTGTTCATGAGCTGGTCGTGGGCCTTTTGCAAAAGACCCGTCAACTGCGCTACGGGCACGCGATCGCCCGCCCGGAAGGGCACTTCCCGAAGGATGATGAAGGATTTTGTTTTTTTATTACCGGTCAGCACGATCCGCCGTACAACGACGGTGCTGGTGTCCTGCGCTGAAACCACGACCGTTTGTAGCAGGAGCAACGCGCAAACACAAAGCCGCGCGAGCATTAAATGTTCAGGTAGTTCATCAGGTGAGCGTAGTTGGAGCGGAGATCATCTTCCGACAGGTTGTCGCCGAAATAGGTTTCTATGGTATACTCGTATCGCTGAAAGGTGGCGAGAATATCCTGAATATCATTCCGGTTCAATTTGATCGACACGCTCAGCATACCCGTAGTTGGGTCCTTTTGTGTAGCCACGTGTACGATGGTGGCGTCGTTGGATTCTGCCAGCCGCCCGATCTCGCTCAGCGAAAAGTTCCGGGGTTCGATGCTCAGGACGATCAAACCGCCCGGTTCTTCCGCCGCGGTATACTCGTCCAGGGCCAGCAGCAGCTCTGTGGCGGTGATCACTCCCTGCAACTCGATGTCCCGGTTGATGACGGGGATGACGCTGAGACGCGTTTTTTTCCACAAACGCAGAACGGCGAGAAAATGCTCTTCCTCCCCGATGGCCGCGCGGTTCCAGGCAAGACCTGTCTCACCCAGCGGCGTGTCCTCGTCGGCGATGTCTAGCAAAGCATTCTCCTCCACCAGCCCCAGGTACTTGTCGTCCTGGACCACGGGAAGATGCGTGATGTGGAAGTCGGTCATGAGCTGCAAGGCCTGCCTTACGGTGTCTTGTACCCGCAGAAAGGGGACAGCGTGTGAAATTAGGTTAACGGCCCGCATGTGTAGTCCTTTTATCAGGCACTCACCGGCAACTTGGTCAGGAACTTTTCCAGGATCTGGTTAAACTCCCCGGGAACTTCCATCATCGGCGCGTGCCCGCATTTATCAATGAAATGTAACTCGGAATGAGGAATCAATCGGTGGAACTCTTTACCCACAAACGGCGGCGTGATCGTATCGTTATTCCCCCAGATGAGCAGGGTAGGCTGCTGGATCTGGCTGACCTCTTCACCCAGGTTGTTGCGGATGGCGCTTTTGGCCAGGGCGATGATCTTGACCACGTTGAGGCGGTTGGACGTGATGGCGTATACCTCGTCGACCAGCTCTTTGGTAGCCATCGCGGGGTCGTAAAATGTCAGCTCCGTCTTGCGCCGTATATATTCATAGTCTCCTCTCTTGGGGTAGCTGTCGCCCATTCCGTTTTCGAAAAGGCCGGAGCTACCGGTGAGGATCAGGGACTTGATCCGCTCAGGGTGTTTAAGGGTGTGTAGCAACGCCACGTGCCCGCCCAAAGAATTGCCCAGGAGGTGTATATCCTGGTAATCCCTGGTTTCGATGAACTTATGCACGTATTTCTGCAATCCTCCCACCGAGGTGTGCAGCAGGTCCAGGTCTAAAAGCGGAAGGAGGGGCAGGACCACTTTATAGCCGTGCCGGCTAAAGTAGCCAAGCTGATCCTTAAAGTTGCTCAACTCTCCGAACAAGCCATGCAGAAGGATAAGAGGCTCTCCCTGACCTTCTTCAATAAACCTGAACTTCTCCTCCTGTTTGATTTCGTAGTTCATTCTTCCAAAAATCTTCCGTTGATTAATCTCCATCTATGGGCGCCTCCGGCGCCCTGCACCATCTTGAGGGCACCTCCGGTGCCCCGCACCACCTTGGGGCGCCCTCGGCGCAACTCCCTCAAATTTACTCATTATTTCCTTAAGCCATCCCAGGTGCTAAAATAGGACTATGGGCCTACTTTATCAAAGAATTTGTCCAGCCTGTCAAATATGTCCCTGAACCAGGGAAGCACCAGGCCCAGCGCCCCGATGATTTTTGGCGCGATGGGCGAAAGATAAGGATAAGTGACCGAATGCCGCAGCGTATCGGGGCCTATCAACCGCATTTTTACCAGGTAAAAGAGCAGAACACTGTAGATCGTCACGTATAGTACGATATAAAATACCATCCCTCCGAGCCGGTTGGCCCAACCCAGCATCAGCCCTTCCATTGCTTTTTGCAGCAATATACCCAGCCAGCGCACCAGCAGTACTACGCCGAAAAACACAACAAGAAAACCGATCAGCGGCATCCATCTTTGACCCGCGTGAAGCATCGGTGCCAGCCACGCTGCGGCCGCATGCGAAAACTTCATGGCCGCCGCCAGCCCCAGGATATAGGCCACCAGGGCAAACAACGCCAGGACCAGCCCGCGGAAAAAACCCCGGATGGCCCCCAAAGCGACAATACACAGGAGCAGGACGTCGATGATCATCTAGAGCAATTCCTTCACGGCGGCGGCGATGGACTTCCCGTCGGCCCGGCCGGCCAGCTCTTTGTTCGCCGCCCCCATGACCTTGCCCATGTCGGCAGGTCCTTTGGCGCCCAATTTTTCAATGATGGCCTTGAGGGCCGTTTTCAGCTCTTCCGGACTCATCTGTGCGGGCAGGTAGCGCTCGATGACCGCTACTTCCTCCAGTTCTTTTCCCGCCAGGTCGTTCCTGTTTTGCTCTTGGAAGATGGTGATGGAGTCCTTCCGCTGCTTGACAAGTTTTTGAAGCAGGGTGAGTTCCTGGGCCTCTGTAACGGCCCCGTTGTTCCCCTCGCTGGTTTTGGCTAAGATGATGGCCGCCTTGATCGCGCGAAGTCCGCGCACCGTCGGCTCATCCTTGGCCAGCATGGCCGTTTTCAGGTCAGTATTAATGGTTTGTTCCAGTGACATAGCGATTTAAGTGTTTCCCTTTGATTGAATTTCCCTGAATTTCTTATAAAAATCAGCGGCGAATTTTTTCATGTCGGCCACCAGGTCCGCGTGGTGGGTCGCCCTTTCGTAGGTATCCGCCATGGTGAGCAATACCTGGTAATAGAAATCCGCCATTTCGTCTACCATCATGTCCTTTGTCCAGAGGTCGATCCGCATGGCGGTTTTGTCCGCACCATCCCAGAGGGCCATCAGGAGGGCTTTTGCCCTTTCTTTTTCCGACACGGCGCTGTCCGCCGCCATCCATTCGATCTTCTCCGGTATCTTCTGCTCGTCCAAATAAACGTCTACCGTAATGGTGCTCTTCTTCATATTAAACAATTAACTAAGATGGCAAAGGTAACGATTAATCACCTTCTCCGGTCCCATTGCCTCCGCCAGGGCCCTTCCTCTTTTTAAAAGGCGGCTCCGGTACGCCTCGTCCTTGAAAAGTTGCAACATCGCCTCCGCTATCGACGCCGGATCCCCCGGGTCTACCCACTCCGCGGCATCCCCGGCCCATTCCGTGGCCACGCTCCGCTTTGTCTGTATGAGGGGCGTTTCAAGCGTTGCCGCCGCCAGGGTGACCCAACCCAACTCCTCTTTTTCGGGCGTATATAAAAGGGCGTACGCGCCCAGGGCGGCGTGTTCCCACTTTTCCGGCCCCCGCTTTTCCGGATCAAGGACGGTGACGTCCGCGCGGAATTTGTATGTCGCCAGGCCTTCCTGTATGCCCTCGCCCGGGCTTGTCCCCGCGCCGCCCGTCGGCGCCCCCCAGGGCGCCAGGACCAGCCGCATATGGCTCCTTTGCCGCATTTTAAACTGGGAAAAGGCCTTCATGGCGTCCCTCCAGTGGTCTCCGGTGGAGCCGGTCCAAAGGAAGTATTCTTTGCCCTGGCCGTATTCGGCTTTGATGGCGTCGCGGTCCGCCACCGGGGCGGGGCCGTAGTATGGCGGGAGGACGTGGACGCGGCTCGCGGCGGCGCCGTTGGTGATCGCCGGCCCGCCGTCGCTGGCGGCTTGGTGGCTGCGACCCGCGCCGTCGCCCAAGAGCTCCGCCGCGCGCTTCGAGAACAGCAGCACTTCCGTGCCCGGGTCCTCCAGGGCTTCGGCGTACCTTGCCCGGAGGGCGTCGGCCGCGCCCCGGGGGGCGGTGTCCGGCCAGAGCAGGGGCGCTACATCCTTGAGGAAGATCCTTCCGCCGGGGGCGGAGGTGTTCCCGGAAAAGCTGATCCAACGGTCGAGGTGGGCTTCGGTCATGACCCGGGGGATGGTTCGTTTGAGCCAGCCGGCGGGCCTTATTTTTTCCATCAGATTCGGCTCCGCCTGCATCCAGCGGCCCTCGGCGAAAGCACGGCCTACAATGACGGCCGGCGCCGCGACAGAGGCCCGGCCTGCACTGGCGCCGGGCGCCGCAAAGGCGGCCGGGACGGGGCCCCTTCCCAGGAAGGTGGCGGGCTGCCCCAGGGCGTCCAGGAGGGATCTGGCCATCCGGTCGTACCCATCGGGGCTATGGTTTTCCCATAAGGTTCCGTCTATCGCAAGGTGCATGATCAGGGGCCCGGGCGGTCGCCCGGGGGCACAAAAGTACAAAAGGGTCCCTTGTGAAATTTACCGTACTTTTGTTTGAGACACATTTTATGGAATATAATACATTACGCACCGGGCTGACCATGCGGGAGTATGGCCGCCATATTCAGCAGATGGTGGATTACCTGCTAACGATTGAGGACCCGGAAAGGAGACAAAAGAACGCCTACGCCCTGATTGAACTGATGGGTTTCCTGAATCCGCACCTTCGCAACGTAGAAGATTTCCGCCACAAACTTTGGGATCACCTTTTCCTTATATCCGATTTCAAACTGGAGGTAGAAAGCCCCTATCCGATTCCGACCAGGGAAACCCTGAAGACCAAACCGGAGCGGCTTCCCTACCCGAAACGGTATCCGAAGTTCAACCACCTCGGTAAGAACATCGAAACGGTGATCAACAAAGCCCTCAGCGAGGAAGACGCCGACAAACGCCAGGGGTTTGCCAACGCCATCGCTTATTACATGAAGCTGGCGTACTCCAACTGGCACCACGAGCTCGTCCACGACGACTCTATCCAGGCAGAGCTGAGCAACCTTACCCAAGGCCAGCTTGAGTTCAACAACCGTCCTTTTGTCAAGCACCGCGCGTCCCCGGAAAGGGAAGATTTCATATCCAACGTCGGCAAGCCTCGTCACAAACAACACTATTCGCAAAACAACCGTGGCACCAACGGGAACCGGAGCAATAACGGGAACCGCGGAGGTAACGGCAACCGTCCGGGCGGCAGCCGCGACGGCAACAACCGCGGCAACGGCGCGGGCGGCAACAACCGGTTTAATAAAAAACGATTTAAGTGAGTGCTTTCCAGGTCGAAGGCGGTAAAAAACTAAAAGGGGAAATCACTCCCCAAGGTGCCAAGAACGAAGCCCTTCAAATTATCTCCGCCGTACTCCTCACCCCCGAGACCGTCAAGGTCAACAATATTCCCGACATCCTGGACGTCAATCTCCTCATAGAACTCCTGGGAGAAATGGGCGTGTCCATAGACCGTCCTTCGCGGGATACCTGCATCTTCAAGGCGGACAAGGTAGATACCGGCTATCTCGAAAGCGAAGCCTTTCGCCAGAAGGGCGGGCGCCTTCGGGGGTCCGTGATGATCGCCGGACCCATGCTCGCCCGTTTTGGAAAAGCCTTTATCCCCAAACCCGGGGGTGACAAGATCGGTCGCAGACCCCTGGATACGCACATCATCGGTTTTGAAAAGCTGGGCGTGCGGCCCGACTACAATACCGGGGACAACTACTTCACGCTCAACGGTCAGGACATGAGGGGCACGTACATGCTCCTGAACGAACCGTCGGTCACGGGCACGGCCAATATCGTCATGGCTGCCTCCATGGCCAAGGGCACCACGACCATCTACAACGCAGCCTGCGAACCCTACATACAGCAATTGTGCCTGATGCTGAACCGCATGGGCGCCAGGATCACGGGCATAGGCTCCAACCTCCTGACCATCGAGGGCGTCACCGCACTCCATGGGACCGAGCACCGCCTCCTCCCCGACATGATCGAGGTAGGATCGTTTATCGGGCTGGCCGCCATGACCCAAAGCGCCATCACCATCCGGAACGCCGGTCTGGGGCACCTGGGCCAGATCCCCGACAAATTCCGGCAAATGGGGATCGAATTGTTTTTGGAAGGGGACGACATCCGGGTCCCGGAACAGGAGCTGTACTCCATTCAGGGCAACCTTGACGGCTCCATCCCCACCATCTACGATCACCCGTGGCCGGGCTTTACCCCCGACCTGCTCAGCATCCTCCTCGTCGTGGCCACCCAGGCCCGGGGCAGCGTCCTGATCCACCAAAAAATGTTCGAAAGCCGGTTGTTCTTCACCGACAAGCTGATGGACATGGGCGCCCAGATCATCCTGTGCGACCCGCACCGCGCCGCCGTCGTCGGGCTGGCCCGCCAGCGCCGCCTCCGGGGCATCACGATGAGCAGTCCCGACATCCGGGCGGGCGTCGCCCTCCTGATCGCCGCCCTCAGCGCCGAGGGCCGGAGTACCATCCAGAACATCGAACAGATCGACCGTGGATACCAGTATATCGACGAGCGGCTTCGTAAGCTGGGAGCGGATATACGGCGCGTCAACTAGGCGCGCTTTTGGGCGCGCCCGGTGCCGGAATTAGCATTTTTTTAACCCAGCGAACAGCCTTCCCATACCGTTTTATTAAGCGGGTCGCCGCATCTTGTGTGTAGCTGCCCCAACCAAAAAAACAGCTTCAGGGATTGAATCCGGGACAAATCCAAGATTGGGTAGAGGGATGCCTCCGGGACGACAGAAAGTCCCAGGAATTGCTCTATAAGCACTTTTTTCCTGTACTATACAGGATATGCCAGCGCTATTGCCAGGACGATATGGAGACGATGTCTGTGCTCAACGATGGTTTCCTCAAGGTTTTCACCAAAATCCATAAATATAATTCCAGCCTGGGCGCGATAGAAGCCTGGATCAAGACGGTGGTCACCCATACGGCCATCGACTATGTCCGGAGCCGCAACAGGCGGGCCTTCCAGGTGGTTCATCTGGACAATATCGGGGAGCTTCCGGAGGAGGAGGCGCCCATATCGGACCTCAATCCGGATATTCTCCTCCAGGGGATCAGACGGCTGCCCCAGACGACCAAAACGGTCCTGAACATGCATCTGTTCGAGGCCTATTCACACAAACAAATCGCAACCACCCTGGGCATCAGCGAGAGTACCTCCCGCTGGCACCTGACGGAAGCCCGGAAGAAGTTGAGACAATATTTCTCAGAAGGAGGCGACTCCGCCCTGGACGCCTCCAGGCAAAAAAATATGTATTCATGAGGGACGAATTGTTTGACCACCTTAAGCACAAACTGGCCGAAACGGAGGTTCCCGATCCGGAGACCGGCTGGCAGCGGATGCGCGCGCTGCTGGATGCTACGGTCCGCCCCCGGCCGGTCTACCAGCTCCGCCGCTGGTACGCCGCCGCCGCTTGCCTCATCCTTGCCGGCGCTGCCTGGGCCTTGATCCACGAGGCACATTCTTCCAAAACCAAGACGCCGCTGGCAGTGACGACCGGGAGCGGATCGCGGGCTGGTGCCGGCGGGCAAACCTCGGTCGCGCAGGCCGATGGAGCCAAAGCGGGCGGAGCACAAGCCGCCGGAGCGCAGACCAGTGGGGCACAAGCGGGCGGAGCGCAAGCCGCCGGGGCACAAAACGGCGGAGTACAAGCGGGCGGCGTACCGGCTGGCGGCGTACCGGCCACGGCCCAAAACGACGGGGCGTACCCGTCCGGCGAACCTTCCAGGGACCTTGCCACCACAACCGGAACCACCGGATCACGCAGGGACGATCGTTTCCCCGCAGGCAGCCTCACCGGTAGCCGGGCGAGCGACAAAGGGTCGCGCCAAATATTGGCGAACAGCGATAAGGAAACCCTGCTGTCGCAAACAAAGCCGCAAGACGTTTTGGTGCTGGAAACATCCGGAAACCCCGGTTCAGCCTGTTTTTGTACGACCACTACCAGAGGATACTCCGGAGCCACGCCGGACCTGAAAATGCCTTTCCTCGAAAAACCGCTGGCGGCCTCCCCGAGGCTCCTGGCCTCCACCGGGGCCCCGGCCGGTCCGATCCGGCCCGCCCACCACAGCCGCTGGGGTTTTGATGTAGGTCTTGGCGCCAATTTCCCCGGGAGTATGCGCACCGTTACCGTGAACAACCAGTCCAAGTGGGAACCCGGTCTTTACCCGGTGTTTATCACCCGGTACCGGCTTACCCCGAAGCTCAGCCTGAAGGCAGGGGTGGCGGGACCGTCTCCCGTGGCCTATACCAAAACGCTTTCTCAAAAAAACCTCACGGTCATGGACAGCACCGTTCAGGCCTATGCAGCGTTGCCTGCCTCCACGTCTTCGACCAAGATCGGAAGGCTGTTGTACCTGGACGTACCGGTCAGCGTCGAGTGGGCGGTCGTCCGCCACCTGAACGTCGAGGCGGGCATACAATATTCCCGTCTGCTCTCCGAACAGGATGATACCCGGACGACCATAACACCCCTGACCAATTTAGCTTTGTATTACGTCAGCAACACGGCGACGAACCAGGACCAACAACAGCCGCAAGTCAAGACCTCGGATATCCGTTACCTGGTGGGCGCCAACTACACCTGGCACCGGTTTAGCGCCACGGTCCAGTACCAGCGTGGGCTCCAGCATTCGGCCAACCAGGTGGACGACCAGGGCAATTCGATCGTCAACCGAACCAGTATCGCCAAAATGCAAATCATGTATACACTCAGGTAAGCACGCTCCCTATAGAACAGGCGGCTCCCGTGAACGGGGCCGCTTTTTTTTCACGTTCTTTGCAGGATCATGGATATGAGCGCCCAACAACCCATTGTCATTTTCACAGCCCCTTCCGGGGCGGGGAAAACCTCCATCGTCCGGTATCTCCTTGACCGGATCCCGGAACTGAGCTTTTCCGTTTCGGCGGCTACCCGTGCCGCACGTAAGGGGGAGGTGGATGGAAGGGACTATTATTTCCTGCCCCTGGCGGTTTTTCAGCAGCGCATCCAGGAAAATGCCTTTGCCGAATGGGAAATGGTGTACGAAGGCAAGTACTACGGCACCCTTCGTTCGGAGCTGGAACGCATCTGGGCGTTGGGCAAGGTGCCGGTCCTGGACATAGACGTTAAGGGCGCCATCCACGTCCAACAGCAATATCCGCTCAATACACTTTCGGTTTTCGTACAACCGCCTGGCGTGGAAGAATTGAAAAAACGGCTGCTCAGCCGGGGCACCGAAACGCCGGAATCGTTGGAAACCCGGTTAAACAAGGCAGAATACGAAATGTCCTTCCAGCCGCATTTTAAGGCAACGATCGTCAACCGGGAGCTCGTCCAGGCTTGCGTGGAGGCAGAAGCCCTCATCCGGGGGTTTTTGAGGAGGTTCTACGACACGGTCTGAGTGAGCCCCGCCCTTTGTACATTCCACCAAAAAAGGCTACTTTTATTGATCTATGGATGTATCCTACATCATCGGCATCGCCATTTCCCTTTTGCTAACCGGTTTTTTTGCAGGGATAGAAATGGCCTTTACGTCGGCCAACAAGCTTTCCATTGAACTAAAGAAAAAACAAGGGCTGACCAGCGGAAAGATCCTGTCCCGTTTCCTGGAAGCACCCACCAAGCTGGTGGCGACACTGGTGGTAGCCTTGAGCATTATCGTGGTTATATATACCCTTTTGGTGGACCGTTTTTTATCACCAGTCTGGAAACGGCTTCCGGAGATCGCCCAGGGTCCCTACGTACGGCTCCTTTTCGAATCCCTGTTGGCGACGCTTTTGTTCCTGCTGACCGAATTCCTGTTCAAGGCCATATTCCGCGCCAAAAAGGACTATATCCTCCCGTTTTTTGCCCGGCTTCTTCGTTTCTTTTACGGTCTGCTCTACCCGATCGCTGCATTTTTTGTGTTTGTAAGCGAATGGTCCCTCAAATACCTTTTTGACGTCCGTACCACCGAACACAAGGAGTTTTTCGGCAGGGTGGACCTGGACAACTTTATCCAGCAAAGCGAACAGGCCTCCGACGAAAACGGCATGCAGGAGCTCAACAAGGAACTTTTTGAAAACGCCCTGTCCCTCCCGTCCATGCGCGTCCGCCAGTGCCTGGTGCCGAGGCGGGAAGTAGAAGGGATAGAAAAAAATACCCCTATCGAAGAAGTGCGTCGGAAGTTTGTCGATAGTCAGCTATCCAAACTGGTGGTCTACGAACAAAACATCGACAACATCCAGGGGTACATCCATCAGCTGGACCTTTTTAAAGAGCCAAAAGACATAGAATCGGTGCTGCTGCCGATCCCCGCCGTCCCCGAAACCATGAGCGTCACCGACCTGATCAATAAATTCACGCTGGAACGGAAGAGCATCGCCTGGGTCGTGGACGAGTTCGGCGGCACCTCCGGCATCGTCACCATGGAGGACCTCCTCGAAGAAATCTTTGGCGAAATCCAGGACGAATATGATACCGAGGAATTCGTCGACAAACAAATCGCCGAAGACGAATACATCTTTTCCGGCCGTCTCGAACTCGACTACCTCCGCGAAAAATACAACCTCGACTTCCCCGAAAACGAATCAGAAACGCTCTCCGGCTACATCATCAACGAATACGAAACGATCCCCAAACCCAAGGAACGGATCATCATCGGCCACTACGAGTTCGATGTCCTCCAGGTCTCCGATACCCGGATCGAGATGGTGAAGCTCAAAATCCTGAAGTAACTGGTCCTGACCGCAACATGCCTATAACTCTACTTTGAGAACAAACCATGCCGCTAGGCCGAGGGGGGGTATGTCCATTTTACTCCTTTTCCTCAGGTGATTCGAACGATGCCAAAACGTTTCGGTTCCCTGAGGAAAAGGAGTAAAATGGACATACCCCCCCTCGGCCGGGCAATCAGGCTTGGGGACTAGAGGTTAGAGGGCAGAGGTCATGAGGTTATGAGGTTAGAGGAATATATCCGGAGCCAGGGGTTTTGAGGGGTCGACGGCGTAGGAGGTGAAGTCGGTGAGGCCGGACTCGCGGAGTAGGTCCTCATCGATGAGGTGTTGACCGGTGAAGGTGCGGGCAGGGCGGGAGAAGATGAGGGCGGCGGCATCGGCGACGATCGAGGGGGTGCGGCTCATGGAGGCGAGGGCTTCGCCGCCGAGGAGGTTGAGGACGGCCGCGGTGGCGATCGTGGTGCGGGGCCAGAGGGTGTTGGAGGCGATGCCTTCGGGGGCGAGTTCGGACGCCAGGCCCATGGCTACCATGCTCATGCCGAATTTGCTGAGGGTGTAGGCGAGATGGGCGCCCAGCCAGCGGGGATCGAGGTTCAATGGGGGGGCGAGGGTGAGGATATGGGGATTGCTGCTTCGCGCCAAATGCGGGATACACGCCTTGCTCACGAGGAACGTCCCACGGACGTTGACCTGGTGCATGAGGTCGAAGCGTTTGGCCTCGGTCTGGGGTGTTTTGGAGAGGCTGATGGCGCTGGCGTTGTTGACGAGGATGTCGATCCCGCCAAATTTGGCAACGGTGGCTTCCACGGCCGCGTTGATCTGGGCCTCGTCGCGGATGTCGCAGACCAGGGGAAGGGCTTGTCCCCCGGCACGCTCGATCTCTTCGGCAGCCGTATAGATGGTCCCATCCAGCTTGGGGTGGGGTGTTTCTGTTTTGGAGGCGATGGCGATGCGGGCGCCACCGGCGGCCATTTTCAGCGCGATGGCTTTGCCGATGCCGCGGCTCGCGCCCGTGATGAACAGGATGGGTGTCGACATAGTTGTTACCATTTATCTTCTTCCGGGATGTCCTGGTCGGGCATCCGGTATTTTTTGCGTGCGGCGACGACCTGCCCGACGCGCTCCAGCAGGAGCAGCGCCATAATCCTCCCGGCATCCTCTCCATCTGAATGTTTGAGCAGGTATTTGAGTTTCGCTTCGGATACGTCTACGCGGTACAGGAGTTGAACAAGGGCCGGGAAATCGGCGACCAGAAGGCCGTTGCAATACGTGGTCAGCCAGGCCATGAGCTCTTCCGCGGTCCTGGTCACTGGTACAGGTACTGGAATGCTGCCCTGGAGCCATTGTATAATATCGTCCTGCGGCTCCATCCTCATTTTTTTTCCATCACGCCCAAACCGAACAGCGCAAAGTCGTATTTAACGGGGTCTTTCGGATCAAATCCACGGAGAATGTCCGTTAATTCCATGGCGGCTCGCCAGTCCACCACGGGTCTTTGGAGAATCCCCAACCGCCGGGCTACCCTCGCGACATGAAGGTCGACGGGACAGACGAGGGATGCTGGTTTTATTTTTTTCCATACCCCAAAATCCACTCCTTTGTTATCGGAGCGTACCATCCATCGCAGGAACATATTGATGCGTTTGCAGGAGGCGTTTTTTTCAGGAGAGGCGATGTGTTTTCGCGTGCGGTCGGGGACGTATTCCAGGCCGAAAAACGTGTGGTAGAAGCCGTTGAGGGCGCCTTCAATAGAGCCGCGCCGATACCCCTTCAGGAAAGCCTCCTCCAGGGAGTCATGTCGCGCATAGTACTGCGCAAAGAACTCGATGAAATAAAGCAGGTCGGTCGCGTTGAACGTCCGGTGTTTGAAATCCAGGAGGCGTTTGAGGTCGGAGGGCTGGTGCCCGCGAACGAATTCGTAAGGGGCATTGTCCATACGCGCCATGAGGTCGGCCGACTTGGCGATGATGATCTTCCGGTTGCCCCAGGCAAAGATGGCGGCGAAAAAAGCAGCGATCTCCATGTCCTGTAAGCGGGTGAAGCGGTGGGGAATGGAGATGGGGTCGTCCGGAATAAAGTCCGGGCGGTTGTATTCTTCTACCCTCGCGTCCAGAAATTCCTTTAGCTTCTCCATATATTACCCAATAGCCCTATCCAGGTCGGCCAGCAGGTCGTCTGCGTTTTCCAAGCCGACGCTGAGGCGGATCAGCGAATCCAGGAGACCGCGCCGGATCCGGTCTTCCCGGGGGATCGAGGCGTGGGTCATGGAGGCAGGGTGCCCGATCAGGGATTCCACGCCACCCAGGGATTCGGCCAGGGAAAACAAGCGGGTGGAGCTTAGTACGCGGTTGGCCGCTTCCATACGGTCATCCTTCAGGGTAAAGCTCATCATCCCGCCGAAATCACGCATTTGCTTGCGGGCAACGGCAAAACCGGGACTGTCTTCGAAACCGCACCAGTAAACCTTGCCGACCTTCGGGTGGGCCCGAAGCCACTCGGCGACGGTCCTGCCGTTTTCGCAATGGCGTTGCATGCGGACGTGCAGGGTTTTCAGACCCCGGAGAACCAGGAAACAATCCTGGGGGCCCGGGACGGCGCCGCAGCTGTTTTGTATAAACCGGAGGCGTTCTTCCAAGGCAGCGTCCTTACCGATGATACAGCCATGGACGACGTCGCTGTGACCACCTAAGTATTTGGTGGCGGAGTGTACGACCAGGTCCGCACCCCATTCCAGGGGATTTTGCAGGTACGGGGAGGCAAAAGTATTGTCCACACACAGCAACGCCTTGTGGGCTTTGGCCAGTTCGGCCACCGCGGCGATGTCGGTGATGGTCATCATCGGGTTGGTCGGCGTTTCGGTCCAGATCAGCCGCGTCCGTGCGTTCAGGACAGCCGCTACCGCAGACGGGTTTTGCATATCCACAAAGTGGAAACGGATGCCGTATTTCTCAAATACTTTTGTAAAAATGCGATAGGTACCCCCGTACATGTCGTCGGCAGCGACGACTTCGTCCCCGGGTTCGAGCAATTTCAGAACCGCGTCGGTGGCCGCCATACCGGAGCCGAAACAAAGACCCCAGGAGCCGCTTTCGATCGCCGCGAGGGCACTTTGGAGGGCATCCCGGGTGGGGTTCTGGGTCCGGGCGTACTCGTACCCTTTGTGGTCCCCCGGTGCTTTTTGCACATAAGTAGACGTCTGGTAAATAGGTGTCATGATGGCCCCGGTCGTCGGATCGGGTTCCACACCGGCGTGGATCAACTTTGTTTCCAATCTCATAGCTCTTGGTATTACACAGCAAAAGTACCTATAAAGCAAAGTGCTCGCGTGCGTAGGCCTCCAATTCCGGAAAAAATTTGCGGTAGCTGTCCCCGAGCGCTTCGTAGTGCCGCTCGAACAGGGCGTATATGGGCGCGCCGGCGGGGACATATTTTGCCCGCCGGACCATGCCTTCCAGGCTGCGCCTGATGCCTTCACGGGTAGCGTAGTGGTACAGCCAGTCCTGCCGGACCATATAGTTGAACATCTGGACAAAAGCAGGGGGGAGGAGGGTTTCTTCTTTGCGGATCACGCTGTACACGTGCTGGGAAAAGGCAGCGAGCCCATCGGTTGTAAAACGGTCCGTCGCCAGGAAATGATCGAAAATGATGTCCAGGAACGCCCCGCTGTACCGCCCCACCGCGGGCGCCAGCAGTTGTCTTGCTTCCTTGAAAACGGGATGAGCGTCGGTAAAATCGTCGATGCGCCGGTGTAACCGGATACCCTTTTGTATCCCCACCGGGTAGGCTTCCAGGGATTTTCCCTTTACAAAATCACTGACCATGTTGCCCACCAGGACAACATCGGAACCAAAGGACAGATACGCATGGGCCAGGTAATTCACCCCCACAATGTACAAGACAATTTTCAATTCCCGGCCGGTCATTCATCCTATCTACGAAATCCATCGTTGTAGTTTAACACAAGATTAACCTTGGCGTAGTAACAAAGTAATAATCGGCTGCGTCTCACTACAGCAAAGGGTTTCAGCGAACCGAAAAAGAGGCTTTGCAAATTCATTTGTACACCATCTTATCCAGTTCACGGTCCGGTATAACCTATGATACCATTTATCCGCTTGCTTTTCCGCAATTCATCAACTTTGTTTCAGAATTCTGTTTTTTCCAATTTCAAACATAATAGCCATGAACTTCATTATCCCCGCACAAAAGATCGCCGTCAGCCTTTTGCTGTCTGCAACACTCACCACCTACGCCCTGGCCTCTGAGGCTCCTGTCCGGGACGTAAACGAAAAGGCCAAAAAGGCCTTTGTAAGAACCTTCCCCAATGCGGAGGCCATCAACTGGACCGAAAGCAAGGATGGAGACACGTACACCGCCTATTTCCGCATGTATGACGTCAAAACCGTCGCCAACTTCGACCGGGACGGCCAGATCATCAGCGTTATCCGGTACTATGGTGAAGACCGCCTCCCCCTTACCGTGCTGTCGCTGTTGAAGACCAGGTATGCCGGCAAAAACATCGCCGGTGTGACCGAGCTCTCCAAGAACCAGAACGAGGACGTCGCTTATTACATTAAGCTCCAGGACGATGCCCACTGGTACACCGTGAAGATCATCGGGAACGACATGGAAGAGACCGAGCGCCTCGACAAACAGCAATAACGCAAAAAGGCGGCCCTGAGGGCCGCCTTTTTTTAACCCTGGCGGAGCCCAGATTTAACCCTGGGCCTCCGCCAAAACCCTTACATTTGCGGCTCAAAACGTACGCAATATGTCAAAGGGTCCCATTTCCCAATTCATCCAGCATCACTACCGCCATTTTAACGCGGCCGCCCTGGTGGACGCCGCCAAAGGGTATGAGGCCCACCTCGACGCAGGGGGCAAAATGATGGTTACGCTGGCTGGTGCCATGAGCACGGCGGAACTGGGACTTTCGCTGGCCGAAATGATCCGCCAGGACAAAATTGCGATCATCTCCTGCACGGGTGCCAACCTGGAAGAGGACGTCATGAACCTGGTCGCCCACTCCCACTACAAACGCGTACCCAACTACCGGGACCTGACGCCCCAGGACGAATGGGACCTCCTGGAAAACCACTACAATCGCGTCACGGATACCTGCATCCCGGAAGAAGAGGCATTCCGCCGTTTGCAAAAACACCTGGTCAAGGTCTGGAAGGATGCCGAGGCAAAAGGCGAGCGTTATTTTCCCCACGAATTCCTTTATAAGGTGGTCCTGAGCGGCGACCTGGAACAATACTACGAGATCGACCCGAAGAACAGCTGGATCATCGCCGCCGCGCAGAAGAACATCCCCATCGTGGTACCGGGTTGGGAAGACTCCACCACGGGGAACATCTTTGCCAGCTATGTCATTAAGAATGAGCTGAAGGCCTCCACCGTCAAAAGCGGCATCGAATACATGACGTGGCTGGCCGGTTGGTACCGGGAAAACAGCGGGGGCAAGGGCGTGGGCTTTTTCCAGATCGGGGGTGGCATCGCGGGCGACTTCCCCATCTGCGTCGTCCCCATGATGTACCAGGACCTGGAATGGCACGACGTCCCTTTCTGGTCGTATTTCTGCCAGATTTCGGACTCCACGACTTCTTACGGGTCCTATTCCGGGGCTGTTCCGAACGAAAAGATTACCTGGGGAAAACTGGGGATCGACACGCCCAAATTCATCGTCGAAAGCGACGCCACGATCGTGGCACCGTTGATTTTTGCTTATTTGCTAGGCTGGTAAGTATTCGAATAAGACGTATACGACGAGCCCCGAGAGCACTGTGGCACCCAGGAGGCTGACCGCGAACATCAAAGCTTTTATCCAGGGACGCGCGTCCACCACTTTTTTCCTCCGGGCCTGCCAAAGCAGGAGGGACATCAACACCCCGGTAAAGAAAGGGATGCCAAAGATGATGATCCCCGTGAGCACCAGCACGAACACCAACAGGATCATCCATTCCGTTTTAATTGTTCCAGCCGCCGGGCCGCGGGCAACGCCCTGATCAGGAAAATCGTAAACGCGACCCGCACCAGCACTCCCGTGGCCATGTTCGCACCCCCCCGCGCATACCCACACGCCAGGTCGATGACCCACAGCGATATATACCCCAGCGTCCCGGCCAGCAGGGCGACAAAAGGCCGCTTATGGGTATAAAAACCCATGGCTGCGAAAAAAGTCCCAAAGAAAAGGACAAGCCCAAGAAACTGAAGCGTCAGCTCCTGCCGGGCATAGGAAATCAGTGTCTGGGAAAGGACCAGCAGCACTGCGATCCAGAAAAGGGCGTTGCGCCCTCTTTTGACTCCAGCCTCAAAGCCTTCCCGCTCGGCCTGTTTCACGCCTTGCAGGTGATTGGTTAGGATATCCTCGCCGAGGGGCGAAGGAAGACGGTTTTCCATATTGGATTTTTACAATATGAATCTACGTAAAAAAAGGGAGCCGGTAGCTCCCTTTTTCCCAAAATGCCGATATGCCTCTATTTCAACGGCATATCCCGTTTGAGCATCTCGTCCCGGTTGGCCATATCCCAGGCCGTATAGAAAACCAGTTGCGCGCGGCGGGCATACAGGTCATAGTCTATCTTGTCGGGGGTGTCCGTGGGCTGGTGGTAGTCCGCGTGGGTACCGTTAAAATAGAAGATGATGGGAACACCTTTGTCGGCAAAATTATAGTGGTCGCTGCGGTAGTAAAAACGGTTGGGATCCTTAAGGTCGTTGAACTTGCGGTCCAGTTCGAGGTGGGTGTATTTCGTGTTGATGGCTTCGGTGATCGGGGCGAGGTCGGAAGACAGCTTGTCGTCCCCGATGACGTACACATAGTTCATGGAATCCCCGTATTTGCGAGAAGGGTCGATCCGCCCGATCATGTCGATGTTAAGGTCAACGCTGGTTTTGGCCAGGGGGTATACGGGGTGGTTGGTATAATAGGCCGAGCCCCACAGTCCTTCTTCTTCCCCGGACACGGTCATGAACACCATGGTGCGGCGGGGACCCTTGCCGGCCTTGGCGGCAGCGGTAAACGCCTTTGCAATTTCCAGAACGGCACAGGTGCCGGAACCATCGTCGTCTGCACCATACCAGATCTTACCGTCGTGCATGCCAAGGTGGTCGTAGTGCCCCGTGACAAAGACGTATTCGTCTGCCTTGTCGGTACCCGGAAAGACGGCCAGGACGTCGGTGGAATGGCGGAGCTCGGTGGTTTTGGCAAAGTCGAGTTTGACGTCGGCGGTATGGATACCCGTGGAGAGCGTGCCTTGTTTGGCGGAATCAAAGGCGGCGCCTAAGATGGCCCGGCCGATGTTTTCGGACACCATAAAGAGGTTCGGGGCTTCCGTCTTTTTGTACAGGTTGACGTACATATTGGCGCGCTGGGTCGCGGAGGCGTCGGTCCGGGGGAAATTGGACTGGATCAACAGCACGGCTGCCGGGGCTGCCTTTTGAATATTGGCCAGCAGCGGGCGAAGTTGGCGGAGGCTGAAGTTGGTGCCCATGCCGCTCAAAACGACCAGCTTACCGCGGATGTCGAGGCCCGCGAAAGGGTCCGCGGGGGCCCCGGAGGGCGCGGCCGCGGGCATCGGCACATACGTCGCCTCACTGAAATACGATGTTGCATTGTGGTTCAGGGAATAGATCACGCTGAAGTCCTGATCGACGGCGAAGGCGGCACCTCCCACGGTAACCGCCGCGTGGTCCAGCTTATCCGCATACACCGGATATTCCAATTGATAAGAGGTCCCGTTGCCGGGTTTAAGTCCCAGGGACTGGAAATACGCCTCGATAAAAGCCGCCGCCTTGCGCTGCCCTTCGGTAGCGGTTTCCCGGCCCTGCATATCGGCCGAGGCAACGGTGTATAATTTGTCCTTGAGGTCTTGGGCAGTAATGCCCTTTGCAAAACGTTCTGGGTGCTGCGCAGCGGCCGCGCCTGCGGACAAAACCAGCACTAGCGTCATCCATTTTCCCATGTCTTAAGCGATTTCCCGCCAAGATAGGAGAAAGGGGGCGCGCCCCCTGCAGGAATGTTATGACTGGCAACCGATCTTGTTCACCCGGGCGAGGTGGCGGCCACCCTCAAAGGGTGTGGTCATGAAAATCTCCACCATTTCTTCGGCGTCTGTCAGCGCCACAAAGCGGGCCGGGAGGCATATAATATTGGCGTCATTGTGTTGCCGGGCCAGGCTGGCGATCTCGTCTCCCCAACACACGGCGGCGCGTACGCCCGGATGTTTGTTGGCGGTGATCCCGACACCGTTGGCACTGCCGCACAAGAGGATGCCAAAGGCTACCGTGCCCCGCTCCACGGCCATGGCCACGGGATGGGCGAAGTCAGGATAGTCTGCCGACGCCCTGGAGTGGGTGCCGCAGTCGATGTATTGAAGTCCCTTTCCCTCCAACAGGGAAATAATGGCTTCCTTAAATTCAAACCCCGCGTGGTCTGAGCCAATCGCGACGGGCTTGCCAAGGTCGAATGGGGAAATCATGACAAAGAGCTTTAGTCCCTAAAGATACAATTTAATGAGTCGCGGCGGCGCCCTAACTGCGCACCACATTCACATTCCCCGTCCGCTTTAGCCGTCCCCAGCCCTGCCCCTGGCCCTTTACAGCCTGCCGGAGGGAGCGAAGGAGGATATAGTACATCAACTGCCGGTACACCAGGCGTTGCGGAAGCATCCACAGGAGCTTTTTGGGGTTTTCCCGCTCAAAAGCAAAGGCCAGCGAGGCCCCCAGGACGTCGACGAACGTAAAGACGATGTAATAAATGACGATGTGCCAGGTGCTGGCGTCCACAAAGCCAAACCCGGCCGCGATCAGGCTGAGGACCAGGATGAGGTCGGCCAGGGGTGCCAGGAAGGGCAACAGGATCTGGAAAATAAGGATGTTGGGTAGGGCCACCCAGCCAAAGGCCTTGTAGCGGTTGTTGCACAGGGCGTCCCGGTGTTTCCAGAAGCACTGCATGACGCCGTAGCTCCAGCGGAAACGCTGTTTCAGGAACATGCCGAGGGTCTCCGGGGCCTCCGTATAAGAGAGCGCCGTAGCGCAGTTCCGGACGATGTAGCCCTTGCGCAGGAGACGCATGGTCAGGTCACAGTCTTCCGCCAGGGTATCGGTGGTAAAAAAACCCGCGTCGGCCATGGCGGAGCGCCGGAAGGCGCCGATGGCTCCCGGAACGACCGTAATACAGTTCAGCAGGTCGAAGGCCCGGCGGTCGAAGTTCTGGGCGGTAATGTACTCTATGCTTTGCCAATAGGTAAGCAGGTTCCGCTCATTCCCCACTTTTACATTGCCCGCCACCGCACCCACGTCCTCGTGGGTAAAGCGCTGCATCAGTTCGCTGACGGCGTCGGTTTTCAGCTGGGTATCCGCGTCGATACAAACGATGAATTCCGCCTCGGTGATGTGGATGCCGTAGTTCAGGGCGGAGGCCTTCCCCCCGTTGGGTTTTGTCACGGCCCGCACTTTAGGGTTGTCCGCAAAAGCAGCGGATACCCTCGCGAACGTCTCGTCCTTGGAGCCGTCGTCGACGAAAAGGATGTTGTAGTTGGGGTAGTCTTGTTCCAGGAGGCTTTCGATGGTTTTGACCGCGTTGACCTCTTCGTTATAGGCAGGAATAACGATGCTCACCAGCGGTGCGCCGTTGGTCAGCCACGATGCTGCTACCGCCCGGTACCCTTCTTCCAGGGTCTTTTCCCGCTTTTTCTGGTAGAACGCCATGATCAGCATCATGAACATACGGGCCAGCGACAGGCCGATACCCACCAGGAACAGGATAAAAAGGATCTCACCGGTCCAATAGGTAAAGCTGGCGAGGTAGTAGTTGGCTTCGACCATCCAGGTATCCTTGCTTTTGGGTAATACCGGCATGACGTCGGCGTATGTTTTACCCATGAGGTCGGAGACAGTGGTAAAATGGTATCCCTTGACCTTAAAGTAGTGGATGATCCTCGGCAACGCTTCCACGGTGGCCTGGCGGGAGGTCCCCCCGGCGTCGTGTAACAGGATGATGCTCCCTTTGCTCGCGGCTTCCACGCGGACGACACGGGCGTAAATGGAATCCGCGGACACCCCCGGTTCCCAGTCTTCCGGGTCGATGGCTTCGCCCACGGTATAATAATTATCCTTTTTGCTGCGCGCGATGGGCATCAGCTCCTCAAACGTATGGGGCTCGGAGTCGGCGTTGTACGGGGGGCGGAAAAGGATCGTCGACCGGCCGGTAACGCACTCGATCAGCAACCGCGTCAGTTTCATTTCCAGTTCGGCCCGGCGGGGGCCCATCAGCGCAATGTTGCCGTGGGTAAAGGTATGGTTGCCGATTTCATATCCCAGCTTGTATTCTTCACGGAGGATCGGAATGTTTTTTTCGGCGTTGATCCCCACGACAAAAAAGGCGGCCGGGACGTTTTCTTTTTGCAGGATGTCGATGATTTCGGGGGTCCACCTCGGGTCGGGTCCGTCGTCAAAGGTCAGGATCATCTTGCGGTGAACCTCGCTGGTGTCTTCCCCGAAACGGCGGATCAGGAAGCTTACGGGGAGCTGGAGGTAGTGTTGTTCGGTGATGAGGTTTTCCGCCGAATCGACTTCCAGCCGGATTTTGCCTTCCTGTGGCATGTTTTCAACGGACAGGATTTCCCCCTCTCCGATAGGCGGCGCCACGTTGTCCCACTGCAAGGGCACAAAGGAAAGCGAGTTATAGTCAAATGGGCGTTTTCTTAACCCATTGTTACTCAGATCATAAGGGTAAAAAGTCCACAAGCGGGTGTCTTCTACGCCCATACGCCAAAGGACCGTGCCCGCGGCGCCGTATTCGTCCGCAAACCGGATGGTATTGAAGTTGGTGGCCGCGTCGGTAAACCATACCTCGTGCTGGACGTCCTCCACCTGGTCGTTGTTGCCGTTCTCGTTGACGTCTTTGGCTGTATAGGTAAAATGCAGGTTATAGCTGTCGTTGTCGAAATCGATGTCCGCGTGGGACTCCTGGGCCCGGGACAGGGCTTGCTGATAACTGATGGACTCGGCTTTTCCGCTTTTCGGCCAATCATACCCATACCCGGCCAAACCTAAAATGATCTTGCCGGAGGGGATGTCTTTGGCGGCCTGGTCCATGGCCTCTTCTATCCATTTCTGTCCGCAGACGGGGCCGGGTATGCTTTCGTCGTAGTGCTGGTCATAGGCCATCAGGACAATATTATCGCTCCAGGCGGCCAATTTGTCATAGTCGTAGTCGTCGTTTTCAGGGGTAACGTCGATCGTGACCAGCTTTTTCAGGGGATGAAGGGTCTTATAAAGGGCCTCCATAAAGTCCACTAAAAAGTGGGGGCTTTTCTCGTCGAGCTCTTCAAAGTCTATATTGACCCCGTCAAAATTGTATTTCAGCAGGGTATCCTTGAGGGCGCCGAGGAACCGGTCCCGGGCCTCTTTGTCATGGAGGAGGGGCTTTACGAGGCGGCCGTCGAAGTCCTGTTTGGCGGTGCTGAAATTGGACACTACCGGGTAAATCTTGAGGCTGTTTCGCTGCATGATGTTCAGCCCAAAGGTGTCCAGCTGGCTTCTCAGCCCTTGTTCACCGAGGAGAAACCACTCCGGGAAGATGCTGTTCAGCCTTCCCGCATAGTTCCTCAGGGAAATATGGGCCGGGGCGGACCAGGGGCTATAAAAAGCGGCCCGGATAAACGGGTTTTCCTTGGCGGCGGCACGGTTCCGGACAGCCGAATCCGCCGCCCTGGCCAGGACGTCCCGAAAGCCCTGATAGGCCTTGTTCCTGGAGTTCTTGAAGGTGATAACCCCCTTGGGTTTCAGGATCTTCTGATAGTAATCGGCCTGTTGTTCGAGCAGGGGCAGGGATGGATTCTTAAACCGGGCCAGCGCAATGAACAGGATCAGGATGAGAAAGACCAATACCGCCAGCAGCACACGGGTGGACCATTGAACACGCCTCCACCTGGATGGGTTATCGGTTTGGAAAATCTGCGAGGGTTTACTCATATATTCGCCAGACGGTTAAGGCGCAAAGTTAAGTAGAACAGTAACGGAATTCTTACTATATTGCCGCTTACAACCTTAAAAAACAGCTAAATCAGCTAAAAACATGCAGCCGGCCAAAATTAAAGTTTTATTAGCCGAAGATGACCTTGTGCTGGGTTATGTCATCAAGGACAACCTCGAAATCGGGGGGTACGACGTGACGTTATGCCCGGACGGGGAAGAGGCGCTGCAACAATTCGGGAAAACGGACTTCGATATATGCCTGCTGGACGTCATGATGCCTTCGAAAGACGGTTTTACGGTCGCCAAGAAAATCCGGGGTAAAAGTGACGTCATTCCCATCCTTTTTATCACCTCCAAGGCGATGGAGGAAGATAAAATCAAGGGGTTTCAAAGCGGGGCGGACGACTATATCGTCAAACCCTTCAACATGCAGGAGCTGATCCTCCGCATGGAAGTCTTCCTCCGCCGGACCAAAAAACTGCATTCGGAAGAAGCCGTTTCCTACCAGATCGGGAAATTACGGTTCTCCTTTACCGACCTGAAGATCTACGTAGACGAACAAACGATCAACCTGACCCAGAAGGAGGCCGACCTCCTTTTGTTCCTTTGCAAACACCCCAACAAGATCCTCAAACGCGAGGAGGTCCTCCTCAATGTCTGGGGGAAGGACGACTATTTCCTGGGCCGGAGCATGGACGTTTTTATTACAAAACTCCGCAAACACTTTAAAGCGGACCCCCACATCATCCTGGAGACGATCCATGGGATCGGTTTCCGGTTCAACGTTCCGGAAGTCGTACAGGTTTAATACATTAAAAAGGGTTAATTTCGTCCGCCACCCAACATGGCTAAACAGATGAATAAACCATTGGCCCTTTTGTGCGTGATTGCAGTCTTTTTCTCCACCGCCTGCCATCATGAAGATGACAAACCCACCCCTGCCAGCGATTATTATACGCTACCGGACTCCCTCGCCAAAACATTGGATGTAGCGCCGGTCCGTTCCTGCCCCATGGTCAATGCCATTACCCTTACCGGGAAGATTTCGTTTAACAACGACAATGTCGTGAAGATCTATCCCATGGTCAGCGGGAACATGTCCGGGGTGAATGTCGCCCTGGGGGATTATGTACACGCCGGGGAAGACCTGGGGGTCATTCGCAGTTCCGAAATGGCCGGCTACACCCGGGACCTGGTGAATGCCCAGACCAATATCCAGATCACCAAAAGAAACCTGGACGCCGAACAAGACCTCTTCAAGGGCGGACTGGCTTCTCAATCCGATGTGATCGCCGCCGATGCCGCGTACAAACAAGCCCAATCCGAACTCGCCCGCGCCCAACAGGTGCTGGCCATCAACGGAGGCGGCGCCACCCAGGGGCTGATGACCGTCAAGTCGCCGATAGACGGGTTTGTCGTCGAAAAATTCGTGACCAATAACCAGGCCATCCGGGCGGACAACGGGACCAACCTGTTTACCATCTCCGACCTCAATAATGTCTGGATCCTGGCCAACGTCTACGAGTCGAACATACAGAATGTGCACCTCGGGGACAGCGCCACGATCACGACCCTGTCCTATCCCGGAAAGGTTTTCAAGGGGAAGGTGGACAAGATATCGAACGTGCTCGATCCCACCAACAAGGTCATGAGCGTACGCGTGGTCCTGTCCAATCCGGGTTATCTGCTAAAGCCCGAGATGTTTGCCAGCGTGACCATCAGCAATAAGACAAATCAACAATCCCTTTGCGTCCCGTCCAGTGCCCTCATTTTCGACAACAGCCAGTATTTCGTGCTGGTCGTCGGGGATAAGCACCAGGTGCAGATGCATAAAGTAACGGTCATCAACAGCGTGGGCGACCAGACCTATATTTCCTCCGGGGTCAACGAAGGAGACAAGGTCCTGGCTTCCCAGGCATTGCTGATTTATGCTCAGTTGAATAGTTAAGCAACGATGAACAAATTCCTTCGTAAGGTCCTCGCCTTCTCGCTAAAGAATAAGTACTTCATCTTTTTCGCCACGGGCGTCCTGGTGACGTTTGGGATGGTGTGTTTCGTGAACATGCCGATCGAGGCGTTCCCGGACGTGACCAATACGGAAATCAGCGTCATCACCCAATGGCCCGGCCGGAGCGCGGAAGAAGTCGAGAAATTCGTCACCATACCCATAGAGATCGCGCTCAACCCCGTACAGAAAAAGTCCAGCCTTCGGTCTACGTCCATCTTCGGGCTTTCGTATGTCAAGCTGATTTTTGACGACGGGGTGGAAGACTTTTATGCCCGCCAGCAGGTGAATAACCTGCTCCCCAACGCGGACTTACCCGACGGGGTAAACCCCCAGGTCCAGCCGCCCACCGGCCCCACCGGGGAAATCTTCCGGTATACGCTGGAAAGCGACCTCAGGGACGCCCGGGAACTCAAAACCATCCAGGACTGGGTGGTTGACCGTCAGCTCCGGTCGGTGCCGGGGATCGCCGATCTCACCAGCTTCGGGGGGATGGTCAAGGTCTACGAGATCCAGGTCAACCCGGAAAAGCTCAATTCACTGGGCATTACCCCCCTGGACGTGTCCAACGCCGTCAGCCGCAGCAACATCAACATCGGCGGGGACGTCATCGTCCGCAACAACCAGGCCTTTGTGGTCCGGGGCATCGGCCTGATCAACGACATCAAGGAGATCAAGAATATCGTCATCCAGAACAACAACGGCATCCCTGTCCTTGTCAAGGACGTCGCGGACGTACAGATCAGCAACGTTCCCCGCCTGGGCCACGTCGGCCGTTCCGACCGGCTGGACAGCGGGGGTGTCCGGGACGTGGAAGACGCCGTGGAGTGTATCGTACTGATGCGGAAAGGGGAAAACCCCTCCATTGTGATCAACGCCCTAAAGGCCAAGATCCAGAAGCTCAACGACAAAGTGCTCCCGCCCGACGTCAAGATCGTCCCGTACTATAATCGCGAGGACCTCATCCATTTTGCGACGCACACGGTGATGCATAACCTTATAGAAGGTATTCTCCTGGTCACCTTGCTGGTCTCCATCTTTATGTTCAACTGGAGGACCACCCTCATCGTTTCCATCATCATACCCCTTGCCCTTTTGTTCGCTTTTATTTGTTTGAACATGATGGGTATGTCGGCGAACCTGCTGTCGCTGGGCGCCGTCGACTTCGGGATCATCATCGACGGGGCGGTGGTCATGGTGGAAGGCCTTTTTGTGGCCCTGGACCATAAGGCGATGGAGATGGGGATGGAGCGTTTCAACAAGGTCGTCAAACTCGGGTTGATCAAAAACAAAGGCGCGGAACTGGCCAAGGCCATCTTTTTCTCCAAGGTGATCATCATCACCGGCCTGCTGCCCATCTTCTCCTTCCAGAAGGTAGAGGGCAAAATGTTCTCGCCCCTGGCCTATACCCTGGGTTTTGCCCTGCTGGGCGCATTGATCCTGACCCTGACGCTGGTCCCGGTGTTGATCAACCTGCTGCTGCGCAAAAACGTCCGTGAAAAACACAACCCCTTTGTCCACTTCCTGACCCGGATCATGCTCGGGATTTTCACCTGGAACTATAAGCGTTTCCGGAGACCCACGATGCTGATCTCGCTGGCCGTGATCGTTGTCGGGATCTATTCCTTCAAATTCCTGGGGTCCGAATTCCTTCCCGAACTGGACGAAGGCGCCATCTGGCTCCGGGTCCAGATGCCGTACAGTATTTCCCTGGATAGATCGGTACAGGTAGCGGACCAGGTCCGCCACATCCTGATGACCTTCCCGCAGGTGAAGAATGCGGTCAGCCAGACCGGGCGGCCCGACGACGGCACCGACGTAACGGGTTTTTACAACAATGAATTCGACGTTATCCTGTACCCGGAAGGCGATTGGAAACCCCACCTCAGCAAGGAAGAACTCATCGATACCATGACCAAAGCCTTGTCGGTCATCCCGGGAGCCGACCTCAACTTCTCCCAGCCCATCAGCGACAACGTGGAAGAAGCGGTCTCCGGTGTAAAGGGATCGATCTGCGTAAAGATCTTCGGGGATTCCCTGGATTATATGGAGAAAAAGGCCTTTGCCGTCAATGACCAGCTCCGCCAGGTCCGGGGGATTACGGACCTTGGGGTGATCCGGAACATCGGGCAGCCGGAACTGGAGATCAACCTCGACCAGCATAAGATGGCCCTGTATGGCGTCGCCACGGCCGATGCCAACGCGGTCATCGAAATGGCCATCGGGGGTAAAGCCGTATCGCAACTATACGAAGGCATAGAAAAATTCGACATCCGCGTCCGTTTCCCCCAGGAATTCCGGGGTTCCATAGACGACATTGCCAACACCCTCGTCCCCACCCTGAGCGGGTCGAAGGTACCTATCCGGGAAATCGCCGACATCTCGATGAAGGATGGCCCCTGCCTGATCTTCCGGGACGACAACGAGCGCTATGCCGCCGTGAAGTTCTCGGTCCGTGGCCGGGACATGGGGTCTACCATCGCCGAGGCCCAGAAAAAGGTCGACGCCGCCGTCCAGCTCCAAAAGGGCTATACGATGGTCTGGCAGGGTGACTTTGAAAACCAGCAACGGGCCACCAAACGGCTGGAGGAGGTCGTACCGATCAGCCTCTTACTCATCTTTTTGCTGCTCTTTATCATGTTTGGCAATTTCAAGGACGCCGGTCTGGTGTTCCTCAACGTCCCCTTTGCCATCGTGGGTGGCTTGGTGTCCCTGCACCTGACAGGGACCAATTTCAGTATTTCCGCGGGGATAGGGTTTATCGCCTTGTTTGGTATTTGCATACAGGACGGCGTGCTCCTCATCACGGTCTTCAAGCAAAACCTGGAAAAGATCAAAGGACAAAGCAATTCCCTATATACGTCGATCAAACTGGGGGTAAACTCCAGGATAAGACCCGTCATGATGACCGCCCTGATGGCGGCGATCGGCTTGTTCCCGGCCGCCATTTCCACGGGTATCGGGTCTGAGAGCTCCCGGCCGCTGGCCCGGGTCGTGATCGGGGGTATACTATGCGCGATGGTCTTTTCGTTATTGGTCTTCCCGTTGTTTTTCGCCTGGGCCTATCGCAAGGTCGATACCAAGCACAAGGGAGAAATGCGCGAGCCGGGGGCGGACCTGCACCGGCACTAAGGATACATGCGGTGGCTTAGGTTCTATATGATCCTGGCGGCGCTCTTGCCGGGCGCCGCGCTTATGGCCCAGGAGAAGGCCCAGGTACCCCGTTTCCATGATTTTGCCGACAGCAATAACGTCCGTTCGTATATCGGGTTTTACCACACCCGTTTCACCTCCGGCACCGCCAAGGGCGGTCATCAGCCCCGGCTCCAGGCCAATACCAGCGCCTATTTCGGGGCCGCGCTCAACTACAAATGGTTTTCCATTTATTATGCCCTCAACATACCCGAGACCTCGGTCCTGGGCGGGAACAATAAAGAAGTGAAAGCCAGCCAGCTGATCATCAGCCACTGGTGGAACCGCTGGGGACTGGAAGGTTCCTACCAGCACGACCGGGGGCTGGTCGACCAGGACAATCCCGGTCTCCACCTGGTCAATACTGTCTGGCAGTGGCCGGACTACAAATACGTGGGCATCAATGCCGTCTATCTGTTCAACCCTTCCCGGTTCTCCTACCGCGCCGCCGCCAACTTCGCCCGGTTACAGGCCAAAAGCGGCGGCAGTTGGTTTGTCATGCTGACGCCTTCCTATCAGAACTTCTCCCTACGCAAAAACGCCCTTGATACCGCGGTTAAGGACACCACCTTATACAACCTCATCGAGAAGGATGCCAACCACGTCGTCCTCCTGGCCCGGGTGGGTTATTCTTATGCCTTCTCCTGGGGAGAAGGCCGCTGGACCTGCACGCCCTTTTTCTGTATCGGTCCGGGGGCCGGTGTTTATATGGACGAATTCCATACCCGCCAGCAGTTTTTTCCCGACTTAGGTTACCAGGGCCGGCTGACCGCGGGGTATAACGGGGACAAATGGTACGTCTACCTAAACGGTTTTTACGACATGGTCCAGGAGCCCCAAAAAAACCTCGGTTTAAAAACCATCAACGAAAGCGCATCCTTAAGCGTAGGATATCGTTTCCATTCGCTTCGCCGTCGTATATTACACGTACTATAGTAATATATGAATCGTTGTTTTATCACCAATAAACTCTGTTCCCCCGACGAATCCGTCAGCGGCGGCCAGATCCGGAAAACGATCTACGACTTTATCAAAAGCCGTTATCCCGACTTCAATGAGAAAAGCCACCTGTCCACGGAGGCCTTCAATGATATGCGGGCCGACTATGTGGCCGGCCTGATCCAAAACGAGATCGGCGAACTCACCGACATGGAAAAGGAGGTCGTCCAGGCCATCGGCAAAAACCAGATCCTAAGTGAAAACGTGGAAGAAGAAGAGGATCGGGAAGCAACCTTTGGGGAGCGGGTGGCCGACAGGGTAGCCTCCTTCGGGGGCAGCTGGACCTTTTTGATCTCCTTCTTCGTCGTACTGCTGGCCTGGATCGCGCTCAATATCTGGTTCCTCCAGGACAAGGGTTTCGACCCCTATCCCTTTATCCTTTTGAACCTCATCCTGAGTTGTCTGGCCGCCGTACAGGCACCCGTCATCATGATGAGCCAGAACCGCCAGGCCGACAAGGACCGGGCCCGTTCGGAACACGACTACAAGGTCAATCTAAAGGCGGAAGTAGAGATCCGTCTCTTACATGAAAAGGTGGACCACCTGTTGATCCACGAACAGCGGAAATTGCTGGAGATTCAGCAGGTCCAGATCGAACTGATGCAGGGCATCCAAAAGTCTATTGTTGCTGCGGCTCCGGCTCAGCGTCTTGATGGCTCGCCTGCCGCTCCGGCCGCATCTGCGGAAACAAAAGCACATCCTGGATCGACGGCTGGTTGAGCAACAACATGCAAAGACGGTCGATCCCGATACCGATACCGGCGGTGGGGGGCATGCCGTATTCCAGCGCCCGCAGGAAGTCATAATCGATATACATCGCTTCGTCGTCCCCGCGTTCCATCAGCCGCACCTGCTCTTCAAAACGGGCGCGCTGGTCAATAGGGTCGTTGAGCTCGCTGTACGCATTGGCAATCTCCTTACCGTTGATCATCAGCTCGAAACGCTCTACCAGCCCCGTCTTGCTGCGATGGCTTTTGGTCAGCGGGCTCATTTCAACCGGGTAGTCGATGATAAACGTGGGCTGGATATAGTGGTGCTCACACTTTTCCCCGAAAATAGTGTCGATCAGTTTGCCCTTCCCCATGGACGCGTCCGCCTCCAGGTGCAGGCTTTTACAGACCTCCAGGAGGGCCGCTTCGTCCATGTGGCGGATATCAATTCCTGTATGGGTCTGGATGGCGTCGTAAATCGGCACCCGCGCGAAGGGTGCCTTAAAGCTAATGGCACGGTCGCCGACGGTCACGTCGGTCGTGCCGTGCAACTGCTGTGCGCATTCCTCTAGCAACGCCTCCGTCTGGTTCATCATCCAGAAATAGTCCTTGTAAGCGGTATAGAATTCCAGGATGGTAAACTCCGGGTTGTGGGTCCGGTCCATCCCCTCGTTGCGGAAGTCCCGGCTAAACTCATACACCCAGTCAAAACCACCCACGATCAGGCGTTTGAGATACAATTCGTTGGCGATACGCAGATACAACGGTATGTCCAGCGCGTTGTGGTGCGTAATAAAGGGACGCGCGATGGCCCCGCCCGGGATGCTCTGGAGCACGGGGGTATCCACCTCCAGCGCGCCCTGGCGGTCCAGGAAATGGCGGATGGTGCTGATCAACCTGGTGCGTTGCTGGAAGACCTTCCGGACCTCCGGGTTGATCGTCAGGTCCACATACCGCTGGCGGTACCGGAATTCGGGATCGGTGACCGCGTCAAAGGTTTCCCCGTCCTTTTCCCTCACCACCGGAAGCGGTTTAAGGGACTTAGAGAGCAGCGTAAGTTCGCGTACGTGTACGGAGATTTCCCCCGTCCGCGTGATAAACCCGTATCCCTTTACGCCGATGATGTCGCCTATATCCAACAGTTTTTTCCAGACTGTATCATACAGCGTTTTGTCTTCCCCGGGGCATATATCGTCCCGTTTGATGTACAGCTGTATCCTGCCTGTATGGTCCTGGAGCACGGCAAACGAAGCCTTCCCCATGTCCCTTACGCCCATGATCCTACCGGCCAGGGATACTTCGGCATATTGCGCTTTATTTTCTTCCGTATAATGTTCCTTGATGTCGCCCGCCGTATGGGTCACGATAAACTCCGGCGCGGGGTAAGGTTCTATCCCAAGCTCCTTCAATTCGGCCAGTTTCTGCCGGCGGATGATCTCCTGTTCAGATAAATTCGACATGGCGCAAAGGTATTGGATTTTTTCGCGACCTTGCAATGCCATGCGGCATATCGTCTACCTGGTCAATCCCATTTCAGGCACGGGGGGGAAAAAGTCGCTCAAAGCACTCATATCCCGCTTAACGGAGGAACAAAGGATCCACTACAGCATCGTGGATACGCATCCGACGGGGGACTATCATTTTCTCAGGGAAAAGATCAAACACGAGTTCGTCACCGACGTCGTCGTGGCTGCCGGGGACGGAACGGTCCGCCAGGTCGCCAAGGCCATACAGGACATCCCCGTCCCCGTCAGCCTGGGGATCATCCCCCGGGGTTCCGGGAATGGCCTCGCTTTTGCCGCGGGGATTCCCAAAGACCCCCGCCGGGCGCTGGAGGTCATCTTTGCCAACCGGTACGCGCCCGTTGATGCGTTCTATATGAACGAACAATTCTGTTGTATGCTGAGCGGGTTGGGTTTTGACGCTCAGGTCGCCCACGATTTCGCCGCCGCGGGCACCCGCGGGTTCTGGACCTATGTAAAGACGTCTGTCCGTAATTTTTTCCAGGCCAAAACGTACCCCTTCGAGGTCTATGTCGACGGGCAGCAGTTCAACACCGACGCGTACTTTATCAGCATCGCCAACAGCAACCAGTTTGGCAACAACTTTACGATCGCGCCACAGGCCGATTTAGGCGACGGCATGCTCGACATCGTCATCGTGCAAGACATGAGCAAACGCAAACTGGTGGGCTCCATCCTCCGCCAGGTCCGCAGTGGAAAGGTCCAAAAACACTATGGGATCAGCGAAAAGGCGGAGGATATCCTTTATTTCCAGACCCGGTCCCTGGTCATCCGCAACCCAAAGCTGGCGCCCCTCCACATCGACGGGGACCCCTGGCCGGGTAACGACACCTTTACCATACAGGTGATCCCCAAGGCCTTCCGGCTGCTCCGGCCCTTACCGCTTCAGTAACCCTTCCAAACCTCTCAGGGAAGCCTGTACCTCCGGGCTTTGCAGGGAGGAAATGACGCTGAGTTTTTCCCGGGCCGTCAGGTGAAAATTGAGCGGTGCATACGAACTCCCGTTGGCGGGCACGTACGTAAAGGTGATCTTTTTAAAGGGGAAGTGGAAGGCCTCCGCCCCGGCGCTCACCAGCTCTTCCTGCGAATAGTCCTGCAGCTTCGGCCAGTTGTATTGAAGGGTCATGAAAGGCCGGGTAAAGAATTCGGTAAAGTCCGGTGTCGAAGAAAAGTCATCGATCCAGTCGTTCCCCCTCCGGTCTTTGATCTGGACATAGACCACCCCCGACGTATTGTCCCTGATCCACGAATCGAACACCTGCAGAAACCGCATCGTCGTCTCCTGGCCATAGTTGTCCCTCAAACCGGCGTCCATCAGGTCAATCACCGGGGAAGAGGGCAGCCAGACATTGGGCAGTACATACGGGAAGGTGGCGCCCACCCGGAGGGCGCTCAGGATGCGTATATTGTCAGGGTGCTGCCGTTTAAAAAAGGTTGCAAAGTCGACGGCGTCCGGATCGGAGAAGATGCCTTTGTTGTTGTCCCGCGGGGACTCCATCAAAAAGCTCAGGGGCTGGGTGCTCATCATCATCCGCCGGCCGTCCCTGGAAATCGTTCCATTGTAGATGATCAGCGGCAGCATAGCGGCAGACTCTTCCCGGCGGTAGTCCCCGAGACGCTGGTTAAGAACATAGCCCGTGTTGCGGTCCAGTTGCTCCTCAAAGGCATACCCCCTGTCCTTTACATACGTATAGGGATTTACGCGGAACGACTGGGCCGGCGCCAGGATGTCCCGGGTGACAAAGGATGAAAACAGCGGGTTGAGCAGGTCCTTGGAGATATTATCCACATACACGCTGTCCCCCAGTTGAATGGGCAACCCGCTTTGCCGGATCCGGTACAGCTCCCGGAAATACGTCGCCCCCAGCATGCCCCCCGAGGCGCCGGTCATCAGGAAAGTCCGGCGCATCAACTGTCCCCCCGAAAGACTGTCGAGCTTTTGGAGGACGCACATCGTAAAGGTCGCCGACCGGGTCCCGCCCCCACTCACATTGATCAGGAAAAGGGTAGGCCGCGGACTCGCCTGCCGCGCCTTCCAGCGTTCCAGCACGTCGATCATATTCGCCTCGTCCGCCATCATCCGGTCAGGGGTGCACAAGGCACGTATGCTGTCGCGGCTATACACCGGGGCCGGCTGGTCGTGCGTATAGTCGAGGCCGTAGAGTTTATTCCGGGTGTCCAGGATGTTGTAGGTGAACAACAGGTTCAGCCCCACCAGCAACAACCCCGCGACGGGGATGGACCATCCCCCCAGCCAGTAGACAAAGGCCGCCGAGGCCGCGATCAGGAGCGCAAAAAAGATCAGGATACTCGCCGCCGCCGGGATCTGCAGGTAAGGATTGTCCATAAAATAACCCACCGTCATCAGCAAAAGGAAGGCCAGCAGGATCGACAGGATCGCCGCGAAGTGGTGCCGTTTGAACACCCGGTCCAAAAAAGACTCGCTGTAGTGGCTCACGTCCCGTGGCGCTTTTATTTTGATCAGGTTGGTAAAATACCAGTCCACCCGCGTCAGCTCGTGAGAGGGTCTGCCGGAAGGCTGTTTCCACGCCCGGTACTGCTTCCGGAGCCGGTCCGCGTCCGCTTCCGGCGGCCCCAGTTCCCGGAAAATGGTCCGGTTCGCCCCGAAAAAATAGCCAAAGCTAAACACCATCAGGGTGATGAGCCCGATCAGGTACCCCGCCATCATCATCCCGATCTCGAAATGGCTCATCAACTCGCGGTAGCGTTCGAACCGGTAGACCTTTATGAAATAAAAGACCAAAAACCCCAAGGGGATCACCGCGTTGTTCAAACAGTATTTGAGAAAGGGATGGGAGGTCGTCGCCAGAAACTTGAAATACCGGCTGAAAAGGATAAAGGTCGTGATGTACCAGCTCATGATAAAGATCCCGAGCCCCATCCCCACAAAAAGAGCGCTCAGAAAATTGACCTGCCCCCGGTACTCGGGCGCCAGGAACAGGGTGTCCGCTCCGAAGCCGGACATAAACTGCCCCGCCACCGCACTCCCCACAATCCACCAGAAGATGAGCAACACCTGGTACTTGCGGATGTGGAGCAACACCAATTGCACCGGAAAGGACCGGTAGAATCCCAACCAAATTGATCGCATACCGGGATCAAATATCAGGATTTTCTGCTCACGAGATAAAAGACGTATAATACCGACAAAGCCAAAAACATCCCGACCAGTTGGTGGGTCTCCGCCACCCAGTCAAAAAGGCCCCAATGGCCGACCTGGATACCCGGGCTGAAAAGGACGGCGCCGATGCCCAGGAGGACCTGGGTGAGGGTCAGCGCCAGGGGAAGATAGGCGGCACGCGCCGTTTTGGCGCTCGCCGCAGCCCCGGCCGCACGCGTCGCTCTGACGGCGCGCCACGTAAACAGGCACACCGCGATAAGGACGATGTATGCAAGCCCTCTGTGGATAAAGTGGATAGTAATTTTATTGGCGGCCAGGTTCCCCGCCCCCAGCGCGCTGTTCCAAATGCCCGACGGCCAAAACTCGCCGTTGATGGTCGGCCAGGTAGGCGCTGCGGTGGCGGCTTTATTCCCGGCCATGAGCGACCCAAAGGTCAGCTGGACGATGATCAGGGCCAGCAAGGCCAAAGCGCCCCGGGCCAGCCCGCGGTCCTTACACCGCTCTGTTGAAGGGACCAGCAACATAAGCCCGAACCAGAAGGCATACCCGATCAGGACCATGGCAAACATAAAGTGCATCGCCAGCTTGACCGGGTTGACATAGACCGCGTCCCCCGTCAAACCGCTGGCCACCATGATCCAGCCCACCATCCCCTGCAGGGCACCCAACAGGAAAAGGATGACCATCGGGATGACCATGTCCTGCCGGAAACGTTTTTGTAGGAGGAAAATAATAAAAGGGATGAGGAACACCACCCCGATCGACCGGGCCCACAACCGGTGGAACCATTCCCAGAAAAAGATAAACTGGAAATCCTTTAGCGTAAAGTCCGAATTCAGCAGCCGGTATTGCGGGGTAAGCTGGTACTTGTGAAACTCCGCCATCCACTGATCGTGTCCCAGGGGGGGCAACACACCCGTGACGACATCCCATTGGGTGATGGAAAGACCCGAACCGGTCAGACGGGTGATTCCACCCAGCAATACCTGCACCATCAGCATGCCGACCCCCACCATGATCCAGATGGCGACGGGTCTTGAAGAACGTGGACTGTTCATAAACGGTGCAAAGGTAGTCCCAAACCCTTAATTTTGGGGTAGTGCTCCGCGCATACTTTCACAACAAAAAGATCGAGGCCGGTCTGGACGAGGCAGGCAGGGGTTGTCTGGCCGGTCCGGTCTATGCCGCCGCCGTCATCCTCCCCAAGAACTTCGCCCACCCCCTCCTCAACGATTCCAAGCAATTGTCCGAGGCCGTCCGCCTGGAGCTCCGGCCCATCATCGAGGCAGAGGCCCTGGCTTTTGCCGTGGCCCGCGTGGACCATGACGAGATCGACCGGATCAACATCCTGAAGGCGTCCTTCAAAGCCATGCACCTGGCGCTGGATCAATTGTTATTGCGCCCCGAGGCCCTGCTGGTCGACGGCAACCGCTTTACGCCCTACCAGGACATTCCCCACCAATGTATCGTGGAGGGCGACGGCATCTTTGCTTCCATCGCCGCGGCCTCTATCCTGGCCAAGACGTACCGGGACGATTATATGCAGGAGCTTCATAAGGTCCACCCTGAGTATGGCTGGGACCGGAACAAGGCCTATGGTACGGTCGCCCACCGGACGGCCATTGCCCGGTATGGGCTGACGCCCTACCATCGGCGGAGTTTTTCGGCCGCGCCGCCGCCGGGGGTGCTTTTCGGTGAGACGCCGCCTGGCGGCGACACCTGTGAACAGGATGTGAAGATTCCATAAAGTTTGCCCCCCTTCCTTGCCGCCCCGCAGATTTAACGTACCTTTGCGGCCTATATGCAAATTAGGAACATCGCCATCATCGCGCACGTTGACCACGGCAAGACGACCCTGGTGGACAAGATATTACACGCAACCCACGTATTCCGCTCCAACCAGGAAACCGGGGAATTGATCATGGACTCCAACGACCTGGAACGGGAACGGGGGATCACGATCTTCAGTAAAAACGCCTCCGTAACTTATAAAGACGTTAAAATCAACGTCATAGACACCCCGGGCCACGCCGACTTCGGGGGTGAGGTCGAACGCGTCCTGAAAATGGCTGACGGGGTCATCCTGCTGGTCGACGCCTTTGAAGGGCCCATGCCCCAGACCCGGTTCGTTCTTCAGAAAGCCTTGCAGCTCAACCTGAAACCCATCGTCGTCATCAACAAGGTCGACAAACCCAACTGCCGCCCCGACGAAGTCCACGACGCGGTGTTTGAACTCTTCTTCAACCTCGACGCCTCGGAAGAACAGCTCAACTTCCCGACCTTTTACGGTTCGGGTAAGAACGGCTGGTTTAACAGCTCGCTGACGCCCTGCGAGGACATCACCCCGCTGCTCGACGGCATCCTTCAATACGTCCCGGAACCCAAGATTTCCGAAGGCACCCTCCAGATGCAAATCACTTCCCTGGACTACTCGTCCTTCCTCGGCCGTATCGCCGTGGGCAAGGTCACCCGGGGCTCCATAAAGGAAAACGAACCTATTTCCCTCGTCATGGCCGACGGCACCGTCAAGAAGTCCCGCGTCCGTGAATTGTATGTCTTCGAAGGCATGGGCAAAAAGAAGGTCACCGAGGTCCTCTCCGGCGATATTTGCGCCGTAGTCGGTCTGGAAGACTTTAACATCGGCGATACCATCGCCGATTTCGAAAACCCCGAGGCCCTGCCCGTCATCAAGGTGGATGAACCCACCATGAACATGACGTTCGGCATCAACAACTCCCCCTTCTTTGGCAAGGACGGCAAGTTTGTCACCAGCCGCCACCTGAGGGACCGCCTCATCAAAGAAACCGAAAAGAACCTGGCGCTCCGCGTAGAAGATACCGAGAGCGGGGACACTTTCATGGTATACGGCCGGGGCATCCTCCACCTGGGCATCCTTATCGAAACCATGCGCCGGGAAGGTTTCGAGCTTACCGTGGGTCAGCCGCGCGTCATTGTTAAGCTGATCGACGGCAAAAAGGCAGAACCATACGAAAACCTGGTGGTCGACGTTCCCCAGGAATTCGCCTCCAAGGTGATCGACCTGGTCACCCGCCGCAAGGGTGAAATGCACGTGATGGAAACGAAAGGAGACATTCAGCACCTGGAATTCGAGATTCCCTCCCGCGGTCTCATCGGCCTCCGCACGCAAATGCTGACCAACACCCAGGGCGAAGCCGTCATGGCCCACCGCTTCACCGAATACAAAGCCTGGAAGGGCGCTATCCCCGGACGCAACAACGGGGTGTTGCTCGCCAAAGACAACGGCACCACCACGGGTTATTCCCTTGATAAGCTCCAGGATCGCGGGTTCTTTTTTGTCGACCCCGGGGAAGAAGTCTACAAAGGCATGATTATCGGCGAAAACAACAAACCCGGTGACCTTGTAGTCAACTCCAACGAAGGCAAAAAGCTCACCAATATGCGCGCCAGCGGCACCGACGCGGCAACCAACATCGCGCCCAAAACGGTGCTGACCCTCGAAGAGTGTATGGAGTACATCCAGCAAGACGAGTGTATCGAGGTCACCCCGCACTTTATCCGCATGCGTAAATCGATCCTCGATGAAGACGAACGCAAACGCGTTCAGAAGTCGATGAAGGCCGAAGAGGTTTAAAATATCAGGAGGCGCCCTAGCGGCGCCTCCGGCATTTTATGCCCCCAGGGTCTTGAGCAACTCCGCCACCATCACGGGCTTCCTGATGCAAAGGTTCATGCCCGCGCGTATGCACTCGTCGATCTCCTCTTCGGCGCGGGAAGCAGTCAACCCCACGACGGGAACGTTTTGTTTCGCCAGGTCGGGGAGCTTCCGGATGCGGCGCGTGGCCTCGATCCCGCTGATACCAGGGAGGTGCACATCCATAAAGATCATCCCCACGTCGGTTTTCTGGAGCAGATCGATGGCTTCCTCGGCACTATCCGTCACGAGCGCTTTATACCCAAGCCGGCTCAACACTTTTTTGACGACAAGCTGGGCGACCTTGTCGTCCTCGACGACCAGGATCGTTTTCGCTTGCGTCGACACGTCGTTTTTTTCGGCGGCCGCAAGCCCTGTGGAAAAGGGACTGTATTCCCGCCCCCGCGGAAGGTCCGCCTCCATGACGTGTTCCGCCACGGTCACCGGGATCGTAAACCAAAAGGTGGACCCCACGCCCGTCTCGCTTTGTAAATGGATGGCGCCGCCGTGGGCCTGGACGATCTTGGCACAGATAAGCAGACCCAGACCCGTACTTTTCTCTCCCGCGGTAGCGCGAACGGAGGTCGTCTGGAATCCGCTGAATAATTTGTATTGTTCCTCCTTGGGAATGCCCAGGCCCTGGTCCTTTACCGATATCAGCAACTGGTCGTTTTGTTCCTGGGCATGGACGACGACCGTGGTGTTCTTTGGCGAGAACTTGATGGCGTTGGAGACGAGGTTACCGACGACTTGTTCGATCTTGACCGCGTCCAGGTAGAGATAGGCGGTCCGGGTGTCGGCCCTGAGCTCCAGGCGGATGTCTTTTTTCTCCGCGATGAGCCGGTGGATGGACAGGCTGCGGGCCAGGAGAGTATGTACGTCCGTGGGTTGTATGTCCAGAGACATTTTCCCCGATTCGATCTTGGAAACGTCGAGGAGGTCTTCGATGATGTGCAGGATATAATCGCTGGATTCCCGGATGGCGGTGAGAAACTTGGTCTGTTCCTCCGATACGGGCCCTTCGATCCCCGACAGCAACAGCTGGCTGAGCTGGGCGATGGCGCCGATGGGGTTACGGAGGTCGTGGGCCGCCATACCCAGCAGGTAATTCTTCTGCATGTTCAGGTCCTCCAGTTGCTGGTTCATTTGCACAAGCCGCGCGTTGGCTTCCCTGAGGTCCTCCTGGCGATGGAACAGTTGCTCAAAGACCTGAATCTTGGCCCGTGTGATGTCCGGGCTAAGGGGTTTATAGAGATAATCGATAGCCCCGCCCACGTATCCTTTCAGGGCGTATTTCTCGTCCTTGGAAATGGCGGTCATAAAAATAATGGGGATGTCCCGGGTGGCGGGGTTGCCTTTGATCAGGGAGGCTACTTCGAAACCATCCATGTCGGGCATCTGGACGTCGAGCAGGATAAGACCTATAGCTCCTTTGAGGAGGTAGCGGAGCGCTTCCTGGCCGGAAGAAGCGCGCACGAACCGCCGGCCTTCGGCGGCCAGCAATTCTTCGAGTACCAGCAGGTTTTCCGGGCGGTCGTCCACCAGCAGGATGTTCAGTGTTCGTGGTTTGTTCATGCTCGGGTTCTGGATAAAAAAAAGTCTTCTATCTGGTTCAAGGTATAAATACGAGGATGGGCCAGGTGTTGGATGCAGGAAAGAGGCATTGTTTTAAATTCCGCCTCCTCCGGGTCCTGGACCAGGGGGACACCCCCCCGCCGTTCGATGCACTGCATGCCATAAGTACCATCCCCGTTGCTCCCGCTGAGCAGGATGCCCACCACACCCGCTCCATAGACCTGTGCCGCGCTTTCAAAAGTGACGTCTATGGAAGGACGGCTGAAGTATACGGGGTCGGAGCTGTCCAGGCAAAACGTCCGGTCCTCTTCGATCAGCAAATGATAGTTGGCCGGTGCAACGTAGACCCAACCGGGTTTCAGGAATTCTTTTTCCTCCGCTTCCGCGATCTGCGCATTCCCTGTTTTGAATCGAAGGAGGTCGACGACCCGGTTTTCCACATTCCGCATCAGGTGGAACACCACCACCACCGGCGGCATTTCCTTGCCGGAGACGGCCTTGATCAGGTGTGCAAACGGTTCGAAGCTCCCCGCGGAGCCTCCGACCATCACTGCTTCTATGGGTTGCTCTGGCATACAGGCGTTTGTTTGAGCTCAGCGGGTTCTGCGGTACATCTTCCAACGCGCATCCACTTCCTCAAAGTTACGCTGAGGGTCGTTGAAGGCGAGGGATTCCTTGGTGCCCAGACCCAGGTAACCCAGGAGGCAAAGGCTTTGCTGGAAGAGCCGCACGCACCTTTGTTGGAATGTCCGGTCGAAATAGATCATGACATTCCGGCAAAGGATCAGGTTGAACTCATTAAAACTCCCGTCGGAGGCCAGGTTGTGCAGGGCAAAAACCATGTTCTTCTTGAGGGAGGCATCGAAGACGACGTTGTCGTACCTGGCGGTGTAGTAGCCGGAAAAGACCTCCTTCCCCCCGCTGTTGCGATAGTTCCGGGTATATTCCTGCATGTATCTCAGCGGAAATATCCCTTGTTTGGCCTTACCCAGGACGTACGAATTGATGTCCGTTGCGTACAATTTCGTCCTTTCCAGCAGCCCTTCCTCTTGCAAAAGGATGGCCATGGAATAAACTTCTTCCCCAGTGGAGCAACCCGCATGCCAGATTTTTATAAAGGGATAGGACGCCAGTTGGGGGATGATGTTTTCCCTCAAAGCTTTGTAAAAACCGGGATCGCGAAACATTTCCGTCACATTGACCGTGACATATTGTAGAAAACGCGGGAAACAGGTCTCGTCGTTCAGTAAGTGATACTCCAATTCCCCCGCCGTCCGGATACCCGACCGGTTCATAAAACCCGCTACGCGCCGGCGGATCGATGCACGGGCATACCCTGTAAAGTCGTACCCGAAATAACGGTCCGTCACGGTCAGGATCTTGTCCAGCTGTTCGTTGGGCAGGTCAGGCAGGTGTTCCATCTTACAGGCTATTGTACAACCATACGCGCATAAGCGACAGGAGCTGGTCTATGTCGACCGGTTTTGTGATGTAATCCGATGCCCCCGCGGCGATACATTTCTCCCGGTCATCCTTCATGGCCTTTGCGGTCAGGGCGATGATGGGCAGACCCATCAGGGCTTTATCGGACCGGATATGGCGCATGGCTTCGTACCCATCCATCTCCGGCATCATGATGTCCATCAGGACGATCTGGATCCCCGGTTGATCCGCCAGGCGATCCAGCCCTTCGCGCCCATCCCCGGCTACGACGACCTCCAGCCCATGTTCCTGGAGGGTGGCGGAAAGAGCAAACACGTTGCGCATGTCGTCGTCCACGAGCAGGGCTTTTTTCCCTTTCAAGACGTCGTCCCCGGAAGGGATGTTCCAGTGTGGACGGGAAAGCGCGTCCCCGTTTTTCTCTTCCACTTTATGGAGAAACAGCGCCACCTCGTCGAGGAGGCGCTCGTGGGAACGGCCCCCTTTGAGGACGATGGTATTGGTAAAGCGCCGCAGACGCAGGGCATCTTCCTTGTCCAGGTCCTTGCCGGTATGCACGATAATTTTTGTTTTCGACGGAAGGCCGCTGTTTTCCAGGTGTTCCAGGAGGGTGAACCCGCTCATATCGGGGAGGGTGAGGTCGACGATGATACAGTCGAAGATATCTTCCCCCACGCGTTGCAAGGCCTGCCCGCCGTCTGCCGCATGCACGCAAGTGATGTCCCTTTCCTTTTCCCTGAGGATACGGTCCAGGTATTCCCACTGCACGGCGTCGTCCTCCACAATAAGCACTTTTTTGACGGTGGAAGGACCGGACGCCGATATAGCGCTGAAGACCCCGTCCAGGTCGTCTTTACCCAGGGGTTTGTGGATAAAGCTGATGGCGCCCATTTCGATTCCCCGGGCCCGGTCATCAAACCCCGATATGACGTGTACGGGGATGCTCCGGGTCGCGGCGTCCGCCTTTAGCCGTTTGAGGACGGTCCAGCCGTCCACAACCGGGAGCTGTATATCCAGTAAGATGGCAGTGGGCAGATAGGCCTTTGCATATTGCAGGGCGGTGTCTCCCCTTGACGCGAGCACGGTTTCGTAGCCTTTGTCCCGGGCAAAGTCCCGGAGAATATTGGAAAATACGGGATCGTCTTCGACGATCAGGAGAACCTTACCGGCCAGCAAGGGCTCCTCTCCCACAGCCGGAGGGTCAGGTATGGTCCCGGAGTCCTCCAGTTTTGGCGTAAACACTACGGGCAGGAGGAGGCTGAACGTACTGCCTTTGCCCGCAACGCTTTCCACATCGAGCGACCCGCCCAGCATGGCGGCCAGCTGGCGGCTGATCGATAACCCCAGCCCCGTTCCTCCGTATTTGCGGTTGGTAGAACCATCGGCCTGGCGGAAGGCTTCGAAGATGACCTCCTGTTGCCCTTCCGGGATGCCGATCCCGCTGTCGGTCACGCGAAAGGCGACGGTTTGGGGGTTGACCGCAGCGATGTGCAAACGGACCGTTCCGCCCTCATGGGTAAACTTAAAGGCGTTTGACAACAGGTTCCTGAGGATCTGTTCCAGGCGATCCTTATCGGTATATATTTCTTTTGGACAAAGCGGGTCGATGTCGGTCGTGAATTGGATCTGACCCGCCTCGGCCACTTCCCGGAACACCGACACCATGTCGGTACGCAATTGCGTAACCGGGACCGGTGCAAGGGATACCGTGGCTTTGCCCGCCTCTATCTTGGAAAGGTCGAGCACGTCGTTGATCAATGTCAGCAAGTCCTGACCGGATTTGTGGATCACGCCCGCGTATTCGACCTGTTTGTCGGTGAGGTTGGTGTCCTTGTTTTCCGAGAGCAGCTTGGCCAGGATAAGGATGCTGTTGAGCGGCGTCCGGAGCTCGTGACTCATGTTGGCGAGGAACTCGGTTTTGTAGCGGCTGTTCCGCTCCACTTCCTCGGCCTTGTTCATGATCTCCCGCCTGGCGATTTCCAGGGCCTCTACATTCTCCTTGAGCTGTTGCGCCTTTTCCTCCAGTTGCAGGTTGGCTTGCATCAGCTCTTCCTGTTGCACCCGGAGCTCCTCTTCCGAGGCCTGGAGCTGTTCGGACTGACGGGTCAGCTCCTCGTTGGTGGCCTGGAGTTCTTCCTGCTGGAGCTGGAGCTCTTCCGCCTGTCTTTGCAGCCGGTCGTTGAGTTCGTTTAGCCGGGTCCGGGACACCGCCATTTGAATGGCGACGGCAATATCTTTGGATATTAGCCGGAAGTATTCCTCCCTCGAACCGGCCAGCGGCTCCTCCAGACCCAGCTCCACCACCGCGGTGATCCCTTCGTGGTCAACAGGCCATGCTTCTATAAACCGGGGCGCCAGGTCGCCCAAACCGGTCCGGACCCGGAACCGGTCTTTCAAAAGGCCATCCACCGACAAGGGCCGGTTTTCAAACGCCGCCTGGCCCACCAACCCTTCCCTTAATGCAAATTCGGGGGCGGGTCCGGGGGGCAGGGGATAAGCAAAAGACCCCGCCAGCTGGAGGATCTTGGTCTCCTCGTTCATGACATACAACGCCCCTAACTGGGCGCCCACCCGCGTGCAAAGCTCGCTGATGGCCTCCTGGGCCAGGGCCGCCAGGCTCATTTCCCCCCTAAGCCGGGTGTTGAGATCGGAAGCCCCCGTCAGCAGCCAGTTGCGGCGCTGGTTCTCTTCCGACACTTTCTCCAGGGACTCGTTGGATTCCTGGAGACTTGCCCTGACCCGTTCCCGTTCTGCAAAGGTGCGCATGATGTACCACAGCAGGGCGAGGGCCACGGCCAGGCCGACAAGGGTACCCCCGACGTCGGTGAGCAAGGCGCCCAGTTTGCTGGCATCCATCTTTTTGTTCCGCTCTGTCAACAGGAGCTCTTCGTCTTCCCGCATCTCGGTGATGAGGACATCCACCGCCGCCTGGAGCGCCAGCCCATAGTGCATGTCCGTCTGGGCAAGCACGTCCGCGAGCGTCCCCGCCTGGCGGATCTGTATCCTTTTACGGATGAACCCGATACGTTCCGCAAGAAGGGGTCTCAGCGAATCGATCCTCCGCGTCTGGTAGAAGTTATCCATCGTCATTTCCCGGAAGCGGTCTTGCAAAAATTCGATGTGCACGGCCGCGTCGTTGAAAAGGACCAGGAACCGGTCGTCCCCGGACAGAAGATACGCCCTGCCCGTCGCCTCCGTTTCGGTAATCCGGCGGTCCAGCTCGTTGATATTGCTGATCACCTCATGGGTGTGGTTGACCCATCCGGCATTGTCGTCGTATCTCAGGATCGTGAGATAGGAGGTGATCCCTACAAATAAAATGAGGACGATCGAGAGGGAAAAACCAAGCAGGGTTTTGTTAGCGGGCAAAAAATTCATGAAGTCAAGGGATGAGGCGCTAAAGTTAGTATTTTTGCAACATGCCCCGGTTTACCCCCATACGGAAAATGCGTGCTGGACTTGCCCTCCTGCTGCTGATCGTGTGTCTTGGTTTGGCCGCACCCGCCGCCCGGGCGCAGTGTTCTATCTGTACCCGTACCGCCCAGCAACTGGGTGAGAAACCCGCCAAATCCCTCAACGCCGCTATCCTTTACCTCATGGCCATCCCCTTTTGCGTGATGGGCTTTATCGGGTACCGCTGGTGGAAAAATGAATATGGAAATCACTAGTCATATCAGCCCGCGGCTGGTTCAGCGGCCTTCCTCCACCACTCCACTGCTTACCTTACTTATTCCCTCCTGGAATAACCTCGACTATCTCCGGCTGTGTATCGACAGCATCCGCCGGCATTCAATCCTCCCTTTCCAGATCGTCGTACACGTCAACGAAGGCACCGACGGGACCCTACAATGGCTTGACAGTCAGAATGATATAGACTATACCTATAGCCGGTCCAATATTGGTATCTGTTACGCCCTCAACCACGCCCGTACGCTGGCGAAGGGGGAATATATCGTATACATCAACGACGACATGTATGTCTGTCCCGGCTGGGACACCGCCTTGATGGAAGAAGTACGGGCCATCGGGCATCCCTGGTTTTTTTTGTCGGCCACGATGATCGAACCCAGGGCCACCGGAAATCCCAGCGTTCTCGTCGGGGACTTCGGATCCTCCGCGGCGGACTTTCGCGAAGCCGACCTGCTCGCGCATTTTGCCGACACGCCCAAAGAGGATTGGATGGGCGCTACCTGGCCCCCCAATATCGTCCACCGGGATGTCTGGGATCTGGTGGGGGGCTATAGCATCGAGTTTTCCCCGGGGTTGTATTCCGACCCCGATTTTTCCATGAAGCTTTGGACCATGGGTGTCCGTCACTTCAGGGGTGTCGCCCGGAGCCGGGTGTATCACTTCATGAGCAAGTCCCTCGGGCGGATCGTGCCCAACGACGGAGAGAAAACTTTTGTCCAGAAATGGGGGGTTTCTTCCAGTTACCTGACCAAACAAATGCTCCGGAGAGGAAGCGTGTATACGGGACCGGCTCCTGATAGCACACCCGGACCGGGTCTTCGCCTGAAGATGACCTGGAAACGCCTGCGCGCGGCACTCAAGAAGGTTTGACAGGGATTCCTTTGTTGAGTGCGTACAGTTTGTAGTACTTCATAAAGGTGAGGTGGGCCACATTGGCCGCGATGACCAAACCGTGGAATCCGTCCAGGAAACCCGCCCGGAGTACATAGCCCTGAAAGAAAGCCCAGGCTGGATTGAACAGCATCTTACCCCAACCCGCTTTTTTCCCCTCGGCCATGTACGCCTCCGCCGACAGCGTGCTAAACTTGTTGTTTTGGGTGATGTGTTCTTCGAGTGCGTTGTAGGAGTAGTGAAGGATATCGCCCTCCAGGTGTTCCGTTTTCCCGGGTTCCAGCAATTCGACGTTTTCGTGGATGTTCAACCCCGCCCACCGGGCCTTATTCTTGTCAAACAACCGGAGTTTCCGGTCCGGGTACCAACTGCCGTGACGGATAAATTTCCCACAGTAGTTCGTACATCTGTTCATGGTATAACCGGCCGCCCGGGCCCCGGCTTTGACGTCCCGGATGGAGGCCGCCAGCCGTTCGTCTATGACCTCGTCCGCGTCCAGGCTAAGCACCAGGGGGAAGGAAGCCAGGTCCAGGGCTTTGTTTTTTTGCGCGGTATATCCCGCAAATGCCTGCTGGTAGATCACCGCACCCATTTCTCCCGCGATGGCCACCGTCTTATCCGTGGACAACGAATCCAGAATCACCACCTCATCCGCCACGGAGCCCACCGAATCGATACAGCGTCTTATATTATCCTCCTCGTTAAAGGTGATGATCACCACCGATAATTTCTCCATACGCGCCAAGATAGGGTTTTCTCAAAAAAAAGTTCAACTTTGTCTCCTATGACACGGTTTGTTCCCATATTTCCATTATCCATTGTCGTCTTTCCCGGTGAGCATTTGAACCTTCATATATTCGAACCCCGTTACAGACAACTCATCAACGAATGTTTCGAGGAGCAAAAGCCCTTTGGCATTCCTACCGTCATCGGCGACGCGGTGGCGGAATACGGTACTACCGTCACCGTTAAGAACATCGTCAAGGTGTACGACTCGGGGGAAATGGATATCAGGACCGAAGGTATGGAAGTCTTCCGCGTCCTGGAGCTGATCCGCGAAGTCCCCGAGAAACTATACAGCGGCGCCATCGTCAACTATCAGGAGAACCAGGATGACGGAAACAGGGAACTGATGCAGGTGCTCGTACAACGCATCCGGGAGCTGCATGAGTTCCTCCAGGTGCGGAAAACCTTTACCAAGGAAGACCTGCACCTCGTCACCTATGACATCGCCCACCATGTAGGGCTTTCGTTGGAAGAGGAATACGAGTTCCTGCAGCTCCCCCGGGAGATCCAGCGCCAGGAATACATCAAACGGCACCTGGGCAAAGTCCTTCCACTCCTGGCGGAAATGGAAGCCCTCAAGGATAAGATAAAGCTCAACGGGCATTTCAAACAATTGCCCGGTCTCAAATTCTAAGCCCATGGAAACCGTCCTTTGCTTCGACTTCGGCAATACCCGTCTCAAGTGCGGGGTTTTTATCGACGGGCGGCTCACGGAGACCCGGGTGCTCGTTTCCGATGAACCCTCCGTCATCCGGCCGCTCCTCGACGAGTACACACCGGATAAAATGGTGCTCGCCTCCGTGGTACACCACCACCCCGAGCTGGAAACGTTGCTCAGGGCTCATGGCCGGCTCCACGTCCTAAGCCATTTGAGCCGCCTCCCCCTCAGCACACCGGTCGGTAAACCGGAGACCATCGGGGCCGACCGTCTGGCCATGATGACCGCCGCCCTTACCCGCTTTCCCGGGGTCCACCTCCTCGTCATCGGTCTTGGTTCCGCGATTACGTACAACTATGTCGATAAATACGGTGAATTCCTGGGGGGAAGCATTTCACCGGGCATGGAGATGCGTTTCAAATCCCTGCACCATTATACCGCCAAATTGCCCCTTGTGGAAGCCGACTGGAACTATCCGCTGATCGGTTCCGATACCCGGACCAATATTTTGAGCGGGGTGCTTCTGGGCATGGCCAAAGAAGTGGATGGCGTGATCGGGGCCTACCAGGACAGGTACAAGGGGCTGGAGGTGGTCATGACGGGCGGCGACACCCTGTTTTTTTCCACCCACCTGACACAACCGGTCCATATCGACCCCGACCTGGTTTTTAAGGGACTTTATACCATCGGTCAATGGAATATAATGTAAGTTTACGGCGATGGTAACACAACATTGGTGGGTGGGCGTCCTCGGGTTGTTGCTCCTGTGCGCCTGTGAGAACGATATGCAAAAGGTTGCTGCGTTGGGCCGCCGGACCCAGACCCCGGAGGAGGCCCATGGCATCGACGCGTATATGAGCCAGGGGGGTAAGATGAAAGCCCGGCTGCTGGCGCCCTATATGCTCCGCTACCAACAAGATACCCAAAGGATCGTTTTCCCCCGTTCGCTTCACTGCGACTTCTACGACTCTCTCCTCAATATCGAAAGCATTTTAGATGCGCGCTACGGTGTCTATTATGAGAACATGAACAAGGTCTACTTGCGGGACCACGTCAAGATCATCAACCTTGTCAAAAAGGACACCATCTATTGCGAGGATCTTTACTGGGACCAAAACACCGGCTGGTTCTATACCCATCACTACGTGGAGGTCCACCGCGCGACCCAGGCGTACTCCGGGACGGGCATGCGCGCGACCCAGGATTTTAACAATGTTTTTCTGGATTCGGCTTCAGGGCACCTGAAGGTGCAGAATGATCAACTGCCGTAAAGGTGGTGCCGAACACACGGTCCCAAAAGGAAGTGCTGACGCCAAAACCCAGGTCGTCATTTTTGTAATGATGCAGGTGGTGGTTCCGCCACAAAGGCTTCATCCAGGGAAAAGGCGGGTTCCAGGCGTGGATGGCGTAGTGCATACTGCCGTACAAGAGGTACCCTAAAAGAAAGCCGGGGAAAAAGGGGAAGGCATAGTGCCCCAGCAGCAAATATTGGACACTAAAGATCGACGCCGCCAGGATAAGGCTGGGGACCGGGGGCATAAAAAGCCGTTCCTTGTCCCTGGGGAATTCATGATGGTTGCCGTGCATGATGTAGACAAACTTACGGACCCGGGGCCGTTCGCTGACGAAATGGAAGGCGAACCGATGCATGACGTACTCGAACAAGGTCCAGAAAAACATGGCAAAAACAAAGATCCCCACCGTCGCCCCCCAGGAAAACCCGGCCCGGTGGTGGCTAAAATACAACATGAAGACGATCAGCGGAAGGTACATCCCCCAGATGACCAGGGGATGCGTCTTGGTAAGCACCTCCAGGTACTGGTTTTGAAAAAGACGGGCCTGCCCTTTATTATGGATCTTCTCAAACTTCATGCTGGGGAGGTTTTTCTAATAATGACAAAGTTAGGAAGAATATTGTGTTACTTTGGACCTTCAAAAACCGAGCCCCATGCAACTCGTCTCGTATATAAAAGACGGCCACGAACAAGCCGCCCTGTTGGTAGATCAATGGTTGTACGACATGGATGGACTCCACCCCGAGCTTCCCAACACCATGTCCATGCTGTTGCAATATTGGGACGAGTATTTCCCCTTTTTATCGGGGGCCCCGATCATGATCCGGGAGGGCCGGATCAGCCAGCGCAATGCGACCCCCCTGGCGGGCGCCGCGCTGATGGCCCCGGTACCACACCCCACGTCTTGCAGGGACGGCTATGCTTTCCGCCAGCACGTGGAAGCCGCCAGGCGTAACCGGAAGGTACCCATGATCCCGGAATTCGATCAATACCCCGTATTCTATTATACCAACCACAACGCGATCTTCGGACCCGGCGACATCTCCTGTATGCCGGACCATTTTGCCAAGCTCGACTTCGAGCTGGAATGCGCCATCGTGATCTGTAAGGAGGGACGAAATATCCGCGCCGCGGAGGCCGACAATTATATCGGTGGTTTTATGATTATGAATGATATGAGCGCACGGACCCTCCAGATGGAAGAGATGTTGCTCAACCTGGGACCCGCCAAAGGAAAAGATTTCGCCACCGTCCTCGGGCCCTACCTCGTGACCCCCGACGACCTCGACTCCTACCGGGTACCCCCGCCTCCCGGTCATACCGGTCACGCCTACAACCTGGCCATGACCTGCAAGGTCAACGGGGTCGAGCTCAGCCGCGGAAACCTCGCGGACATGGCCTGGACCTTTGCGGAGTTGATCGAGCGCGCCAGTTACGGAGTAACCCTCTACCCCGGTGACGTGATCGGGAGCGGCACCGTCGGTACCGGTTGCCTCCTGGAGCTCAACGGCACGGGAAAACTACAAGACCCGGGATATACCGAACAATGGCTTCAAGAAGGCGACGTGGTAGAAATGGAAATCGAAGGTCTGGGTACCCTGACCAACACGATCGTCCGCGAGGAAGACGACTTTTCCCTCCTGGCCATCAAAAAATAATATGCTCGTCGACCTCCAGTCCATATCCATCCCGCTGCGGCAGCAATACCTCCAGCACGCAATCGCACCCCGCCCCATCTGTTTTGCCAGCACCGTCAACCTTTCCGGTCACGTCAACCTGAGCCCTTTTAGTTTCTTCAATATGTTTTCCACGACGCCCCCCATCGTCGTGTTTTCGCCCTCCCGCCGGGTCCGGGACAACACCACCAAACACACCCTTGAAAACGTCCTGGAGGTCCCCGAAGTCGTCATCAACATCGTCGACTTCGACATGGTCCAGCAGGTAAGCCTTGCCAGCTGCGACTACCCCCGGGGCGTAAACGAATTCCTCAAAGCCGGTTTCACCGAAGAACCCGCTACGCGCGTTAAACCACCGATGGTTCGCGAGAGTAAGGTCCGTCTCGAATGCCGCGTTGTAGAAGTAAAGTCGCTGGGTTCCGAACCCGGCGCCGGCAACCTCGTAATCTGCGAGGTCCTGTGCATGCACATCGCCGACGAGATCCTGGACGACAAAGGAATGATCGACCAGCGCAAACTCCACCACGTCGCCCGCCTCGGCGGCGACTGGTACTCGGCGGTCCGCCCGGACAATCTCATTATCGTGGAGAAACCCAACATACACACCGGTATCGGCGTGGATGCGCTTCCGCCCTCCATCCGGTTAAGCACTGTTCTAACAGGCAATCAACTCGGCCAACTGGCCAACGTCCACGAGTTCCCCCGTATCGATCCTTCCTTCGAGGACGATCGCTTAAAAAACATCATCCTCTATTTCAGCGTCTCCCCCGACGAAATGGAACGCGAACTCCACCGGTACGCCGCTACGCTTCTCTCCGAGGGCCGCGTCGCCGCCGCCTGGCAGGTGCTGCTCGCGGCGCCCTGAGAGTTTATTTGCGGGACGTTGCACCTTGGCGTGCTAGGGTGGTCCGAGGGGGGGTAGGTCCATTTTACTTCTTTTCCGCAGAAGACCCGAACGACGGCGAGCGCTTTTAACCTCTGCGGAAAAGAAGTAAAATGGACCTACCCCCCCCTCGGACCACCCGGGCGTCGTTAGAGGCAAGAGTGGAGGCGACGGGACCGGTTTTAGAAAGACAGTGTGAACCGTGTCTCCTGACCTTCGACGGAGTAAACGTCGAGATTCCCTTTGTGGAGCTTCATGATGTTTCGGGAGATGGAGAGCCCAATCCCGGACCCGTTCGAACGGGTAGTGAAGAACGGGACGAAGATCTTGTCCAGGATCGCGGGCGGTATGCCCTTCCCGTTGTCGATGACGTCGATGAAATAGCGTTCCTCTTCCTTGCGGAGCTGGATCAGGATCCGCGGGTGAGGCCGCTCTTTGGTCGCGTAGATCGCGTTGGTGATCAGGTTGATCAGGACCTGTTCGATGAGCTTCAGGTCGATGAGGAGCTGGTTCCGCCCGGGGAGGGAAACGACTTCCAGGGCGACGCCTTGCTGGTCGGCCAGGGGTTTCATCAGGGTCCGTATACCGGTGAACAGCTCTTCCGCGGTACAGGGTTCCAGTTGGGGTGTGGGCACTTCCGCCACCATCCGGTAGTCTTGTACGAAGTTCATGAGCCCGTCCGACCGCCGTTTGATGGTGCCCGCCGCGAGCCGCATGTCTTCCAGGTCTTCCGCATCCAGGTTCATCCCCTTCGCATCCATCATGTCCTTTACTGTTCCCGCCAGGGTATAGATGGGGGTGATGGAGTTTAGGATCTCGTGGGTCATGACCTCTATGAGTTTGTTCCAGGCCTCCATTTCCTTTTGCTCGACTTCTTCTTTGATGTCCTGGAAGGTGATGATGAGGTATTCCTCCTGTACAAGACGGATGACTTCCGTTTCCAGGGAGAGGAGGACCTTGCTCCCGTTGATGAATTTTTCCGTAAATCGTTTGCCCCCCGAGGTGATGGGCAGGATCTCCTGCACAAAGTCGGGCACGTGGGCAGCCAGCCGGTACCAGTAGTGGTATTCGGGGATCTGCAGGAGGCGATAGGCGGCGGCGTTTATAAAAAGGATGGGGTACTTGCCTTGCGTATCCGTCAGCGCGTTCCTGGCGACGGTGATGACCCCGAAGGGCGCCCGTTCCATGACGCTTTTCAGGAGCTGGAAAACCGACTCCCGTTCGATAGTGATCGTCTTGTGGGCTTGAAGGACGTCATTAAAGGAATGGAAAAGCCGCTGGAAGGGGCCTCCATATTTTTTGGGGCTGAAATAAACCGCGTGGTCCCTGGTCTTGACCGCCTCTATAAAGTGATCGATGTCCCGGCCGAGGCGGCGCATATACAGCTGGATACCATACCCCAGCAGCACGGCGATGAGGAAAAGGGCGGAGGCGGTGAAATACAGCTCCGTATATACAAACAAAAGGACGCTCCCCGCCAGCACGACCGAGATCAGCAGGTACCGCAGGAGGAGTTGAATATGGAAGTTGCGAAACAATATTTGGGGATTTTTTACCAAAAATGCTAAAGGTACGAAGACAGAAAATTTAGAAATTGCACTTTCCGTCAAAAAGGAAAGCCTGCGTCACTAAACCCTTGCGCAGGAACATCGTCCTATATTCCCTACGAAAGCTGGTGTGCGCGAACGCGCGACAAATTAGGAAGAAATAACATATAAACTACCAACTTGAGGACGTATATAATTCTTTGCTTATACCTTCTTCTTTTCCCCTGGCGGAGCTTTGGACAGACGGTGGATTCCCTGAAACACGCTGACACGGTAAATGATCCTCCGCAAAGAGACCTGATCGATGTCTATCATTGGGTCGCCGGAAATTCGGAAACCGTGCGCCGGGACGAGGGCAAATTTCATAATGCCCCTTTTCCCGCCGCAGGCTACACCCTGCAAACAGGTTTTGCCGTCGTGCTGAGCGATAACCTTGCTTTTTCCACCGGCGATTCGCTGGCCAAAATATCCGACATAGCCACCAGCATTACCTATTCCCAATACAACCAGATCATCGCCCCCATCGTCGCCGACATCTGGACAAGGGGCAACAAGTACAACATCATCGCCGACTGGCGGTATATGAAATATCCCTCCACCACCTTTGGCCTGGGAGGGCATACACAATATTCCGACGGGTATACCATTGACTTTTCCTACATAAAATTGCACACCTCGATCCTGAGGGCCGTTGCCAAAAATCTATACGCCGGGCTTGGTTTTTACTACGACTATTTCTGGAACATCGTGGAAGTGGATCCGCCCCAGGGGATTGTCACCAGTTTCCAAAAGTACGGTCTTACAAAAACCGAAACCTCCGTGGGGCCGGCGGCGCGGGTCGTTTTCGATTCCCGGGCGAACCCCGTCAACCCGTACAATGGATTTTATGCCAACGTGGTGTTTCATCCCAGCTTTACGTGGCTGGGCAGCGACGCCAATTTTACGATGATGCAGATCGACCTCCGGAAATATTTTTCCTTGTCCAGGAATCACCGGAACATCCTTGCCCTCTGGAGCTTTAACTGGCTGACGGCCGGCGAGAAGACGCCATACCTGCTTCTTCCTTCCACTGGCTGGGACGACAATTTCAATACTGGCAGGGGGTACATACAAGGCCGCTATCGCGGGAACGACATGACTTACCTGGAGGTGGAAGACCGCCTTACGATTTCCCGGAACGGTCTTTTTGGGATAGTGGTTTTTGGTAATGCGGAGTCCTTCAAACGGAACCTGGCTTCCCGTTACAATACCATCGAGCCCGGATGCGGAGCCGGCATCCGGTTAAAGCTTAATAAACACTCCGGTGCCAATATCTGTGTAGACTATGGAGTCGGCATGGACGGCTCCAGTGGGTTTGCGGTAAACCTGGGCGAAGTCTTTTGAGTTGCGGCGGCGGACTAAGCGGACAATTTAGTCCGCCGCCGCAACACCGCCAATGATGGCCCTTCGGGCAGGGCGCCTGTGGCGCCCTTAGCTGCTCAGCCCATACTTCACGATACAATACAAAGCCCGCAGACCGTCCTTCCAGTTTATTTTTTTCCCTTCCTCATAGGTCCGCCCATAATAGGAGATGCCTACTTCGTATATCCTGATCTTTGGAATCTTCGCGATCTTGGCCGTGACCTCCGGTTCGAACCCGAAGCGCTTTTCCTTGAGGTCGAGCTTTTTCAGGTGTTCCGCTTTGAAGAGCTTGTAGCAAGTCTCCATATCGGTCAGGTTCAGGTTGTTAAACATATTGCTGAGGAAGGTCAGCCAGCCGTTTCCGATGCTGTGCCAAAAGAATAAAATACGATGAGCGTTGCCCCCCATAAAACGGCTGCCGAACACCACATCCGCAAAACCATCGGTAATGGGTTTCAGAAGGATGTTGTATTCCGCAGGGTCGTACTCCAGGTCGGCATCCTGTACAATGATATAATCGCCGGTGGCTTCCCGGATGCCGGTGTGGATCGCCGCGCCTTTGCCCCCATTCTTCTCATGCTTGACATAACGGATGCCGGCAGCCGGATGGGCATTTATATAGGATAGAACCACCCCTTCCGTGCCGTCCTTGGAGCAGTCATTGACCACGATAATTTCTTTACGAATATCCTGGATCAGCGCCACGGAGGCGACCTTCTCCAGGATCGTTGTAATCGTGCGTTCTTCATTGTAGGCCGGAATAATAATGGATAAAAGCATGAGTATGATATGTTTTTGAAGGGTCCTCCGACCCGCGCAAAGGTAAGGTCCACTTTGCTAAAAATATTTACATCAATTGCTAAAATATTTAGTAATTTGGTCCTCCTGTTTCACCTCAAAATACAACTATGGAATCCCTTTCTCCCAACCTGTTTGTACGTGACATGCACGCCACCATCGACTTTTATGAGCGCCTTGGCTTTCAGCTTCAAATGACCGTGCCTGACGCCGGGAAAGGTCCCCTGGTATGGGCCATGATGCGCGCCGGTAGTGTGACATTTATGTTCCAGTCCTTTGAAAGCCTGGCCGACACACTGCCTGCCGTGCGCCGGGAAGACGGCGGGTCCCTTTTGTTCTATATCAATGTCAAAGGCATCCGCGCGCTCTTCGACCGTATTTCACCCCAGGTAACCATCGTCCATGGGTTGCAAAAAACATTCTATGGAGCGACCGAGTTCTCCATCATCGATAACAACAACTATGTCCTCACGTTTGCGGAGGACGAAGGCTGACCGTTGCTAACCTATGAATACACATATCTTGCTCGTGGAAGGGACCAGCGGGACCGGTAAATCCAGCCTGATCCGGCGTTTGCTCGACAGGCACGTGCTCGAAGACGAGCGGCCCCGCACCCTTTTCCACCTGAGCCAGGCACACACCTATTTCCCTTTGGCCTCCCCCGACCTTGACACCGTCCCGGGCAAAAGGGCGTGCCGCGAACACCTGCGACGCCTGCTGCGGGTAATCGATATTTCCGCACCCCCACTCCAGCCACGCCGATGGTTCACCGTCTTTGGACTCATCGACACGCTCCATCTTACCCAGGCTTTTCGCCCGGGCATCCTTAGCTGGGCGGAATTATCCTATATCGATCAATATCTCTCCGGCCGGGAGGTGCGCATGGTCTTTCTCAAGGCGGCGCCGGAGACTTTGTGGCAGCGGCTGATTGTGGATCGTGGGGCGGCGCCGGAATATTTGTCCCACTATCAGCACCGGTACGGGGGCACGGCCGAAGAGGTCCATGCGTACTACGTTCGCGAACAAAGCGAGATGGAAAGGCTTGCTTCACGATCCCGGCTGAGCACACTCATTCTGGATGAAAGACAGGGGATGGAGGAAGAGGTTTACCGGTTTTGGAAGGCGGAATAAAACGGCCCGGGGGTTCCCGGGCCGCTTTTTATTTGGTATCTTTCTGTATGGACTTCCTCCTCTACGCCATCCTTGCCGTATACCTATTCCTGATCGGCTGGGCCTCCTACGCCATCGCCGGTGGGGTACGCCGTACGCTGACCAAATCCGGAAACCGGTATGTGCGCGTATGGCACATCGTGACCATGATCGGCAGTTTTGCGGTGATCTTTGTGGTGTTGTCTTACCTGATTATTTCGAACATGCGTATAGAGCGTTAGCCCTTTAGTCTGGATCAGCAACTCCGCCACCAGCAGGTTGGGCACAAAACCCATCCAGGCGTCCATCATATACAGATGGAGCGGGTCCGGGTGAAAGACGTATCCAAGAATGATCTTCCAGGTCCGCAAGGTAATGGCCGAAAACGTCAGTGCGTAGCTGCGGATCATGTATTGTTTGTGCTCTTTAAACCGTTTATCCCGGGCGGCCAACACGGCCTTAAGGGTAAACCAGAACCAAAGACAATCCAGGATCGTGAAAGCGATCTTCGAAGGCAACAGCCCATTTGCGTAAAACGCCATGACCATGGCGGCAGGGAAGTTGACCACCAAAATGGTGACCACATAGAACCATCCAACGGTCCTGTGCAGCCGCCGGTGATTTTTTAACACATGTTCTGAAAATTGCGTCAAGCCCGCACCCAAGGCCAGGACGGCGCTAAACACATGGGTATAGAACGCCGCGCGCCACAGGGGAATGCCGATGTAGTCTTGTTTGAATTTCAGGAAATGGATATCCGTTTTAAAGGATGCGTAGTCGATCGCCATCCTGATCATCAGGTAGGTGCCCATGCTTATGGCCAGGTAGGATAGAAGCGTGGCTAGAATGTAGGTGGCGGTTTTCATGAAGTGTAAGTTAATGCTTCCTGGTTCACCCATCTCTTTTCCGGGAAACCAGTGGCCCACTCGACCGGCGTCACATTTTTGGCTATGTGCCACCGGGGCTCGTCCACCCAATCAAGGAACTTTCTGAGGCTTGCCCTCACTTGGATATCCGCGCCAAGCGCTAATAACCGGCGAACCATATAAGCATCCCGTTGTCTGCCGTTCGTATACGCCACGCTCACCAAAGCGCTAAATAGCGGCGTATGTCCGCCAAAACCTTCCCCGTCAATAGTAGCCGCAGCATTGACATCCGCCCCCTTCTCCAGCAACCAGTCGAAGATCTCGCGTTCATCAAAATCGATAGAGAGGTGCAGCAAAGTGGTCCCGTCGATCGGCGTACCGTGCAGCCCTGACCGAAGATCGTCCGCACAACCCAATATGGGTGGATAGATTTCGCGATAACCAAATCGACGGTGAACCAGTTGTGAATCGCTTTGCAGGTGCGCTTTGAGCCGGTCCAGGTCACCACAATGGAAAGCCATCACCGGCGTATCCGGCCATTCATAGCCTCTTGCCCTGAATCGTTGTAAAATGGCGTGCTTGCCTTCCGGATGGCGACTGTACGTTTCGAGCACCATGGCAAGCGGGGCCAATCGATCACCCTTCTCATCCGTCAATGGAACGCCCGCATCGTCCAGGAACCCAAAGCCCCGTTCGTTCAGGGTTTCGCAGGAGCCCATGATGATCCCGGGGGTGAGTGTGGCACCCTGTTCAAGTAACCACCGGGCGATGTCAATATCGCCATGCAGCAGTGCGCGGTCAAACGCGTGCTGGAAGTCTTTGGCGCCCAGTGTTGCGATGGTTTTGACCATGTCCAGGCGACCCAGGTTGGCGGCGTGGCTCATGGGGGGGCCCCAGTTGCCGCTTACAACCGGAACATCCAATAGTTCGGGATAAGCGCTCAACAATTGCCTGACGCCCGCGGCATCACCAGCGCGTATCGCTTTGTCGATCAGTTGCGCCGCAGTGTTGCCTGTGATGCGCTGTTTGAGCTGTGTCCAGGAGGAGAAACCGTATTCCCTGGCGATGACCAATTGAGCGTCGCTCAACTTTATACGAGTGCAGATAGCATCATCATCGGCAGGTTGAAAACGAGGATGTCGGCGGCGGACGCGATCAAGGGCATCCGATGATTTTGCCTTGGACTGCGTGAGCAGTTCGCGCGCTTGTTTTTTAGGAACATCCAAATGGGGCTGTGCGGGAAAATCCCGGGAGACTGTAGGCATAACTTTCCTTCTTTTATGATGCCCGTATCCGCATGAAGGCAAGAAGTTAAGTTAGTATATTATGTGTTCGTAAACCACACCGGTGGGCTGGGCCCATTTCCGCGGACGGGGAGCTTCCGGAAAGCGGGATAAAAAAATAAAAAAAAGCGGCTACGACTTTGTATCGTAACCGCTTGATTTTCCGTGGTGTGGGGCGGGATCGAACCGCCGACACAAGGATTTTCAGTCCTTTGCTCTACCGACTGAGCTACCGCACCATTTCCCTGTTAGGGGTGGCAAAGATAGGGTTAATTCCCATATTCGCACAAAAATTTTATCCGCATCAGCTTCAACTGCTCCCAGGTATAGTTGGAATCGGCGAGCTCCTCCTGGGCAACCTGGAGGGAGGAGGTTTCGCAGCCCTTGAAGTAGTCGATGATCTCGTCCTGTTCGTCTTCGTCGAGCATCTCGTCGATGGCGTAGTCGAGCTTGAGCTTGGTGCCGCTGGCGGCGATGGTCTCCATTTCTTCGAGGAGGGCGTCGAGCCGGAGGTCTTTGTTTTTGGCAATGGTTTCCAGGGCGATGCGCTTGTCGGTTTGCTGGATGATGTAGACCTTGTTGTTGTTTTTGTTGACGACGCTTTTGACGATAAAGTCGTCGGGGCGTTCGATACCGTTTTCCTCTACATATTGGGCGATGAGCTGTATAAAGGGTTTGCCGTAGCGGAGCGCTTTCCCCTTGCTGACCCCCTGGATCTTTTCGAGCTCTTCCAGGGTGGTGGGGAACATAATGGCCATGTCCTGGAGGGAGGTTTCAAGGAAAATAACGAACGGCGGGAGGCTTTTCTTTTTGGCTTCCACCAGGCGGATTTCCTTGAGCATGTTGAAGAGCTTTTCGTCGGCCACGGCGGGGGAACCGGAGGTGCCTTCGCTGCCTTCGTCGTCGTCGGCGTTGGCGTCTTCGAAAAGGTTGTTGAGGATGATGGGGAAGGTCGTGGGCTTCTTCAGGAACTGCTCTCCCTTACGGGTGAGTTTGAGCACCCCGTATTCCTCGATGTCTTTGCTGAGGAAGCCTTCGAGCAGGAGCTGCCGGATGAGGGAGTTCCAGTAGGGGGTTTCCTGGTCGTTGCCGATACCGAAAACGGGCAGTTGCTCGTGGCGGTACATAACGACCTGTGGCGTGGCGCGGCCGAGGAGGATATGAAAGACGTAGTCGGCGGCAAAACGCTCGTCGAGGGCCTTGATGACCTGGAGGACTTTGTGGGCGCCGTCCTTGGCCTCGACCTTTTCTTTGGGGTGGAGACAGTTGTCGCACTGTCCGCAATTTTCTTCTTCGTATGCTTCCCCGAAGTAGCTCATCAGGACCCTGCGGCGGCAGACGCCGGCTTCGGCGTAGGCGACGGTTTCGTTGATGAGCTGGGCGCCTACCTCGCGCTCGCTCAGGGGTTTATCCCGCATGAAGTGTTCGAGCTTGGCGACGTCGGCGTGGCTGTAATAAAGAATGCACTTTCCTTCCATACCATCGCGCCCGGCGCGACCGGTTTCCTGGTAGTAGTTCTCTATGGACTTGGGGATATTGTAGTGGATGACATAGCGAATATCGGGCTTGTCGATACCCATCCCAAAAGCAATGGTGGCCACGATGACCTGTACCTCTTCGTTGAGGAACTGGTCCTGGCGATCGGCCCTGAGCTTGGCGTCGAGACCTGCGTGGTAGGCGACGGCCTTGATGCTGTTGGCGACGAGCATGTCGGCAAGTTCTTCGGTGGTCTTGCGGTTGAGGGTGTAGATGATACCGCTTTTGCCCTTATTCTGGGTGATGAACTTGACGATGCTTTTGATGGTTTGTTCCTTTTTGATCTTCGGCTGTATCTCATAATAGAGGTTGGGCCGGTTAAAGGAAGAAACGAACACCGCGGGGTTGCGCAGACCCAGGTTTTTGATGATATCGCTTTGTACTTTTGGCGTAGCCGTGGCCGTCAGGGCGATGACAGGGACCTTTTCGTTGATCCGGTCCATCATTTCGCGCAAACGGCGGTATTCGGGGCGGAAGTCGTGTCCCCATTCGGATATACAGTGGGCCTCGTCGACGGCAAAAAAGGAAATGGGGAGCTCTGCAAAGAAGTCCAGGTTTTCCTGTTTGGTCAGGGTTTCCGGGGCCACGTAGAGCATTTTGGTTTTGCCCTCGGTGAGGTCGCTCATCACTACCTTTTGCTGGGCCTTGCTAAGGGACGAATTGAGAAAGTGGGCCACGTCGTCCTTGGAGCTGTATCCGCGGACCAGGTCGACCTGGTTCTTCATCAGGGCGATGAGGGGGGAAACGATGATCGCCACCCCTTCGCTTAGGAGGGCGGGGAGCTGGTAGCACAGGCTTTTGCCACCCCCGGTCGGTTTGATGACAAATGTATCCTTGCCTGCCAACAGGTTTTCGATGATGGCTTCCTGGTTCCCTTTGAACTGGCTAAATCCAAAATATTCCTGGAGGGCTGTCCTTAAGTGACCGTTGGACGGTTTCGCTTGGATTTTTTTGCCGGTTTCGGAAGGGTTTTTTGCCGCGGGCAGGCTTTTGGCGGTTTTGCTTGTAGTTCTAACGCTGGCGGCCGAGCCCGTTTTTTTTGTTGTTGTCATAGTCTTCCTTCACTTCAATTTTCAAAACAACTTCTCGTCTGGTGTACGGTGGCGGTGCATCCGGTCAGCTAATATTGCTGGTAGTAGAGGCCTACAATCGGGTAAAAGGCGATGCTCCTTTTTAAGGGCCACGAAGTTAATGAAAAAGGGGCAAGTTTCCAGCTGAATATAATATTTTTGTGCCACTTATACAATGAGCAAGGAGTCAATTCGGGGGATTGCAATACGGACGATCGGGCTGGAGGCAGACGCCATCCGGGGCCTTGGCGCCCTCTTGAGCGATGATTTTGAACGAGTGGTAACAGCCCTGCTCCACCTGAAAGGGAGGCTGGTGATCAGCGGCGTGGGTAAAAGCGCGCTGATTGCGCAAAAGATCGTCGCCACCCTGAATTCGACGGGTACGCCCTCCATTTTCCTGCACGCGGCGGACGCCATCCACGGCGACCTCGGTATGGTCCAACCGGATGACATGGTCATGCTGATCAGCAAAAGCGGCCATTCGCCGGAGATCAAATGGCTTGTTCCCCTGATCAAGAACTTTGGTAATACATTGATCGGCATGGTCGGTAACAGGGATTCTTTCCTGGCGGCCCAGTCGGATCTTGTCCTGGACACGACCGTAGACCAGGAAGCCTGTCCGAACAACCTGGCCCCCACCACCAGCACCACGGCCCAGCTGGTAATGGGCGATGCGATCGCGGTTTGCCTCATGGAATTAAGGGGTTTTACCGGCGAGGATTTTGCTAAGTTTCACCCCGGTGGTACGCTCGGGAAAAAATTGTACCTAAGGGTGTCCGACCTGTATGTGCAAAACGAACGTCCTTCCGTGCAACCCGACAGCACGCTCAAGGAAGTCATCCTGGAGATTTCCCACAAACGGCTGGGTGTAACCGCGGTCCTCGGCCCGGAAGGCCTGCTGGCGGGGGTGATCACCGACGGGGACCTGAGAAGGATGTTGGAGAAAACGGTGTCCCTGGAGGGTATCCTTGCCCGGGATATTATGACGGGACAGCCGAAGACTGTAGGGCCTGACGCCCTGGCAGTGGAGGCGCTGGACCGGATGCGGACATACGACATATCCCAGCTGATCGTCACGGACGAAGACGGCCGGTACCTGGGTGTGTTACAATTACACGACCTCGTTAGAGAAGGCTTAATATGAAAAACGTAAAAATGAACAACCAGTACTACGTAGTGATCATGGCCGGTGGAATCGGCAGCCGTTTCTGGCCAAAAAGCCGGACCAGTTACCCGAAGCAGTTCCTGGATATTTTGAATGAGGGCCGCACCTTGATCCAAAGCACCTTTGACCGGTTTGCCCGGTTTATCCCCAAAGAGAACATCTACATCGTTACGACAAAAGAATACGAAGAGATCATCAAACGACAGTTGCCCGAGGCCCGGCACGACAATATCCTGTTCGAGCCGTCGCGGAAAAATACGGCCCCGTGTATCGCCTACGCCTCTTACAAGCTGGCCCTGCAAAACCCGGAAGCCAAACTGATATGCGCCCCTGCGGACCACCTCATCAAGGACGAGGATAATTTCCAACGGGTGTGTCTGCGGGCCCTTGATTTCGTGGACCACCTCAACGCTTTTGTCACCCTGGGGATCAAACCCACCTATCCGAATACCGGTTACGGCTATATCCAACACGACGTCATGGCGGTTGCCGACGAGATCTACAAGGTGAGGACGTTTACGGAGAAACCCAACCTGGACCTGGCCAAAACGTTTCTGGCAAGCGGTGATTTTCTCTGGAACGCGGGCATTTTTGTCTGGAAGACCCGCAACATCCTGACGGCCTTCGAGAAATACCTCCCGGAAATGCACGAACTTTTCCAGTCCGAGATCCACCATTTCAACACACCGGGCGAAGCGGAGGCCATCGAGCGTATTTATCCGCAATGCTCCAGTGTTTCGATCGACTATGGGATCATGGAAAAAGCAGATAACGTCTATGTCATCCCCTCCTCCTTTGGATGGAGCGACCTGGGGACGTGGAACAGCGCTTATGAAAACCTGGAAAAGGACTACCTGGAAAACGCCGTGGTGGGCAACAACGTCGTGATCATCGACTCCACGCATTGTATGGTCCAGGCGGACGACAAGAAATTGGTCCTGTTACAGGGGTTGGAGGACTTTATCGTGGTGGATACCAATGACGTGCTCCTGATCTGTAAAAAGGACAGAGAACAGGAAATCAAGGAATTCGTTGCAGAAGTTAAAAGGAAAAAGGGAGAGAAATACCTCTAGTTCTTAGAGCTGAGGAAAAGAAAAGGCTTGAGCTCCCCACGGTTCATCACCCGGAGAATCTGGTGAGGCTTTTGAAGCATCCTGTACCGGTTCATATCGATCACCTCGTACGCCTGGACAAGACTCTTTTCGTAGGAATGAATGTCATAGAGCATTTCGTACAAACGCTCCAATTCCAGGTCCAGAGAACGTTGGTTCACGTAGTCGTGCTTAAAGAGCAATAGCAAGTCTCTCTTGTGTTTCATAACCTGGATGGATTTAGTATCCCACCATTCCTTTTTTACTCGGACAGCCGCAACTCTTACTGAATCCATTCCTAGTCGAAGAACAACTAACCATAGCCAAACAAACGATTACCAACACACCAGCGAGGATTTTTTGCGACGTCTTCATAATAGGGGTTTGTAAATTAATTATTTTTCCCGATAAACCAAATAAATGTGGAAAAACCCATGCGTATCCTCATAGCACCACTCGACTGGGGTCTCGGCCACGCCACGCGCTGTATTCCACTCATCCGGTTCTTCCTTCATTCCGGTTGCGATGTCTGGATCGCCTCCGAGGGTAAAACCCAACAATTGCTCCGGCAGGAGTTCCCATCGCTCACCCATGTTTCCCTAAAGGGGTACAGGATTCGCTATGCCGCCACCCGGGCCGGTTTGGTATGCAAAATTATAGCACAGATCCCACGCATTTTGCAAACCATTCGTTACGAAAAACGCTGGCTGAGACAGGCTGTGCCGCAATATAAGCTGGATGCCGTGGTCTCAGACAACCGTTTTGGACTTAGCCACCCCGATATCCCCTGTGTCTACCTCACCCACCAACTCCGTATCATGGCGCCTTTGCCGTCCCTCGTCCAACGGCTTCACTACCGCTTTATCAACCGCTTCACTGCCTGCTGGGTACCTGACCTTCCCGGAACGCCCAATCTTTCGGGGCAACTAGGTCACCCTTCTCTTATGCCAAAGGTACCGGTAAAGTACATGGGGCCACTATCCAGGTTTGTTAAAATGGACGTTGAACCGCAGATTTCCCTGCTCATCCTTTTATCCGGCCCTGAACCTCAAAGAACGCTTTTTGAGAAGCAAATATTGCACCAAATAGGTACTATACCGGGGCGTGTCGTTCTTATACGAGGCCTTCCCGGGGCCCCTTTGGAGCCATCCCTGGCCATCCCGGACAATCTGGTTATTTACAACCATCTTCCGGCCGGGGCGTTAAATGACCTCCTGTCGGCGGCCGAATGGGTGGTTTCCCGGACGGGGTACACCACGGTCATGGACCTGGTCCGTTTGCAAAAAAAGAGCATCCTTGTCCCCACCCCCGGGCAGACCGAGCAAGAGTACCTGGGTCGCTACCTCCGGTCGGAAGGGATTGCCTATACGACCGGGCAAAAGGATTTCTCGCTTTCGCGGGCATTGAACGAAGCGTTAGCGTTCCCCTATCGCTTTCCGGATGATCCGGATGATGTTGCGACGATCGCCGGCACCTGGCTGGAGACGATCCGTTTAGGCAAGATTTGACACCCCTCATCAATCTTTAGGAGCCCATCCTGCATTAATCCTTATCTTAAATCCAAGTACTAAAAAAACCGAGACATGAGAAAATTTCTGCTCACGCTGGGAGGTCTGACGGTCCTGTCCATCCTCAGGGCCCAGGAGTCCTTCCCGGTGAACGGGGTGGCAGACAACCGCGACAGGTGTTATGCCTTTACCCACGCCACCCTTGTCCGGGACGGACAAACGACCCTCCAGGATGCGACACTCCTGGTCAAAAAGGGTATGATCGTCGGGACCGGCAAAATATCCATTCCCCCGGATGCGGTGGTCATCGACTGCAGCGGGAAATATATTTATCCTTCCTTTATCGACGCCTATTCCGATTATGGGATTACCGCACCGCAGCGTCCCACGGCCGCGGGTTTCAATTTCCGCGGCCCGTCCCAGATCGAGTCGAACCAAAAGGGCGCCTTTGGCTGGAACCAGGCCATCCGCACCGATATCGATGCTTCGCACCTTTTTACGGTCGACGAAACCAAAGCCAAAGCCCTCCGGGACCAGGGTTTTGGATCCGTGCTGACCCTCCAGAAGGACGGGATTGCCCGTGGCACGGGGGCCGTCGTGACCCTGGCCGAGGAAAAAGAAAACCTCGACATCGTCAAGGGCAAAGCAGCGGCCATTTATTCTTTTTCCAAGGGAGTCTCCACCCAGACCTATCCCAGCAGCCTCATGGGTTCGATCGCCCTTCTCCGGCAGACCTACCTCGACGCCGCCTGGTATAAATCGAATCCCCCCTCGGAAGGGGTCAACCTCAGCCTCCAACACTGGAACGAAGCACAAAACCTGCCGCAGATCTTCGACGCCTCGGACAAATGGAACTGTCTCCGGGCGGACAGGGTGGGGGACGAGTTTGGCGTCCAGTACATCCTCAAAGGGGGAGGCAACGAGTACCAGCGCATGGCAGAGATGAAAGCGACCCACGCCAGCTTTATCCTGCCCCTCGACTTCCCCGAAGCCCCGAATGTGGACGATCCGAACGACGCCCGCTTCGTTTCCCTGGCGGACATGAAGCACTGGGAACTGGCGCCTTCGGAACCAGGCCTTTTTGAAAAGAACGGGATCTCCTTCGCCCTAACGACCGCGGATATGCGGGATGTCAAGACCTTTTGGCCCAACCTGCGCAAGGCCATGGAGTACGGTCTGACGGAGGCTGCGGCGCTGGAGGCGTTAACCAAAGAACCCGCCACGCTGCTCGGCGTGTATGATAAGGTCGGTAGCCTGGATGCCGGTAAGCTCGCCAATTTCATCATCACCAATGGTCCCGTGTTCAATGAAAAGACGACGATCCTGCAAAACTGGGTGCAAGGAATTGCGTACGACGTCAAGATGTCTGATTGGAACAGCATTTCCGGGACCTATACCCTTTCTTTGAAAGACGCCTCCGGTGCCGCTCAATCCTATACACTTTCCGTAAAAAGCACGTCCTCGGCCAGTGTCATCCATGGGGATACGTCCACCGCGAAGTTTTCCTATGGCGGCAAGCTGATCAGCCTCAGCTGGTCCCCCGGACGCCGGGCCCGGACGGGTTTCCGGTTGAGCGGGGTGGCCGCCGACACGGTTTGGTCCGGCAGCGGGACAGATACCGCCGGGAATATCCTCACCTGGACGGCGGTGCTCACCAGTCGCACGATGGCCCCTGATACCACCCATCGCAAACCGCCGCTTCGTTTGGGCAAGATCACCTATCCTATGGACGGTTACGGTTGGGACGAACTCCCCAAACAGGAAACGATCCTGATCAAAAACGCCCGGGTATGGACCAACGAAGCGGAAGGCCGTCTGGACAATACCGACGTCCTTATCCGGAACGGCAAGATCGCCGCCGTCGGCAAGAACCTCAGCGCCGGGGACGCACGCGTCATCGACGGAACAGGGAAGCAATTGACCCCGGGCATCATCGACGAACACTCCCATATCGCGGCCGCCTCCATTAACGAAGGCGCGCAAAGCGTTACCTCGGAAGTGCGGATCGGTGACAACCTTAATCCCGACGACATCAACATCTACCGCCAGCTCGCAGGGGGTGTCACGACCTCCCACATCCTCCACGGCTCCGCCAACAGCATCGGCGGCCAGACACAGCTCATCAAGCTCCGTTGGGGTGTGGACGATACCTCCCTGAAATTTAAGGGTGCGGATCCATTTATCAAGTTTGCCCTTGGAGAAAACGTCAAACGCACCACCTCCCAAAGCAACAACCGTTTTCCCGACACCCGGATGGGGGTCGACCAGGTCTTCGTGGATGCCTTTACCCGCGCGACCGATTATGAAAAAGCACTCAAAGGCGCCGGTGCGGCGCACGTACGGCGCGACCTCGAACTCGACGCCCTCGTCGAGATCCTGAACCATAAACGTTTTATCACCTGTCACAGCTATGTGCAAAGTGAAATAACCGCCCTGATACGCGTCGCCGACCACTACGGGTTTACGGTGAACACGTTTACCCATATCCTGGAAGGCTATAAGGTAGCCGACAAGATGAAGGCCCACGGCGCCAATACCTCCACCTTCTCCGACTGGTGGGCGTATAAGCAGGAGGTCCAGGACGCCATCGCCTACAACGCCTCCCTGATGCACCAGGTCGGTCTTAATGTTTGTATCAACTCCGACGACCCGGAACAAGCCCGGCACCTCAACCAGGAAGCAGCCAAGTCCATCAAATACGGCGGCATGAGCGAAGAAGACGCCTTCAAAATGGTGTCGCTCAATCCCGCCATCGCCCTCCATGTCCAGGACCACGTAGGCTCCATCAAGGTAGGCAAAGACGCCGACGTCGTTCTTTGGAGCGACAATCCCCTGAGCGTATACGCCAAACCCGAAAAGACCATCGTCGACGGTATTGTGTACTATGATGCCGACCACGACCTCCAGCTTCGCCGGGACATCCAGGCCGAAAGGACGCGGCTCATCTCCAAGATCCTCGCGGAAAATGCGCCTGCCGGCGGTACGCCCGGTCCCCGCCGGCCCCGGCCCAGCTACCAGGTCGTACTAAGCTGCGGAGACCACGCCGAGCACAACAACGGGCTCATCACCCTGGACCTCCAGGACGAAGATGTCGCCGGTAATTGATCACGTTTATACGATACAACATGCGCAAATACTATATATCCCTGCTCGCCCTCCTCTATACCGGCACCACCACGGTCCATGCACAAGCGACCATCTACCCTGCCCCGCCGGAAAAAGGGAAGATCATCATCACCGGGGGCACGCTTCACCTCGGCAACGGCCAGGTCATCGAAAACGGCAGTATTGCCATCGACGGCGGCAAGATCGTCCAGGTCGGCACCGGTCTGATCCCAGGGGCCGGGGACAAGGTCATCGATGCCACCGGCAAACAAGTCTATCCCGGTCTTATCCTCCCCGTCACCGACCTCGGCCTCAAGGAAATCGCTGAGGGCGTCCGCGGCAGCAACGACTACGAAGAAATCGGCGACCTCAACCCCGACATCCGCGCCATCGTCGCCTATAACACCGCCTCCAGAATCATCAACGTGGTCCGCTCCAACGGCATCCTGCTTGCGGGCATCACCCCCGAAGGCGGTTCGATCAGCGGCTCCTCCAGCATCGTCCAGCTCGACGCCTGGAATTACGAAGATGCCGCCTATAAGCTTGACCAGGGTATTCACCTGAACATGCCCTCCTTTATCAGCCGTCCCCGCCGTTTTGGCGCCGGCCCCGGCGGTGTCCGGCCCGAAGCAGGTGATGACCCCACCGCAGTATCCCTGCAAAAGGTGGAAGAACTCAAACGCTTCTTCCGGGAAGCCAAAGCCTACTTAGCCGAGGGCTCCCACACCCATACCAATATCAAGTTCGAGACCGTCAAGGGGCTGTTCACCCACCAGCAAAAGCTCTACATACACGCCGAGCAAGTCAAGCAAATGCTCATCGCCATCGACTTCGCCCGCGAGTTCGGTTTTGACGTCGTCCTCGTCGGTGCCAGCGAATCCTGGCAGATCGCCGACCTCCTCGCCCAAAACCACATCGCCGTCATCCTCGACCAGGAACACGAACTCCCCGCCACCGAAGACGACGACATCGATCAACCCTTCAAAACCCCCGCCGTCCTCCAAAAAGCCGGCGTCCTTTTCTGTCTCAACGACCGCCACGAAGAAACCCGCTACCGCAACCTCCCCTTCAACGCCGGTGTAGCCGCCGCCTACGGCCTTGGCAAGGAAGCAGCCCTTCAGGCGATCACGTTGAACGCCGCCCGCATCCTCGGCATCGACTCCGTCACCGGTTCCCTCGAAGTTGGCAAAGACGCCAACATCGTGATCTCCACCGGGGACATCCTCGACATGCGGACCTCCATCGTCACCACGGCCCTCATCCAGGGCCGGGAGATCAACCTCGCCAACGTGGGAACCGAGTTGTATGATCGTTATAAATATAAGTATGGACTAAAATAACCACCATCCCGGTCCTGGTCCTGGTCCTCGGTCCTTGGCCCACAACAGGCCTCGGGTCCTCGACCATAGGCCCGGTCGGCGTGCCCGGAAGGAGGGTGTGTCTTTTTCTTTCTTTTCCGTGGGATTAAAACCGGCAATGCAGGCCTAAGTCCCACGGAAAAGAAAGAAAAAGACACACCCTCCTTCCTTCAAGCGCGGTCGGTCCGATGGCCGGTGAAGGCTAGGGCGCAAGGGGTTTAGAAACTTTTGGGATAATCGAAGAACCAGAATTCCTTGGGCGCGGAGGCGAAATCCGCCCAGTCGGAGGAGGACACGTGTATGGCGAAGACCCCGCAGGTGGGCATGTTGTCGAGGCGGACAGAGGTCAGCCCGCTGACGAAGGCGGTGATGCCGGGGTTGTGGGAGAAGAGGGCTACGGTGTTGGCGGCGGCGGGGAGACCGCTGATCACCTCGTAGAAGGTGGCGACGGCCGCGTGGTAGAGTTCGGTTTTGAAGAGGATGTCGTCCGGGGACATGCCCAGTTCGGCAGCGAAAAGCTCGGCGGTTTTGCGGGCGCGTTTGGCGGGGCTGGAGACCAGGAGGTCGGGGGCGATGGCCCGGGTGAGCAGGCGGCCCGCCATCATGGGGGCATCCCGTTTGCCGCGGTCGTTCAGGGGCCGGTCGAAATCATTCCGGTCTTCCCACTCCCAGCTGCTCTTGGCGTGTCGGATGACCAACAGGGATTTCATACCACGAAGGTAATTTAATAGCCACGGACATTCCTGCCTTCCATATAATTTAAGAAAGCCTTATTGACCACCCGGTTACCCCCGGGCGTTGGGTAGTTCCCCGTAAAGTACCAGTCGCCCAGGTTGGTGGGGCAGGAAGCATGCAGGTCCTCTATTGTTTGGTAGATGACCTGGATGGGAATCTTAATATCCTTGGGGGTGATCAGCTCCGCAATCTTCCCGGAAATTTCCTCGGGCGTAAAGGGTGCATAGATGTTGCGGACCAGGTTGGCCGTGTGCAGGGCGTTGTTGCGTTGCAGCTCTTTACAGGCATTGAAGGTATCGTGGAGGACGTTTTCCATACCCCTTTCCTTGAGCAGGGCGATCGCCGCCCGGAAAGCGATGAAGTCCCCCAGCTTGCTCATGTCTATGCCGTAACAGTCCGGGTAGCGGATTTGGGGAGCGGAAGACACGATGATGATCTTGGTCGGCTCCAGGCGGGACAGCATGCGCACAATACTTTCTTTGAGCGTAGTGCCCCGGACGATCGAATCATCGATAACGACCAGGGCATCCTTTCCACGCTCCACTGTTCCATAGGTAATGTCGTATACGTGCTGGACCATTTCGTTCCGGCCCGCGTCCTCCGTGATAAAGGTCCGCATCTTGACGTCCTTGATGGCGATCTTTTCGACGCGGATACGGCGGTTGACCATTTCCGCCAGCTTCTCTTCGTCGTAATCCTTGCCCCAGGAGAGAATGCGTTCCACCTTGATCTTGTTCAGGTACCCTTCCATCCCTTTGAGCAAGCCATAGAAGGCCACCTCGGCTGTATTGGGAATAAAAGAGAAGACGGTATTCCTGAGGTCGTTGTTGACAGCCTTTAACACGGGCTCGCTCAGGTGACGGCCCAAAGCGATCCTTTCTTTATAAATCTTTTCGTCGTTACCCCGGGAAAAATAAATCCGTTCAAAGCTACAAGCCTTCCGTTCCCTGGGTTCCAAAATCTGCTCGACCGCATACGTCCCGTCGGCGTGTACGATCAGGGCGCAACCCGGCATCAGCTCCTGTACCTCGTTTTCCCCGACGTTAAACGTCGTCCGGATGGCCGCCCGTTCCGATGCACCGACGATGACGTCCTCGTTGACATAATAATAAGCCGGGCGGATGCCGTTGGCGTCCCGCATGACAAAAGCCTCGCCGTTCCCCACCAGGCCGCCAAAGGTAAAACCCCCGTCAAAAAGGGCCGTGGCCTTTTTCAGGATACGGCTGACATCCATTGCGCCCGGGTGTTGCTCGTCCTCCTGGACCAGGAAATAATGGATCGTTTCCAGCATGGCCGCCAGGTCGCTCTGGCGTTGGAAAACCCCCGGATCTATATTGATCAGCGAAAAAAGCTCCTCGGTATTGACCAGGTTAAAGTTCCCCGCCATGACCAGGTTCCGGGACTTTACCGTATGCCGTTTGATAAAGGGGTGGCAAAATTCTACATTGTTCCGGCCCTGGGTACCGTACCGGAGGTGCCCCAGCAGCAGTTCCCCCATCGCCTGGATGTGTCCCTTGACAATGTCCGGGTGTTGGAGAAGGTCCGGCTGGTATTTTTCTAATTCGCTGATTTCCTGGGATATTTGCGAAAAAATATCCGCAATGGCCCGGGGTTCGTTGCTTCGGATACGGTAGAGAAAAGGGTTTCCAGGTTCGGTAGCCAGCTTGACGGAGGCCATCCCGGCCCCATCCTGCCCCCGGTTGTGCTGCTTTTCCATCAACAGGTAAAGCTTGTTCAACCCGTATAAAACTGTGCCGTACTGCTGTTTGTAGTAGGAGAAGGGCTTCCTCAGGCGGATAAACGCCAGACCACACTCGTGTTTAATCTCATCGCTCATGGACCGGAAATGAAGCCGCAAAGTTACGGCATATTTTTAAGATTTCAGTTGGTGGAATTCCTGCAGCTCCTTACCTTTGCACCCCACCAACCGGTGAATTGACTCCGTAGCTCAGTTGGTAGAGCAGCTGACTCTTAATCAGCGGGTCCAGAGTTCGAGTCTCTGCGGGGTCACACAAGGGGTTTTACTACGAGCCTTCGGATCTTCGGATTTGGAGGCTTTTTTCATGGCCCCCTGCGAAGTGTACTAAATCTTCCACAGTATTCTTTCTAGGCAGACTTTAGTAATTGCCCTTTATCCCCCGCACTAACGGTTGTATGTAGCTGAAAAAGTGTTGGTTACGCTAATTTAACACAGCTAATGAATGCCCCTGAAACGCTGCATCAGCTTGAACATTTGATTAACTATGTGTAATTGATCTTCTGCACATAAAGTCCATGGTGCACGAAATGATTTTTACAAGTAATGGGTTGCTCATGATATCTTAAGTTTTTAAATTGTATCAAGTCTACTTTCCTTTAAAGAACACTGAATCGCGCCAAACCCCGCCTGGATCTTTATGACCCCAGGTAGGCCTTGTATTGAACCTTAAAATCTTGTCCGATGAAAAAGCACGTGCTCGCAGAGGTGTTCTCCTGCCTGTTGATCCTGTTATTCGTGTATACGGCCAGCAGCAAGCTCCTCGATTTCTCAACATTCACCGTACAGCTTTCCCATCACGTATTGCTTGAACATGTGTTCCTTTTAGTTGCTATCGGTGTTGTAACATCGGAGCTACTGGTGTCGTTATTGCTCCTCCTGCCAAAAACGAGACGGGCAGGGTTTTGGGGGTCGGCGATCCTTTTGGCCGGTTTTACAATATACCTGACCGTAATGGTCCTGACGCAACAACACCTTCCTTGCGCCTGCGGGGGAGTGATCCGATATATGACCTGGAAACAACACATTTTGTTCAACCTTATGTTCCTCGCGTTTGCCGTCACCGGCATCGCGCTAACGATAAACAGGGGAAGCCGAAAACCTGCTGAACAGAGTAGGCATCAAAATCCATTCACTAAATTTTCAGTATGAAAAAGATTGCCTTTGGTTGTCTGGCAGCCGCAATGGCTGTCGCGGGTTCTGCGTTTACAATGCCCCGCAAGTCCGCTAACCTTGTGTATTGGTTTCCGCTCTACACCGATGGGTCACCTGAATTGATTGGTACGACTCCGCCCACGTCAGACACCTACGCATGTCCGGGTATAGAAACACCATGCGCAGGGGGCTTTCCCGGTTATACCGAGATCACGTCTGGGAGCAATGCAGGCTCGTACGAAGCTACGGGAACCATGATAGGCGGAACGGAAACGTATGTCGACTAGGGTCGAGACACCAACGGTAATTTAAGACTGGTGCTGCCTCCGGGTGGAGGCAGCACCTTCCTAACGCGGGTTTTGTACCCATGTCGGATTAAAGGCCATAACATTGTCTGGGATAGGGTAGACGTACCGTGGGTCCATGGGCGGCAGGTAATATTGATTTTTGTTGACCACCCTGCAGAGCGTATCCACAAAATTGCGTCCCAATCTCCGGAGGTCTATCCAACGAAGACCCCTGAAAAGCAGTTCCTTTCTCCTTTCGGTCAGGACCAGGGTCAGCGGATTGTCGACGCTTCCCGGCACCAACGGTTGAAAAGTCGAATCGATCCTGTTTGCCAGTAATGTATTAAGATCCGCCACAGCGGAATCTTTTTTGCCAAGCCGTGCAAAACATTCGGCCCGGATGAGATACACCTCGTCTGTGGCGATCCCGCCATACAGGTTAACGGAACCATCGTAGCTATAGGCCATGTGAAGCGTACTTACGTCGAACCAGGCCTTTGGCCTGAGGTCGGTCGTGTCATAGAGGCTCAAAAGGGTGCTGTCGATATGCCCGTAAATAAAGGGGTTGGTGCGGATGATCACGCAATTGAACAAATTCTCTGCATTAAAACGGGGGATAGGTGGCTTTTGTGAAAAATTGAGCGTTTTATAATTGATCAGGGTGTTGTACACAGCCAGGCATGCGTTGGCATAGAACAAGGCGTTGACGTAGTCCCCTTGCGTCAGGTAAACCCTTGCCAGGAGTGCATACGCCGCGGGCAGACAGGGCCGGGTGCCATACAATGCCTTCACAGGAAGCAAACCCGTTGAGGTCTTCAGGTCGGTAATGATCTGTTTATACGTTTCCGCAAGGGTACCACGGGTGAGCTTTTCGTTTACATCGGCGGACAACCGCAAAGGGATACCCAACTGTGACGCCGCAGTGGTACTATCGGTATAGATGGGTGCAAAAACCTGCGCCAGGTTAAAAAAGAAAAAGGACCGGTAGAAAAGCGCACTGCCCATCAGGTTATTCCATTCGGATTGGTCCGTCGCGCTGACGTTCATCCCGGAAATCCCACCGATCACTTCATTGGCATAAAGGATGGCCTGGTAGGGTAGGTCCCAATCCGGTACGTCCGCGCCGGGGTAAGGGTATAAGGCCCATATATACTCATTTTCTTCCTGGAAAGACAAGTGGCTTTGGTAATCGGCGTCGGTGACGTAATAGTCGGTGGTGGCGATCTCTCCCAGCGAGGGCACCACCCCCGTATACAACGACCCGTTCATGATATTGTCGTTGTCCAGTATATTTTGAAAATCCTGAAGCGTAGTAGGGACCACAAGGGATTGTTGCGGCTTTTCGTTGAGAAAGTCCGACCTGCTGCAGCCCGATCCCCATCCGGCGAGGATGGCCAGCAAAAGACAACAATATGTCCATCGTATCCACATGGCAGTTCATTTATAGGTCAAAAATCAATCGTAGTCCCCACCGACAAGGCAACCGCCTCCAGGCGGGTGTTGTTGTTGTAATAGGGGTCTATCCCAAAAGCGTTGGCCTTCCAAAGCGGGCCCAGGTTTGAAGCGTATATATAAAGCCTGACGTGCCCAAAAGGCATTTGTCTCCATACCGTTTTGTCTATATCATAGCTTAACCGGATGTCCTCCAACCGTATATTATCAGCCTTGCTCACCAGGACTTTGGAAGCCTCATAAAAATTGTCCCGGTTATGATCAAACTGGGCGGTGGACGGGGCGGACGGCACATGCGTCCTCACTTCATCCCCGGGTTTCATCCAGCGCCGTGCATAGTCTCCGTTGGTCGTATTGTTGTTGAACAATTGAAAATAATCCACGGAAGGCTTACGGAAATAGTAGCCGAATTTATAGCTGATATTAAACGACAAGGAAAGCCGCTTGTACGCCAGGTCATTCCGCAAGGCGCCAAAGAAAACCGGGGTTGCCGGGCCGTTATACACCATACTGTCGAGGGTCGTTTGGCCTACGATCGAGGCAGCGTCTTCGGTGGGCTTCCCGTTGAGATACCCGATAGGGTTACCGTTGTATGGATCGAGCCCGTTCCAACGATAGCTGAAATAAGAAAAAACGGGTTTGCCCAGGACGGGATTGATGCTGCTGGACGCCACGCTGACATAAGTGCTTCCCAGCGCAGGGCTGGGCATATCGAACTTGGTAACCTTAGTGCTGGAATAGCTGAGGATAAATGTGGTATACCATTGCAGAAGGCTCTTCAAGTTGCGGGTCGTGACCCGGAGGTCAATCCCTTTGCCCTTCATGGAGGCGACGTTGCCATAAAAGGAACTCACGCCCAGTGTGGGGTCCACCGGTGCCTGGGCAATGAGGTCCACGTCATTTTTGGTATAAAATTCCAGGGATCCATCTACCACCTGATCCTTTGTCGTGAAATCGATACCCGCGTTAAACATACCTACCTTTTCCCAACGGAGTTTATTGTTGGGCGGGTTGTTGATAACGGCCCGGGTAGCGGCCGTCGTCAGGGCGGGATAGGCCGTGGTGGTGGTGAGTGCCGAGGCCAGCCTGGAAATATTTCCATTGTATCCATAGGTGACCCTTGCCTTTAGAAAAGGCAACCAGTTCCAATCGTAAAACCGTTCTTTGCTGATTGTCCAACCGGCTCCGGAAGACCAAAGCGGGGTCCCCTTTTCATTGGTGTTGACGCCAAAAAGGTTGGCTTCGTCCTTGCGCGCGCTGGCCGAGACTGTCAGCCGTCCATCATAAGTATAGGCCCCGTTGGCATAGTATGAAAGAAAATCGTCCACCCCCTTGGCAATACTTTCGTTATTGGGGATTTGGGCCATAGTAGGCAAGCCGTACTCTTTATACACGGTGCTATAATCTATATTTGGATTGACCAAAACGTCGTTGGGATCATAACCATAGAACTGGTTGGAATTGGCGGTCGTTACAGCCCGCCGGATCTCCCAACCACCCAATACATCGAGTCGGTGTTTGCCCTTCCAGGTATTGCTATAGTTGAGCTGCGCCCTGCCTTGCTGGCTGACGATTTCTGTATTGTATACATAGAGGATGCCACCCATGGGTACGGGATTGCTCAAATCCCCTGTCGTCGGGTTGACTTGGGTATAGGTATTGATCACGTCCCGGGCGTGATAAGAGGAATCATTGAAAAGATCGTTCTGTCCCAGGATCTGGTTCTCAAACTGGTATTTCAGGTCCAGCGAAAGACCCGGTACGATTTTGTATTGTAGTGCCCCGTCGAGCACGTAGTCCCGGATGATGGTCGTGTTGTTTTCGTCGTACATATCCGCCAAAGGCCGGTAGGTCCAATCCAGTAAGCCGGCGGCTTGTGAACTTTGAACAAAATCCTTGTTGTAATTCAGGTAAACCGGCAGTGGGTTTCCCCTGGCATCGGCCAACTGGGCATAGGGGTACAACCGCTGCCCTGAATAGAATCCGACAATATTCGGGGCCTGGTTGTCACCCGCCTGGCTGATATTCTCGACAAAATTCACCCCAACATCCGCCCGGAGCGCCGGGCTAATTTTAAAGGAACTCTTGGACCGTAAAGTAACCCGGTCGTCCTTTTCGGTAACCAGCTCGGACACATCATGATCCCACCCGGCGGAGAAATAATAATTGACATTATCCGTCTTCCCGCTGATGTTGACCGAATGTTGCTGATTGACACTGGTCCGGAAGAAATACTTTTTCATATCGCTCCGGACGTCATGACCAGCGAGGGCCTGCATCCTCGCCTGGGCTTGGGCCGCGGTCAGGTAGCCGTTGTTCACGGAATCCAATATATCCTTGACCGGCGGGGCCGGCAAGTGAAAGGGGTTATTCTGATCGCTGGGATAAAACCCCCAATTGTACAACGAGTCCTCCACCGTTATCGCATCCGCGCTGGAAATGGTGCTGATGTTGTACAGCCCGGGTTTCCCCTGGATGGTCACGCTGCTGTTGACGGACACGGTGGGCTTCTCGGTTTTCCCGCTTTTGGTGGTGATCACGATGACACCGTTGCCCGCCCGGGCGCCCCAGATCGACGCCGAAGCCGCGTCCTTGAGGATGGTGATGCTTTCCACGTCGTTGGGGTTGATGTTGGCGAGGTCGCCGTCATACGGGAAATTATCAACCACCACCAGGGGCGCGGCGTTGGCGTAGATGGTGCTGCGGCCACGAACGAGCAGGGCGTCGGTGGCGGCGGCGTCTCCATGGTTGTACAGGACACCCGGGGTTAGATTTTCCATACGGTCCAGGATGTTGGTGGTTACACTCCGGTTGACCAGGTCTTCCTTTATGAAATCATAGCTTCCGGGGCTTCGATCCCGTGGGATGGTCTGGTAACCGGTGGAGACCTCTATGGAAAGGTCTGTCATGGTTTGTGCTAGCGGCTTTAGGGTAAGGATAACGTCCTTTATTCCATCTATTTTGACGATTTGGCGGCCATAACCGATATGGGTAAATACAAGCGAGGCATTAGAGGGTAAACCGGTCAGCAAAAAGGTACCCCGGTCGTTGGTGAATGTACCCCTGTCGGAGCCATCCACACCAACCGAGACGCCTTCTATAGGGTCTCCCTTCTCATCCATCACCTTTCCGCCTACGTCTCTGAGTACAACGGCCTCCGGAGGAGACGCCGCGGCAACGGGAATCACCTGGACGGTTCTGTCGGCAATTTCCACCCTATATGTCAACGCCTGGCCCTTAAAACATAGTTCCAGGACTTGTTCCAAGGTGGCGTCCCTTGCCGTAAACGTAACCGGACGGGCACTGGCGACATACTTGGAGACATAATTAAAGCGATAACCCGTTTTCTTCTCTACGACCCGAAGCACCTGTTTTAGGGGTGCCCGGACAAAAGAAATGCTGATCGCTTGGGCGTTCCCTTTTTCAGAAATCAGTAGGCAGCAAAAGAAAAAGATTGCGTAAAGCAGTCTCATAATCCATAAACCCGTTTCCTTGAGCGATGCAATCTATGGCATGACGTCGAGCGTCCTGCCCTCCCGCCTGAGGTGCCCTGCCCCCAGCTCATTAATACGACGCAATACACTGTCGAGGGGCAGATTCCTGGGCGTTGTGGATATAACCGTATCCTTAAACACCATCCCTTTCCTGAGGGTGACGTCTACATCATACCAATGCGCGAGTTCCCGCGCGACTTCATCAAGGGTCCCGTTAAAATAGAAAAATCCTTCTTTCCATGCAAGGACCGATGAGGTATCCGGACTATTTTGTCTGGCAAAGGTGTCCGCCCGGGCAAGGACTGTCTGGCCCGGTTGGAGGAGCATATTTTTACTCAAATAATCAACCCGTACGGAGCCCTGCAGGAGGGTGATCGAGACGGATTCGCCCCGGTAAGCCTTGACATCGAACGCGGTACCCAGCACCACCGTTTCCGTACGACCCGCGCTCAGGTGGAAGGGGGCGGTTTTGTCGGGTGCCACCTCGAAATAGGCTTCGCCGTCGAGGGTCGCCTGGCGGGTCACCCCTGTACGGGCCGTGTATGTCAGCCGGCTTCCCGAATTTAACCATACCTGGGAGCCATCGGGTAAAACAACGTGGGTTTGCTGTCCTTTGGCCGCGGTATAGGCCAGGGGAGGCGCCTGCCTGGACGCGTGGAGGAAGAAGTACCCGGTTACGACCAGCAGGACGGCCGCGGCCGCGCCGGATACGTAGTAGTACAAAGGATTGATTTTCCGGGTCGGTGTGAGCCGGATGCGTCTCAAAAGCTCCTCGTACGCCTCCCGGGTTTCCGTCCTGGCCTTTTCGTAGGCATCCAGTTGGGTTTGAAGGAATACGGGGTCCTTCATCCGCTCTTCCAGCGAGGAGGACGGATCGTCGAAAGGGGGGCCTTCGTTCGGGTCTGAATATTGTTTCTCCGACATAAGCAGCTGCGATATTTCTCAGAAACGTACAAATGCAAAAAGCGTTGTACGAGCGGCGGCTATAAATTTTATCTACGTAATTCTCTTACGTACTAATACCGACCCCGTTTCAAGCTTGTAGATCGACCCTTTGGCCGGTCCTGGCCGCTTTGTATATCGCGTCAATGATAGTAAGATCCTTTACCGCTTCCCTTCCGTCCACCGGCACGACCGGTTGCTTGCCTTCCAGGAGGATTTGGGCCATTTCGTCCATCTGTACGGTCTGGTGGGTAACGATGGGCGCCTGGAGCTCGCCCAAATGGGTCCGCCCCTGGATAGGTCCGTACCCGGTGGCGGGCAGAAGCTCGGCAAAACCCTGAGCCCCGTCCAGGAAAAACCGGTCCAGGTTATTGGCGTTGTAGGTGGACAAACAGGAGGCCACCGCCCCGCTGGGAAAACCCAGCTGAAACTGGATGGTTTCGTCGATCCCTTTTATAAACTTGACGGGGTCGGTTTTGGTTTCCTGGGCGGTGACCCATACGGGCTCTTCCCCGGTCATATACCGGGACCCGTTGATGGAATAGATCCCAATGTCCATCATCGCGCCTCCCCCTGATAATGCGGGATTGAGCCGCCATTGGGTGGGGTCCCCGATGATAAAGCCGCTCAGCCCCTGGAAAAACCGGATGGGTCCGAAAGCGCCCTCTTTCCGCATCCGGATTACTTCCAGGGTGTGGGGTTCGAAGTGCATTCGGTAGCCGACGAGCAATTGGACACCGGCGGCCTTGCAGGCATCCACCATCTCCTGTCCCTGACGGGCGTTGACGGCCATGGGTTTCTCACAGATGACGTGTTTGCCCGCTTTGGCGACCCGGATCACTGCATCGTGGTGCAGGGCGTTGGGGGTGATGACGTATACCGCGTCGATATCCCGGTTATTTTTAATTTGGTCGTAGTTCCCATAGTCGTAACAATTCTTTGCGGGTATGCCATATCGCTCCTGCCACACCCTTACTTTGGTCGGCGTGCCGCTGATGACACCCACCAGGCGGGCACGGGTGCACGCACGCATGGCCTCCGCGACCCTTGTGCCATAGCTGCCGAGACCCATGATGGCGACCCGCAGGACGGGGGCGTCGGGGAAGGCCCAGGCTATAGAGGGTAATACAGAAAGGGAAAGCGCAGAAACAGACATTTGTCTGATAAAGGAACGGCGGGTGGTCATGGCGTTGAGGGTTTGCCATGAATATACGGCTTTGTTATAAAAATGTTATAACGCCTTCAGCCATGTTGCTTTTTGCTCCCACGACGTTCTAAGAGTTAAAATGTACGGTTATGAAGAAGCTCGTGATGATGTTAATGGCAGTCGGAATCGTATCGGCAGCTTCCGCACAACACGTTCGCGTGGGAGGAGGCTTCGGATATGGAGGTGGTGTAGTGGTCCATGCGTACGCCCCTGCATACTATGGCTATGGGTACGGTTTTTACCCAGGGTTTTACTGGGGTTTGGGTTATCCCTACTGGACCTATCCTTATGGTTATCCTTATGGACACGTTCCGACCAAATTGGAGTCGCAAGTCTCCAGTATTAAAGCGGATTACGCCGACCGGATCGAATCCGTGAAGGCAGACAATACCCTGTCACGTAAAGACAAAAGGCAGCAAATCCGTAATTTAAAAAATGAACGGGACGAGGCCGTTGCTAACGCCGTTCGCAGTTACTGGAGGACCCCCGCACAAAACGGACCGGCCCCTCAGAACCAGAACGCGCCGAGTCAGCAGTAGCCGGCGTCTTTGAATGCCTGCTCAGAAAACACCGAGAACAGGGTGTCTCCTCCGGGGGGACACCCTGTTCGTTTTTCGGGAGCGCTTCATTAAAATTCCACGGTATAGCTATAGTTCTTATCCAAGCTGCGCTCTCCAAATAATCCGATAAAAAACCGCATCATCCATTCGCCGACCCGGACCTCCAGGGGACTTGTCGCTTTTTTGCGTTCGCGTCTGCGTTTCCCCTCGGCAATGATCTTTTCCACCCGGGGTCTGCGGGCGCGCTCGAACTGGGCAAACACGCTGGCGTACCCCTCCTGCACGTCCCGGAACAACCGCGCGAGGTAGAGGGCGTCTTCAAGGGCAAGAGAAGCGCCCTGGCCGGAGCTGGAGCTGACGGCGTGGGCGGCGTCCCCGATCAGGAGTACTTTACCCGAGTGCCAGGTGGGGAGGCTTTCCAGCGCCATGTCGTTGAGCGCAAAGGCCCGGGTGGTGCCGGCAATCAGTTCGTTTACAGGGGAAGGATAGCCGCAGAAACGGGTCAGCATACGACGCCGTAAGCCTTCGGCGGGAACAGCCCCGGTCTCGTTTTGGTCCAGCGGATGTTCCGAGGGATAATTGCCCCACCACATCATTTGTCCTTCGCCGGCCCCGGTATATCCTACAAATCCTTCCGGACCGGGTATATAGGTAAGGCTGTGCTGATCACTTCCGGAGAGGTGGGGAACGGCGTCCGCCGGGACAAAACCACCCACGCCGATCAAACCCGTAAATTCAGGCTTGGGTGCATCAGGGAAAATCAATTCCCGCACCTTCGAATGGAGACCATCGGCCCCCATCAGCACCGCACCGGTAGCACTCGTGCCATCTTCGAAGTGCGCCACGATCCGCAAGCCTTCGTCGGTCATGTCGCGGAGGCGTTTGTTGTAGTGTATTTCTATGCCCTTGGCATGGATTTCTTCGGTGAGTACTTCGTACACCGCGGCCCGTGACAGGCTGACCCCGGGTTGTTCGTATTTGCCGGGTTTCCCGTTGCGCATGTGCGCGATCACCTTACCCCTGACGCTACGGAACCAATGGTCGTTGACGACGGAACCTTTGGCGATAATCTTGTCTGCCACCCCCAGGGTGCCCAGCACCTTCATGCCGTTGGGGGCGATGTTAAACCCTGCCCCGACACCCTGTTTGTAGTCGAAGGCTTCGTAAACGGCGCAGGGAACGCCGGATTTTTTGAGGGCCAGGGCGAGGGCCAGTCCACCGATACCTCCGCCGATGATCAGAACGTTGTGCTTCTTCATATAGCTCGATTGTGACACAAAACTATCGCCGGACCAGGGTCGGGGCAAGGCACTTTAGGCGGACGCGCCCGACTTGCCGGTGAAGGGCGGGAATTGACCGGTAAGGTGGGTGTGTTTGAAATCATCGGCGAATTTCAACCCAAACCCGAAGATCCGGTCCATCGAGGAGTGTCCGAAAAGGATCAGCCCTGCCGTCTGTAGCCCCGGCTGGTGGCCGTACAGGCCCAACACGAACAACGCGATACCCACACCCTTGTGGTGAAAAAGGTTATAGGTGAAAGCCCCCGCGCGGGGACCCACCAGGTACCCCAGCATGCTGACGTCGGGGCCGATGAGGAGGACGGGATACATCCACCAGCCGGACGGGAGACGGAGGCTATAGACCAGGACAAGGGCGAGCGCCAGCATGGCCGCTTCTTCGAGTTGGAGGAGCTGTTTCATGCTGTAAAGATGCAACCCCTACCGGCCCGTGGTTTTGATATTTGTCAAGAAAGCATCCAGCGCCTCATTAAAAGCCGCCGGGGTTTCCATATTGGGCAGGTGGCCCGCGCCCGGTATACAGACCAGGCGGGCACCGGGGATACGCTTCCGCATCACCTCCATGACGGATTCCGGGGTAAAGAGGTCTTCCGAACCGACCACCAGCAAGGTGGGCACCGCGATGGACCCCAGCGCATCCAGGTGATCGCGCCGCTCGGCCCGTCCCCGGTGCGCCGCTACGGCCGCGGAGACGCGGGTACCCGTCATCATGTCGTATAGATGCCGGTATACGGTTTCGTTCCGCAGGGACGCTGAAGCGATGAACTCGTGTATATGTTCATCGGTATACTGCCGCATGCCCACCCGTTCCATAAAGTCGGCCGACAAGAGCCGCTTTTGACGGCTCTCGGCTGTCTCCCCCTTGGCGTCGGAATCTGCGATCACCAAAGCGCGGACCCTCCCGGGAAACATCCGGTAAAAATCGAGCGCGATCTGTCCTCCCATCGAAAGGCCGCAAAGGACGACCCGGTCTATCCGCAGTTCATCCAGCAGGTGCGCCAGGTCCAACGCCATTTCGTCGAGCATGTTCCTGGTCCCTTCCCCTTCCGATTCCCCATAACCCCTTAGGTCGGGTAGGATCAGCCGGTAGCGGTTTGCAAAAAAAGACACCTGCTCCTTCCACATCGACCGGTTGAAGGGATGTCCATGGATAAACAAGACCGGGTCGCCTGCGCCAACGTCTTCGAATGCGAGACGGGCGCCCCTGATACGTAGGAAAGCCATATTTTTTTGGGTGCAAAATAGGGGGTTTGCGGCGCACAAAACAGATTCAGATCGCTAAGAATACACCATAACAGATTCCTATTTGTAGGTCACCGGATGTCCCTTGGGGTCCTTCAGAAAACCTTCCTTACATTCTTTGGAGCAAAAACCAATCACTTTCCCGTTCAGGTGGATCGTATCCGTCATGCCCGCACCGGCAGGCATCCCGCAAAAGGGATCCTTTGTATTGTCCAACAGGGAGACGGCATACGTCTTTACGGTATCCATGTTGTTGGAGGAAGGGGTCGCGACGGGTTGCTTATCCGGGGTAAAGCAGGAGGCCAGCATAAGGACCAGCGCGCCTGCGGTCAATAGTTGTTTCATGATATAGGCAAAATTAGGGTAAAAACACAGCGAACTTCAGCTTTGCAAAAAACGGCATGCCCGGGGTAAAACTCACGTCATCCACCGGCGCAGGCTCGTTTTTTAACCGGGACACGACCTCGTACTGCGCGTCCCTCCAGGTGGCGTTAAAAAGGTTCTGGATCTCCAGCCCCACCTCGTATTTGCGGCGGGTATAGTTGGCCGTCAGGTCGTTTAGGAAATAGCCCCGGGCGACGAGCGAATTGTCTCCGTTGGCGGGTCGTTGGGGCGTATACCGGGCGCTCCAGCCGCCGTTCCATCCACAGGGCAGTTTGATATACACCCCCCCAGACCCGTAAAAGGGGATGGATAGGGGAAGATAGTTCTGCCCTTTGGGCGCCTGTATGTCCCTGGCCCGGCAATAGATCATGTCCAGATCCGCATACAACCAGCGGGTGAACTCATACCGGGCGGACAAATCCACGCCTTCCCGGCGGGTCTTGTCCCCCGGGCTAAAGGTGCCGTCGTCCCCGTTATAGGTGAATTCCTGCTGAAGATAAAGGAACCATAGCGCCGCATTGAGGTATAGGCGCGGCAGGGGTTTCCAGTTGATCCCCAGGTCGGCTCCGTACGCAGAAGGCAGGTCTTCCAGGCCGCGGTTTTCCGCAACGACCCTGGCGTCGTTCGAATGAAAGCCTTTCCCCAGCCGTAGGTACAACTGGGTGCGGTCGTTTGCCGTGTATTGCACATTCAGCTTTGGACTGGCCACGGTTTTGCCCACGGCGGGTTGGACCGGCGCCAAAAGGTCCTGGTACGAGAAATGTAAGAAGTCCACCCGCACACCGGCGTCAAAAAGCCACTTGCCCATGCGGTATTGTTCATCCAGGTAGGCGTTCGTCGTCCATTCGTGTATACCGCCGTGTTGCAGGTAATCCAGGACGTCGTTATAATCCTTTGTATGGCTGAGTTCGCTTTCGTGGACACGGTTCATCTGGAAGCCCAGACCGGCGCTGGAGGTCAGCTCCGTGTTGTTCCGGAAATACGCATGGCGCGCCAGCTTTCCGTTATACCCGTAGAGGTCCCTCGACTCCCGTTGCCGCAACTGGTCTCCGTTGACGCTGTCCTCCGCAAAAAATGTCTGGTCGTAGTTCAGGTCGAAAAAATAGTGGGCATAATACACCTGGTTTTCCAGCGTCAGGGCGGGCGTAAGCTGTGTCGTCAGCCGGGCGATCGCCGTGGTGCGCGCGGTGTTTCCCCCCTGGGCGCTATCGATATAGCCCCAGCGGCTGATCAGGCCTTCGGACACCGCCCGGGACGGGATCTCCCCGGAGGAACGCCAAAGACTGTTAAAGGTGGATAGGGTAACCTTTAGCTGGGTGCGGGGTGACACCTGGAGGATGTATTTGCCAAAGAGGTTCCCCCGGTTCATCCGCTCGGCGTAATCGTAGGGTCCATCCGTGTAAAAACCTTCCGCGGCGATGTATGCGCCCTGGTTCGGCTGGTGCCCCAACAGGTTTACCGCCGCCACCAAACGGCCTGTATTAAAGGCACCCGCCTCCACCTTCACCTCGCTTCGATCCAGCACATCCGCTGTTTTAAAGGCCAGGTAGCCCGCCGTCGTGAAGTCTCCGTGGTCGGCATAGTAAGGACCCTTACCGTATTCAAGACCGCTCACCAGTTCCGGGATGAGGAAGTGGAGGTCCGAAAAACCCTGGCCGTGCGCGTGAGACACGAGGTTGAGCGGCATGTCGTCCACCGACACACTCACGTCGGTCCCATGATCGGCGTCAAATCCCCGGAAAAAAATATGATCCGCGATACCCCCACCCTGGTGTTGCATCAGTGAAAGCCCCGGCACCAGCCGCATCAGGTCCTGGGCGGAATTGAGGGCGTGCATGTTCACGTCGATGTTACTGATGGTGGAAAAAGTGGCGTTATTGGGCAACCCCTGTATCGTCACCGCCCGCAGGTCGACGTTGCCGTGCACCAGGTGGACCTCTAAAAGTTTGCCCGTTGCTGCCACCTTTTGGGACACATATCCGATAAAGGAAACCGTCACGGAGTCCGCCCCGGGCGCGACATGCAGCTGGAAATGCCCCTGGGGATCGGTGAGGGCGGTTTGCCCGGCGTCCGTACGTACGACCGCATTTTCAAGCGGTTCGCTGGACTTCTCGTCCATGACCCTGCCCTGGAGGATCGATTGACTATAACCGGATGTATAAATTAGAAGGAAAAGTAGGAAAAAGTTTCTCATGATGTATGGTAATAGCGCACGGGTATGACCCGCGTCTTTGAACGAATAATATGTCTTTTGTGAAAGGCGTGGCGCTACTATGCGGGCGGGTGGAAGATCCCTACGGCCCGGTCGATGGGGCCACGGGTGGCAAAGGGCGTATAAGGAATGTCGGCAACATTGCGAAAAGGCGTCTCCAGCCATTCGACTTGCTCCTCTGCGAAGAGTACCTCGTTGCTGTTCTCGGACCGTCTTTCGGGATTGTTGCTTTCCTGGTTTTCCTGGTGCGCGAGCCGTTTGCGAAGCTGACAGCGACCGCAACAATGCATCATCGGCTTGTCGCGGTTTTCGCAAAGGTTTTTGGCGATATAGTCCTGGTTGACATAAAAGTCGGCAACGATCACCACCTTGCTAAAGGTGGAGGCCATAAAGGCCAGCAGCAAAAGAAATACTGTGCCGTTGCGGAGCATTCGCCTTTGAAAATTTGGGCAAAGGTAAGCCCAAAACCAATTACATTAGCGTATGCGACGACTCCCATTTCTTCTCTTCGGTGTCCTGCTCCTGGGTGCCTGCCAGACCACAGACACGTCCTTTGACGCCCCGGCCGGTCTGGATTCTTTCAACAGGGACAGCCTGGTCCGCCACATCCAGGTCCTGGCCTCCGACTCCCTCCAGGGCAGAAAGCCCTTCTCCGCCGCCGAGCCAAAAGTGCTGGATTATATCAGCAGCACCTTTCAACGCCTGGGGTTGGAACCGGGTAACGGCAACAGCTATCTCCAGGATGTCCCCCTGGTGGAGATCACCCCCATGGGCGACCCCACCCTGAAGATCCAATCCGCCAAGGGTTCTTTCGAGTTACACAATATGGACGACTATGTTTTTGCCACCCAAAACACCGACTCCCTGATCACCCTGGACAATACGCCCGTGGTCTTTGCCGGTTTTGGTATCGTCGCCCCCGAATACCACTGGAACGACTACGCCGGTCTGGACGTCAAAGGCAAGGCGGTACTCGTCCTGGTCAACGACCCCGGTTTTTACGATTCCACGCTTTTCAAGGGTCACCGCATGACCTATTACGGCCGCTGGACCTACAAATACGAGGAAGCCGCGCGCCAGGGCGCCAAGGCCTGTATCATCATCCACAACACGGCAGCCGCCTCCTATCCCTTTCACGTCGTCCAAAACAGCCGCGGTTCCTCCAACCTCTACCTCGACAAAAGAGGAACGAGCGACGACCACTGCGCGATCGACGGCTGGGTTACCGGTCCCGCCGCCGCCCGGATGCTCGCCGCCGCCGGCAAGGACACCACCCTGCTGGAAACCGCTCACCATGCGGGTTTCAAAGGTGAACCCCTCGACCTTCGTTTGTCTACAAAGGTCCACGTGAAGTCGGTCTACAATACCTCCAAAAACGTCATCGCGAAGATCACCGGTACCAAGTACCCCGACGAATACATCATTTACACCGCCCACTGGGATCACCTCGGGATTGGAAAACCCGATGAGAAAGGAGACTCCATCTACAACGGCGCCCTCGACAACGCCAGCGGCACCGCCGCCCTCCTGGAAATAGCCCGCGCCTTCAAGGGCCTTAAGAACCCGCCCCAACGGACCATCGTCTTCATTTCCGTTACCGCTGAAGAACAGGGTCTCCTCGGCTCCGCCTACTATGCCCAGCACCCCATCTATCCCCTCAACAAAACGGTGGCCGAAGTCAACATGGACGTGATCAGTCCGCACGAAAAAACAAACGACGTCGTCATCACCGGCGCGGGCCAGTCCGACCTCGAAGACATCCTCGCCGAGGAAGCCAAACGCCAGGGCCGATACGTCGCCCCGGAACCCCGCCCAGAAGCAGGAGGCTATTTCCGCTCGGACCACTTCAACTTTGCCAAGGCAGGCGTACCCGCCCTCGACGCCGCCTCCGGTATCGACGTCGTCGGCAAAGGCAAAGCCTACGGCCAACAACTCGAAGACGAATACACCGCCAAACACTACCACCAACCCTCCGACGAGTACGATCCCAACTGGACCTTCGAAGGCGGTCTCCAACACGTCGCCCTCCTCTTCCAGGTCGGCAAGCGCCTCGCCTACTCCCGCGTGTGGCCCCGCTGGAAGGATGGCTCCGAGTTCCGGGTGATCCGCGAACGTAGTCTCGGGGACTCCACTTCTTCTTCCTCCTCTTCCGGTAAATAACCCTCCTACCGGGCCGCTGACCCCGGCCCCTGAACCCAAGGATGCTAGGATAGACCGAGGGGGGGTAGGTCCATTTTACCTCTTTTCCTCAGGTAACCGAAACGATTGGGCGTCGTTCAAATCACCTGAGGAAAAGAGGTAAAATGGACCTACCCCCCCTCGGTCTATCCGGGAGGCTTAATGACAAACCAGTGCCGGGCAGTTGGTTGCTTAGTTGGGGACTTGGATCGTATTGTTGGAGCGGTCCATGTCCGGGATGACGTGATCAGGGTCTAAGGTGATGGTGGTAAAGGAACCGGGGAGCGTGAGCGTCACCTGGGATTGCTGGACCCAGGTTTCCACCGGGAGGGAGAGGGTGACCGAGGCGCCGGAAGCGCTGGTGGCGACAAGTTTGCAGGGTAGCGCCATGCGACTGAGGTTCACAACGGTGACCGATGTGCCCTTGGCGGCGTCGTAGTGGGCGTCTTTCAAAGACAGGTCGAGGGTCCAGTTGTGGAAGAACCATTCGCGCCAGAACCAGGCCAGGTCTTCGCCCGCGTTGTTTTCCATGGAGCGGAAAAAGTCGTCGGGTTTGGGATGTTTGTAGGCCCAGTGACGGATATATTCCCGGAAGGCATAGTCAAAACGGTCGGGGCCCAGGATCTGTTCGCGGAGCAGGACGAGACCAAAGGCCGGCTTGAAATAGACCATGGAATGCCGGTACTTTTCGGGCACGCCGTCGGCGGTGGTCATGATGACGGGAGCATTGGTGTCCGAGAGGATGGGAAGGATTTCGTCGGCCGGGTTACCGCCGTGTTCGGCGTATTCGGCGTCGCGTTTGGGGGCGTATTCTCCATGGTTAAAATTGTCGGAGGCATAGACGTCGATGAAGGTGTTGAAACCTTCGTCCATCCAGCCGTAGCGACGTTCGTCCGAACCCACGATCATGGGGAACCAGTTGTGCCCGATTTCATGCGCGGTTACCCAGTACAACTCCTTGCCCTTGTCGGTGATCCCGTCAAAAACGATCCCCGGGTATTCCATACCGCCGGCGATACCCGCTTCGTTGACGGCCACGGGGTAAGGATAAACGAACCACTTTTCCGAGAAGTACTCCATGGACTTTTTGAGGTATTCGGTCGCCCTTCCCCAGGCTTGATCACCTTGGCTTTCGACCGGGTAGACGGACATAGCCAGGGATTTTTTGCCCTCGGGCAGGTTGACACGGGCGGCGTCCCAGACATAGGCGCGCGACGCTCCAAAGGCTACGTCGCGGGTATTCTTCATCCGGAACTTCCAGGTCAGGGTCCCGCTACGGACCGGGCGGGAAGCGGGGTCTCCCACTTCGGCCACCGAACGGATCATGACGGTTTTATCGCTGGCGCGGGCGGCAGCCAGGCGGCTCACCTGCGCGGGGGTCAGCACATCGCCGGGGTTGAGCAGCTCACCCGAACCTGCAACGATCATATCCCAGGGAACGGTTATGCTATAGTCGATGTCCCCATATTCGAGATAAAATTCGCCAGGACCTAAGAAGGGCAGGTTGTTCCATCCCCTGGAGTCGTCGTACACACTCATGCGGGGATACCATTGGGCGATCTCGAAAATGGTGCCGTTCTGGGTGACCGTATAGTCCGTCCGGCCCCCGAAGTCACCCGGGATCTGGTAACGGTAGCGGATGTGCAGGCTGATCTTACCCCCTTTGGGTGCCAGGGGTTTTTTCAACCGGATCTGCATGCGCGTATCCGCAACGATATAATCCGCTTTTGCGCCGGTCTGGCCGATGGTCACCTCGTCAAAGGCGTAGCCGGTGGTGTGTTGATCCGGACTGGGATGGAAAGGGGTGGCATAGTTCGACCGGGCGTCGGGCTTGTAGGTATTTTGTTCGAGTTGCAGCCAGACACAATCCAGGGAATCCGGGCTGTTGTTGGTATAGTCGATCGTCTCGGTGCCCGTCAGGGTCTTGGCCGAGGTGTCGATGATGGCGGCGAGGTGGTAGTCCACCCGGTTCTGCCAATAGGCTGGGCCCGGTGCGCCGTTCGCGCTGTGTTGAAGCGTACCCCGCCCGGTATAGAACTCGGGAGCGAAAAGGGCGGAGGGTTTGTATTGTGCATGAGCGCATACTGCCGCGGTCAGCGACAACAGGAGGAGGGATCTTCTCATATTGCCAAAAATAGCGGAAAAATGCTATTGCTGCCCCGCAAAGCTCCCCTCCAGGGTTCCTTCCGGGGGCTCCCCAGAGGTGCTGTGCTGGTGGATATTGTTCAGCTCCTCGGAGACCTTTCCATCCTCATAGCCGATGGATACGAAAACGGATAGTGTCTGGCGGGCGGGGCCCTTGAAGGCGCCGCGGATGGGGCTGCAATCGTCAAAGTTCCTGCCGACCGAGAGTTTGACGTGCTTGTTGGTGACCCAGATATTGTTGGTCGGGTCTATCCCTGCCCAGCCGTGGGCGGGTATCCAGGCTTCGACCCAGGCGTGGGTGGCGCCTTCCCCCCGCATGCCGTTTTTGTTGGGGCAGATATAGCCGCTGACATAGCGGGAGGGGATGCGGCAGGACCTCAGGATCTGGAGCATGAGGTGGGCAAAGTCCTGGCAAACACCCGCGCCCTTTTCGAGGATCTCGTCGACGGTGGTTTCGACGTCGGTGATCCCCTTGATGTATTTGAAGTTTTTGTAGATATACTCGCTACAGGCTTCCACCACGGCGGCTACGCTGCGACCGGGTTGCAAGAGGGTGCGGGCGAGCCCGGCGATGGCACCGGCGGAGGAGAGGAGGTCGGGGTTGGCCAGTTCGAGCAGTTGGAGCTGGTGTTCCATCTCGGCTTCCAACTGTTCAAAAGTAGAGTGGAAATTGAGCGTCAGCTGGGAAGAAGCGGTCGTGCGTACCAGGAGCCGGCTTTCTATGACCAGCAACTGGTGGGGCGGAAGCACGTTGAACACGCCTGTTTTGTTCCCCCAGTAGTCACTGAATACATGGACGTCGGGCTGGGTCGTGATGTGCAGGTCGTGTTGGAGCACTTCCTGGTCGGGGCACGGATAGGGATAGATCCGGATCTCGTTCAAGCTTTCCCTGACCGGTCTGTCGTATTCATATCTCGTAATGTGCACTATCCTGAACGTGGGCATATCGATACTAGCTATAAGAGAAAAAGTGCTGGCTCAATCGTTTGCTGAACTGCAACAGCTCCAACCGGAGCTCTGCAAAGAATTCCTGCAAAATACGACCATTTATATTGTCCATATCCATGTACCGGACCTTGGCGTGTAGTCGCCCGAAATGCCTCAAAAGGGCGTCGCTCTCACCGGAACGGTTTTCCTTTACCACATTTTTGAGGTGGCGTTCCAACCGGGTGAGGGCATACAACAGGGAATGCGGAAATTGCTCGTTAAAGAGCACCTGGTGGAGGACATTGCGTGCATAGTGAGCGCTCCGGTAGTTTTTCAGGTGGAGCTCATACCCGGACAGGGAGAGCAGAAGATAACGCCATTGCATGATGTCCCGGGGATCCTCCAGGTCGTACCCGATGAGCTGGAATTGTTTGTCAGTAAGGGCAAGGGTTTCGAGGCTTCGCTCCAGGTACTTGCCCATATTCATAAAATTCCAGCCCACGCCCCTCGGCATGGTGATATCGGTGATGCCGGTATACAGGACGCAGTGACGGGCGAACTGTTCCATCACATTCAGGGCACCGTAGCTGGTCAATTGGTCCTCCAACCCTTTCCCTTCCGCCAGGTGATAAATGGAATTGACGGCTTCCCATACCTCTTTGGTGATATGGTCCTGGACGCCGCGGGCGTTTTCCCGGGCCCGGGTGACGATGACCCTTAAGGAATTGGAGTTGCCGGTATCCGTCAGGAGCCGTTTGAGGACGCCCTCCGTGTCGTTTTCCAGGCGGACGATCTCCTCACCCGTGGCTTTTGTAAAAAGCTCCAACAGGGGCTGCCAGGTCATCTTGCCGTTCACATCCTTGTCCATCGACAGCGTGTAGTGCACGGAGGCCACGCGCAGAAGGCCGTCGGCCCTTTCCATATAGCGGTTTAACCAGAATAATGCGTCTGCGATTCTACTAAGCATGCGTTCCAAATTGATCCGTTACCCATGTATCCTTGCTGCCACCGCCCTGGGAGCTGTTGACGACGAGCGAGCCTTCCTTCAGGGCCACGCGGGTCAGGCCGCCGGGGACGATCTTCACCCCCTGGGGCCCGTATAACGCATACGGCCTCAGGTCGACGTGGCGGGGCCGGAATTCTCCGTCGATAAAACACGGAACCGTAGAGAGCGGGATGATGGGTTGGGCGATAAAGTTCCGGGATTCCTTTTCGATTTCCAACCGGGCTTTCGCCCATTCCCCGTCTGTTACCTTGTTGCCCATCACCATGCCGTACCCCCCGGACTGGTTTGTCCGCTTGACCACCATCCCCTGGATATGGTCAAAGACATACGCCCTCGCGTCGGGATCGCTGAGCTGATAGGTGGGAACATTGGGCAGGATCGGTTCTTCGTTCAGGTAATACCGGATCATATCCGGAACATAGGCGTACACCGCCTTGTCATCGGCCACCCCGTTCCCAATGGCATTGACAATAGCGACATTCCCCTTCCGGTAGGCACTCATCAGCCCGGGTACGCCCAGGGCACTGTCCGGCCGGAAGACCAGGGGATCCAGGAACTCGTCGTCGATGCGCCGGTAAATGACGTGGACCCTTTCAAGACCGTTGGTGGTCTTCATATAGACCTTGTGGTTGTCGACCGTGAGGTCCCTTCCTTCCACCAGGGAGATCCCCATTTGCCGCGCCAGGAAGGTATGTTCATAGTAAGCGGAGTTGAAAACACCGGGTGTCAGCAGAACGATCGTCGGGTCCGAGACCTGGGTGGGGGCGAGCTGGAGAAGGATTTCGTGGAGGAGCAAGGGATAGTTACTCACCCGGCGGACGTGGCTGTCCGTCAGCAGGTGGGGGAAGATGCGCTTGGTCACTTCCCGGTTTTCGAGCATATAGCTCACCCCGGAGGGCGTCCGAAGGTTGTCTTCGAGGACAAGAAAGCGGCCGTCCTGTCCACGGATCAGGTCGATTCCCGAAATATGAACGTAGATATCGTGGGGCACTTTGATCCCAAAGGCCTCCCGGGTATAGTGCGGACAGGATGCAACGAGCCCTGCCGGAATGATCCGGTCCCGGATAATGTTTTGTTCGTGATAAACGTCTTTTAAAAAAAGGTTGAGGGCTTTTAGCCGTTGCCCGATACCGCTTTCAATATGGTCCCATTCCGAACCGGGGATGATCCGGGGTATGATGTCAAAGGGAAAAATACGTTCGATTCCCTGGTTGTCGCTGTACACGGTAAAGGTGATCCCCTGGTTCATGAAAAGTTCAGCAGCCAGCCGGTCCTTTTGAACCAACGCATTTACGTCCAGCTGCCGAAGCGAAGAAAACACCTTTTGATAGTGCTCCCTTATATGATCGACACCGCACATTTCATCCCAAATCCCATCGGGACATCGATATTCCTGGAGCAAATGATCCAAACTCATGTTTCAGCAGTCAATTTCACATCAATTTAAACAATTAACCGCGTCAAAAATCATATATTTTTCTTCATCAATATATCTTTTTGCGGATCGGTGCCCACGATAAAAATATGCGACCCGAAGGGCGTGAACCCGTGACGCTCGTAAAAACGGATGGCGCTTGTATTATGCTCCCATACGCCGAGCCACACAAGGGTAAAACCCTGCGCCTTCGCGTAGGCGATATTGTGGGCCATCATAAAGCTGCCGGCCTTTTTATCCTGATGCTGTTTTAGCACATAAATGCGCTCTATCTCCAAGGCGCGCAATACGCGGGGATCGGGGGCGTCGCTCGCGCCTGGGGCAGCGGCGGCGGTCGCGCCTGGGGCGGGGCCCAGCTCCGGCGGCTCGTGGCCCGTACGGACTTTGGTGAACCCGATGGGTTCGTCCCCGTGATAGGTTAGGAAAAAGACGGCGTCCGTCTCTTCCATCTCCGCGGCAATCACGCTTTCCCGGAACTGACTGTCCAGGAAAAGGGTCATGTTTTCTTCCGTATTGGCGTCTTTGAATGCTTCGTAGAAAGTCTTCCGGCCCATGGCAGCCAGCAACGGTACGTCATCGGGGGTGGCCCTCCGGATGCGCAAACCAATATCCTTGCCGGGGTATCGCAAAATATAACGACCTTAGAAAATAAATATAGGAATACAGTATGTACCGGACAATAGTTTTTGCAGCCTTGGCTTTGATCGTTTCGTCTTGCAACTCCATTCCCCTCATCCAAAAAGGCCCCAAAGAGGCACACCTCTTTGAGTCCAAAGATTTCACCGCACCCAACCTGTTTACAAACAATATAGAAGGACCCGGAGTCTACCACGACAGCCTGTTTGTCGTCAACCTCGAACACGACGGAACCATTGCTTATGTGGATACCGGGGGCAAAGCCCAGGTCTACCTCAACCTTCCCCAGGGAAGCACCGGGAATTGCATCCGTTTCGACGCCAGGGGGAATATGTACATCGCCGATTTCACGGGACACAATGTCCTTGTGGTGGACCGCGCCAAAAAGGTCAGCGTGTTTTGCCACAACCCCCAGTTCAACCAGCCCAATGATCTCGTGGTCAGCCGGTATGGCTATATCCTGGCTTCCGATCCCAGCTGGAGGGATTCCACCGGCCAGGTTTGGCGGATAGAACCCGACGGGAAATACTACCTCCTCCAACAAAACATGGGCACCACCAACGGGATCTGTCTGAGCCCGGATGAAAAGACGTTATACGTCAACGAAAGCGTCCAGAAAAAGGTGTGGGCGTACGACATCGACACCCTGGGGAACGTGATGAACAAACGGCTTTTCACGTCCTTTAACGACTATGGCCTGGACGGGATGCACTGTGATAAGAAAGGGAACCTCTACATTTCGAGATACGGCAAGGGCGTGATCGCCATCTTCTCCCCGGAAGGCGAGCTCCTCCGGGAGGTGCCGCTCAATGGGAAGAATTGCAGCAACCTCATATTCGGAGGGCCGGACGGGCGTACCGTGTACGTGACCCTTCAGGACCGGAAGGACATGGAACGTTTCCGCACAGATGTAGCAGGCGCGGGCTGGTAACCTTAGTTGGTTCCCTTACTGGCGATCGGCGCCTTGGTCTCCGGGTTGGCGAACTGCGTCCAGATGCTCAGGCTGGAGCACTTTGTGTAGTCCGGATCGATCATGATGTAATAGGAGGGGATCTTCTTGTAGAGCCACTTTACGAACACGTCGTTCTTTTTCTGACCCAGGGCCGCGTCGGCGATACGGTTGTAGTCGTCCGTGAGGTTCATCCGGTGGGGCTCGGTGCGTGACTTGAGCAGGAGGATGCGTACGTTGCGTTTGAGCCGGTCGGTGTACACGATGGGTTGGGAATATTCACCCTGTTTCAACCCCTTGACAACGTCGATCATGTCTTTGTCCAGATCTTCGTATGTGAAGAAGGTGGAACCATCGTTGGGGTTGATCATGAGACCACCGTATTCCTTGGAGTTGTCGTCTTCACTATACAACGCTACCGCCTGGCCGAAGTTGAGCTTGCCCACGATGAGCAGGGCGCGGATACTGTCCAGCCTGGACTTGGCGGAGTTGATCTCGGCGTCGGACACCTGGGGGGCTTTGAGGATATACCGGACCGTGGCATCGTCCCCGGAACGGCTGACCATCTGGATGATGTCATACCCGTCCTTGGCTTTGATGACCGGTGATACCTGGCCTTCCTTCAACCGGAAAGCGGCGTTGAGGAAGATGGCGTCGATGTTCTTGTCGGTGCGGTTGACCTGGAGCAAGCCGCCGCGGTCCTTTGACCCGGGGTCGTCGGAATACAGCTTGGCCATGAGCTCGAAGGAACGTTTGCCCGATTCGATATCGGACTTGTATTGGTTGAGCTCGTCCCGGAGGTATTGGTCCAGTTCCAGGTTGTTCTTGGGGGTGATGACAATCTCACCCACCTGCATCTGGCTTTCGAAGTAAGGCAGGCTGTCTTTGGGGATCTTGTCGTAAAAATCCTTTACTTCCGTGGGGGTAACGGTAACGTCGTCCACCACTTTTTTGCGCTCCCCGCCGGCGAGCAGGTTTTCTTTGATGGCCTGGCGGAAGTTGTCCTTGATCTGGTAGATGGATTCGCCGGCGATTTGTTCGAGGACTTCCTTCCCACCGTACATCTGGATGAAGTTCCGGATCTTCAAGTCGAGCTCGTTCTCCACGTCTTCATCCGACACGGGGATGGAGTCTTTCTCCGCCTGCAGGACGAGGGCTTTGTTGGTGAGCTGGGCCTGCATCTGATAGCAAGGATCGCCCAGTTCAGGATGGGCATCCAGCATATTTTCACGTTTGGCCTGGTCGATCTGGCCGTCGATGTCCGACTTCAGGATGATCTTATCCCCGACGATCCCCACGATCTTATCCGCTACCACTTTTTGGGCGGAAGCGTAGGCGACGGCGCCGATAAGTACACCAAGGGACAAAGCAATTTTCTTCATATGCTGGATTCTGCGGTCAAATTTAGAAAACAGGGGCCATGAAGCCCCCGCCCGAATCAGGTTTAACAAGGTTTTGGGAAGACCCCGCCCTCGGGGCGGGGTCCACACATTATAGCTTTCGTTTAACTTCTTCCTCTTCGTAGGCTTCGATAATATCACCCACCTTCACGTCCGCGAAGTTCTTGATGCTCAAGCCGCATTCCATACCGGACTGGACCTCTTTGGCGTCGTCCTTGAAGCGTTTGAGTGAACCCAGCTCGCCGGTGTGGACGACGATGCCGTCCCGGACCACGCGGATCTTGCTGTTGCGGAAGATCTTGCCGTCCAGGACATAACACCCGGCGACCGTGATCTTGTCGAACTTGTAGGTTTCGCGGACCTCGACGTTGGCAATGACCTTTTCCTGGATCTTGGGTTCCAACATCCCTTCCATGGCGCTCTTGACTTCGTCGATGGCGGTATAGATGATGGAGTAGCCTTTGATCTGGACGCCTTCTTTCTCTGCCAGCTTTGCAGCCTGCATGGAGGGGCGGACCTGGAAACCGACGATGATGGCATCCGAAGCGGTGGCCAGCAGGACGTCGCTCTCGGTGATCTGTCCCACACCTTTGAGGACGACGCGAACCGCGATTTCTTCCGTGGACAGCTTTTGGAGCGAGTCGCTGAGGGCTTCCACGGAACCATCCACGTCGCCTTTGATGATAAGGTTGAGTTCTTTGAAGTTGCCCAGTGCCAGACGCCGTCCGATTTCGTCCAGGGTGATGTGCTTTTTGGCGCGCAGCCCTTGCTCCCGGAGGATCTGGGCGCGGCGGGTGGCGATTTCCTTGGCTTCGGATTCGTCTTCGAAGACCTTGAATTTCTCACCGGCCTGCGGAGCGCCGTTCAGACCCAACATCTGTACCGGCGCGGAGGGCCCTGCGGCTTCCACGCGCTGGTTGCGCTCGTTGAACATCGCTTTGACGCGCCCGTAGTGTTGCCCGACGACGATGATGTCGCCCACACTCAGGGTTCCCGTTTCGACCAGTACGTTGGTGACATACCCGCGACCCTTGTCCAGGGAGGCTTCGATGATGGTCCCTATCGCCAGCCGGTCCGGGTTGGCCTTGAGTTCGAGAAGCTCGGCCTCCAGCAGGATCTTCTCCAGGAGCAGGTCTACGTTCAGACCGGACTTGGCGGAGATTTCCTGGCTTTGGTATTTACCCCCCCAATCTTCCACCAGCAGGTTCATGCCGGCGAGCTGTTCTTTGATTTTTTCGGGGTTGGCACCTTCCTTGTCTATTTTGTTGATGGCAAAGATCATGGGGACGCCCGCGGCCTGGGCGTGGCTGATCGCCTCCCGGGTCTGGGGCATGACCGCATCGTCGGCCGCCACCACGATGACCGCAATATCCGAACCCTTGGCACCACGGGCACGCATGGCCGTAAAGGCCTCGTGACCAGGGGTATCCAGGAAGGTGATCTTCTTATTGCTGCCCGTGACGACTTCGTAGGCACCGATGTGCTGGGTGATCCCCCCGGCTTCACCGGCCACGACGTTGGCGTTGCGGATATAGTCGAGCAACGAGGTCTTACCATGGTCGACGTGACCCATGATGGTCACGATCGGCGCCCTGGGCAACAGGTCTTCGGGATCGTCTTCTTCTTCCTCCGTTTCGAATTCATCCTGTTCTTTCATATCGATGAACTCGACCTCGTAGCCGAACTCGCCGGCCACCAGTTCGATGACCTCCGCGTCCAGACGCTGGTTGATGCTCACCATGATCCCCAGGCTCATACACTTGCTGATAACCTCGGCAAAGCTAACGTCCATCAGGTTGGCAAATTCCGCCACGCTGATGAACTCGGTGACCTGGAGTTTGTTGTCCATGCCCTCGTCGCCGCCCTGGTCGGCCATCTCGTCGCGCTTCGCTTTGCGGTACTTGGCCTTGAGGCTTTTGCCCCTGCCGGAAGCACCGGCCAGTTTGGACTGGGTCTCGCGTATCTTGTCCTGGATCTCTTTGGCATTGATCTCCCGGGGTTCGGCCGGTTTGAACGGCCCTCTGCCACGGTCGGGACGGCCGCCCGGACCCTGACCGGGCCGGTTGCCGCCACCCTGGTGAGGACCACGATTTGGTCCACCACCCTGGTGAGGACCGCGGTTGGGACCACCACCTGGTGTAAAGCCACCACGGTTGGGACCACCACCGCCCTGGTGCGGGCCGCGATTGGGACCACCACCACCGGGCGTAAAGCCGCCACGGTTGGGGCCGCCGCCCTGGGTATTGTTATGCTGGAACGGCGTCTTGGGTCTGTTCGGATCCCCGCCGCCACGGTTGTTGAAGTCCTGGCCGGGCTCGCCTTTTTTGTCGAGAGGTATGCGCTTGCGTTTGCGCTTTTCTTCCTTGGGTTTCGGCCTGGTATCGTTGTTGACCGGGAGGTCGATTTTCCCGAGAATCTTCGGGCCTTCCAGCCTTTCTGCGCGAATATTGGTAATCACTTTTTCCTGTTCCTTATCCGGTTCCGGAGTTTCGGTTTTGGGGGCTGCCGGGGGGGCGGGGGCTACCGGGGCATGGGCTGCCGGAGCGGGCGCTTCTGCGCGAACCGGCTGGGCCGGTTCTGCGGGCGCGGATGCAACGGGCGCGGCGGTCGCAGGGGCCGCCTTTTTCTCTGGTTCCGCTACGGGTGCGGGCGCTTCCTGGCGCGGGCTTTCCGCCGGCTGAGGCTTCGCCACCTCCTTCACTTCTTCCTCTTCTTTGGCTTTGCCGCCCTTGCCTCGTCCACGGTTGGCATCCAGGGCATCCAGGTCGATCTTCGTAATGACCTTCGGTCCTTCCAGCTCGGGCGCATCGATCTTCGTGATCTTTTCCGCCGGGGGCGCAGGGGCCGCAGGAGCGGCTGCCTGGGGTTCGGGCACCGCCACGGGGGGCGGGGCCGGCGCCGGTTCCGGAGCGGGCGGCGGCGGGGGTGGTGGAGCTACGGGCGCTTCTGCACGCGGTTCTTCCTTGGGAAGGGGCGTCTTGAACGCTTCCTTCTTCACCGGGGCTTCTTCCTCTTCCTCCTTCTTCTTCTTCTTGAGCGGATCCACCATAGCTCCCTTGGGGATCTCGATCTGATCGCTTTTGGCCTTCGCTGCCTTGTCCGTCTGGAAGCCCTGTTGCAGCGCACGGTACATATCTTCCGTGAGCTTCGAGGTAGGCTTCAAGTCGTCGCGGCTAAATCCCTTGCCCTCCAAAAAGTCTACCAGCGTGTCTTTGCCGATATTGAACTCTTTGGCGGCGGCCATCAATCGCGGTGTTGTAGCTTCTGACATAAATTTATTCACCGGACGGGAAGGCTCCGGCACCCGGAGACCTGCCCGTCATTTAATTATTTTTACAGCCCAAATGTAGCAATCCTTGTGCTCTATTCAGCCTCAAATTCTTCTTTCAGGATGCGCCTTACGTCTTCTATCGTTTCTTTTTCCAGGTCCGTCCTGCGTTCGAGCTCGGAAACCGTCAGGTCCAATACGCTCCTGGCCGTGTCACAACCGATGCGTTTGAACTCGTCGATCACCCAGGGTTCGATTTCGTCCGCAAATTCATCCAGGTCGATGTCGAACTCTTCCACCTCACCCTCATTGTCCCTGTAGACATCTATGTCCAAAGCCGTCAATTCGCAGGCCAGTTTAATATTGACCCCCTTGCGGCCGATGGCCAGGGAAACCTGGTCCGGCTTCAGGTAAACGTCCGCGTGCTTCCGCTCCAGGTCTACGTCCATGGACGTGATCTTGGCGGGTGTCAGGGAACGCTGGATCAGCAGGTTGATGTTGTTGGTCCAGTTGATGACGTCGATGTTCTCGTTCTTCAGCTCCCGGACGATCCCGTGAATACGGCTACCCTTCATGCCCACACAGGCCCCTACCGGGTCGATCCGGTCGTCGAAGGATTCCACCGCTACCTTGGCCCTTTCGCCCGGCTCGCGTACGATCTTGCGGATCGCGATCAAACCGTCGAAGATTTCCGGCACCTCGATCTCCAGGAGTTTGGCCAGGAAGCTCGGATGCGTACGGCTGAGGATGATCACCGGTGTGTTGTTTTTCAACTCCACCTTTTTCACCACGGCGCGTATATTTTCTCCTTTCTTAAAGTAATCGGATGGGATTTGTTCGCTTTTGGGCAGGATCAGCTCATTGCCTTCTTCGTCAAGCAATAATACTTCTTTCTTCCATACCTGGTATACTTCTCCGGAGACGATTTCGCCCACCCTGTCCGAATATTTCTTTACCAGGACGTTCTTCTTCAGGTCCCCGATGCGGCTCGCCAGCGTTTGTTTGGCGGCCAGGATGGCCCTGCGCCCGAAGTCCAGGATGTCTACTTCTTCATAAAGCTCTTCCCCTACCTCGAAGTCGGGCTCGATCTTCGTGGCGTCGCTGTAGGCGATTTCCGCCAGCGGGTCGTTCACTTCTCCATCCTCCACAATCAGGCGCCGGCGTACGATTTCCAGGTCACCCTTTTCCGTATTGACGATCACGTCAAAATTGTCGTCGGATCCGTATTTTTTACGAAGCAACGTTTTGAACACGTCTTCCAACACTTTCATCAGCGTAGGACGGTCGATATTTTCAGCGTCCTTAAAGTCCTGGAATGACTCGATCAGGTTAATACTTGCCATAACAAACCCGTTAAAACTTAATTTGAATTTTTGTTGTCTTAATATTATTAAAAGGAATCGTGTGTTGTATGATCTCTTTTTTCTTATTTTTTCCCTTCTCTTCAACCACTACCAATCCTTCCGCATCCGCCTTTTCCAATTTCCCCTCGATTTTCGCACCATCCTGGGTAACCACTTCCACATCCCGTCCAATGTTCTTGACGTACTGCCGCTCCTGTTTCAGGGGCTCGTCAAGACCAGGAGAGGAAACTTCAAGGGAATAGTCACCATCCGGGAACAAGGCGCTCGCCTCCAGCAGCTTGTACAGGGCACGGTTGTAGTCTGCACATTGCCGGATCGAAATACCCGAGTCCCCGTCGAGGAAGACCTTTACATTATTCGTCGGCTTAATCTTTACCTCCACCAGGAAGATCGATGGATCACCGGCAATCACCGACGTTATCATCTGGGTGATTGCCTCTTTTTGCGTCTCGTTGATCATAATATTGAAACCCATCGGCCCCGACCTACGGTCCGCCCGTACCGGGCCCTCCGGGAAAACGAGAAGGGAACGATGTCGTTCCCTTCTTTTGTATCCTTGTCCGATGCAAAGGTAGTATAATTTACCTGTAACCTCCAAATGTTCTCCGGGCTTGGATTTAAAAAAACCTTAACACCGGCCTTGCGTAACTTAGCTGTCCGCCCCTTCAACAAGTCGCGGACGTATGACCATGGAATCGCTTTTATATTTTTTCCTGCTTATACTGGGCTTCTTTCTCTTCAGCCTGATCGTCAGGGTAGTATTGCCAGTTATGCGCACCGTACGGCAGGTGCGCCGCCAGTTTGCCCACCAGCAGGCCGCCCATCAACACACCACGGCCACGCCTAAACCCGGACCGTCTTCCCCCGCCGGAACCAAAACCAACCCCAACTGGGACAAGATGGGGGATTACATTGATTTCGAGGAGGTTAAGTAGTTTTCCCCGCTTTTTTTGCGGCTTATAGCCCCAGCCCTTCAAGGGTTGCAGGTGCTTGTAAATGAATCACTTGCATACCAACCTCGCGCGCGCCCGCCAGGTTGGGCAAGGTATCGTCCACAAAAAGCGTTTCCTCCGGTTTCAGTCCTTGTTCGTCCAGGATGGCCTGGTACGGTTCGGGCCCCGGTTTACGCAGCCCGAGCAGGTGGGAGTAATACGCCTTGTCAAAAAAGTCATCCAGGTGCTTCCCGCTCGCCTCCCGGAAGGTCTTCTGGAAGGCTTCATAGTGGATGGCGTTGGTATTGCTTAAAAGGAAAAGCCGGTAGCGCGTCCTCAGGTCTTTTAAAAATTCGATGCGTTCGACCGGGAAATCCAGCAACATCGCATTCCACGCCGCCTTGATCTGGTCATCGGTCAAGTCCAGGCCCAGTTCGCTTTTCAGTGCCCTATAAAAGGCCTCGTTGCTCACCTTTCCGGTTTCCAGGTCGTCAAACAGGGTGGATCCTTTAAATTGGGTATAATGGGCGTCGAAATCCGGGACGCCGTACGCCCTGAAAGCCTGCTTGGTCCGGTTATAGTCCAGGTTCAACAGGACGCCTCCCAAGTCGAGTATAAGGTTTTTTACTGTCGGCATGGCGCAAAGAAATAGGATTTCACCGGGATTTTTCTATTTTTGCAACCTTCTGCGCGGGGTGAGCCCCGCGCGTCGGACCCTTAGCTCAGCAGGTTAGAGCAGCTGACTCATAATCAGCGGGTCGCTGGTTCGAGCCCAGCAGGGTCCACAGGCAATGAAAAGGGTTCCTCTTGGAACCCTTTTCTATTGGTGCAACTGTTTCCCAGACGGCGTTGTCATACGGATATGAAACGCCTGATCCTCCTTGCCGCCATCACCTTCACTGCCTGCCACAAACACGTTGCCCTGGCTCCGCTGTCTTCTACAGGCCAAACCGTGAACGATTCGTCGATCTACGGTGAATGGACATTTTCTTACAGATCCATTCAGGGCTTCTGGAACTTCTGGACGTTCGAGCCGGCGGGTTCGGTGGTCAAGCTGGGGCTGGAGCCGAACGGGATCTACTATACCAAGCTCAACGGAAAGATCGTGGACAGTTCCACGTACAAGGTGACGACGGTGACCTATCCAGCGGTCATCGATACCGACTACCAATTCAACAACGAAGCCCAAACGGGTGATTTCATCACCACGTCCGGGCAGTTGTCTTTTGCGGGGGACACGCTTTACCTGCGGGATGCGTTTATCTCGCCGGAGGGAGAAACCTTTTTTGTGTTTTACCGTTAGTCTTCTTTACTCCCGTCATCCGCCATCCGTACAATCTTCGGCTCGAACATGGCCACCACGTCCACGAGGTCGGTTTGGGCCGCCATCACCTGGTGAATGTTCTTATAGGCCATGGGAGCTTCGTCAAGACCGGCGCCGATCAAGGTGACGTCGTTGGCTTTTAAAAGGGCGCGCATATCCTGTTTTGAGATAGACGCGATCGCCTTGGTACGGCTCATCTGGCGGCCTGCTCCGTGGGAGGCGGACTGGATCGATTGAACATCCCCTTTACCGCGTACAAGGAACCCAGGGGCGGTCATTGATCCAGGAATGATCCCCAGGATTCCTTTGGCCGCGGGTGTGGCGCCCTTGCGGTGTACGATCACGTTCTCACCGTTCCAGGTTTCTTTCCAGGCAAAGTTGTGGTGGTTTTCAATTTTGGCCAGCAGCTGTCCGCCCATAGCCACGGTCATCTTACTATGGATGACTTCGTGGCAGGCAGAGGCGTAGTCGCCGGCCAGGTTCATGGCCATCCAGTATTCTTGTCCGGCTTCACTTTCCAGGCCGAGGTACGCCAGGTTGGCTGCTTCCTGGGGCAGCTTGCAAAGATCCTTTGCCAGCCGGGTATAGTGTCCTGCGATGGTCGCGCCCAGGCCGCGCGAACCGGAGTGGGAAAGCAGCGCCACATAACGGCCCTTCACAACACCCAGCGCCGGATCGTCCTCTGCAAAGCCAATGATGCCCCATTCCACAAAGTGGTTGCCACCCCCGGACGAACCGAGTTGTGCGTGCGCCCGGTCTTGTAGTTGTTTCAACAAGGCGGTCTGCCGGAATTCGGGGCGTTCGAGGACCGCGTGGTCGGCTTTGAACCGGCCCTGGAACCCGGCACCCGCCCCAAAACTTGTCTGCGCGATCAACTCGCGTTGGAAACGGGCACGGTTCTCGGTGAAGAAGGCCTCGGGAATATCGAAGATGGACAGCGCCATCCGGCATCCGATGTCCACGCCGACCCCATAGGGAATTACCGCGTTACGGGTGGCCAATACGCCGCCGATGGGCAGTCCGTATCCCTGGTGGGCGTCGGGCATCAATGCCCCGCCGGCGGTGACAGGCAAACGCATCGCGATATCCATTTGGGAACGGGCACCGGCTTCGATGTTGTCCTCGCCAAAAATTGCGTAGCCATCGCCGGCTTCACGCAGGGAAATCGTCTCGTCCGGGACCTGGTCGTTCATCAATTGGTTAGCAACGGCCGATAAATATTCGTGGCCCAGGAATTGCCCGGGTTGCGCAAGAAGGTCTGTTAGCACGTCGAGCGTGATCCCGGCAGAAGTCTTTGTAGCCTGCAGCGCCAACCCTAGGGCTTTTCCTTCGGTGTAGCCGAGCGACAGCAAGTCGGCGGCGGTGATATTTTTTTCCATAAATATGTCAACGTTAAAAATCATGGGGCAACATGGCGAAAAAGGCAATCTGCTCTACCGGCTGAGCTACCGCCGGTCTGGACAAGGCCAGACCAGCGGACGGGGCTCGAACCCGCGACACGAAGTAGCCCTTATCTACGGCACCCATGAACCGTTTGGTAATATATGCAGGAGCAACAGGCGAAGCAAGTGCCGGGCTGAAGTAGCCCGTTCGACCATAACGAAGTAACCCGCTTCTAACGGCATCCTACAATGTCTTTATAAGTCAATTTGTTTTACCTGGTCCAGCGCCCCGGCACCCTTTTCCATCGACTGTAGCGTCATCCAGACTTTGTCTGACCACCCGGCGATGAGGTAGACGTCGTCGCCGTTCACGCGCAGCGGCGCCTGGCCGTAGCCGGCGAGGTCGAAGAGGTACAACCGCGCCCGGGGTGCGATCTTTTTGTAGGCCGACCATTTCTTAGCCACGGAATCTGTTCCGGTCTGGCTGTTCCAGAGCTGGATGTCCGTGAACATCATGACCTTGTCCGCCACGTATTTCTTAGCGATCAAGTCCTCGATGACAAGATGCCCGTTGGTGGCATAACCCACCGACCCTTCTTGCGCGTACCAGGCGTCCACGTTGGACAGGACGCCCTGGGTCGGCAGGGCCACCGTTTTCCAGGTGTTGCCGAAAATCCCGGAAAGCACGTGGGTGCATTTGGACTGGAGCAACATACCCATCAACAAACCAATGTCATACAACAATACCTTGCTGCGGGCCGATACCGCTTTCTGCATCGAACCGGACACGTCACAGGCGATCACCAAGCGGGTATCGATGTCAAAACCCGGAAGGGAAGCGGTGCTTTGTTGAAGCGCCCGTTCCAGCACATCCATCAAGTACGGTGTAGACCCGGTTTGGATTGACTTTAACTCCCGGTAGGCCGCCAAAAAACGAAACGGCAATTGCTTGGACTGGCGCACGGCTTCCGGGTCTGCCAGATATTCCCCGACTTTTCGGATATGGTTCGCGCTGACACCGGCCTGCAGGATATTCCGCAGGTTCCGGAGCAAAGCCATGTACCCGATCTTTTGGCTGTCGATGAGCGCCTCCCATTGGGCAGCGATGGCGGCGCGACGCGCTTCCGGCGAATCAAAACCCATTTGACCAAGGACGGAAATTTCCGTTTCCCAGGTGTAGGGGGTCGCCAGCTCGCGGCGGGCGATTTTATCGAACAAGGCCTGCTGGGTCTGGTCCTTTGCTTTGGGATGCACCAGGAAAAGCGCGTCGCGGAGCATAACATCCCCGGCCCGGTCGTATTTGGCGAACTGGTATTCGTCAAAGCGGTTGAATGCGGCCGCCAAACCTTTATGCAATTGTTTGGACAGGCTGTATAGTTTTTTCTCACCCTTCCGGCCGTTTGATGATTGGTAATACGCCAGGAGCTCCGTGATTTCATCCGGGCGTTGTACGACTTCCCGGACAACTCGGGCAACCAGGTCGTCCCCTTGGTGTATTTTGGCAAGCTCGATGGTCAGGACGAGCGGGATGGACCGCAGATTCATTTGACGGCGAGCGTAGACGGCCAGCTTTGCCACGAAAACAGGCGACACACGGCGCACCAGCGACTGGATACGGTTCAGCCGTTCGTCCTCGTGCTCGTAAAAGGCGTCGCCAACAAAGGTGGACGCCACTGCCGAAAACAATTCCATTTCCGCGCCCAGGGAAAAAGCTTCTGCTCCTTCATGGTTGACAATCATAGACTTGGCATTGAATTTCATATCCTTTGGTTTGATAGATCAAAGATGCATCCCCTACTACGCAATAGACCTGCGTAGTAAAAAATATTTTTTTACTTTCATGTCCATGTCGATCAACAAGCTCGCCCTCATGCGGTATAAGATCATCGACGACTGTCTAAGAAACCGTCGCCGGAAGTGGACCCTGGAAGACCTGGTGGAAAAGGTCTCCGACGTGTTGTATCAGACAGAGGGTATAGAAGGGGGCGTCAGCAAGCGGACCCTACAGGCTGACATCCAGCTGATGCGCAGCGACAAACTGGGGTACAACGCGCCCATCGTGGTGAACGAACGGAAGTATTATACTTATGACGACGAAGCTTACAGCATCGTCCAGGCCACCATCAAACCGGCGGATGTGGAGAAAATGCAGGATATCGTCCGGTTCCTGCGGCAAATGAAAGGATTTGCCTACTTCGGGGACATGAGCGACCTGATCGCCCGTCTCGAAAACAGCCTTTACCGGTCGGCGCACCAGGGTAGCAATGTCCTCCAGATGGAAGGCAACGAGCAATTGAAGGGGCTCGGGTACATACAGCCCTTGTACCAGGCGATCGTTCGCAAGACGGTATTGCGCATCACCTACAAATCCTTTAAAACCGCCGAAGCGAGGGAGGGGCTCTATTATCCTTACCTCCTAAAGGAGTACCGCAACCGCTGGTTCCTCATCGCGTGTGCCCAACCCACCAGCTCATTACTCACCCTGGCGCTGGATCGTATCGAAGCCTGCACCGGGGAGCCCGGTGTGTCTTACCGGGAGTACCAGGGCGCAGACCTCGATCATTATTATGACAATGTTATTGGGGTAACAAAAACAGAAAAGGACCGAACGCAAAAAGTGGTCCTTTGCTTTGATAAAGCCAATGCACCTTACGTATTGACCAAACCCCTACACCCATCCCAAAAGGTTTTGGAGCATACGATAGAAGGCGTGGTGATCCAGATCGACGTGGTCCTTAACTTCGAGCTGGAACGCGAGATCATCGGGTTCGGCGACGGAGTGAAGGTGCTGGCGCCAAGGTTATTGGTGTCCCATATTCGAAAAAGACTGGCAAGCGCCGCGGCGCAATACGCCTTGGCTAATTCCCCATCCCATGTACCGCCAACCAACTCTTCTCCTCCGCAATAATCTCCGGATTCATACACCCCTTGGCGTATTTGCGGATAACCTCCAGCGCCTGGGCTTTGTGGGCTTCGCCGGGCTGACCGTGCTCCATGATCATGTGGGCCGTCCAGAGGTCGGTGAAGTATTGGGATTCCCTGAGGAACGAGGAGAAATGATCGAGGTCGCCCCGTTCAAAATACGCCTGGGCAACGGTGACCAGGGCTATATGTTGCGGGGTCTGACGGGTTTGCGTATTGGCGGGACGGATTTCGTTAAAAAAATTGGCCCGAACTTGCTCGCGGAATTCTTCTGCCAAAGAGGCCGTGGATGTTTGTTTCATGACTGCAACGATTTGGTTTTATTTGGTCTGCATTTGTAATGCATTTTCAATTGCTTTTTCTGCGAGAGGGCGCATGACCAGGTACCCATCCTTTGTCGGGTGGACCCCGTCGTGGGTGAGTTCCTGTTTCAGACCACCCCGTTCATCCACCATGGTGGAAAAATAGTCCAGGTAGGTCATCCCGTGGGATTCGGCATAGGCCTTCAACAACGCGTTTACCTGTGGGATACGGTGGAGCGGATCCATACCCGGCCGCCAGGGATAGTCATAAGCGGGCAGGATGGACGAGATGACGACCTGTATGCCGTTCGACTTGGCGAGCTCGGCCATGGAAACGATGTTCCCCACGATCGTCTCGTTCGACGTATATCCCGTATTCCCCGCAATGTCGTTGGTCCCGGCAAGGATCACCACGACCTTCGGTTTGAGGTCAACCACATCCGGTCGGAACCGGATCAGCATCTGGGACGTCGTTTGTCCGCTGACACCCCTGTCCAGGTAGGGCTTGCCCTCAAAGAATCCCGGGTCCAGGTTGAGCCAGCCGATTGTAATGGAGTTCCCCATAAAGACCACCCTGTTCTCATCGGGGGCCGGTGGAGGTACCTTGGCGTTGGAATCCGCAAAACACTTCAGACATGCCCAATCCTGCTGGAGCAGCGCCTTTGTCGCAAGGTCCTGTTGGGCGAATACATTCATTTTTAAGGACATGAATAGGCACAATAAGGAGATACCTCCGATTTTGGTGGTCATAACGGGCGCAAATAAGTGAATCCTAAATGTACGGAATTTTGGGGATGTTGCCGCGTGGTTTAAGGCCAGCGTCCCACCCGCCAGGGCTGCTTTCGGGGCAAATCCTCGGGGCGAAGATCAAAGTAATCGCAGACTTTTTGTAGACGTTCCTCGGAGAAACCATTTCTGAATTCCAGAAGGGTGCTGCGTATTCTTTCCCTGCCGAACCTTTCAATCAACCAATTCCAGTCTGTTTGAGGTTCTTGTTCGAGGACGAGGAAGATGATACTGTTGTCATCCATTTGTCATGCCGTTTTTTGTTTACCAACCATATCCATACCCGTATCCCCAACCTTTGGAATTATCCTCGTCCTTGCTTCTTCTAGTTTGATACCGAAATGATTCTTCTTCCCAAATGTCTTGGACCCTACTATCGTCTAAGGTATTCCAATCGAGGTGTGGAGGGTAAATTTTACGAGGATTAATGACAGCGTCATCGAGTCTGTCAGCTATATGATACCAGCGATGTACAGGGCGATGTAAGAGGTCGATTTTATGCACTAATTTGACATCTCTATGATTTAGGAGGCACATTTTTACTATTGCAGCATTCAGCATCTGATACTTTTGTTCATATGCTGTAGTCATTTGATCCAGCGTTCGGTGCTCAAGCAAGGCAAATATGTCTACAAAATCCTTATAACGGGTCCCATTTGTTACAATCGCGCTTAACTTCATCGCTGCAATATCGTCCAAGGATGCTAGCCTGATTTGCTCTTCAACTGTTGGCGGATTGAGCCAGGGATATTGGTGTGATAGAATATCTAACTTCACCTCTCCGATAAAGCAATGCACTACGTTTTTCTCGGACTCAAGACTCTCCGCTTGATAGTCGTTCTCCAGGTGTTTAGCCATCTTATCTGAGTCAAATGAATGCGCACAAAAAAGATCAATGTCAAAGGATTTTCTGTGACCAATTTGTAGCGCTAACGATGCCCCACCGACCAAATAAAATTCTGACAACTGCTGGTCTTCCGAAAGTCGTTTGATCAAAGCCAAAGTCTTGGCCTCGATTGTTTCCGTCTGTAACACCTCAAATCCTCCCGCTCCAGTTTAAAATATGCGCAGACTTTGTCGATGGTATGGTCCATTAAGTAAGTCGACTCATATTTTAAAGCATGAACTACCTCCTCATAGCCATAGTAGCGAATCAATACCTGCCATTCTTCATTCGTGCCGCGTTCGATCACCCTTTCGATGACGGATGCGCAGTCTTTTTGCCAATCAATGTTGTCGTAGTCGAAATCCCAAAATAGGCGCTTGGGAAGCGCCAGGGGTGGACCCTTACCAGCATTTGAGTCTTGAGTGCTCTGGGTCGTAAAATGTTGATGGTCCATAGTATAAAGTTATATAATGAGTGTTATTTTCAAAAGAGCCGCAGCCCCTCCCATATATAGAGTACGTCCCCCAGCATTTTCCATAAAAATTTCGAAAAATATTTTTCTGCTGTGGTCACAAGCGACTATCAACCACGAATAAGTCACCATCCAAAGACTTCCCGCTCTCCGCATATCCCCGGATCACCGCATTCCGCTCCAGCAACAGCTGCCGCATATAGCGCTCCAGGAAGAGCACGTCGGCGGCGCGTCCCAACCAGCCCAAAGGGCTGACATACGTGAACGTATCCTGCATGATGGTGGCTTCGCCGTCAGCAGAGAACCGATGCTCATGATGAATGGAACGAAACGCGCCCCGGACCATCTCGTCCACAAAGAAGACGGGCCGCTCGAACGCGGTGATGCGCGAGGTAAGCCGCTGGCGTACCCCAAAGTGCCTTGCCTCCCAGGTCACGGTCTCACCGAGCCCGATGAGACCGGTGGTGCGCCCGGCGATCGCGCGCTCCCCGCTGGAGGCAGTGGAGATGGTGTGGAGGTCGATGCTCCGGCTGAGATCGAAGCAGCGCTCGGGGGGAGCCTGGATGCGGGTGGTGAGGCGGATGGTAGGCATAGCTTATGGCGTTTCGGGCCACGGCCCCAGGCCCTGCCGCAGGACATGCAATTCATCGCCGGTGCAGTCGACGATGGTGGACGCAATCATGCCGCCGGTGCCGCCGTCGACGACGAGGTCGACGAGGTTTTCGAAATTGGCGTAGATAAGGTCGGGGTCGGTGTACTCTTCTACCATGTCACCGGGGAGGGAGGTGCTGAGAATGGGGTGGTCGAGGGTTTGGACGATGGAGCGGGCGATGGGGTTGTCGGGTATGCGCAAACCTATCGTGTCTTTTTTGCTTTTGAGGATGCGGGGCACTTCTTTGCTGGCGGGCAAAATAAAGGTATATGGCCCGGGCAGGTAGCTTTTGAGCAGACGGTACAAGGGGGTATCGATGCTTTTCGTATAGCGGGCGAGGTCGCTGAGGTCATAGCAAATAAAGGACAGCTGGGCCTTGGCGGGATCGATGTGCTTGATCCGGCAGATTCTTTCGATGGCGTTTTGTTGAAAGATGTCACAGCCGAGACCGTAGATCGTGTCGGTGGGGTAGATGATGACTCCGCCATCCCGAAGACATTCGGCAATGGTTTTAAGGGCACGGGGCTGCGGATTTTCGGGGTGGACGTGGAGGAGCATGGCTACAATTTACATTAAAGGCGTGGGTCACAATTAATATAATGCTAATTTTGAGGTTCCTAAACGAGCATGAATGTTGCTGCAACCTGTTGAAAGAGTGGCCTCGATTGACCCGGATGTTTTCAAAAGCCAATATTATGAACCGTCCAGGCCGTTGGTCATCACTGATCTTTCCAAATCCTGGGTAGCCAGGGACAAGTGGAACTGGGCGTATTTCAAACAATTGGTCGGAGACAAAAAGGTAGGCATCTACAACAATACCAAGAGCGACGCCTTCACACCCATCAACAAGGCCGACGATTACAAAACCTTTGGCGAATACATCGACCTGATCAGCCAGGGGCCGGCCGGCTGGAGAATATTCCTTTTCAACATCTTCGATCACGCCCCCGAGTTGACCCAGGACTTTACCTGGCCGGAAGACCTGATGAAGGGTTTTGTAAAAAAGTACCCGATGCTTTTCGTCGGAGGTGCGACGTCCATAACGCACATGCACTTTGACATCGACCTTTCCCACATCCTTCATACCCAGTTTGTCGGGCGGAAGCGGGTGTTGCTGTTCCCCTACGGAGAGCAATACAAGCTGTACCGGAAACCCTTCGAGACTTTGAGTATGGCAGACTTCAGCCATTATTACGACCATGGGTCGACCCCGGACTACGATGCTTTCCCGGCGCTAAAGCTGGCCAGGGGGTACGAAGTGATCCTGGAACACGGGGATACCTTGTTCATGCCGGCGGGGTATTGGCACCACATGGAGTACCTGGACAGCGGCTTTGCCATGAGCCTGCGGGCCATTAATAACACATTGACGGGCAAGATAAAAGGAGCCTGGAACCTGGTGGGGATGCGGCATATTGACACCTTGATGAAAAAGACGGCTCCCATCTGGTGGTACGAATATAAAAAGGAGCGGCTGCTCCGTGCGGCGGACAGGGTGCTGGGCTGAATATCTAAAAAAAAACTTAAAAGAGACCGTGCGGACAAATTCTGCACGGTTTTTGCTTTTTGGATTGGTACATCACAAGTTCATTTTGTGGTTTCAGAGGTAAGCAAAGAGGCCCCGATTTCTATTGGGGCCAATTTTTTTATATCACTCTGAGAATCAATAAGCGATACCGGCGAGGCGGGGTTGCCAACAAAAAAGCCGGCGCTAGGCCGGCTTATATCGGTGATCGCCCCATACGGGCGCTACGCCAGAATTTCCCATGTTTCCTTCCCCCTCAACAGCTTGTCGAGGTCTCCTTTGCCTCTAAGTGCCTGGGTCTCTTCGATCTGTAGCCGAAGGGCGTCTTCATAACAGGGCCGGTCGGTCTCGTAGAATACCCCAAACGGGCGGGGGAGGTGTCCCTCGATACTCGGGTCGTCGAACATGCGGACGAGGATCTGGGCCTTATAAAAGTCGCGTTCGTCATGGACCCAGCAATCGCCGGTGCTGTATTGACCTCCTTGAAGGTCAACCACCACGGGTCTGAAACCGTCGAGCCGGATGCCCTTTGTTCCACCGGCAAACACCAGGGGTTGGCCTTGTTCCAGGAACAGGGTTTCCGCGGCCTTGGTTCCCTTTTCCGTAAAGACTTCGAAAGCTCCGTCATTGAAAATGTTACAGTTCTGGTAGATTTCCAGGAGGGAAGCGCCCTTATGGCCGTGGCTCCTGAGGAGCATCTGCTGGAGGTGCTTGGGATCGCGGTCCATGCTCCGGGCAATAAAGGTGGCATCGGCACCCATGGCCAGGGCCAATGGGTTGAACGGGTGGTCTATGCTGCCGAAGGGGGTGGACTTGGTGACCTTGTTGGTTTCCGACGTCGGGGAATATTGACCTTTGGTCAAGCCATAGATCTGGTTGTTGAAGAGCATGACGTTGACGTCGAAATTGCGGCGCATCAGGTGAATGGTATGGTTACCCCCGATGCTCAAACCGTCTCCGTCGCCCGTCACGATCCATACGCTCAGCTCCGGACGCGTTGCCTTCAACCCGCTGGCGATCGCAGTGGCGCGGCCATGGATCGAATGCATGCCGTACGTATTCATGTAATACGGGAACCGGCTGGAACAACCGATACCGGAGACAATGACGATGTTTTCCCTGGGGATGCCCAGCGTGGGCATAATCTTTTGTACCTGTGCAAGGATGGAGTAGTCCCCGCACCCGGGGCACCAACGCACTTCCTGATCCGTGGCGAAGTCCTTTGGTGTAAGAGTAGGACCTGCGGCCACTGTAACGCTCTCGCTCATAGAACAAAGATAATGCATTTCGTTACTCATTTTCTCGTAGGTTTGTTCCTCATTTCTACCGCATGGCACAACAATCGTTTCACTTTGGTATGATCGGTCTCGGCGTTATGGGCCGCAACCTCTTGCTCAACATGGCGGATCATGGCTTTTCCGTCATCGGTTTCGACAAGGACCAGGCCAAGGGCCAGGCCCTGGAATCTTCTGCCGCCGAAGGCAGGGTCGTCAAAGGCGTCAGCACGCTGAAAGACATGCTGGACCTGCTGGAGAAGCCTCGCCGGCTGATGATGCTGGTCCCGGCCGGTAAGCCTGTAGATGACGTTCTCGCAGACCTGATTCCATTACTTGACAAAGATGACATAGTAATAGACGGCGGCAATTCCCACTATACGGACACGCAACGCCGTTTGAAATACATGGCTGACAAAGGCTTTCATTTCATGGGTATGGGTGTTTCCGGAGGCGAGCATGGCGCCCGCACCGGACCGTCTATCATGCCCGGTGGGGACAAAGACGCCTACGAAAAAGTAGCGCCCATCCTCACGGCCGTTTCCGCAAAGGTCGGTGGCGAACCTTGCGTGGATTACATGGGCAAAGGGGCTGCGGGACACTATGTTAAAATGGTGCACAATGGAATCGAGTATGCCATCATGCAGCTCATCAGCGAAATATACGCCGTCCTCAAACAAGGCGCGGGGTATACGAACGACCAGTTGCACGATCTGTTCGCCAAATGGGACAAGGGAGATATGAAGTCCTTCCTCGTAGAAATCACCGCCGATGTATTCCTGAAGAAGGACGACGTTACCGGCAACCGTCTTGTCGATATGGTGCTCGACAAGGCCGGCTCGAAGGGAACGGGTAAATGGACCTCCCAGGATGCCCTGGACCTGCCCATACCCATTCCCGTCATCGATACGGCAGTCACCGTGCGGACCATTTCCTCCCTCCGGGATGAACGCGTACTGGCGGCGACACTGTATCCTTCGGAATCCCATAAGCTGGCGGACACGAAGGACCTGGAAACCCTGGCGCATGATGCCCTGAACCTGGGCACCATCATGAGCTATGTGCAAGGTATGGCCCAACTCCAAAAGGCTTCTTCGGAATGGGCCATGGACATACCCCTGGACAAAGTCGTTCGTGTATGGAGGGGTGGATGTATCATCCGTTCCGTCCTCCTGGATCCCCTTTACAAGGCCTATACCGCCAACCCAAAATTGGAGAACCTGTTGCTGGACAAAAATATCGCGGCCCTGGTCAGCCCGCTTATCGGCAACACCCGGAAACTCCTGGCGCTGGCCATCGGCGCGGGTATCCCTGTCGCCGGTCTGACCGCCGCGCTTTCCTATTTCGATGCTTACCGCAGCGCCTGGCTGCCGACCAACCTGATCCAGGCACAACGGGATTACTTTGGTGCGCATACTTATCAACGCATCGACCAGCCCGGCACTTTTCACACAGAATGGCAACCTCAATAAAAAATCGTTTGTATGCAAACCAATAAGCGCCCCCCTGCCAGCCTGATCTTTATCTTCGGTGGCAGCGGTGACCTGAACTTCCGCAAGCTGATTCCCGCCCTTTACAACTTATATATCGATGACTGGATGCCCGAGAAATTTGCCATCGTGGGTATCGGCCGTAAGGACTTTTCGGATGAGTCCTATCGTGACCGCCTCCTGGAAGGCATCCAGCAGTTCTCCCGCCGTAAGGGTGAACAAAATGGCAAATGGGCCGAGTTCTCCAAAAGCGTGCATTACCTGCGCATGGACGCCGAAAAGGATGCTTCCTATACCGGTATCGCCGACAAGGCCCGGGAAATGGAAAAGGCCTGGGGCACCCATCCCAACATCCTTTTTTACCTGGCCGTAGCACCCCAACTGGTCCCCGACATCGCTACAAAGCTTTCCAAAGTAGAGCTTTGCGGAGACAGGAAGTGCACCCGTATCGTGGTGGAAAAGCCTTTTGGACACGACCTCCAGAGCGCCCACGAACTGAATAAACTGCTCACCAGCCTGTTTAGCGAAGAGCAGATCTATCGCATCGACCACTACCTGGGCAAAGAAACGGTCCAGAACCTGCTGGCCCTGCGTTTTGCCAACGCCCTTTTCGAACCCATCTGGAACCGGAACTATATCGAACACGTGCAGATCACCGCCGCCGAAACGGTGGGTGTGGAAGGTCGTGGCGGTTACTATGAAACTTCGGGCGCGCTCCGGGATATGGTGCAGAACCATATCCTCCAGATCTTGTGTATGGTCGCGATGGAAGCCCCGGTTTCTTTCGACGCGAACGAGATCCGGAACAAAAAAGTGGACGTACTCAATGCGATCCGCCGCATCAATCCCGAAGACGTTCATTCGGTCGCGGTACGCGGCCAGTACGGCGAAGGTTGGATGAAGGGAGAAAAAGTGCCCGGGTATCGTCAGGAGGAAAGCGTTGACAAGAATTCCAACACCGAGACCTTTGCCGCGGTGAAGTTCTATATCGACAACTGGCGCTGGCAGGACGTTCCGTTCTATGTCCGGACGGGAAAACGCCTCCGGGAGAAAAACACCGTCATCAGCCTTCACTTCCGCCCGGCGCCGCACTACGCCTTCCCCCCGGAAGCCGCCGAAACCTGGAGGCCGAACCGCCTGACGATCACCGTTTCCCCGGAAATGGACATCCGCATCCGTTTCCAGGCCAAACGCCTGGGTCAGACGATGAGCCTCGACCCTGTCGATATGATCTATAAATACGACAAGGATAGCCAGGGCCACGAACCCGAAGCTTACGAAACCCTCCTCCTGGACGCCATGGAAGGGAACCCGACCTTGTTTATGCGCGCCGACCAGGTAGAGGCGGCCTGGAAGGTGATCACCCCCATCCTGGAGACGTGGCAGACCCGGCCCCCGGTCGACTTCCCCAACTACGTCCCCAATTCCTGGGGACCGGAGGATGCGGAAGCCCTCATCGCCCGGGACGGACACAACTGGGCAACCCTGTCGGTAAATCAGCAATAACCTTATAAAAGGGCGCCGCGTTGCAATGCGGCGCCCTTACTTTAGCTATATGGAAGTACACGTATACAAGACCCCCTCAGAAGTCAGCCAGGAGCTGGCCGAGTGGATCACCAACCACATCGAAGAAACCCTCAAGACCAAAAACATTTACACCTGGTGCCTGACCGGCGGCAACTCTCCCAAGGAACTATATACCCTTTTGGGCTCCGCCCCCTACCGCGACAGGATCGACTGGGGGAAACTCCACCTGTTCTGGGGCGATGAGCGCGCGGTTCCTTTTGCAGACGACCGCAACAACGCCAAGATGACCTTCGCCACCCTGATCGACAAGGTCCCCATCCCGCGGATCAACGTACACGTCATGAATACCGAGCTGGTCCCCGAAAAGGCAGCCGAAGCGTATGCGACCCTCCTGCACCGTTTCTTTACCGCCGAAGGCCAAACCTTCGACCTCGTCCTCAGCGGAATGGGCGAAGACGGTCACACCCTTTCCCTTTTCCCCGGCCAGCCGGTCATCCACGAAACCGCCGCCTGGGTCAAAGCCTACTACCTGGAGCCCCAGAAAATGTACCGCATCACCCTCACCGCCCCGCTGGTCAACCGCGCCGCAAGAGTGGTGTTCCTGACCTTCGGCCCCGGCAAGGCCCACGCGCTAAAAGAGGTTCTCCAGGGTGACCGCAATCCGGACAAATACCCCTCCCAAATCATCCAACCGCTCAACGGCGAGCTCCACTGGTTCGTCGACGAGGCCGCCGCCGCGGAGCTCTAATTTCAATCGGTACACCCCGGAACTCACCCTTCCCAGGGACAACCCGCTGGACCGCGAAGGGGTATGTCCATTTTACTTCTTTTCCTCAGGTGATTCGAACGATGCCAAGTCGTTTCGGTTCCCTGAGGAAAAGAAGTAAAATGGACATACCCCTTCGCTGACACACGCAAGGTGGTTACGGTCGAAAACCAAAAACCGGGAACCAAAAAACGGGACCTTGACCGGTGGTGATAACCGATAAGGTCCCGTGTTATATATAACCCATGTCCAGATGGCGTGAGGGAGGGTACGGCGCGACGAATGCCCAAATTCTTAAAGGGGGTATCGCTTGTCCTCCAGGAGGCGCGCAGCGATCCGCCGGCGGGCGTCTTTCGTGTTGAAGGCCGGAGCCTTTGTGAAGCGCTTGATCCCCAGGAGCATCATGCGTTGTTCATCCCCGTCGGCGAAAGAATTGATGGCGTCCTTTCCCCATTTGTGGAGGGCGTCGGCTGCGTCGGCAAGGTATACTCTTAGGACATCCGTTTCATACGAAACTGCTGCTTCCCCTTTTAAAGATTGTAGCTTCAGCACCCGGAGGAGGGCACTTTCGGCCGTGAAGGTGGCGATGGCCATGTCGGCAATGTTCATCAGGATTTCCTGTTCCTTGTCGAGGGTCATCATGAGCTTTTGAACGGCGGCCCCGGCGGTCATGAGGATGGCCTTTTTGAACTGGGCGACGAGGCGGCGTTCGGCGGCGAGCGGGGCGCTGTCGTCCGAAGACGAAAAGTCGGGGATGGAGAGAAGCTCCTTCTGGACGCCCATCGCAGGGCCCATGAGGTCGAGACGGCCCTTCATGGCGCGTTTGAGGACCATGTCCACGGTCAGGAGGCGGTTGATCTCGTTGGTGCCTTCGTAGATCCGGTTGATCCGGCTGTCGCGATAGGCCTTGGAGATGATGTACTCGTCGCTATAGCCGTTCCCCCCATGGATCTGAACCCCTTCGTCGACGATATAGTCGAGGGCCTCGCTGCCCAGGACCTTGAGGATGGCGCATTCGATGGCGTATTCTTCGGCGGCGCCAAGGACGGCCTCGTTAAAGGGTTTGCCTTCGGCGGCGAGGGCCTTTTCTTTCTCATCGATCCAAAAGGCGGTCCGGTACAGGGCGGTTTCGGAGACCCAGGCCTGGATGGCCATTTCCGCCAGTTTATGCTGGATGGCGCCGAAGTTCGCGATCGGTTGTTTGAATTGTTCGCGGGTGGCGGCGTATTCGATACAGGTGGTGATGGCCCTTTTGCCACCCCCGAGGGCGGCGGCGCACAGCTTTAGCCGTCCGACATTGAGGATATTGAAGGCGATGATGTGTCCCTTGCCAATCTCCCCGAGGACGTTTTCAACGGGGACCTTGCAGTCTTGAAAATAGAGCTGGACCGTAGACGATCCTTTGATCCCCATCTTATGTTCCTCCGGACCCTGGGTAAAGCCTTCGAAACCCCGCTCGACGATAAAACCGGTAAACTGGGTCCCGTCGACCTTGGCGAAGACTGTATAGACGTCGGCAAAACCCCCGTTGGTGATCCAGCACTTTTGGCCGTTGAGGAGATAGTGCTTCCCGTCTTTGGAAAGCGTGGCCGTCGTCTTGGCCCCCAAAGCATCACTGCCGCTGCCCGGCTCGGTCAGCCCATAGGAGCCTTTCCATTCACCGGTGGCGAGCTTGGTGACGTACTTCTCCTTTTGGGCTTCCGTCCCGAAGTACAGGATCGGCAGCGTACCGATCCCGGTATGCGCCGCTACGGCTACGGAAAAAGAAAAGCCACCGCCCAACGCCTCGTTGACGAGCGTCGAGGTGATGAAATCCTTTCCCAATCCACCCAGGTTTTCGGGGATGGCCGTCCCCAACAAACCCTGTTCCCCTGCTTTTTCGAGAAGTGAAGGCATGAGCCCTTTTTCCATGGCATCGATCCGCTGGATGATGGGCAGGATGTCCTGGTCGAGGAAGGCGGCACACATGTCTTTTACCATGTGTTGTTCCTCGTTGAATTCTTCGGGTATAAACGTCTGCTCGGGCTGGCTTTCCCGGATGAGCCATTCGCCTCCCTTAAGGGCTGCCGTCGCTAGAGTGGAGGTATTCATATAAAAGATCTATTTCAGGTTGTCGTAAACGCGTTGAAGCACCGCCTTGCACACTTCTATCTCCTCCGGCGACACACTTTCCAGTGCTTCGTTAAGGGTCTGGTTGGCGAGGTGCATGGACTGATCCTGCAAACGGCGGGCAAATTCCGTGAGGTAGATCAGGTTGATGCGCCTGTCTTCCTTGGAGGGTACCCGGCGGACCAGTTTGAGGCGCTCCAGGTTATCCACCAGCCGCGTGATCGAGGGCTTGTCCCGGAACGTGGCGTTACACAGTTCCTGCTGGCTTTGCCCGTCTTGTTTCCACAGGTGATACAAAACGCTCCATTGTTCGATCGTGATGTCCACCCCCGCCAGTTTAAAATTCTTTTGGAGACGTCTGGCTACCGCTATCGAGGCCTTCCCCGTGATAAAGCTGTAGAGTTCCCCCGGTTTAAATTGGTTGTTAGACATACCGTTAGTTAAACAACTAATTCCAAGGTACATAAAATAGTTGAAAAAAAGTAGTTTTGCCTGATATGCCTACGATCAATTGGACGGATAGCCTCAACTTGTTGTCCAAGCTAACACCGAAGAGGGCCTTAAATGCGGCAAAAGTCTTTTCCAGTTACTATATCAGCAAGTGGACGGGCAAACCCGTGCAGTGGGGGTACCCGATTTCCTTGTCTTTCGAACCCACCACCTCCTGTAACCTTCGTTGCCCGGAATGTCCCAGCGGTCTGAGGGCCTTTACCCGGCCCACCGGGATGCTGAAAAACGATTTTTTCCGCGATACCATCGACCAGGTCCATAAGGAGCTGCTGTACCTCATATTTTATTTCCAGGGAGAACCCTACCTGAACAGGGATTTCCTGGACATGGTCCAGTATGCCTCAGCAAAAGGCATTTATACCGCGACGTCCACCAACGCGCACTACCTCAACGACGAGAACGCCCGTAAAACGGTGGAAAGCGGCCTGGACCGGTTGATCATTTCCATCGACGGGACGACGCAGGACGTGTATGAGCAATATCGCATCGGCGGCCGGCTGGACAAGGTCCTGGAAGGCGCACGCAACATCGTCAAGTGGAAAAAGGAGCTGAAGAGCAAGACGCCCTTTGTCTTTTTCCAATTCCTCGTTGTAAAGCCCAATGAACACCAGATCGAGGACGTCAAACGCCTGGCCGCAGAGGTGGGCGTGGACGAGGTCCGCTTCAAAACAGCCCAGATCTACGACTACGAACACGGCAATGAACTCATCCCCACGTTGGACAAATTCAGCCGGTACCGCCGGAAAACGGATGGCACCTACGCCATTAAAAGCGGTTTGTCCAACCATTGCTGGAAGCTCTGGCATGCCAACGTCATCACCTGGGACGGCCTCGTGGTGCCCTGTTGTTTTGACAAGGACGCCATGCACCAGTTGGGCAACCTGAAGATGCAAAGCTTCAAAGAGGTCTGGAACAACGACAATTACCGGCAGTTTCGCCGGGAGCTTATGCAGAGCCGGAAGAACATAGACATTTGCGCCAATTGCAGCGAGGGTACAAAAGTTTGGGGATGACGACAGCCACGGCCACGCGATTGCAGCACCAGCACGAAGTTTTATACACGCTCCTGGAAGGCCGGGAGAACGTCACGGTGCGCCCTGCTTCCGGCAAATGGAGCCTCCTCGAAAACGTCGCACACCTCTTCGCCTACCAGCAACAGTTCTCCCACAGGGTAGACCGTATTCTTGCAGAGGATAACCCTCTTTTTGAAGCATACATCGGGGACAACGATCCCCTTTTCCTGGAAGCCCGGGAACAAACGCCGTCCGACCTGCTGACCGACCTAAGCGCGGACAGGCTGTACATACACGACCGGATCCTCGCCCTGGATGAAGTGCAGCTCGCCCGGGGCGCCACGCATCCCCGGTATGGATCCCGGACGCTCGTGCTATGGACCGAATTCTTTTTGCTTCACGAAGCGCACCATTTATATACGATGTGGAAACTCCTGGAGGAAATGCGATGAGCTTGGAAAAGGATATACACCAACTGGTGCCGTTTACCAGCGAACACCACAAAGCGGTCGTCAACCTGATCTATACGTACAACTGGACGGTGGAACGCCTGAAGCGCAGCCTGGACGAGGTAGACATCACGCTCCAGCAGTTCAATATCCTCCGCATCCTGAGGGGGAGCAAGGAACCCTTGTCCACCCTCCAGATCCGGGAGCGTATGCTGGACAAAATGAGCGACACCAGCCGCCTGGTCGACCGGCTCATCCGTAAAGGACTCGCCAGGAAAAAAACCGCAGCGTCCGACAAACGCCTGGTCGACGTCACCATTACGGCCAAGGGCCTTCAACTCCTCGCCAAACTCGACAAACGATCAAAGGAGATGGACGATATCCTCTCCGCCCTGACCATATCCGAATGCAAAACCCTGAATAAATTATTGGACAAACTCCGTGGGTAAGATGAAAGGTGTATGCGTGTTTTTGTTTTTGCTGACCGTAACAACGGCCGGTCTGTCACAACCGAAATATGAGCTCCGCGCGGCGTGGATCGCCTCGGTCGAACACATCGACTGGCCCAGCGAAGCCGCGGTCGGCAATGTCGCCCTGCAAAAAAAGGAATTCACCGACCTCCTCGACCTTGACCAGCGTCTTGGTTTGAACGCGGTCGTGGTTCAGATCCGCCCCACGGCCGATGCTTTTTATCCAAATCCGGTCGAGCCCTGGAGCGTCTGGCTCACCGGCAAACAGGGAACGCCCCCGGAGCCGTATTACGATCCCCTGGCGTTTATGATCGAAGAGACCCATAAAAGGGGGATGGAGTTCCACGCTTGGATCAACCCCTACCGGGCACTCTACAACAGCCGCCGGGACGTGGCCTCGCCCACACACATCACGCGCATCCACCCGGAATGGTTCCTGGTGTACGACAACACGACCCTTTTCAATCCGGGTATACCGGAGGTCTGGGACTATGTGACCAACATCGTCCGCTATATTGTCCATAATTATAAAGTGGACGCCATCCACTTCGACGACTACTTTTATCCCTACCGGACAAAAGGCGAATATTTCGCCGACGACGCAGCGTATGCCCGCTACAACCGGGGGCTCGACAAGGAGACGTGGCGGCGGAGCAACGTCGACAGCCTGATCGTCCGGGTTACCCAGGCCATCAAACAGGAAAACCCGTACTGCAAATTCGGGATCAGTCCCTACGGCGTATGGCGGAACCTGTCCAGGGACCCGGAAGGCAGCGACACCCATTCTTCCCAAACGAATTACGACGACCTCTACGCCAACATCCTTCTTTGGCTGCAAAAGGGTTGGATCGACTACGTTTGTCCGCAACTCTATTGGGAAAGGTCCCACCGCATCCTGCCCTACGACCTTTTACTTGACTGGTGGCACGCCCATACCTACGGCCGGCAGCTTTTCATCGGCCTTGGTATCTACAAGGCCGGCACGAACCCGGCCTGGAGAAATCCCCGGGAACTCCCCGAACAGATCAGCCTCGCACGTCTTTCTTCAGACGGGGCCATCTATTTCAGCAACCAGAACTTCATCCACAATCCGCTCGGCTGGAGCGACAGCCTGCGGTATCATTTTTACAAATACCCCGCCCTTGTTCCGCCGATGCGCTGGATCGATTCGGTTCCCCCGCCCCCACCGCTGGTCGCGGAGGCCCGTACCGGTGACAGTGTCCACATCGTCCTGAGCGGGGCCAGTGCCAAGCCGCTCCGGCTTTTTGTCATCTACCGCTACCTGCCGGGGGATACGTCGACGGCGCTCGATCCCGAGCATATCTATAAGATTATCCCCGCCGCCAACCAGCAGGCGGCACTCGCGGTGCCGGCGGAGCCGGGGATGCGGTTGAGCCGCGGGCTGGGGGGCGGGGATGCCCTGCCGGGCGAGGGCAGCAGCGCGGCTCCGGGCGCGACCGGCGACGACGAACGCATCCGCTGGGTCGCGACCGCCGTGAGCATCACGAACCTGGAGAGCCGGCCCGCGGCGCTGTGACGCGGCGCACAGGTGGCGGTGTGGCACCCGCACGGATTTTCCGGCGTGACCCGTACCTTTGCCCAAATCGACTACTATGCCAGGGTTTGAATTATTTGGAGAAGAAGAACGGAAGGAAGTAAACGATGTCCTCGAAACGGGCATCCTGATGCGTTATGGCTTCGACGGCCCCCGGAAGGGGATCTGGAAGGCAAAGGAGCTGGAAAAGGCCCTTTGCGAACGCCTCGGGTGCGCTTATGCCCAACTGACGTCCAGCGGGACAACCGCCCTGACGACCGCCATGGCGGCCTTGGGGATCGGGGCCGGGGACGAGGTCATCATGCCCTCCTTCACCTTTGTGGCCAGCGTCGAGGCCGTGCTCAGCGTGGGCGCCATTCCCGTGATCGCGGACGTGGACGACACCCTTACCTTAAAACCCGAATCGGTTCGCGCGGCGATCACGCCCCGGACCAAATGCGTCATGCCCGTGCACATGTGCGGGAGTATGGCGGACGTAGACGCCCTTCTAAAAATCTGTAAGGAGCACCACCTGGTCCTGCTGGAAGACGCCTGTCAAAGCACCGGCGCTACCTATAAAGGAAAAGCCCTTGGTACGATCGGGGACGCCGGTACCTTGTCCTTCGACTTCGTCAAAACCGTGACCTGTGGAGAAGGTGGCGCCATACTAACCAACAGCGAGCGCACCTACGAAAAATGCGACCATTTCTCCGACCATGGCCACGATCATAAGGGCGTGGACCGGGGCGCGGACGAACACCCCTTCCTTGGCTACAACTTCCGGATCTCCGAGCTCCACGCCGCCGTCGGGCTGGCCCAGCTCCGCAAGCTGGATCAATTCCTGGCGCTGCAACGGGGGCACCAGCAGGCACTCAAAGCCATCCTCTCCCAGGTACCGGAAATCACCTGGAGAACGGTACCGGACCCCGCCGGCGACAGCGGCACTTTCCTAAGCTGGTTCCTGCCGACCCAGGAGATCACCGAAGCGGTTGTCGAAGGTTTCAAAGCTAAAGGTATCCTCGCCGGGAACTTTTACTGGTTCAACAACAACTGGCACTATATCCGCAAATGGCATCACCTCAAGGAAGGGCATTCCTTGTATGCGCTCAACGAGCCTCAACTGCAGGCCCTGGAAGTCATCCGCCAGCAGGACTTTAGTGTGTCCGATACCGTGATGTCGCGGTGTATCTCCACCGCCATCCAGCTCGGTTGGACATCCGAACAAATCGAGGCCAAAGGCCGCGCCATGGTGGAAGTGATACAGTCGGTGCTCTCGAAACACGGAGCGGCGGCGGTATAAACAAACCTTTTCTCATAAAAAGGGCGGCCCATTCGGCCGCCCTTTTTTTATTGCGGCTTTATTGCCCCCGGTTTTTGCTCCAGCCAGTCATTGTCCTGGAGGGATCCCACGCGCACGCGTATCTGAAATGGCCATACCGGGGTCAGTTTGTCGACCTTCATCTCCACCCGGCAGAAAAACGCCTGTTGATGAAGAACATAGTAATCGGTCGGAAGTATCCGCCAATTGTCATTTTTTTGTAAAATTTTGGACTTCGGGGAAAAAGTAGGGCTCTCCGGCCACGCGATGGTCGTGATAACATGCCCGCCAATGTACTGTACCTGGACGGGTGGTTTCGCCTGAAAGTTAGGCGTGTTCAATATTTGAGCCTTAAGAGCGGGAACGAAAAAGGAGAGGGACGAAAAAACGTAGCAAAATTTATTCCACTTTTTCATACCCAATTGAATTTGTATGTAAATTTACCACTGTATGGCACTTAGTCAAAGTTTACAGCAAAAGCTCCTCCAGAAACTTTCTCCTCAGCAGATCCAGCTGATGAAGTTGTTGCAGGTGCCTACGGCGAACCTGGAAGAACGGATAAAGGAGGAGCTCGAAGAGAACCCCGCACTGGAAGTTACGGAAGAAGACCACGAGGATAATTTCGAGGACAATCACCAGGAAGAGTTCGAGGGAGAAGGGGATGAATACGAAAAGGACGGAAGCGAGGACGAATACGGTCAGATCGATATCAGCGAGTACGTCCATGAAGGGGATGACGAGGTAGGCGACTACCGGCTCCGGGACGACAACTATGGGGACAACGAGGAACAAAAGACCATTCCGCACCGCATAGAAAAGACCTTTCACGAACACCTCCTGGACCAGCTGGGGATGCTTCCCCTCAACGATCGCAAACGGCGGATCGCCGAACAGATCATTGGAAGCCTGGACGACGACGGCTACCTGAGGCGGGAGATTTCCGCGATCGTAGACGACCTGGCCTTCCGGCAAGGCGTGGAGGCGACCGAAGAGGAGGTCGAGGACCTCATCCGGCAGATCCAGTTGTTTGATCCCCCGGGTATCTGCGCCCGCAACCTCCAGGAATGTCTTTTGCTCCAGCTGGAACGCCAGAAAGCGGAGGGCAAAAAGGTGGACAAGGCGATCGAGATCATGCAGCGCTACTTCGACGAGTTCACCAAAAAACACTACGAAAAGATCCAGCGCGGCCTGAACCTCAACGACGACGACCTGAGGGACGTGATCGGCCAGATCATACGGCTCAACCCCCGGCCCGGCGGTAGCGTGGGTGAGCTCAACAAAGCGGAAAGCTATGTCATCCCGGACTTTTTCATCCTGAACAATGCGGGGCGGCTGGAACTGACCCTCAACTCCAAAAATGCACCTGACCTCCGGATCAGCGAAGGCTACCGGGAAATGCTCAAGGAATACGACCGGGGAAGCAAAAAGGACAAGCGTCAAAAAGAGGCGGTCCTTTTTATCAAACAGAAGATCGACGCCGCCAAATGGTTTATCGACGCCATCAAGCAGCGCCAGCATACCCTGCTCAGCACCATGCAGGCCATTATGGACTACCAGCACGAGTTTTTCCTCACGGGGGACGAAACCACCCTAAGGCCAATGATCCTCAAGGACATTGCCGAAAGGACCGGGCTGGACATTTCCACCGTCAGCCGCGTGGCCAACAGCAAATTCGTCCAGACGGAGTTCGGGACCTACCGGCTTAAGTTCTTTTTTAGCGAATCCCTCAGCACCGAAAGCGGGGAAGAGGTCTCCACCCGGGAGGTCAAAAAGATCCTAAGCGACCTGGTGGAGGGGGAAAACAAGAAAAAACCCCTCAGCGACGAGCGGCTCACCGAACTTTTACAGGAAAAAGGGTATAATATTGCGCGCCGGACGGTGGCCAAATACCGGGAACAACTCAACATCCCCGTGGCCCGTCTCCGGAAAGAGTTATGAAGAAAATCATCGCGACCGTCGTCAGTTACCTCTTTCATCCCATCTGGCTGGTGCCCCTGATGGCTGCCTACCTGATCTTTGCGGATCCCGTCCTTTATCTCGGCGTCAGCCCCCACATCAAGCTCTTCCGGCTGCTGACGGTGGTGCTCAACAGTGTATTTTTCCCGCTGATTTCCGTGCTGCTGGCCCGCGCCGTGGGTTTTATAAAGTCCATCCAGATGAAGGACGCCTCGGACCGGATCATTCCCTACGTGGCCACCCTGACCTGGTATTTTTGGGACTGGATGGCCATGCGCAACCTCGGCGACACCCCCGCCCCCATGACCGCCATGCTCTTCGGGGTATTCCTTTCCGCCTCCGCCGCCTTGATCTTCAACACCTTCCTAAAGATCAGCATGCACACCATCGGCGTGGGCGGCCTCGTCGCCTTCTTCCTCCTCATCAGCCTCCAGGGTGCCCAAGGCACCGCCCTCCCCCTGGCGATCTCCATTTTAATCGCCGGCCTCGTCTGGTCCGCCCGCCTAATCGTATCCAACCACACCCAACGCGAACTCGTCCTCGGATTCCTCGTCGGGTTCCTCTGCCAGGTGGCCGGAACCTTCTTCTTTCATTAAAATTAAAATATCATACCAGTCCTGTACGCTTACCCCATCGGGCCGGTACGTGTCTCAGCGAAGTGGGATGTACATTTTAGTCACTTTTCCGTGGGGTTACGGCCTGCAATGCATTACCGGTTTTAATCCCACGGAAAAGTGACTAAAATGTACATCCCACTTCGCGGGCAACGCGGTTGCGCCTGGGGGGCAGGACGCGGGGAGCCGGGAAGCGACGGGCCGAGAGCCGGGTGCCGGGGGTTTAGCCCTTTAGGACCCGGGAATGATGTAGGTAGTTGGGATCCGGGTAGTACATAAACACGCAACTCCCGTCTTTGATCGAATCGATGATCTGTTCGTGCTCTTCCATCGGGACCGCGGGGCACCCGAGGCTGCGGCCCATCATCCCGTGGGAGCTGAGGAATTGTTCGTTGACGTACCAGGAACCATGGACCACGACGTTGCGGGCCAGGGCCTTGTCGTTGAAGCCTTTGTCAAGACCTTCCAGACGCAGGGAGTAGCCTTCGCCCCCGTTGTAGGTATTACGGGTGACATAGAAGCCGAGGCTGCTTTTGTTTGAGTGGTTCCGGTCGGAAAAGGAGGTGGCAAACTCGGCGCCGGAGCGGCGGCCGTGGGCCACGTAGGTATTGAACAGGACCTTCATCGCGTTCAGGTCCAACACATAAAAACGTTTGTTTTTGGAAGACTGGCTAAAGTCGATGATCGTCAACAGACCGTCGCGATCGAGGAGCCCCTTGGAGAGGAGGTGCTGGTACCCTCTAACGGCCGTTGTAAAGGCTTCGAGAGAAAGACCGAGTGAATCCAGGTGGAGTTCGTCGTACTCCTCCATCCAGGCGGAAATCCCGCTCATAGGTGCCACGGATATCAGGGGAAGAATACAGCCAAAGGAAGGGCCGGGGCGCTGGGAGGCGGGTAACCGGAAAGACAAATGGGCGAGACAGCAAAGAAGGCAGATAAGGCCGATAACATGTACGCTAAAACGGTTTTTCTTCATCATCTTCTCTTAAAGGGTTTTAAATTAGGATACTGTTTGGATTTTATCCCGTTTTTTTTAAACGGGGGTGTACTGTTAAAATTGCCGGATGACAAATATAAACTTCGTTGTAATATAAACAAAAAATCCACCGTGCGAATCCGGGCGCAAAGATAGTACAATTACGGGAGGGGATTGCCATGCCCATGGACCGGCTCCATCCCATTGATTGTCACCAATTTAGACTTACCCAAATACTGGGCGCTGGGATAGTAGGCGAACACCGCGCTGCCCCCCAGGATGGAGCGTACAATGGGCCCGGTCTGGCTTTTGGGCACCGCCGGACAGCCCTCGCTCCGGCCCATAAATCCCTTCTGCCGGCCGTATCCAACACTGACATAATCCGCCCCGTGTAAGACGATCCCCCGGCGGGTCGCGTTGTCGTTTATACCTTTTTCCATGCCCTTGAGGCGAAGGGCCAGACCGTTCTTGCCCTCGTAGGCATTCATGGTCACATAAAATCCAAGACTGGTCTCCAGAGACTCCAGGGCGTTGGAGAACTTGTGGGCGTATTCCTTCCCGGAGTTCATGCCATGGGCCACGTAGGTGTTATACAGGACCTTACCGCTTTTTACGTCCACCACAAACAAGCGCTTCTGAAGAGAGGACAATGTGTAGTCTATGATCGTAAGTACACGGGTATTCCGAAGCTGGCCAACCTTTCGCAGGTGCTGGTATCCTTTCATGGCCATCTGGTAAGCGTCCGGATTCACACCGGCCGGAGATGGTATAAGTGCGGCTGTAGGAGCGGGAGGAGGCGCTGCGGCTTTCCCGACGATCACGGGGGTGGAGATCGTCTTTTTCCCTGTGTAAAGGGACAGCAATACGATAGCTGGTACGGTCATGCTATACAGCTTCATAGGACGGAATTTTACTAGGGACGTTAAAAATATGCAAAATTTTCCAAAATCGCAAAAACCCTATGCACAAACAATTCTCTATCATATCTTTAATTTCTCTCACATATCCGACCCTAAAAACCAATATGCCATGATGAACCAACGCACCCGTAGTTTCACGATCTATTTGTAAAAGTAAACGCGAAGTATCCTGAAAATTATCCTTCCAACATAGGCATGGGTATTTGCCTGCGCGAAACTCGGCAGCAAGGAAAAAGCATGTGTCGATTTAAAAAAAGCGGATGCGCGCCTGCAATTAAGCGCCCACATTTACATCACGTCTGGCCGCCCCGGGTCGCCCATATTGATCTCCTTGGGGGGAGGGGGCGGAGCCAGGAATTTGTTGATGCGGACGTTCAGGCTGACCAGGACGAAGCGGGTCAGGACGTTGGAGCGGGTATCCTGGATGTAGTTGCTGCCGGTGGTGCGCCAGACGCTGACATTTTGGTTGAGGAGGTCATAGCCTTTGACTTTTAGCCAGATGTCTTTTTTGTTGTCGAAGTACTGGACAAAATCGGCGTTGAGCATATTGACCGAGGTGTTGAAGCCTGCGGACTGACCGGTGGACTGGCGATAGTCGTAGTCGATGTTGACCTCGGTACGGGGGGCGACCTGGAAGGTGATGTTGGGGCTGATGTCCAGGAAGTACGCGACATTGTTGAGGTTGGGTTCTAGGGAATAGTCGCTTTCCTGGCGGGCGAGGCTCATGTCGGTGTGGAGGTCCAGCCATTGGTGGCTGTCGTATGTGAGCCCCATGTATACCCGTGTGTAGTTGCTGGTGTTGACGTTGTCGGTTCCGTTGAGCAGGTTACTGTTTTTCCCACCCTGTGTCCAGAGATTGACGTTCCAGCGGAGCTTGTCTTTTTCTCCGAAGGGAAACGGGCGGAAGTAAGAGAACCAGCCGTTGTAGTTATACGCGCCGTTGAGGTTGACGGGTTGGGTGACCTGGGCGCCGGTGGTATTGTCGACGGTGGTGCTGTTGGAGATATAGTCTACGACGTCGTTAAAGGTAGCGTTGGAATTGAAACCTTCGTCCTTTTTGGGATTATAGAAACTATAGGAATAGTGTACGCTATGGGTTTGGGCATAGTGGAGGTTGGGGTTCCCCAGGACAAGGTAGAGGGGGTTGCTGTTGTTGACCAGGGGGGTCAGCTGGGTAGCCGTGGGGGCCTGGACGCTGAAATTGTAATAGGCGTAGAAGTGGCGGTTTTTGCCGTTGGAATAGAAACTCAGGTTGGGGGCAAAGCCTTTATAGCTTTGCTGGTTGGACGTATCCTTGCCAAAGGACTGGCTGTTGATCACCGCATCCAGCCAGCGGACACCGGCCCCGAAACCATACGTTGCGGTTCCATAGCGGTAATTCAGGGAGACGTTGTTTTGGTAGTTCGTCGCCGCAAAGTGATCGGTCAGGGTGTCGTTGGGCAGGTCGTATTTTTGGGTGACGGTATTATAGTCATACGCCGTCTGCGGGATATCGTTTCGCCCATAATCATAGTTGTAGCTCAGGTTGAGGGAGCTTCTTTGACTGATCGGTTCGGTATAGCTGGCAGCGGCGCCCAGTGCGGTATTGCGGCTGGGGTTGTGCTGGTATTGGTTGACGAACTGCTGGTAGGGCGTCGTATCGGGTGGGGTGTAATTGTCGTAGGTAATGTTGTTCGTCCCGGTGGTCGTGTTGTTGATGTTGTTGCTGAAGTTTAGGAAAAGGCTCCGGTGGGTGCCCTTGAAACGGTGGCTATAGCTGATGTTGCCGTTGACAAAAGGATTGTCGGTGGTGTTCGAATTAAAACGCGTCCCGTTGTTGACCATGGTGGAATCGGCTAAGAGCGTCGTATAGGATGCGTTGGTCTGGCTGGTGCTGTGGGCGTATCCTACGGTTTCGTTAAACCGCATGAAGTTCAGGGTATCGGGTCTGAACTCGAAATAAAGACCGCCATTCCCGTTGCGGTAGGTGGAATGGGTGCTGTTGATTTCGTGGTAGTAGGTAGACGAATCCGTAAATATGTTTTGCCGGTCGATGCGTTGTTCGCGGTCCGTCTTGTATTGATCGTAGCCCGCGTAAAGGCTGTAGTCGAAGCCCTTTCCGATCTTGTTGGCGAAGTTGAGTTTGAGTTGTTTGTAGTCCGTGACGCCGTTCCAGTTATTGTAGGTGGCGTCGGTCGTGCCGCTGGTGCTGTTGGAGTTGTCGCTCCGGCCGTCGTTGTTACCACCGGCAACGATCGTCAGTTTGCGGTTGTTGTTGAACAGGTTGGTGTTGGTTTTTGCTTCATACCTGCCTTCAGTTCCTACGCCCACATAATCATTTCCAAAAATACCCCGCTTGCGGTTTTTCTTCAGGGTAATGTTGATGATCTTGGTGTGCTGTCCGTCTTCTACCCCCGTGGCGAGGGCCTGGTCGCTCTTTTTATCGATGATCTGGACCTTGTCGATCACGTCTGCGGGAAAGTTCTCCATGACGGTTTTCAGGTCGGACCCCATAAACGGTTTCCCGTCCACGTAGATCTGGGTGACCTGTTCCCCCTGGGCCTTGACGGTCCCGCTTTGATCGACCTCCAGACCCGGCACCTTCTTAAACAAATCCTCCGTAGTTCCGTTGGCGCGGACGTGGTAGGCGCCTGCGTTAAATTCGGTGGTATCGTTTTTGACCGCCGCCTGACGACGGGGCACGGTGATCACGATGCCCCCCATCGACTGGAAGGCCGACCCCAGGAAAACGGAGTCCAGCAGGACAACGGGCTTTACGGCGGTCAGGCGGACCGGCTTGTTGGCATCCTGGTAGTTCAGGGCGGTAGCGTGCACGCGATAGGCGCCCAACGGTACGTTGCTAAACACGAACTTTCCGGTGCTGTCGGTCACGACGGTTTGCTTCGTCACCGTTGTATCCCTTGAAAGTTGTAGACTAATCGTGGCACCGCCCAGCCCCTCGCGGGTCGTGGAAAATACCTTGCCGACAATTTTGCCCTGCTGGGCACGGACAGCGGTCCCCAGGAACACACAAAAGAGGATTGTACACAATGCCTTACACGTAGATATCTTCATTATATCCAGGTCTTTTAAATATTGCAGCCGTTTGGAGGTGGAATGGTGCAATATAAAAAGCCGCCCGTTTGTAATGTGTCGTTTTTATACAGCCGGTCGTCGTAAACCTGGAGCGGAAAACGGAATTCCTTTTATCTTTAATTCATGTTGACTACCACCCGTTCCTTTATCCTAGGCTTATGCCTGTTAGCCCCCAGCCTCATTTTTGCCCAAAAACTGGTGATCGCTCCGTCCACCTATAACTTCAAACCCCTGGACCAGGTCCTGGAGGCCAACCAGAAAAACCTCGACAAGAACTTCACCGTCCTGGTAGACAAGAACAACCAGCTTGTATACGGCCGCGAAATGGGAGAAGCCAAAGCAAACCTGCCGGTGCCCGTCGGCAGCATCAGCAAGTGGCTCACCGCCGCCCTGACCCTCGCACTGGTCGACCAGGGCAAGCTCTCCTTAGACGACAAAGTGAGCACCTACCTGCCCATTTTCAAGACGTATGGCAAGGCCTACATCACCGTCCGTCAATGTCTTACGCACTTTACCGGCCTGGCGGGCGCGGGCATCGGCAGCTTTCACCTCGGGAAGTATTCCACCCTCGAAGCCGAAGTAAACGACCTCTGTGCCAAAAGGGAGATCGGAACAAACCCCGGGACCGAGTTCCGTTATACGGACGCCGGTTATGCCATCGCGGGCCGGGTCCTGGAGGTCATCACCAAAAAATCCTTCGCCCAACTGGTCAAAGAGACCCTTTTCCGTCCACTTAATATGCAACGCAGCAGCTTTCCCTTTGGCGTCAGTGCCGTTGACCCCGCCGATGGCGCGCTGTGTTCGCCTTTGGAGCTTTTGAACTTTGCCACCATGATCCTCAATAAAGGGGTCTTTAACGGAAAGCGCGTCCTCTCCGAAGCTTCGGTGGCCGAGCTGCTCAAAGCGGAGACCACCGCCGCCCAGATCAAGTCTTCCCCCATCGGCGTCGATGGCTACACCTACGCGATGGGCGCCTGGATCCAAAGCACAGACGCCTCCGGCCAGCCCTTGATCTGCGCCCCGAGCCTGAAGGGCAGTTGGGCCTTTGTCGACTTTGGGCGTGGGTATGCGGCCGTGGTGCTTGTCAACAAAGAGTTCAGCGAGCCGAAAAAACAGGTGTACGTCGCGATAGAAGGGGCTATCGAGCAGGCCCTGCAGTAGCGGCCAAGTACGCCGATAGGGCCTTTATGTGATCCGTATTGATCCAGTCGGCGCCCAACTCCATCAACTGCTTCCAGGCCGCCGGGCTATCCGGCGCATCCCAGAAACGGACGGGCTTTCCAAGGGCGTGCGCCCTGTCGACGGCGGCCTTCAGGCGCGCGCGATCCGCCGCGGGCAGCGCGATGCGGCCCAGCCACAGCGAATAATTGCGGAAGTCGTCGCTAAAGAGGGCGACCCGCGCAAGGGCGTCGGGCGTATAGGTCTTATCGAATTCCCCGTCAAACCAGATAAAAGAAGGATAGGTCGCAAAGGTCGAGGGATCGGGGCGGTTCCCCGTGATCGTCCAGCGCAAATGGGGGTTGGCGGTCAGGCGTGGGTAATGCGCGAGGATTTTCAGTAGCGCAGCGATGATGGGGACCCCGTCGGTTTTGGGCTCGATGAGCATCTGCAACATCCGGCTGGTATCGGCATAGGGGTAGCCGCCGTGGGCCGCGACACAGGAGTCGAGGGGTTTGATGTACCATTCTTCGAGGGTCCGGTGACGGGCGAGTTCAGGGGTATCGTGGGCGGTGAAAAGCGTGTCGTGGATGAGGTAGACGTCGGCTTCGATGGAACCGAAGGCTTCGCCGTAGGCCCAACGGAAAGGCACGGCTTGTTCGTAGTCGTTGTGGGAATGGGCGTTGGCCACCGTGTAACGCTGGGCCGAGCCCAGAAACGGCGTCAGCAAGAACAGGAAGAGGAATTTTTGCATACCGCAAGATACCCCCGCGCCTCAGGCGCGGTGCTTGCTCTGCATAAACTTTTCTTTAATAATCGTGCTAAGCGGCTTGCGGTAGACCTTGCTTTCCACCCAGGAAATGATATCGAGGTAGGCAAAAGCACGGGTTTCGAAGCGGTTGCCCTCCAGGTGTTTGATCTTGTCGAGGAATTTTTCCAGCTCTGGCCGGAGTTCCCTGGGGGAGACGACAAAGGAGCTGCGCAAAAAGCGGAACATTTCTTCCTCGACGACCGTGAGGTTTTTCATCCGGGCCATAAAGCGGTAAACGGACTTTGTAAGGGACTCCATCAGCTCATAGTTGCCCAATTCGTAGTGGGCCATGAGGTGGAGCAGGCGGGCATAGCATTGGAGGTCTATGCGCAGGTCGGCTTGTCCGGTCATGACCTTTTGGAGGTAGTCGATACAGGTGCTGTAGTCTTCCGCGCCGAAATGGAGGGTGGCGATCTTATAATTGAAAACCATCAGGCGGTGCAAATCCATATAGGGGGCGGAGTCATGCATGGGTTGCTCGATCTGGCGGATGAGCGCCAGGCCTTCATTGAACGAACCCTCCATCAGGTGTTGGTTGATCTTTGCCGCGTTGATATAAATAAACGTATGGATCCGGAAGTTGTCGTGGAGGTTGGCGACGGGGGTCACCGCATAGGCTTCGAAACGTTCGAGCGTCCGGTCGAATTCCCTGTAGTTCCTCAGGTCGAAGTGGGCGTTGAGGAGGTTGTGCATCCCCTTGATATAGTGCCCGGGTTCCACGCCGATCATGACCTCCTTGTTGTGGAAAAGGTCGACCCATTTTTGGGAATACCGGTAGTACTGCAGGAAATCCTGGCGGATAAAGGCAAACCAAGAGTAGCTCTGGTAAAGGTAAAGTAGCTCGTAAAAGTCGGTAATGGCGTGCGCGTCTGCTGGTAGGTGCTTGTAAAAGAAGTCCCTGATACTCTTTTCGTCGGCGACGTTGCGGGCGTGGCCGTTTTTGATATACCAGCGGTAGAGCTGGAGCGCCAGGCTGGACAGCCGGGACACCCGGTCGATGTGGCCGGTGATCTCCCGGGATTCTTCGGCCAGGGCTTCGACCTTTTCCTGGGAGCTGCGGGTGATGTGGAGGGTTTCAATTTTCTTTTCCAGGGAAATGACCTGGGCCAGGAAATTGAACTTGTGGTTGTTTTTGGCCATTTCCTTTGCCTTCTCCAGGATCTTCAGGCTTTGGTGCTTGAGTCCCTTATTGTAGAGCAAACGGGCATAGTCCAACTGTTCACTTAGTTGAAGATCAATGTTTTCCGCTGTCTTTAACAGACGCAGGGAGGCCAGGAGCTGTTTGTAGAGGTGTGTCTTGAGGTTGGCGAGCTGCGGTTTTGTGATGGGGGCCAGTTTTTTGAGCAATAAGCGCTCGTCGTATTCCGGCATTTTGTCCAAAGCATCCAATAACTGGCTGATCCTGAGCTCCTCTTTTCCTGAACTTCTATTGATATATAATTTAAAGTGCCTTTTTTCTGACTTTTCTAACGATTGTACGAGTTGGAATAAGGCATCGGTTAAGCTGTTGGGCGTCATAATGAAAATCTCCTAAAACGCAGTCCTGGCCAGGGTTTTCAGTTTTTATTAACCCTTTTGGCATGAGTAAATCCCAAGCAAGTTGTTTTGTGGAGGCAAAATTAGCGCATTACTTTTACATCGTCATCGGAACAGAACATATGGCAAGACAATCGTAGAGGATGGAAGGCAAAAGTTAGAGGTTCCGATAAAAGGCTGATTTTTTGAACTTTTTCATATGGCAAGCAATCGTTAGAGGCCGTCTGTTTCTACAGGTGGCTTTTTTCTTTTGGGTAGGCGCTAAGATAAGGGGATTTTTTTTACAATGCGCACAATTATCCATCTTTTATTCCTTTCCTGAAGGCGGTGGGGGTTACCCCCAGTAATTGCTTGAAGACCTTGTTGAAATAGGTCACGTTCTTAAACCCGCATTCAAAACAAATTTCCGCCACGGTTTTGTCCTCCTGGAGCTGCAGACAGGCCATTTGCACCCGGTACTGGTTTACAAAGTCGGTAAAAGTTATGTTGGTCGTCTTTTTAAAATAGTTGCAAAAAGACGGTAGCGAGATCGCAGCCAGCTCGGCCGCCTTCCGGATGTCAATCTTTTCATGATAGTGCCGCTCCACGTAGGTGAGGACCTTCTGGAGACGGCTTTTGTGTTTGTCAATCCCCGCGGACTGGAGCGCTTGGCGGTTCAGGAGGGTAATGTCCTGGGACTGGGACAGATATTGAAGGACTTCCAGCAGCCGGACATACCGTTCGAAGGGGGGCAGCCCGGGCATGGTCTCCAGGCGGCGGGTGGCTTCGGCTTTTGTCCGCCCGCTAAACAGGATCCCAAACCTGGACCTTTCGATCAGCCGGAGGATGGCCTTCATTTCCGGAAAATGATCGGTATAGGGCAGGATCACTTCCCTGCGGAACTGCACCACGATCTCCTCGTGCGGGTCGCTGCCCCGCCACCCCAAACCGGAATGAGGCAGGTCGCTACCGATGAGCACGAGGTCTCCCCCCGTATAGTTGCTGAGGTGGTTGCCGATGTGGCGGGTACCTGTGCCATTCAGCACACAGGTCAACTCTATCTCCGGATGATAGTGATACTGCCAGAAAAGGCTGCTGATGGGGACTTTTTGGTGCAGGGTCCTGAAGCAGCTGCCTTCGTCCGGCCGGACGATTTCGTACTCAATCTTCACTCCTTTTGGGGCCTCCAAGACTAATATACCCAAAAAAAGCTTAATAGAGTATAATAAAAAGTGAATACACACCAAAAACCACTTGAACTTTTTGCCCAATTTTACAGGGAAGCTATCCTAACGAATATTGCCTGCTATGCGTACTACCCGTATCAAGATTTCGATCTTCGTCAATTACTTCCTGTTCGGGATCCTCCTCAATAGTGTCGGTACCGTCATCCTTCAGGTGCAGCGTTATTTCAAAGTCCTTCCCGCCAGAGCGTCCCTTTTGGAGGCCTGCAAGGACCTCTCCATCGCCGTGGCGGCATTCCTGGTCACTTCTCTTATTACGCGCGTGGGGTATAAGCGATCCATGCTCGCGGCGCTCGCGCTGATCGCCCTGACATGCTGCACCATCCCGTTGATCCACACTTTTCCTTCGGTGGGTGTATTGTTTATCGTGACGGGGATTTGTTTTGCCCTGGTGCGTGTATCCGTGTACGGCACGATTGGGTTGATCACGTCTTCCGAGAAGGAGCACATCAGTGTGATGAATTTTATCGAATCTTTTTTCTGCGTGGGCATTTTCCTGGGCTACTTTCTTTTCAGCCACTTTATTGACGACCGGGACGCCGGGTCGGAGCGTTGGTTTCAGGTGTATTTCGTGCTCGGCGCGCTGGCGGCGGGGGCGTTTGTTTACCTGTGGCTGGCCCCACTGGACGAGTCGGAGGCGCGGGCCGGAGCCGCGGGCGGAGGGAGGGCCTGGGCGGAGCCCGGCGGCGCGGAGTGGAACGCGATGCTGAAGCTCCTGGCGCTGCCGACAGTCGTTTCTTTCGTGGTTTGCGCGTTCCTATACGTACTAATCGAGCAAAGCACGATGAGCTGGCTCCCCACCTTTAACAATAAAGTCCTGAACCTGCCCTCCACGATCAGCGTGGACATCACGAGCCTGCTGGCGGCGGCGTATGCCGCGGGGCGCCTGCTGGTAGGGCTGGTGATCCGCCGGCTCAATTGGTTCCTGGTCCTGGTCGTGTGCCTGCTGGCTACGGCGGCACTGGTGTTGGTGGCCCTGCCCCTGGTGGAAAGGGTCTCGGGCCTGGCGGTACATTCCTGGGCGCAGGTGCCCCCGGCGGCCTTCCTGTTGCCGTTGATCGGCTTTTTGCTGGCGCCTGTTTTTCCGGTGTTGAATTCCATCATCCTCTCCTCCCTGCCAAAGCACAAGCAAGGATATATGGGCGGACTCATCGGGATATTCGCGGCCCTGGGGGGCACCCTGGGGTCAAGGATCACCGGGTTGATCTTTCAGTACCACAACGGTTTGACCGCATTTTATTTTTCCTTGCTACCCATCACCCTTTTGCTCGCGGGGCTTTTTGTCTTCCGGCAGGTCAGGAGCCGGCCGGCGCGAAAGGCGGCTCCCTTTGTTCAATTCGAGTTCTAATCACCGCTAACCAATGAAAAACAAGACAGTTTTCGTGGAAGACTTTGGGGAGTTGTTTGTCGACATCCAGCTGGGCGAGGTTCTGGATGACCAAAAGACGTTTGTGGACTGCGAACCACGGCTGCCCGCCCGGCAGATCCTGGAGCGCTACAGAAAAGAAAAGCAAAAACCCGGCTTTCAGCTCCGCGCTTTCTTCGATAAGTACTTCGATCTCCCCAACGGCGAAGCGTCCCTCCATTTAGGCAAACTGTCCATCGATGCATACATCGACGTGATGTGGGGGGCGCTGACCCGTCGTTCGACCAATGCCTACAGCACCCTGATCCCGCTCCCCGAGCCTTTTGTAGTACCGGGGGGACGGTTTGGGGAGATCTTTTACTGGGACAGCTTTTTTACTATGCTGGGGTTGAAGGTGGCGGGCAAAACGGAGTTGCTGGCGGGGATGCTAAGGAATTTCGCCTACCTCATCGACGTTTATGGTTTTATCCCGAACGCGAACCGGACCTATTTCCTAAGCCGGTCGCAGCCGCCCTTTTTCTCGTTGATGCTGGAGCTCTGCCCCGGGAGCCTTGCGGTCTATGCGTCCCAGTTGGAAAAAGAATATGCCTTCTGGATGGAAGGGGAAGCGACCGGCGAGGGGACCATCCGGCATGTCGTCCGCATGCCGGGGGGCGAACACCTCAACCGTTATTGGGACGAACGCGACACGCCCCGTCCGGAAGGCTATAAGCACGACCTCGACCTTGCTGCGGGTCATGGCCATCCTGGTTTGTTCCGGCACCTGCGGGCCGGCGGGGAGTCGGGCTGGGACTTTAGCAGCCGGTGGCTGGCAGATGGCCGGTCGCCGCAAAGCATTCGTACGACCGACCTGGTGCCGGTCGACCTGAACTGTCTTTTGCTCCTGCTGGAAAGGGCTTTGGAAAAAGCTTTTAAAGGGGAACGCGCCGCGCACTACCGCCTTCGCGCGCAGCGACGGGAAGGGGCGATTCAACGCTATTTATGGAACCCGGGCACCGGTTGTTTCGGGGATTACGACCTGGTGCAGGCACAACCATGCCCCGCACCCACGGCGGCGATGGTTTTCCCTTTGTTTGCCGGCGTGGCGACCTCCGAACAGGCCATGCGAACGGCGGCCTTGCTCGACCGGCATTTCCTCCGGCCGGGTGGTTTGCTCACGACACTTGCGTATACAGAGATGCAATGGGATGCCCCCAACGGGTGGGCCCCGCTCCAGTGGGTGGCCTGTCAGGGGCTGCAACGCTATGGATTGGAAGGGATGGCCGGCCGGATCAAACGGAACTGGATGTGGGCCGTGGAAACGGTCTATGCGGGGACCGGAAAACTGATGGAGAAATACAACGTCGAGGACCCGATGAACCGCGCGGTGCACGGCGAATACCTCAACCAGGAAGGCTTTGGATGGACAAATGGTGTCTACACCGATTTTAAATATTCACATTAAACTGCTTGTCATGACCAAGATCCGTTTGCTGAAATGGCTCGTCTGGTGTCCATTTCTGCTGCTTTGCAACACCCCGGCCCTTTGGGCCCAAACCAAAAGAGTCACCGGCACCGTCCGGGACGATAAAGGGAGCCCCATAGCCGGGGCCTCCGTTACAGTAAAAAACAGCGCCACCACCGGGACCCTGACGGACACGCTGGGGCAATTTTCGCTGACGATCCCTCCCGACGCCCGCGTGCTGGTCGTCAGCTCGGTGGGGTTTTCTTCCGTGGAGGTGGCCGTGCAGCCTACGCTGGCGGTGTCGCTCAAACCCGAAAGTGCTTCGCTGAGCGACGTCGTCGTCGTGGGGTACGGCACGGCCCGGAAAAAAGACCTGACGGGGGCGGTGTCTGCTATCGCCTCCAAAGATTTCACCAGCGGCAACCTTGCCAACCCGATCCAGCAGATCCAGGGCAAGGTCCCGGGCTTGTCGATCACCGTACCGGGCGGGGACCCCAACCAGCAGGTCTCCATCCGGTTGAGGGGACAAACGTCCCTGACCGGCGGCCAGACGCCACTGGTGGTCCTGGACGGGGTCACGCTGGACGATCCCAACCAGATTGCCAACATACCCGCGGGGGACATCGCGTCCTACGACGTGCTCAAAGACGCGTCGGCCACTGCGATCTACGGGTCGCGCGGTGCCAACGGCGTGATCGTCATCAATACCAAAAGGGGACGGTCGGGTTCGCCCCAGGTGGACTACAGCGGGTACCTGAGCCTGGACCATATCGCCAAGGAATACCCGATGGCCAACGCGTCTGAATGGAAGGAGGGCGCCGCCAAGTTGGGCCTAAGCCCCTCCACCATCGCATCCTTTGACCATGGCGGCAATACCAACTGGCAAAACGCCCTGACGCGGACCGGTTTTACACACAGCCATACGGTGTCCATGTCAGGGGGCGGCGGCGGATTTACCTACCGTGCCTCCGTCAACTACCTCAACCAGCAGGGGATCGTCATCAATACGGGCCGGGAACAGGTGGGGCTTCGTTTCAACGCCCAGCAAAAAGTCTTCCATGACAAGCTGGAGCTCCAGGCGGGGATCGTCAACACCCAGACCAGCCGGAAGTACGCGGACTATAATATTTTCTACGAAGCCTACAGCTCGCCACCCACCTACCCGGTGAAAAATTCCGACGGGAGCTATTTCGGTTATTCCGACTTCGCGCTTCAAAACCCCGTGGAACAGCAGATGGAAGAAACCAATACCGGGAAAGAGTACCTGACGATTACTTATGGAAGCGCCAACTATGAGATCATCCCGGGCTTAAAGGCAGGGGTCACGGGGTCGATTACCCACTTCAACAACCAGATGAGCTTTTACCAGCCGGTTTTCCCCGTGGTCAATAACCTGAACGTCGCGGCGACGGGAGCGGAGAACCGGAATTCATCCAAGGGGGATATGCACCTCAACTATGTGAAGGATTGGGGCAAAAGCAGTTTGTCCGCTACCGGTGTTTACGAATACAATGATTTTATCTACAACAACCAGGCGGCCGTAGGCCAGGACTTCCTGCTGGACCAGAACCAGGCCTATAACCTCCAGGGAGGTGTCCAGTCCTATGACCGGATCTATTCCTACCAGGAAGAATACGAACTGATCTCCTTTCTGGGCAGGGTATCCTATAACTACGCGGGTAAATATTACCTGACGGGATCCATCCGCCGGGACGGGTCTTCGAAGTTCGGGGTCAACAACCGCTGGGGGAATTTCCCTTCCGCTTCAGCCGCGTGGCGGATCAGCCGGGAAGACTTTATGAGCCATGTACGCTGGGTCAATGAGCTAAAGATCAATGCGGGTTTCGGGGTCGTGGGGAACCAGGACGCCATCACACCCTACAATACCCAGCTGACGTATGCCCCCGTGGGGAACTATTACAATGCAGCCACCGGCAGCTATGCCCAGGCGTATGCGCCCAACCAGAACGCCAACCCGAATTTGCAGTGGGAGGAAAGACACGGGGAAAATATAGGGGTGGACTTTTCGCTTTTCCGGAACCGGCTTTCCGGTGAGGTCAATGTCTTCAATGACAAAACCGAAAAGCTCCTGTACACCTACAGCGTCCAGTATCCCAACGCGAGTCCGACCATCGTGTATCCCAGTATCCTGGCCAACGTCGGCACCCTGACCAATAAAGGGGAGGAGTTTAGCCTCACCGGGGTGGTGGTGAAAAACGGGGATTTTTCCTGGACCCTGACCGGCCAGATGAGCTTTATCAAAACACGTGTCACCAGCCTGTCGGGCTCCTATAGCAACGGTTCTCAATCATTTGAGGTCAAGACGGACAATATCCCCGGCGGGGTGGCGGAAGGGCGTGGTTTGAGCGCCAGCCCGATCACCTACCTCAAGGTGGGGTATAGCCCTTATGTGTTCTATATCCCGCACTACGAAGGGCTCAACAGCGCGGGCCAGGAGCTGTATGATTCAGCGGGCGGGCAAACGGCAAGCGTCAACAATGCCACGCTGCACTACATCGACCCTGCCCCCAAGTTCAATTACGGTCTGACGTCTGCGTTTACGTTCCGGGACTGGGACCTCAGCTTTTTCCTCCGGGGCGTATACGGTCAAAAGATCTTTAACAACACCCGCATGGTCCTGGACAATATCAACCGTTTTGCGGGCAACAACGCGACAAAGGACGCCCTCACCAACGGCATCACCAATTCTCCCCAGGTATCCGATCACTGGTTGGAGAAAGCCTCCTACCTGCGCATGGAAAACGTGACGGTGGGCTATACGTTTCACGTGAAAGGGATATCCAGCCTGAGGGCCTACCTGGCGGCCAATAACCTTTTTGTGGTGACGCACTATCGGGGTCTGGATCCCGAGGTCCGGAACACGACCGTGAACGTTCCCTTTCTGGCCAGCTATGTCGCCACCGCTACCGGGAACGCCAACCTCCTTGCGCAAGGCAGCAACAAGGGCACCATCGGCACGAACCCGCCTCCACCCACCGAAGCCTATATCGACGCGTCCTACCAGGGCGATGGATTTTATCCAAAGACCCGGTCCTTCACCTTTGGCGTTAACCTGTCCTTCAAATAATACCGTTATGAAAAAAACAATTATCGTGGTCCTGTTCCTTGCCGGGCTTTGCTCGTGCACCAAGCTGGACCAAAAACTATACAGCGTGGTGTCCCAGAATGAATTTTGGCAAACCCCCGCGCAAATCGCGGCAGGCGTGGCCCCGGCCTACGTCCAGCTCACCAATATCGCCATGGGGAACAACAATGTTTTCCCCATGATGGAAGGCTCGTCGGATGAATTCATTGTCCCCTCCCGGGGCAACGACTGGGCCGACGCCGGTCACTGGGATGCTCTTTGGAAACATACCTGGGCCCCCACCGGCAATTTCCTCGACCCGGCCTGGCAGGATATTTTTACCGGGATCAGCAAGTGCAACTTCATCCTGTCGACCGTCAACAGCCTGAACCCCGCGCCCTCCTCGCTTGCCAGCATCAATGCAGAGGTCCGGACGCTCAGGGCTTTTTACTACTACTATGCCATGGATCTTTGGGGGAATGTTCCCATCGTCTCCAGCGCGCACATCAACCCGGACAGCCTGACCAACAGTCCCCGCGCCCAGGTGTTCAGCTTTATCGAATCGGAGCTCCTGGCCAGCCTGCCCCATCTCTCCGGGACGGTCGATGCCACGACGTATGGCAAGGTCACCAAGTATTTTTCCTACGCCCTTTTGGCGCGGCTTTACCTAAACGCCCAGGTGTTTTCCGGGACAGTGCGCTGGACGGATTGCATCAAATACTGCGACTCCGTGCTGGCCGGGCCGTATACCCTCCAGCCGGACTATTTTGATAATTTCTCGCCCACCAATGACGGGTCGGTGGAAAATATTTTTGTGGTGCCCTTCGACAAGACCAATATCAGTGGCAACAGTTGGGAGCTGTTCACCCTTCACTACCAAAGCCAGGTGACGTTTGGCCTGACAACGTCCCCTTATAACGGTTTCTGCAGCACCTCGGACTTTTACGCGAATTTCGACACCACGTCCACCTATTCCGCGAACGGCGCCAACACCTATCGTACGTTTAACGATATGCGTTCCGGTCAGTACCTGGTGGGCCAGCAGTTTACCACCCAATACCCTTATCCTCCCTATCAAAACGTCCTATACGCCTCTACCAATACCAGCATCGAATCGGTGGATCAGCAAACGGGTCTGTCACTGGCCTTTAACCCCGTCATGACGACTTTTTCCAGCGGGGACGGCGCGTTCCGTCTTGCGGGCGCCCGGAACATCAAATATTTCCCGCAATCCGGCACCGGGGGCAACCAAAGCAACGACATCGTCCTTATCCGCCTGGCGGACGTGATGCTGATGTCTGCGGAGGCGCAACTGCGCGCGGGGGCGGTTACCAATGCGCTCTCCCTGGTGAACAAAGTCCGCGAAAGGGCCTATAGCGGCAGCGTAGCGCACGACTGGACGGCCGCCCAGCTCACCCTCCCGAATATTCTCGCGGAACGCGCCCGGGAGCTGGCCTGGGAAATGGTGCGCAGGGACGACCTGATCCGGTACGAAGTTGCCGGGGGGCCGGCCTATTACAGTGAAGCAAGAACGCCGGATAAAGCGGCGGATGCATCGGACGGGCATTTGTACATCTATCCGATTCCGCAGTTGGAGATTATTGCGAATGCGCAGTTGAAGCAAAATCCGGGGTATTGATGCGGGGGATCCTTTTTTTCGCGGTCGCCGTGCTGCTGGCCGCGCCCGCGGGTTTCGCGGGCCCTTCGGGTGCTGCCGGGCCGGGCGACTTCGCGGCAGCGGCCCACTTTGTCGGCCCCGCTGACTCCGCGGCAGCGGCCCACTTCGCCGGCCCCGCCGACTCCGCGGCCATCTGGACGATCAGGGCGCCCCTTCTTCGCGGGGCGCCCTACTTCGGCGAAACCGTTGCCAACGGCCAGATCGGGATTGTTTCGTCGGCACAACCCTTCCAGGTGAAGGACGTCGTCATGGGCGGCGCGTTCGATTTGTATGGACGTGGTCGCGTCAGTAACATCCTGAAGACCTTCAACCTGGTCAACCTTTCGCTGGACATCGACGGGGTGGGCATTGCCGACCTGAACCAGGTGGAGCACCCGGTCCAGGAGCTGGATATGCGGGGCGCCAGCCTGACAACCACATTTGACGTGCCTGGTAAAGCATCGGTGCGGTATACCTATTATGCTTTACGTCAACTACCGTATACCGTTATGGTGGATGTTTCCATAACAGCATGGCGGGGCATTGGCATAAATGCCGCCAGTGTCATGGAAGCACCGGATATTTTGCGGGACGTACAGAATTATTACAGCCAGGTGGGGGGCATTTCGCTGCTGACGTCGACCGCATCGAGTCCCAGCGGGCGGCTAACCGTCGCGGCATCAGATGCGTTTTTGTTCGATGGCCCGGCACCCGCTTTGGTTCACGAGACCTGGGACGTCAACCGGCACCTGATGCGTTTCACCCGTTCGTTGCGCGCAGGGGAAACCCTTCGCTTTGCCGTTGTCGGATCGACCCTTACGTCGGCCCAGGACCCCGATCCGCTGAATAACGCCGAGCGGCTGACCGTCTTTGCCGCCTTGCAAGGCCGGTCCCGTCTCCTGGAGGCACACCGGCGGGCCTGGGAAGATCTTTGGCAAAGCGACATCCTGATCGACGGGGATGACAGCACCCAGCGCGACGTCCACAGCATGCTTTATCACCTCTATTCATTTGTGCGGGAGGGGAGTGGGAACAGCCTTTCACCCATGGGGCTGAGCGGGCTCGGGTATAACGGGCACGTGTTCTGGGATACGGAATTGTGGATGTTCCCGGCTTTGGTTTTATTGCAACCCCGGATGGCGGCTTCTTTGCTGGACTACCGTTTTCTCCGGCTCTCCGCCGCGCGGGATAACGCCTATGCCCATGGCTACCGGGGCGCGATGTTTCCCTGGGAAAGTGCGGCGACCGGGGGAGAAGAAACCCCGGTCTGGGCCTTGAGCGGTCCCTTTGAACACCACATCAGCGCAGACGTAGGACTGGCGGCGTGGAACTATTACTGCGTCACGGGCGATACCTCCTGGCTTAGGGAAAAGGGGTATCCCTTGTTGTCGGCCACCGCCGATTTCTGGGTCAGCAGGGTAGGGCCCCACGGGGACATTGACAATGTCGTTGCGGCCGATGAATGGGCGGAGAACGTGGACAACGATGCTTTTACAAACGCTGCGGCCCGGGAGAACCTGCGGGATGCCGTTCTGGCTGCCTCCGTTTTACAGCTCCCTTCCGACACCTCCTGGTTGTCTGTTGCGGGGCGCATTCCCATTCTCCATTTTCCGGACGGCGTGACCCGGGAACACGCCACCTATCATGGGGAGTCCATCAAACAAGCCGACGTCAACCTGCTCGCTTTCCCGTTGCACGAGGTGATGGACTCTTTGGCGGTGCTCCGGGACCTTCACTATTACGAACCCCGGGTGGGCGAGGGTCCTGCCATGACCCAGGCTGTTTTTGCCGTGTTGTATGCCCGTCTGGGGCTTCCGACCCGCGCGTATGCCGTATTCAAGGCGGGGTATCTGCCCAATAAACGTCCTCCTTTCGGCGTCCTGGCGGAAACCGCCCATGGAGACAACCCCTATTTTGCCACCGGGGCAGGCGGCCTCTTGCAAGCCATGTTGTATGGCTTCGGCGGGCTGGAGATTACGCCCCGGGGGATCGTCCGGCTCCGTTTGGCCGGGCTGCCTTCCCGATGGAAATCGCTGACCTTAAAGGGTATAGGCCCGGCCCGGAAGACATTCACCATTATACATTGACCACCACGGCACCGAATACATAAATTTCTTATGTATTTGGAAGTTATGTATCTTTGGTGCATGAATAAAAGCGCTTTATATAAAGGTTGCCTGGAACCGATCCTCCTGCAACTGCTCCACGATCATGGCCGGATGTACGGTTACGAAATCACCCAAAAGGTCAGGGAGCGGACAAAAGGAGAACTCGAAATCACGGAAGGCGCCCTGTACCCGTTGCTCCACCGGCTGGAGGATAAAGGTGTTCTCCGGGTGGAAATGGAGCATATCGGGAACCGGGTCCGCAAGTATTATTCGCTGACGCCTTCGGGTCTCCAGGAGAAAAAACAGGCCGAGGGCGAACTCCAGTCTTTTCTGACTACCCTCCAGGTTCTTCTTAAACCCGCACTATGATGACGCTTACCACCGCACAAATCGACCGGCTTTTCGACCTCTGCCGGGAAAAGGGGATCGATTATTATGACATACAGGTCGAGCTGGTGGATCACCTGGCCGCCGCCATAGAGGCCCGGCCGGCTGTACCCTTTGAAACAGCGCTCTCCGAGGCCACCAAGGGTTTTGGCTATCGCGGTTTCGGGACAATGGTAAAGACCCGGCGCAAACAACTGACAGCACAATACCGGCGGATGTTTTGGTCCATGTTCGTGGCCTATTTCAACTGGCCAAAGGTGATGCTGACCCTGTTGCTTCTCACCGTTTTTTATGTATTGCCTTTCTATTTGCCCCTGATCGTGCTCAAGCACGTCAACGCCGCGGCGGCTATTTACCTGATCGCGTTCGAGCTTTTTATCTGGTGGAAACAAAAGCGGCAATGCCCGGCGCCACGACGGCCGCTTTTGATGCTGAAGCTTTACCCCGTATCTTTTACCAGCGCCATCATGCTCAATCTTTACCTAAACGTGTTTAAGGGTTTTCGATGGCTCGACGGGGACGGGTCCTTTACCCTGCTTACGTATCGATTTTTCTGTATTGCCTATGTGCTCATGCTGGCGATCATGCTGGCCTTTTACGATACCAAAGCCAAATTGTCCAGTCTGGCCATCGAGAAGTACCCCGGGGCTTTTACGGTTTAATCGATTATATTTAGGAGCGATTGCCATTGCCTACGCTCCATGAACACCTTTGACATACTTCCCCTGACGCCTGGATACGGCCCCGAACAATTTGCCGCCGAAGCCCGGACGCATGCCACCCCTGACGCGGAGACCCTGGTCGCCCGGTCCTATGGTTTTGGCAGTGCCGACACGTTCCGCATCTTTCTGGATGGGATGACCCAAACCGGGGCGCCGATTGCCGCCTTCGAGGCCGCCGCAGACGCGGTGGTCAAGGGAGAGCTGGGCCTCCTGCAGGAACTGCTACACGCGCATCCACAGCTTGTCTTCACCCGTTCGATGCGCTGGCATGGCGCTACGTTGTTGCACTATACCGGCGCTAATTTAGTCGAGCAATACCGCCAGGTTTCCCCGCCCAATGCCATCCGGGTCGCGGAAGTGCTTTTGAAAGCGGGTGCGGAAGTAGACGCCGTGATGGGTCCCTGCACAACCCTGACGCTGGTCGCGACCAGTATACACCCGCATAAGGCGGGCGTACAAATCGGATTGCTGGAAACGCTTTTGGCGTCCGGCGCTTCTGTCGAAGGTGCTCCGGGGGCGTCCCCCCTGCAGGCGGCATTGGATAATGACCGGCTCCCGGCGGCTTTGTGGCTGGCTACACACGGCGCCAAACTAAGCCTGATGACGGCGGCCGGCATCGGGTCCCTGGAGGATGTGGCGGCTTTTTTGGAAGGCAATTCTGATTTTTTAGCACTTCGGATGGCCCTGGTGTATGCAGGCCGGTACGGGCATACCTCCGTGGTCCGCTACCTGGTAGAGCGGGGCGTCCCGGTCGATGCCCGCGGGGACGACGGGTTCACAGCCCTTCACTGGGCGGCCCATGGCGGGTTTACCGACACGGTACGCTATCTTCTGTCCGTCGATGCACCCCTTGAACTGGAGAACTGTTATGGGGGCACCGTCCTCGGGCAAACGCTTTGGTCTGCGGGGCACGGTCCCCTGGCTTCCCACCCGGAGATCGCGTCCCTGCTGGTCGACGCTGGCGCTCGCGTGCGACCCGGCACTTTGCGGTGGTGGCTTTCTACCGGCGCATCCGATCTTGTCCGCGACGGCATTGAGGCCGTCTTGCGGAAACAGGTGTTTGGATCGGGCATGGGCATCCAGAGTCCCGTTTGCCTCTGTCTCCAGGTGGCGGACCTTCCACGGAGCCTCACGTTTTATCGCGATGTCCTGGGTTTTTCTGCATCGGACAACGACGTTTCGTACGGTCCCGTCCGTTTGTTGTTGTCACACGGACCGGTTGAGCCCGCCGTTGTTTTTATCCAGGTCGCCGACATCGCCGGCGCCTGGGATACCCTCTACGCACGGGGCGCCCAGCCCACCGAGCCCGCCAGGGTCAACTGGATCAAATACCAAGTGGTGGAGGTCCGCGACCCCGATGGGTACAGGCTTTGGTTTGCGGAGTCGTATAACTATCCCGTTACACCCCTTTCGGGTCAGTTGAATAAATCAAATCCGCACCTCCCTTGTACGGATGTCGCTTCGTCTTTAGCTTATTACCGTGACATCCTCGGCTTTCACGTCAACTACGCCCAGGAAGACCTGGCGGTCATGGACCGCGACAAGGTCACGGTCATTCTGGTAAGCCGGAGCCGCATCTATACAGGTGTGGGCGGTTGCTATTGTTTTGTGAGGGACGTCGACGCCCTTTATGACGAACTCACCGCCAAAGGCGCCCGTGTGTTAGGACCTCCTGTCAGCTATCCGTGGGGGCTTCGAAATTTTACCGTCGTCGACCCCGAAGGGAACCAGCTTCATTTCGGTCAATCCTTCGAGTGAACGCATGAAGGTCATTATCCCGCCCTTGAAAAGTCAAGGCATCAAAACCAAGCTGGTCCCCCCTATCCTGGAACTTGTCCGGGAGGCCGCTTCTACCGGCCGCTGGATAGAACCGTTTATGGGTACCGGCGTCGTGGGTTTTAACGCCGGTTTTCCCCGCGCTCTCATGAGCGACGCCAATCCCCACCTCGTTCATTTTTATGCAGGTCTGCTCAACGGTGACATCACACCTTCTTCTGTCCGGTCTTTTTTGGAGTATGAAGGCGCGCTCCTGGCCAAAAGCGGTTACGACCACTACCTCCACGTCCGCGAGCGCTTCAACCGCGACTTCGCGCCCCTCGATTTCCTTTTTCTAAACCGGAGCGGTTTTAACGGGATGATCCGGTTTTCCCGGAAGGGCCTTTGGAATATTCCGTTCTGCAAAAAACCCGACCGTTTCCAACCCGGCTATATCACCAAAATTGTCAACCAGGTCACCCGGGTGCGGGAGGTGATGACCGGCGACTGGTCGTTTACCAATGGCTCGTTTACGTCCACGCTTTTGTCGGCCGTCGCCGGGGACCTTGTTTATTGCGATCCCCCCTACTTCGGCCGGTACGCCGATTACTACAACGGATGGACCGAAGAGGACGAAGCCCGTTTATTTGCCCTTCTCGACCGGACCCCTGCCAAGTTCATTTTGTCCACCTGGTCCCACAATGCCTATCGGCATAACCCCATGATCGACGCCTATTGGTCCAGGTTCCGGATACACCGGATCGAGCACTTTTATTATAGCGGGGGGAAAATGGAGAACAGGAACGCGGTGGTGGAGGCGTTGGTGGTTAATTTTTGAGCGGCCCTGCCGCTTTTGGCCATGGGGCACATCTCCGGTTTTCCCGAATAAAAAACACCCCGTCGAAAATACGACTCCACGCGTTTTTATCTTCTCTATAGTACCAGAAACGCATCCGGAACCGGGTCTTGTCCTTGTAGCCCGACAGGTCCGTAAAGGCGAAGGCCATCGCCGGGTCGACCCAATTTTCAAAACATTCCCCGCTGGGAGGGGGTATTGTATAGGGTTTGGCCCCAAAGCGACCGCCCTCTCCCTGAAAACCGGTAAACCCGATCACATAAGTCTCCTTGTCCAGGTTGGTGTCTTCCGTAAAATACCCGCCCATGGCCGGTTCGTCCCTCAACTTCGCCACGTGCGGGTTGGCTGCCCACACGATCAGCTTTTCGTTCGGATAGACCACGTCCGCAAACCAGGCCAGGTTTTCCGCCATCCGGCGGTCCCTGATTTCGCTCTCCCGTTTCCGGTCGTTGGAAGGCGCGTACACATACATCCTGGCCTCATCCCGGAGGTTGTCTAAGACATGCACCCAAAAATCATCCTTCGATAGTTTGGTCCTGGCCTGGTCTCCGGCCCGTGCAGCCCAGTCCGCCACCGAATCCAGGGTGGCCTTGCCCACCCGGCGATACCATCGGATACTCGGAAGCGAGTCCACCATGGGTAAAAAAATGGTCGTATACCCTTCTTCGTGCGTCACCGGCAAGTCAAGACGCCGCAACACACTGTCCAGCCGATGACGTAAAAACCGGTATCCAAATCCAAAAATCATTTGCAAGTCGACCCCCACGACTTTCAATTCGCGGCTATGGTCCGGGATATACCGCGAGAACAGGTCCGTGCAGCCATCGCAATAAGACCAAATCGGAAATATATTGTGCTTTAGGAAATCTCCCATCTTCTCCGGAGACGTTTCCCCGTAGCCCTGGGTCAGGGAAAAAAAATCCCCTTCGAAAACCACTACATTAAATCCCTTCCGTTCATGCAGGTACTTGATCAGCCGCGTCTTTGCCAGGAACGTGGGCGCGTCCCCATGATCCTGTTCCCCCAGCATGACGATCCTTTTGTCCCCCACGGCCTGCCCGACTACATCCAGGTCCGAAAAATCCAGGGAATCCGGTGAAATCGTCCGGATGGGATGGGTTTCATGCTGGACGTAGTCCTTGATCTGGGACCGGGCAACGGTCCAGGGGAGGAGGAAGAGGGGGAGTAAAAGGAAGCGCATATATTTGTTATAAATATATGATCTCCAAAGAAGAAAATACACGCATCAGCAAAACACTCAGTTATGTCTTGCGGCACAACCCCGGTCATATCGGCCTGGAGCTCGATGAGCAGGGCTGGGGGAGCGTTGACACCTTATGCCGGAAATTGGAACTGAGCCCGGAGGTGTTGAAACACATAGTAGACACCAACGCCAAAAGCCGGTTTAATTTCAACCACGATGGCACGATGGTCCGCGCGAGCCAGGGACACTCCATCGAGGTGGATCTTCAATACACCCCTCAAACCCCGCCCGCTGTTCTTTTTCATGGAACGGCCGAAAAAAATATACCGGGCATTGAGGAAAGCGGTCTGCAGAAGATGAACCGCCATCACGTACATCTGAGTAAAGACCGGGAAACCGCCCTCGCGGTGGGCACGCGTCATGGCAAGCCGGTGGTGCTGGTCGTCGATGCACAGAGGATGCACCAGGACGGGCATGTATTTTTCTTGTCCGACAATGGCGTTTGGTTGACGGAGCGGGTGCCGGTGGCGTATATTGCGCCGCTCATTTAAAAACATATTCGATGAGCCTGGAACAACTGCGCACAAAGGGATATACTATACTTGACGATATATATACCCCGGCGGAAATCCGCGCCCTTGGGGACATTTTGTCGCAGGCGGATTCCTCAAAACCGACCTTCAGAAGAACCAACGACTTGTTTGCCATCCGGCAGTTTCTGAAAGAGATCCAGGAAGCTCATCACCTGATTTTTAATGAGCCGCTGATGGCTGTCGTCCGCCGGTACTTTGGCGAAGACTATTTTGTTGTAAAATCTATTTATTTCGATAAGCCCGAACAGTCGAACTGGTTTGTCGCCTGGCACCAGGACCTTACGATTTCGGTGGACAAGAAAGTGGAATTGCCCGGATTCGGTCCCTGGACGGTTAAACAGGATCAGTTTGCAGTTCAGCCGCCGCTTCAGATTTTGGAAAATATTTTTACCGTCCGTATTCATCTGGACCCTACCGATGAGCATAACGGTGCATTGAGGGTTATTCCGGGATCCCATCTAAAGGGAATTCAGCGGTTTTCCCCCGAGCTTAACAGGGAAGAAAACATCTGCCGGGTGCCAGGCGGAGGTGTTATGTTGATGCGCCCCCTTTTGTTACACGCTTCCCATCGCACTACCAATGCGAAAAGGCGAAGGGTGATCCATATCGAGTTCTGCAACGTCCACCTGCCGAAGGGGATTAAGTGGGCAGAGTCGACCGCTTTATATTTTTAATTTCGTTATATTACCGGGATGAAACCACCGGTCGTACAACCTATCCTGGCCAGCCAACGCATTACCATAATCGATATCCTCCGGGGATGGGCCCTCTTCGGGGTCGTGCTCATGAATTACTATGATGCCTATTTTCTCGGTGATAATTTAAAAATCAGCCATCCGGGAACCTTTACCGTCGTTCTTGAATACATAAGCGCCTATGTTTTTTCCGCTAAATCCTGGACCATGCTTAGCTTCCTGTTCGGTTACGGCTTTGCCGTGCTGATGGAGCGGCTGCACGCCAAGGGCCGGCATCCCGTATGGTTTTTTACCCGGCGGATGTGGTGGCTCCTGGTCCTGGCGTTGATCAATTCCGCGTTTTTCTCCGGCGACATTCTCAAGGACTACGCTATCCTGGGGATGGTCCTGCTGCCCTTCTACAAATGTTCCGCCCGGACGACTTTCATTATAGCCATAGCCATGCTGCTGACGGAACCCGTCCTCACTTCCTTTGTTGTAAAAATCCCCTCACCTCACTGGGATAGAGAACATTGGCCACTCCTGTACGGGAGTCACGACTTGATGGACGTGCTGAAAGCCGGTCTGATCGGAACCTACTATACAGAAATGATCTCTCCCTTTTACGGTATTACCGTGCACTGGGTCATGATGACCTGCTTCCTCTTTGGTTTCTCGGCCCAAAAAATCGGTTTTTTCTCCCACCTCGCCCAACACAAAAAAGTCCTCTGGAGGGTATGGTGGATTACACTGACGTTCGCGTTGATCATCATCGTCCCGAAATATATCAATGCCCGCCTTGCCTGGCCGTTTAAAGAACACTATCCCATCAGTTTCATAGTCGTGCTGGCGATCATGTTCTTTATCATGTCTTCCTTGTGCCTCCTCTACCTGGGCGGTTCCGGTCACCGGTTTTTTAGCACCCTCGAAGTCACGGGCAAGATGACACTCACCAATTACATGGTGCAAAACGTGATCGGTTGCCTGGTATTTTCCGGGTTCGGGCTGGGGCTGATAGGGAGGGAGCCCCTTTATTTCTATCTGGGGCTGGCGGTTGTCGTATATCTCTTGCAGGCGCTCTTTAGTCGCTGGTGGCTTTCCCGGTATAATTATGGGCCGGTGGAGTGGGTGTGGAGGCAGTTGAGTTATGGGACGCGGTTGGCGTTGAAAAGGCCGGCGCTGCAAGCGGTCTGATGCCCGGGGTTACAGACCTGGCTTTTTCGAAGCCTTTCTCCAGAATCGCACTGTCAGAAAGATAAAGAGTATGGTTAACGTATAGCTGATCACGATGAGCCCGATGCGGTTGGGTGCTATGTCGCTTGCGGAGGAAAACGTTATCCTTAAGGCTTCCTTGATAGCGCCGATAGATACTATTCCGAAAATGATGGCCAGGGCTTTGTTCATTGAGTGACGGTTTTTTGTGGTTCCCCCAATATACGAACGTCGAATCTTTTTTGCCGAATAAATCAGTTCGATTATTAAGGGTAGTCTACGTAGGGTCTGTTGGAAAAGGGATGGCAATCCCTATATCGCTTGACTGAGATCCAGACCGCCTTAAAGAAGGAATATTTTCTCAATGCCAATAGCGCGTAATTGGAACAGGACGGAAAATGCAGACATTTAGAATAATGTCTTGTTTTGGTCCGCTGGTATATCTTAACGAGACCAATCCCGATAAGGCTTAAAGGTAACGTCAGGATTTTCACTTATCCATTTTGGCCCAATTCAGTAAAAACTTTCCGGATTTCATAGCATTTTTCTTGTGTAGGAACGGGAATGGAGACTGTACCTCCGGAAGTGCTGATACGCAACTGAAAAACTTTACTCCTGGAGCAACCATTGCTCTGTTGGCCTTCGGTTACTTCCAGAAAAGAAATTTTGTCAAAAGGCAGAATGCCTTCCTTTAGAACAAATACATCCACCCCGGATTTCTTTTCAGATACCTTCGTTTTGTAAAGCACCCTTTTGTCCGTCAAGGCTATCCAATGGTTTTCCTTATGTCCGGACGAACCACAGCCTCCCTTCATGGAGATAAAGGAAAAATAATACACCTTTTCTACAGACATGAGCTGTACGCTTAATTCGCTTGGGAGACCTTCGGTAATTGGAGTCAATGGCATGTAACACGGGTTTTGGATGTGCCGTAAAATACTCAATTACATAAGACCTCTTAAATGGGAAAGGAAAATACCGTTAAAACACCCTTTTTATGGGCCGTTTTTCGTTACCCTATTTTTGCCTTTTTAGCATCTCGGAGTCGAACCAGTTTTGGACTGATTTACAGGAAGTCTATACCCCGAAGTGGTTTTTGGCAGCTTGGGTATCAGTCCTGATTTAACAGCCTTTCGATCTCGCTCTTCAACAAGGGAAGATGCTCTTCAATCTCCTTTATGGCCTTGAGAATGTCGTATAACCAGGTTTTAACCTCAATGTTCATAAACGAGCTGCCGTTTACTATTCACCGCCTGTAGAAAATAGGGGTTCTTTATCGCATTTTCTTCCAAAAGGTCAACGGACCTGTGGAATATATCTTCCAAAGAGAACTTGAGGTCATAGTAGTTGTCCGCGTATTGTTGCAGTTCAACAGGTTCGAAATCGACGATAAAATCCACATCGCTTTTATCGTTGAAATGATCGGTCAAAACGGAGCCAAAAGCATAAAGTTTATGAACCCTATGCTCACGGCAAAGGCGTTCAATCTCGCCCAAATATTTTTGAACTTCCCTCATAGGCCAATCAATACATATTTACTTTAAAAATAATTAAAATATGGCTGATGGACATAGCAAAAAAGGTCGCCTAAGCGACCTTTTTTGCTCCCCCTACCTTACCAATGTCGAACCGGTTTGGGGAGGATTTGAAGGAAATCTATGGATTAAGGCGGGTTTTGCCGGTCCGAGAACGACATTTCCCAAACAACCGGGATTTTTGTAACTTTAATACATGACGGAGATCGTATTTATCGTCGAAGAGTCCCAGGACGGCGGCTATTTTGCCAAAGCTATAGGGGAGGGAATTATCACTCAGGCCGACTCGCTCCCGGAGCTGCGGGAAATGATCAAAGATGCCGTTAAGTGTCACTTTGATAATCCAGACGAAGTTCCCAAAATTGCCCACCTCCACGTCACGAGGGACGAAGTCTTTGCGTTATGAGAATTCCCAGGGATTTGGATGCTTCCGATTTGATAAAAATACTCAAGCGTTTTGGCTATGCACCGACCAGACAAACAGGTAGTCATATTCGCCTGACTACTGATCGAAACGGCCAACACCACATTACAATACCCAACCATACACCAATCAAGGTTGGAACTTTAAATGCTATTTTATCCGAGGTTTCAATGCATTTGGGCATTTCCAAAGAGGCCATTTTATCGTAAAAGCAATAAAATTAAAATCCCTCATTTTTCCGAAATATAAACCTCAATTCGTTGACCATTATTGACTTACAGTCGAAATGAACTTCCTTGCCAAATATTTGAATCGGTTTATGCCCTAAAAAAGCCTCCATGAATCGAATCGCTGATTTCAGTCCTCGAACAAAAGAAATCCTCGCAAAGCGCGTAGGATATATGTGTTCTAATCCCACGTGCAAACGTCCAACTGTCGGTCCCAATAGCGCAATCGAAAAGTCCACCACAATTGGCATCGCAGCTCACATAACGGCGGCCTCACCTGCGGGACCAAGATATAAATCAAATCTTTCCCTGGAAGAGAGAAAGCATATTACTAATGGAATCTGGCTATGTAGTCTTTGCTCCGATCTTATCGACAAAGATGAACGCCATTACACCGTAGAGTTATTGAATGACTGGAAGCGAGAGGCAGAACAAGCTCAGTTAGAAAGATTAAAAGGGGTGAAGTATGGCAGTGGGGTAGTTAAATATACAGGTTCTATTATCATTGATATAGGAAAAGTAAACAATCCAAATCAATATCTGTCTATTGGAGAAGTTAGATTCTCGGTAACCAATGCATCTACAAAGCCAATTAAAATTACATCGCTTGGCCTAAAGATACTTCATAGGGAATTCATTATGAGTACCGTAGCTGCGGTCCCTGCAGCGCCAATTGATGAATATTATTTATATGTAAGAATAGATGAGTCTACAGTTTATTTCGAATTGACAGATAAACATTTTGAGCTATTTCCAGAAAAAACAGAGGGGTTTTTCCTTAAAGTTGATGGAATTGAAGGCCAAAAATATATACTTCAGCTTCAGGCTTCTTGGCATATTATGGGTGAAGATTTTTTATCAAGTGAATTTTCAAATCCTTTCTCTCTCAAATTTAATTCTAGATCGCCTGAAGCGCTTCTCCGACTGCTTGATAGAATAAAAAAATGACTTATGCTCGTTCCGAACCACATAAAGACTAGGAACGGTATAGCTGCTAAAACTATAGCATTAAACTGCAGTACTTGTAACAATATTATAAAATTAGATGCGGTTTTTCTTGTATGTGAAGATGATTGGCCAGAGTTTAGATATCTCCTTCTTAAACGAGATTTGAGTGAGGTATCATGCGAGCATTGCAGCCATGTATATCAAATTAAGTCCCCCCTTCTTTACGAAGTTCCCAAACGGAATCTTCTGATTTTCGCGACGAATGGTGGTGACGACGGTGGAGTCATCCAAGGATTTGAAATTTGGAAAAGCCATGCTAAAAATCTTTTAACGGAGGAAACATTCAGAAGAATAGAGCAACATCAATATACATTCGTACACGGTCTACATGGATTAAATGCACTTTTGGAAGCTTTTGACGACGAAAGTCCGTTCTCTATGTACGTTCCGGCTCCACCCAAAACCGCAGATGGATCACAGGATAAAATTGGTATCACCCATTTAACCGGTTACATTTATGGAAATCTGTTTTTCTATTATCCAGCCCATAAGCCTGTTTCAGATTTATCTTTGATGCTACTGGAATTAGCTTCCATAAATTCTAGTCATTCGAGTATTCGCTGGATTTTTGATCTTTTTGAAACAGTTCTTTTCACACTAGGACAAGGACATCCGTGGCTTATGCAAGAAGCTGGCCGATTGGCCATGCTTTGTGGCAATTTAGTAAAGGCAACAGAATATACCTCTATGGCGTGCAAGCTACAACACAGTTGGATTGCACCCACAGCTTGTTTTTTACATGGAACACCAAGGATTAGGGCAGATGGACCATCCCAAAAAGCATATTTACCCCATTCAGCCAAAACCTCTTTGTTAAACGGCGTTAATCAGCATAGGCACACAGACATAAAAATTTCTCCCAGTATCAAGGATGTCGGTGTTTGGGATTTTCCTCATACTGAAGACCTTGCTTTGTTTAAGGGATATACAAAGAATACACTCTTAAAATCACACGGATATACTTTAGGTAAGATGGAAATGGGAATACGCGGGAAAGATGTACATGTAACGGAGCAATTGATTGCACTATATGCGCACTTAATTTGGAGAAGCATGAATATGCTAAATTCCTATAATGATCCGGAATGTCATAAGGCATTTTGGACTGAATACTTGGATACCCGTTGGAACAGATATAGCCAAAATTTAGCCCTTCTTCGACAGGTTTTAGAATTTAGAATTTGCGAGGCAAGCTTTCAAATAGCGCCTGCGGAAGAAAAATCCTCGAAGATCGACGCAAACAAATGGCAAATACATCTATGGAAAAAGGCAATCGATTTTATAAATGCATAATTCAGAAGAAATCTTTAACAACACCATCATCATTTCCGCAGTTGTCATGAAGAGAATATGACTTCAAAATATTAGCCCTCATAATTGATGGTACCATTCGTGAGATTCATCGAAATCAAATTTATCAAACCGGAAGATGAAGAAGAAATAGTTTAAAGCGGATTAGCTATCAATAACTTATGGAAAAAATAAAGGGGCAGACCAAAAATCTGCCCCAAAGTATTGGAGGGCTCCCCCTAATGTACGAATGTCGAACCACTTTTGGACTGATTTACAGGAAATATATAGCCTGAAGCGGGTTTTACCGGTTACCGAGAGGTTGTTTGGAGGCGGAAAGTGGCAAAAAATGGGGCCTGGATAGACTTATTATCCCCTGCTATACCTCAAATAATGCTATATAATACGTAGTTGAGGGGAACGTACGCGAGCGGTTAGTTAACCGTATAGACCCAGATTTTGAGGTAGCATTTGTACACAAGTACATGAAAAGCCCCATGACTCCGACCAGGGGGGTAGGTCGGCCGGAAGGGTTATAACCCCGGGAGCAGTCATACTAGGGGAATGTAAACGCACATATGGCGTTTTTTGCCCTAGTTGAAGAGGACGATATCTGTACCGTCAAATGGCTTGATGTAGGCCCGATAGTACTCTTGTATGAATGGAAAAATGCGTTTCAAACTCGCAATTCTTTCCATCCATTTGCTTTGCTCGTCGTACTCGACGGCCATAAGTAAGAATTTGCCTGCCTGGTACCCAGAACAAGAAAGTCTTTGGAAACCAATCGCGGGTGGCCCCCCTGATATAACCCCGTCGGCCTTCCAGTGAGATATGTCCATTAGTTGAAGTCGGCTCACCGGCTCCACCTCTTTGGGCTTATACTCCTTCACTATGTCGTTAAGGTCTTTGCACTTGGAATTGTTCATAACCCTAGTTCTAATTCGTTCTGTAAAAACGTGCCCAAGGGAAGTTCAGTCCATCAAAGGAGAATTGCTCTACCAGCTCACCATGCACTATGGATCTGAGTAGGAAATCTGCCAGGATGCCTTGTTCAGGTGTATTCTGACCCTCGGGGAGTAAGCCGTATTCGGAAACTTCGGTCGAAATTTTATCAGGGGCTTGGAAAAGGAATTGACGCGGAAGCCCAATTTCTTCAATGCTCCCGGAAGCCTTTACCTCGAAAACGCTGCCCATCTTCTTTTCAAAGCTCTCAATTTCAACAGTATGACCAAAAATCATATATTCCATCGTAGTTGTTTTAGACTACTAATGTAAGAATTAGTTGTATAAATTTTGGATTATTTGAAATTATTGCTTATGGAAGTTATGCACCTAAAATTCACCAGCCAATCGGGGATTGATCAGAAGCAAAAGGGAGAATTTAGGTTGAGTTAGGCAGCGCCTGAATTAAGGTCACTTATGCGTTATCAATTTCTTTTCGGTTAGGTATTCAAGAACTTGACCCTTTCTATCCGGAAAACATGGTTTACCATCGTTTACGAACGGAACAAATGCCTCCATTTGGTCAATATCGAAACGAGTCCCCTCTACATTTTGGTAATTACCTTTGAAGTATATAAAAATTGTATCGCTGCCTCCAAAAGCCTGAAGATTAATACTAAAATATAAGGTCGAAACTGTCCCTGGACCTTTAACGTCATCGGTCATTTCGGTATGCATCTGTGGATCAACCAAATTTCCCCCTATCGAGGGAACCTCATAAACTTTCAAATTTATGTGGCGGGCCAATGCTTCAAAAGTGCAAACACTGAATTCAACACAATCCTCTCCATTTTCCTTTGCTAGCCGAATAGGTGGGGGGTTACCGACGGTTGCTCTACATAAACCCACAAATGGTTGAGATACAACCTTGTGAGATGAATCGTTTAGTGATTTAACAACCTCTTTTTGAGTTGAATCATAGTGTAACTTATACTTAGCCAGAGCATCTGTGAATGAGGTTATATTTTTATGCGTTTCTATTTCCACCTTTTTGCCATAATCCTTTGATAATGAATCTTCATGGGTGTTAAACAAACTATCGCGTAAATGCTGAAGAGAATCTGCTTGCGCCTGTTTATGAACAAGAAGTCGGTCATTTCGTTTTCCTTGCGAATAAGAAAGAATTAGTACCACTACACTCAATATTGCGACGGCCGCCTCCTTGGGTTTGAGGTTCTTTATAAAAGGCCAATGCTTAATGAAATTGACATCTTTTAGTGATAGAATTGCAATCACCACCGAAATCGACAAAGAAACCAAGTCCATCTACTAGTGCTTAATATGCTGAAATTTAGAGATTTAAAGTGAGAAATTGTACTGTTTAAAACCCATTTTTACCAATTTTTTAAACTTCATTCTTAACGCACTAGTTCAATAGATAATTAGAATAGGGGTCTACAATTTGTTGAGCGTACCCGCTGGCGGTATCGGTCTTAACGATCTTCCCATTGACATATATGATTGCAATAGCGGTGACGGGTACAGAAGGATCCATAGGAGTAAGTACGCTCACCTGGATTTGTAAATACCTCGGGGCAGATACTTGGTTTGTAAAGGTAACAATCCAGTCCGACGAGGTTTGGCCTTGCACCAGGGTAGCGGAATTCGTTGCATCCAGGTAGTTTCCCGTCCAATTTGCTACGCCCGAGGTTTTGACTTCGTATTTGACCTGAGCCGAAGTACTTGACCCTGATGAACCCTTTTTACATGCAACAAATAAAACAGCAACGGCTAGAAAACGCTTCATTGGGGTTTGGTTTTATGATTACGAAATAACCTATGCCTATGCAATATAATAAATGCCCGATTTCGGAAATACCGTTTTTTCACTCGGGAATATTTGCTGATAATCAATTGTTTATGCTCCTTCTTCCGATTAACGCCTCTCAACGTCTCTTATTATAAGCATTAGTACGTCTATGGGTTTTACCCCTACCAAGCCGGATAACCGGAGTATATCGGCTGCGGTGAACCTGGAGGGGTCAAGGAGACGTTTAGAAAGGGTGTTATAATTCAAGCCCATGTCCCTGGTAAGAATTGTAACCGGGACAATATGGGGTATGTCACGAACCCTCCGCAATTCGTCTCCTTCAAAGGCTGCTCTTAAAATGCGGTAGCAGTCCGGTTGTTTCATTTGAAAATGGTTATTAAGCGGGCTGATTAGCCTGAATCGCCAGGGATACCAGCTTTATGAGGTCCATAAATGGAATATCAACCAACGTAGAGAGCTTTTGTATATCCCTGAAAAGGAATTTAGACGGGTTTTCCAGCTTACTAGCTAATCGCTCATAGTTTAGTCCCATATCGGCAGCAACCACGGATCGAGGTATTATGCGAAAGATCATACTGAAGGATGATAAATCCCCTGCTTTCCAGACGGAATGCACATGACTGTAACGATGATCTTTGTCGTCCATTTCTTGTGGGTTTATTTGATCTGTTGGCGGCTTTTCTCCTTTATATCCGCTACAGCCAACCCTATAAGGGCGGAAATTTCTATGCCGGTTAGGCATTGTAATTTAAGAAGGTGGTTTACATTCAATAGATGCGGCCTGTTTAGCTTGTTAACGAAACTATGGTAGTGCATTCCTAGATCGTCCGCAACAACTGATTTGGGGATAATCTCGAACATACGATTTAAAGAGGTTAGCTCACCAGTCCGCCAAACACTGAAAACGTGATTGTAGCGTTTGTCCCGCACCGTGGGGGGGCTAGGCAAAGTGTACTGATACCCCTGATACTTTTCCATGCTCCTATTGTTACCTTTTGTTTCTTTGGTCCTTACTGAGTAAAAAAGCAGCCTCAATAAGCCGGACAACCTCTTTGCCCAAGAACTGAAAATCCGTCCTGGAAAGACCCCTTTGGCCCTCGAAGTGTTCGTCAGGGAGACCTACGGCACTATCGAAAACGAATCCGACAAGTTCCCTGGCTTCATCAAGGGTAAGAGAATGGAAGAATTGGACAATGACCTTACTTGGTACCTCCATTTCCTGCAAGGTGAGGTAGAGAGGGAGGTTTGCGGCCATGATGGCGCTGTTAGTTAGGTCGGTTCTGCTTTTGTTTGGTAGGCGTGTCATAAAAAAGGAAGGCGCGGGCTAATCCCCATGAGTCCTCCGGGCTGCAACACCCTGACCACATAAGGACGCCCACGCCCATGCCTTTGTTATATCTCGCAATATAGACAAAGGAGGTCGTGAGCGGTTATCCCTATCTCCGTGGTCATCTGAAAGTTGCAGTTTGGAGGACCGGCTATAAAGAAAACGCGCTTTATTCTGTTATTTCAATATGTTTTAACTATAATTAGTTGATTTTGTTCAAGTAACGATTTGCCTATGCAAAACTTGCGCACTTTGTAAAGATAATAGAAAGTTTGAAAAAGTATAGTATAACTCAATTTTATTTTTACGAATAACGCGGACCTTGGCTGTCAAACCTTTTGCATGGAGGAATATCCCATTGAGTTGCAGCACATGGGCGCCAGAATCCGCGCAATCCGAAAGCACAGGGGATTGAAGCTACTCGACCTGGAAGACAGTACGGGTATCTTTGATTCCGAGATTAGCCGGATTGAAAGGGGGTTGGTTAAGGTGGAGGTCCAGACCGTCTACCGGATAGCCAAGGCCCTCGGGGTTGAGATCAAAGACATATTCGACTATAACGGTCCACTTCCCACTTCCGAGAAGTGACCTTTTCCTCCATTTTTAGCCTATAGAGTACTAGTCCTTCGATTCCGCGATTGAAAATTAATTTACAAAACATTGATTTTCAAGGCCATTTTATGCTGCTAAAAATTAATTATAGATTTATCTATAATTTCACAATATAATTTATAGCTTTATGTTTAATATATAGATCGAAATTGTAAATAAATACATAATTATATGGCGACTCACACAATTGACCCGAATGAACCCACAGTAGACGACATTCTCCGTCTCCGAATGTTCACCGCAAAGGACGTGACAGGTGTAAGCTATGCTGTATTGAACTATTGGAACGAGAAGGGGTTTCTTTTGGAGACACAGAAGGCGGGAGAGTGGCGTAAATTTAATTTCTACGAATTGGCATGGGTCTATATGCTAAACGAACTACGGGAATTAAATGTCGAGTTGAAAACCCTTATTGACCCGCTTAAAAATGCCTTTAGGCCCCGTTCATTCATCGAAACGGAAGGGGTTGAGGTGCAACACCACGAATTGCCTGCTGAGACAAAGGAAAAGTTGAAGGGGTGGAAGGTCGCTTATGATCCGTCCTACCCACATGGATTTACCTATTCGGTTTGGTTTGCCATAGAAGATAAAAGCCTCTTGACGGTACGAATATATGGAGGCCAGGAGGTCGAAGTACTCACGTCGGACACCCTTGACGAGGATGAATATGCCCTGAAGATGATGGACAACTCCCGGAGTTTTATATCTATATCCCTTTCCGGGATCATTGCTAAGATGCTAGGGGATAAGGACACACCTACACTGCAAAAACTTGGGATACTTTCCGAGAATGAATTAACCCTATTGAAATATCTAAGAAACAATGAGTTACAAAGCGTAAATATCCGATATTCCAAAGGAGAGCCCGTACTCCTGGAACTGAAGTCATGGACAAACCTGGAGGATAAAAACAGGAGGTTATTGGAAGTCCTCCAAAGCCCATACGATGAACTAACCTTTAAGACAAACGGCGGTAAGAACTACGGATTCGTGAGGACCCACAAAATAAAGTTGAAGGAATAGCGGTACCGAAAACATCGGACCATCAGTTAATATCCAGGCTATGCTACCGAAAACATCGGAGCGGTGCTGCAACATTCTAACCAATGTTGTCTACTAATTTGATTTACAAAATCTTAAACAACAAAAGAAAACAATTCGGTGTAAAAGAAACGGAAGAAATTAAGAAAGTCCTTTACCAATTTGCTGAACTAGAATACCAGCAAAGCAAGGTGATGTTATTAACCTCAAAACCCCAAAAAGATGAAAAAGGGAGATAGGGTAATAATCTATACGCGGGTATCGACCAAGGAACAGGCGGAGACAGGGTTCAGCCTACCGTACCAACTAAAGGTGTTGCAAGAGTTTTGCAAAGTAAAAGGGTTAGAAATAGTAGCCCACTTTGAGGAAGACTACTCAGCAAAGACCTTTGACCGGCCCGAGTGGAAAAAGCTAATGGAGTTGGTTAAATCAAAAAGAGGGAAGGTAGACTCCGTCCTCTTTGTTAGATGGGACCGTTTCTCTAGGAACATGACCGAGGCTTGGGCCGTGATGAAGGAACTGCGGGATTACGGCGTCGAAGTCAATGCAATGGAGCAACCATTGGACCTGAGTACGCCCGACAGCAAACTAATGTTGTCGATCTATTTGATCACCCCTGAAATCGAAAACGACAAAAACTCCCAACGAACCAAAAACGGTTCTTATCAGGCGAGGTCGGAAGGAGGCTGGACAGGTACAGCACCATTTGGATATGCTAACTGGCGGACGGAGGATAAAAAACCAAGTTTGGTTATTGACCCTTCGGAAGCGGAAATTGTCCGGTTTGCCTTCGACGCAATGGCAAAGGGCATATACTCCGCCGAGGAGGTGCGGAAGATGGTTAAGGAAATGGGTAAGACCTTCAGCAAGCAAGTATTCTTGAATCTGCTAAGAAATGTAACCTATACAGGAAAGGTTCACTTGGCTGCTTATGGGAAAAATGATGCGATGATTGTGGAGGGACTTCACAAGGCTATTATTGCCGAGGACCAGTTTCACGAAGTCCAAGCTATCCTTTCGGGGAGAACCCGTAGAACGGCCTATAAAAAGGTAAAGCGGACCGACGCCCTTGCCCTTCGTGGATACCTGATTTGTAAGAATTGCGGCCGCAACCTTACCGGAAGCAGGTCCAAAGGCAGGAGTAACAGCTATTTCTACTACCACTGCAATTGCAACACCTGTAAGGAACGATTTAGAGCTGACCAAGCAAATGAAGACTTTCTCCGATACTTGGATCAATACAATTTCAAAGACGAGGTTGTAGACGCTTATTATGCGGTGCTGGAGGACGTGTTCAACACGCATGAAAAAGAACGTTTCGATCAGATCAAACAGCTAGAGATCGAGTATGAACGTTTCGGGTCACTCCAAATACTCGCAATGGATAAGTATTTGGAAGAACTGATAGGTCAAAAAGCCTTCGACGAAGCTACCGAACGGTACGAGCGCAAGCAAAACGAGATAGCCGTGCAGATCATGCAGCTAAAGGGTCAAGAGTCGGAGTACAAGAAGTATTTGCGGTATGGTTTAAGCCTACTTGGCAACCTTCCGCACTACTATAACCACGCGGCTTTGGAGATAAAGCAATCGATGTTGGGCATTATCTTCCCTGAAAAACTGGTGTATGAAAGCGGCGATTATCGAACCGCTAGACTGAACGAAGTACTCTATCTAATGCTATTGACTAACAATGACTTAGAGGGGAATAAAAATGGGGCAGACCAAAAATCTGCCCCAAAGTATTGGAGGGCTCCCCCTTCAGGACTTGAACCTGAGACCCTCTGATTAACAGTCAGATGCTCTAACCAACTGAGCTAAGGAGGAATATGTACGCACCCGAGGGTGGCCCGTTGGCCCGGAGGGTTTCGCCCTCAGGGATTGGGGTTGCAAAAATATGAAAAATTCATTGCTGACAAAGAAATTTTGGAATTTTGAGGGCGAGGCGTGTAATATTGTAGCATTATGCTCGTCAACCTCGAAATTATCGAAGAGTATGCCAGCGGGGACGTGGATACCATGAAGGAAATTATCCGCTTGTTTGTGGACAATACGCCTCCGACGCTGGACTTGTTGGGGGAGGCAATCTCGGTTTGGGCGTGGGAGGACGTGGTCAGGCACGCGCACAAGCTGAAATCGTCTTATGGGATCGTGATGATCGGGAACAGCCTGGACCTGATCCAGGGGATCGAGCAGGCGGGGCGTCAACAGCGGGATAAGGAGCAGATCGTGGCGGACTTTACAGAGGTGCGCCGGATGTACACGGAGGCCACGAAGGAGTTTGACGCGTTTATGGCGAACGGCGCGTAAGCGTCAAGCGCAAGGCCGCCCCCTACCACAACCACTTTTTTTCCTCAAATCCCACATACACCCCATCGGGGCGCACTTCCACCGGATAGGTCCGGAGGAAGTAGCCTTCTCCGGAGGTGTTGCGGCCGGTAGCCAGGCTGAACTTGTAGCGATGCAGGGGGCAGACGATGTTGCCCATGGCGTCGGTGTAGCCTTCGGCGAGGTGGCCGCCGGCGTGGGGGCATTTGTGGGCGCAGGCGTAGACGTGGCCGCCATTAAGGGCGAGGCAGAGGTGTTTACCGCCGGCTTCGAGCTCAGTGAGGCCTTCGGGGCCGAAGGGGAGCTCTTCGACGGTGGAGGCGATGCGGACCCAGCGGACGGTGGACATTAGTAAAAGTATTCGGACTTATAGGGATAACGGACGTGGTAGGCTTCGCGCACCTTGGAAAGGATGTTGGCGCGGAGCTGGTCGATGTTGCGGCGTTCGATGGCGGAGACGAAGACGCTGGCGCCGCCGGTTTCATTTTCCCAGCGTTCGTGGAGCTCGGTGAGGATCTGACGCTTTACGGGTTCTTCGAGCCATTGGTCGAAGTTGCGCTCTTCGTAGAGGTCCATCTTATTGAATATGGTGATGCAGGGTTTGTCGTAGGCGTTGAGCTCCTGGAGGGTTTTGTTGACGACGCGGATGTGGTCTTCGTATTGGGGATGGGCGAGGTCGACCACGTGGAGGAGGATGTCGCTTTCCCGGACTTCGTCAAGGGTGCTTTTGAAGCTTTCGACGAGGTGGTGGGGGAGTTTGCGGATAAACCCGACGGTGTCGCTGAGGAGGAAGGGGGTGTTCTCGAAGACGAGTTTGCGGGTGGTGGTGTCGAGCGTGGCGAAGAGCTTGTTTTCGGCGAAGACGTCGCTTTTGCTGAGGAGGTTCATGAGGGTGGATTTGCCGACGTTGGTATAGCCGACGAGGGCGACCCGGATGAATTCTCCCCTTTCCTTGCGTTGCGTAAAAGACTGCTTGTCGATTTCGGTGAGCCGGCGCCGGAGAAGACTGATCTTCTCCTTGATGATCCGGCGGTCGGTTTCGATTTCGGTTTCACCTGGACCGCGGGTGCCGATGCCACCACCCTGGCGTTCGAGGTGTTTCCACATGCCACGGAGGCGGGGGAGGAGGTATTGGTATTGGGCGAGTTCGACCTGGACCTTGGCCTGGGCGGTCCGGGCGCGGCTGGCAAAAATGTCGAGGATGAGGTCGGAACGGTCGATGACCTTGACGTTGAGTTCGGTCGTGATGTTGTTGATCTGCGAACCGGTGAGCTCGTCGTCGAAGATGACAAGGTCGGCGGGGTGTACGGTGAGGTAGGTGCGGATTTCTTCGAGCTTACCCTTCCCTACAAACGTGCGGCTGTCGGGGTGAGGCAGCCGCTGCATAAAGCGTTTTTGGGTCCGGGCCCCGGCGGTCTCGGCCAGAAAGGCGAGTTCGTCGAGGTATTCGGTTACCTGCTGTTCGGTCTGGTCTTTTTGCATGACGCCAACCAGCACCGCGGTTTCTTCCCTTCTTATATTATTGGTTCTGTCGAGCAAAAGAAAAACAATTAAGGCCGCAAAATTACGGATTTGCGGCCTTTTATAAGGAGGTATCTGGGAACGTTATAACCCGCTGACGGTGATCCCGAGGGTCCAGGGCCGGAGCGTCGGGCCGCTCCCGGACTTAAAGAAGTTGGAAATATCGGTCTGGCCAAAGAGGGAAAGGACCCCATACCCCACCCGGAAGGTGCCGACAAAACGGCCGGGGGTGAATAAGTGGTTGTCTTTGACCTTTGTGGTATAGTTCGTGAGGCCGTTGATGTCACGGATCATCTTGACCTTTGTATGGGCATTGAGCAATAACCCGGCTTTCATCCCAATGGCAAACTTCCACGCGTGGTTGGGGTTGGTGGGGTTGGTGCTGTACCGGAGTTCGGCGGGCAGTTCGAGGTAGGCGAGGGCGAGCTTCGACCGGCGATAGTTGTCGGCGGTATCGGAATAAAAAGTACCCCTGGTCGGGTTGGTGAGGTCTATGCGTTCCTTGTTGAGGTAGTAGTTATCGGTACCAAAACCAAGACCGGCGGCGACGCTGAAACGGGGATCGTTGACGTCGTTGAAGGCCATCATGAAGTACATATTGAAGCTCCGGCCGAATGCTTTGGTGGCAACGCTGTCTTGTTTATGAAAGAAGTCGCTGTACCCGAGCTGGATCAGTAAGTGGTCGTTGGCATGATCTCCTAAAACAAAGCCGCCCTTCTTTTTGGGCTTCACGGTGGCAGTACTGTCGGCGCTGTGTTTTTGCGCCATCGCGTGTACTGCAAACATGCTGACGGCCATGACAATCAATATTCTCTTCATACTTGGCATTAAAAAAACAAATGTATTTGTAAACAGGTTAATGAAAGGTTAAATCAGACGCCCTGAATATCCGCACCGGTGGGGCTTTTGGAGGTCTGAGCGCGTGCAAAAATAGCTTTTCCTGGGGAATGGCAATTTATTCGAGATATATTATTATTTTAATAAATCTAATTCGAACAAAAAACTGCTTAGCTTGCTTCAAAATACGTTCCGATGCGAAAAGGCTGGCTAATCGTCCTGGGTGTGCTGATCGTCTTGGTGTTGGTGTATTGTCTGGGGCCCCATCCCCAAAAACCGGTGTACAATACGCAGTTGCCGGTGGTCCCGGCGGATGCCGCGGGGCTGGAGCAGTACGTAGCGGGCATAGAAGCACGTCACCATCTCAAACCCAACAACGAAGCGCGGATCGTCTGGTCGGATTCCCTTCACCGCAAAACCCCGTTTGTCATCCTGTATCTCCACGGTTTTTCGGCTTGCCAGGAGGAGGGGAACCCGGTCCACCGGGACATGGCCGCGTTATTCGGGTGCAACCTTTATCTGTCGCGGCTCGCAGAGCATGGGGTTGATACGCCCGATGCCATGGTGAACCTGACGGTGGACGGGCTTTGGAACAGCGCCAAGGAGGCGTACGCCATTGCGCGTCAATTGGGGGATAGCGTCATCCTCATGGGTACGTCTACCGGGGGAAGCCTGGCCTTACAACTCGCGGCAACCTACCCGGATGATCCGATCAAAGGGCTGATCCTAATGTCCCCGAACATTGCCATCAACAATCCCGCGGCTTTTTTGCTCGACAAACCCTGGGGGTTGCAGATCGCCCGGATGGTGACGGGGTCAAAGTTTTACCCGGCCAAAAATCCCACGGCGGCAGAGCTCCAGTACTGGAACTCCCCTTACCGCCTGGAAGCGCTGACCCAGCTACAGGAAATGCTGGATACAAAGATGGTCAGGGCCACGTTTGAAAAAGTCGTCCAGCCAACGCTTATGATGTACTTCTACAAGGACGAAACCCACCAGGACTCCACCGTGAAGGTGGCGGCGTCACTCCGGATGATGGACCAGCTGGGCAGCCCTCCGGTGCTCAAACGTTCGGTGGATATACCCGGGGCCGGGCGGCATGTGCTGGGCTGCGGGCTCATTTCCCATGACGTTCCGGCGGTGGAAAGCGCCGTCGATACCTTTGCTATAAAAGTGCTGCGGCTGCAGCCCCGCTAAAATATACCCATGGCGCACCTGTTCTCTCCCTTCCGTCTCCGCTCAGTGGAGCTGAAAAACCGGATCGTCGTTTCCCCCATGTGCGAATATTCCGCGGTAAACGGCTATACCAATGACTGGCATCTTGTTCATTTAGGTTCCCGGGCCGTGGGCGGGGCGGGGGCCGTGATCGTGGAAGCCACGGCAGTAAACCCGCAAGGAAGGATCACGCCGGACGACCTGGGGTTATGGGAAGAGGGGCAGATCGAGGGGCTGGAACGCATCACCCGTTTTATAGCTGCACAGGGCTGTGTCCCGGGCATACAGCTTGCCCACGCGGGGCGTAAGGCCAGCCGCACCAGCCCCTGGAAGGGGGACCGGTTGCTGGACCCCACCGAAGGGGGATGGACCATGGTGTCCGCTTCGGCGTTGTCCTTCAGAGACGGCGAGCGGCTGCCGGTAGCCCTGGACGCGCAGGGCATAGCCAAAATAAAAGAAGACTTTGTCCGCGGGGCGCGCTTCGCACTGGCAGCGGGGTTTAAGCTCCTGGAGGTGCACGCCGCGCACGGTTACCTTTTCCATCAATTCCTGTCGCCCTTGTCCAACCAGCGCACCGACGATTACGGGGGGTCGCTGGACAACCGCATCCGTCTTTTGTGCGAGGTCGTCGAAGCCATACGAGGCGTCTGGCCGGATACGCATCCTCTTTGGGTGCGGCTCTCCGTTACCGACTGGGACCCCACGGGCTGGACGCCGGAGGATTCGGTGTACCTGTCGCAGCGGCTCCGGGGGCTGGGCGTGGACCTGATCGATTGTTCTTCGGGTGGGATCCTCCCGCATATCCGCATCCCGCTGGGCCCGGGCTACCAGGTTCCCCTGGCGGAAACGGTGCGCCGCGAAACGGGGTTGCCCACGGCGGCCGTTGGCTTGATCACCGGGGCTGCGCAGGCGGAAGGGATCCTCGAAGAGGGGAAGGCGGATCTTATTCTCCTCGCCCGGCAAATGCTCCGCGATCCTTATTTCCCGTTGCACGCGGCCCGGGAGCTGGGGGTGGATATTCCCTGGCCGTCGCAGTATGAGCGGGCGAAGCCAAAGTGAATTACTCGTCCATAAACTCCCCATCCATCAATTGCAGGATGCGGTTGCCGTAGGTGGCGTTTTTCTCGGAGTGGGTGACCTGGATGATGGTGACTTTCTCTTCCTGGTTGAGCTTTTGGAAAAGATGCATGATTTCGTCGGCCTGTTTGGACTGGAGGTTCCCGGTGGGCTCGTCGGCGAGGATCAGCTGGGGACGGGCGATGAGCGCACGGGCGATGCCCACGAGCTGTTGCTGGCCGCCGGAAAGCTGTGCAGGGAAGAGGTCTTTTTTGGCGACCATATTAAAGCGGTCGAGGATCTCGGCGACCCGGGCCTTTCGTTCGGAGGCCTTCACATTTTGATACATCAGCGGGGTCTCCAGGTTCTCGTAGATGGTAAGGTCGTCCAGCAGGTGGTACGCCTGGAAGACAAACCCGATATGTGTCCGGTACAGGGCGATGCGCTGTTTTTCCGAAAGGGTGTGGACGGGCGTTTCCATAAAATAGTACTCCCCTGCGGTAGGCTCTTCGAGCATGCCGATAATGTTCAGCAGGGTGCTTTTCCCGGCCCCGGAAGGACCCATGATGCTGACAAAGTCGCCCTTTTTAATATCCGCGGTGATGTACCGCAAGACATAGTTCTTGACGTTCCCGTTACTAAAATACCGTTCGATGTTCTTGAGTTGGATCATGGCTATGGTTGATTTTCACGGGTGAATATACTAAAGTATTTCATTCATACTTAAGGGCCTTGGCCGGGGAGGCCAGGCTGGCCTTCAGGGACTGGAGGGTAACCACCAATACGGTGATGCCCAGGCTGCCCAGGAACGCCAGGACAAAAGGAACCGGTCCCAGGTGGATCCGGTACGCAAAATCCTGAAGCCAGCGGTGTAAGAGCAGCCCTGAAAGAGGGATTGCTAAAATGTTGGCGGTCAGAACCCACCGGACGAAGTCCTTGTTGAGCAAGGCCAGGATCTGGGGGACACTTGCGCCCAAGACCTTCCGGATGGTGATCTCTTTTACCTTTCTTTCGGCGGTATAGGCGGCCAGGGCAACAACACCCATGACGGCCAGCACCAGCGCCATGGTGGAAAATATGCTGACCAGGAAACTAAAGCGTTCCTGGTCGCGCAAGAGGTGGGCAAAGTGGTCGTCCAGGAAGGTATACTGGCAGGGATAGCCGGGTTCTACCGCAGGCCAGACCGTTTCCAGGCGGTCAATCGTGGCCTGGGCTTGCCGGCTGTCGAGCTGTAAGAGGACATAGTTGGGTGTATTGCCCCTCAACAGCTGGAACAAGAGCGGCGTAATGGCGGCTTGCGGACTACCGGCCCTGAAGTCTTTGACGATACCGATGACTTCGATCTTGCGATTCCCCTGGTTCAGGAAATCACCCACCGTAACGCCCGCCTGCCTGGCAAAGGCCTCGTTGACGTAGACCGCGTTAAACGTATCCCGTTGGTGCAGCCCGTCAAATTCGCGCCCCTGGACCAACGGCAGCCCCATGGCGGCACAATAGCCCGCATCCACCGCCAAGAAGTCCACGGAGAACGCCTTGCCATGATAACCGTAGGTGTTGTTCCCCAGGTCTTCTCCCTGTATCTGGCTTGTGCGGCTGACGGCGCTGATCCCCGGTACGGCTTCCAGCCGGCTCCGGATGGAGGCGAAATTGCTGTTGGTGTGTTCATCATGGATTTGTACGGCCAGGACCTGGTTCGCCTGGTAGCCCAAGTCCATGTGCCGCATATAGTCGATCTGCCGGACGATGACAAAGATCCCGCTGATAAAAACGGATGCACAGGTGAACTGGGTGATGAGCAGGATGCGTCTGAGCAGGACGCCCCGCGTGCCGGTCGAAAAACTGCCCTTTAACACCAACGCGGGCAGGTAACCGCTCATGACAAAGGCGGGATAAAGACCCGCCATCAGGGTGGTGATCAGCGTGCTTAGAAAAAGCTGGCCGAGCAGCGGCAAGGTGTCCTGTCCGATCCAGCCACGGATCGTCAAACCTAAGTGGGCATTGATCAGGGGCAGGAACAGTTCGGCCACGACGAGCGCGAGAAACAGCGCCAGCAAACACTGGAAAAAGGTCTCCGCCAGGAATTGGAGCACGAGCTGTCCGCGGGCGGCGCCCACCACCTTGCGAAGGCCGGTTTCTTTTGCCCTTCTGGCGGCATACGCCACGGAAAGGTTGGTGAAATTGATCGCGGCCATGACCATGATGATCAGCACGATCAGGTACAGGGAACGGAGGTAGCCGCCGGTACCGTTGCCGGGCCATTCGTACCGCAGCCGGCTGTCCAGGTGAAGCGGGTCGACGGGTGTAAAAAAGTATTTCCGGGAGGCGATATTTTCCTGTAATTCCGCCATTTCCGCGCTGGAAAGACCATAGTGCAGGCCGGCGGTTTCCAGGGCAAGACTTGCATACGTCCTGTTGAGCAGCGGCTCGTAGGCCAAGGGCTGTGTGTGGGGCTTACACCGGACGTATACGTAGGTATTGTTGCTGGTCCAGTCTTCCACCGGTCTCAGGCCGAGCTGGATGACACAGGAGAAGGGCAGGTGGCTGGGGTAGCGATCCTTGTCGATGACACCGGTCACCTTGCACAACCCGAATTCACCCATGGTGACAGAAAGGCCCACGGGATTGACGCCTTTGCCAAAAAGAAGCTCGCTCAGGGAACGGGTCAACAAGACCGTGTGCGGTTCTTTCAGGGCCTTGGCGGCGTCGCCATACAGCAACGGATATTCGAAAACGTCCAGGAAAGAACTGTCCGCACGGATGGCATTTTTATCGAAAATCTTTTTATCCGCGGTCGTGATGAGCAGTTCGCTTCTCCAATAATCGGTGACGGTGGTGGCGGCCTGGGCAACGGGGAGTTCACGGACGGCAGTGGCAAAGGGGCGCGGGGTCAGGGCGACATCTCCTCCGTCGTCGCGCAGCCCGATACGGTAAACGTTTTCGTGTCCGGGGTTCCAGCGCTCGTAGCGGACCTCACTGTTGCGGTACAACAGGGCCAGCAGGAAAAGCGTCAGCGCAATGCTCAGACCGGCCATATTGATGAGGGTATACCTCCTGTTCTTCCAAAAGTTCCTCCACGCGAGTTTCAGATAGACGTGCATCATAGCTATTCGTATTTGAGGGCATTTGCAGGGTTGGCCCGCGCGGCCTTCATCGCCTGGGTGATCATGGTCAGCAGCGCGATCCCCGCGGCGGCCAGCCCTGCCCCGGCCAGCACCCACCAATAGACCGGGATACGGTAGGCAAAGTCCTGCAGCCAGCGATCCATGACCCACCATGCCAGGGGGCCGGCGATACAGGCGGCAAGAACGACCAACCGGAGCAAGTCCCCCGCAAGCAAAGTCACGATACCCCAATTGCCAGCGCCCAGCACTTTCCGGATCCCGATCTCCTTGACCCGGCGGGAGGCGGAAAAGCTGACCAGGCCGAAAAGACCCAGGCAGGCGAGCAGGACAGCCAGGACGGTAAAGCTCAGGAACACGTACCCCTGGCGGCGCTCGGCGTCGTATTGGCTGGAGAAACTCTGGTCGAGGAAATGATACTCCACGGTACCCGAAGCATCGAAGGTCTTATAGGTGGTCTCCAGGTAGGACAGGGCTTCCGCAATATGCCCCTTGGCCAGGCGGACATACAGGTTATCCTTGTCGTCGGGATCCTGGAGATAATAGATGGCCAGGGGCTGGATGGCGTTTTGGAGGGAATAAATGTTGAAGTCCCTGGTCACCCCCACGACCTTCGCGTCCCGGGTGTCTCCCTGGTCATCGATAAAAAACGACACCCGTTTGCCGATAGGGTCGGTCCAGCCTGCCCGGTGGACAAAGGTTTCGTTGACCAGGACGCCACCCGCGCTGTCGGAAGGGATCCCGGGTGAAAAATTCCTTCCCGCCACCACGGGTATTTGGAGGGTAGGCAAAAAGTGTTCGTCCACCCAGAGGATCTTTCCAAACACGGACCCATGCTTCCGCTGGCCGTCCTTCTCGTAGCGAAAGTTGCGCCCGCCGATGAAGTTGCTGCCGATGGGGTTGCTGGCCCCGGACACGTCTTCGATCAGCGGGTTTTCCAGGAGCTTGTTCCTCAACGCGTCGATCTGCCGGCGCACCGCGGGGTCGTTTACGTGGAACGTTACCGTCTGGTCCTTATTAAACCCGAGGTCCGCCGTTTCCATGTGTCGCAGTTGCAGGTACACCAGGCTGGACGCCGAGATCATGGCAATGGTGATGATAAATTGAAACGTGACCAGTCCCTTGCGCAACACAACGTTGCCGGTTCGCCGGCCCAGTTCGCCCTTAAGAGAGTGCAGGATGCCGAAACCCGACAGGAAAAGCGCCGGATAGATCCCCGCGGCCAGGCCGATCAGGAGCGCGAACAAAAAGACCAGGGCGGCGATATTACCCACGCCCAGTTGCAGAAGGGACAGGTTTTTGCCGGAGAGGTGGTTGAAGACCGGGAGGAAAAGTTCCAGGACCAAAAGGCCAAGAAAGGCCGCCACGAGGGTGATGATGATCGATTCCGCCAGAAAAAGACCCACCAGGGTTCCCCGGGGCGAGCCGATGGCCTTGCGCACGCCCACCTCCCTTACGCGTAGGGCGGAACGCGCGGTGGACAGGTTCATATAGTTGATCACTGCAATCGACAGGATCAACAGGGCCGCAGCGATAAAAATATATACATACCGGATGTCTCCGTTGCGGCCCGTTTCGAATTGCAGGTGCGAGCGGAGATGGATGGAGGTCAGCGGCTGGAGCTCCATGTGGTAGGCTTGGTGGCCACCGGATTTGGCGATGATGAAAGGGGTAAAGGTGCGGGCGATGACGGCTTCCGCCTGCCGGCGGTCCGCCCCCGGTTTGAGGAGCAGGTATGTGTAGACGTTGTAGTTCTGCCAGGTTCCCGTTTCGTCCTGGACGGGCCAGGGCCTGACGGCATCGAATTGCAGGTGGGTCCTCACGGGCACATCCTCCATGACCGCGGTAACCGCGAGCGGAGGCTGGTCCCCCATCCGGATGGTCTTGCCCATGGCTGCCGCGGCGGACCCAAAGAATTTTTCGGCCAGGCTCCGGGTGATGACGATCCCGTTTCGGGGGACGAGCGCCGTCTTTGGGTCACCTTCTACAAAGTGATAAGGGAAAACCGTGAAAAAGGTACTGTCCGCCAGCAGGAGGTTGTCTATATCGAATTGCTTGTCTCCCATCGACACGGTATTGCCACCATCCATGATCACCCGGGTGGTAGCCTGCACCTGGGGCAGGATGGACTTCAGGGCCGCGGCAAAAGGAGGCGAGCTGGTCGCCGTTTCAAGCTTGCCGCCGTCCCAACTCAGATAACTTACGGCCCGGTATACCCTGTCCGCGGTCGGCAGCGAGCGGTCATAACTGTACTCATCCCCTACATACAGGGCGATGGCCCAAAAGGCGGCCAGGCCGATGGCCAGACCGAAAATATTGATCAGCGAGAAGGCCCGGTATTTGACCAGGTTCCGCCAGGCGGTGGTCAGGTAGTGTTTGAACATAAAAAAATGTTTATTCTGTTCGGAGGCTTTGTACCGGGTTGGCGAGCGCGGCCCGGATGGCTTTATATCCCACTGCGAGCCATGCAATAAAAAGGGAGCCGGCGATCGCCAGCCCGAAGGTTACCCATCCCATAGGGGTTCGATAATAAAACCCCTGGAGCCATTGGGTCATGATATAATATCCCAGCGGCGCGGCGATGGCGAAGGCTATACCAATGAGCAGCGTGAATTCCCGGGAGAAAAGATACACAATGCCCTGGATCGAAGCGCCCAGGACCTTCCGGATCCCCACTTCTTTGGTCCGCTGTACGACCATAAAGGACACCAGGCCATAAAGACCCAGGCAGGAGATCAGCAACGCAATCCCTGCAAATACCCTGAAGAGTTTGGAGGTCTGTTCTTCGCCCTCGTAGAACTGCGCCATATCGTCTTCCATAAAAACGGAATGGTAGACGAATTCCGGGTAGGTCCGCTCCCAATCGGCCTGTATCCTTTTGAGCGCAGACCCGATCTGCCCGGGGTCCAGGCGGACGGCCAGCGTACTGAAGGTGCTGGCCGTTGTGGACAGGGCCAAGGGCGACAGTTCGTTTTGAAGGGAGGTGCTGTGAAAGTCACGGACGACACCGACGATAGGGACCATCTTGTGCCCCACGTGGACGACCTTGCCGATAATATCGGCGGGATGAGCAAAGCCGAGTTTGCGCGTCGCCAGTTCGTTGACGACATATTCCCGTGTCGTATCGCTGGGATAGGGCAACCGGCCGGCGAGCAGGGTGATACCAAAGGTCCGGTAATAGTTGGTATCGGCCATCTTCATGCTCAGGGACCAGTTTTCGGGTTTCGGGCGGTTTTCAAACGTAAACCCGTTCTCCCAGATCCAGCCGGAAGATGGGGGCGACGAACAAAGGCTGGCGTCGATTACGCCCGGTTCCTGTAGGACGAGCTGTTTGACGTAGGCCTGTTTGCGAAGGCTCGCGCTATCGCCCGGCATGTCCACCAGGGCGATGAACTTATTGTTGAACCCTAAGGGTATGGTCTTGAAATAGTCCATTTGCTTGAGGACCACCAGGGTCCCGATGACCAGGACCTGGGCGATGGCAAACTGGAAGACGACGAGCACGCGCCGGAGCGACAGGCCTCCCACGGTTTTCGGGGTGATCTTGCTCTTGATCGCCTCCACGGGGTTAAACCCGCTCAATACCAGCCCCGGATAAAAGCCCCCCAGGACGGTGATGACGATCCCCAGCAACGGCAGGAACAACAGCAGGGAGGGCGCATTCATGCCGAGGGGCATGTCCAGCAGCCGTCCCAGCCATTTGGCCCCGATTTCTCCCAGGATACAACCGAGGAGCAACGCAAACATAGTAAGAAGTGCGGTCTCCCCGAGAAACTGGAAGACAAGGGTGGACCGGGTGCTGCCCAGGACTTTGCGGACACCGATCTCCTTGGCCCGGCTCACCGATTGAGCGGTGGCCAGATTGATAAAATTGATACACGCAATCAGGAGCAGGAAAGCGCCGATCAGGGCCAATGCCCACAACCGGGTCGGAGAAATGTTGTACCCGTTGTACGTGCCTACCTGGGTGTTGAAGTGAATGTTCCGGAGCGGCTGAAAATCGATCGACGATTTTTGGGGCCCCTTTTCGTCCTTGAAGTGCAGGGCGTCAAAGGCGGGTATCTGTGTGGCCGCACGGCCAATCGTCTGACCGGGAGCGAGCAACGCATAGCAGGTCGAACTGCTGTTGACATCATGCCATTCCCGCTCCAGGTGCCGTTTAAAAGAAACATACGACAAGGCGATGCTAATGGGGAGGTCCGTATTCCTCGGATGATCCTTCATAACACCCGTTATAACATAACTGTGGACATGGTCCATCACCACGGTCTTACCGATGGCGTCGTGCCAGTCTCCAAACCATTTGGTGGCTATCGACGCTTCGATCGCCATCGTATAGGGTTGGTTGAGGGAGGACGGTTGTCCTGCCAGCCAGGGGAAGTCGAATATGTCGTACAGCGCCGGCTCAACGTACATCACGCCATTGTCCACGACAAACTTCTTGTCTGTTCCCTCCAGGGTATATTGGGCGCCCCAGATGTTCCAGACCGCGGCAACTTTTGAGAACTGCGGGAAGCCTTCCCGGACTGCCGGGACGAGCGGGATGGGTACCCCGGCGTTGCGGTCGGTACCGTTAGGTCCCCCGGTCCACATCGAGAGTACGCGGTAAATCCGGTCCCGCTGAGGGTGCCAGTCGTCGAAGCTGCGTTCGTACCGGATAAGGAGAAACAGGACCAGGCAGGCCCCGACCCCCACGGAAAGACCCAAGACGTTGAGGAAGGTAAAGGTCTTTTTCCTCCAGAGGGCGCGCAGGGCGGTTTTCAAATAATTTTTCTGCATGGCTATTCGTATTGAAGGGCTTTGATGGGATTGGCCAGGGCCGCCCGGACGGCCCGGTAGCCGACGGTCATCCAGGCAAACAGGATCGAGGAGCCGATCACCCAGGCAAAGACGTCCCAACCGATGTGAATCCGGTTATCCATCGACTGGAGCAGCTTGTTCATCAGGATATACCCGATGGGCGCGGCGATCAGGAAGGCCAGGCAGATGAGCAGGGTGAATTCCCGGGAGAAAAGAACAAGGATGCTCCGGACCGTGGCGCCCAGCACCTTCCGTATACCGACTTCTTTTGTCTTTTGGACGACCATAAAGGCCACCAGCCCGTACAGACCGAGACAGGAGACCAGGATCGCGATGCCGGCAAAAACAGCAATGAGCTTTTCCGTGGCGGTCTGCATGGTGAAATACTGGGCGATTTTTTCGTCCAGGAATTCCTGTTCGTAGGCGTCTTGGGGAAAGGTCTCTTCCCAGGTCGCGCGAACCGTTTTCATGACGTCGCCCACCCGGCTTGGATCGAAACGCAAAGCGAGGTACTCGTAGCTGCTAAGCTGCGGTGAAAGAATGAGGGGTGGAATCCGGTTCATCGGGGTTCCGCTGTTATAATCCCGGACGATCCCCACGACCGGGTAGCGGCCACCCATCACGTCGATGGACTGACCGAGGATATCCGCTGCGTGTCTATAACCCAACTCATGCGCGGTCGTTTCGTTGACCAGGTATTCCCGGGGGGTATCGTTGGCAAAGGGCAGACGCCCCGCTGCAAGATCGATATGAAACGTCCGCAAAAAATCCGGGTCCACCCGCCGGATAACGATGTCGAAATCCTGTTGCTTGCCCTTGAAGCTGAAACTGCTGGTCATGGTTCTCCTGGACGAGGGCGGGTCGCTGCAAAGACTGGCGTCAAGTACACCCGGTATGCCGAGGACCCTGTTCTTCAAGTAGGCATAGTGCGCCTTGCTAAGGCTGTCCTGGGGCACACGCACCAGGGCTTCCGCGTCCTTATCGAAACCCAGGGGCATTGTCCTTAGATAATGAAACTGTTGTATGACGATGATCGTACCGATCATGAGCAACTGGGCAATGACAAACTGGGAGACAACCAACAGCCTCCGGAGGAAAAGCCCCTTGGGACTGGCGAGGGTATTTTTAATGGCGCGGACCGGGTCCGTACCGGTGATGACAAAAGCAGGGTAGAGTCCGCCAAGGACCGTCACGGCCAGCCATATTCCCAACAGGAAAAGGGGGACGATACGAAAGGAAATGTCCTCGTGTAGCAGGTTCCGGAAATACGGCAAGGCCAGTTCAGCAATGATACAGGCCAGCAGGAGGGAAAAAAATGCGATCATACCGGTCTCCCCGAGGAATTGCCCGACCAGGCGGATCCGCGGGCTCCCCAGCACTTTCCGGACGCCGATTTCTTTGGCCCGGCTGGCCGACTGGGCCGTGGCCAGGTTGACAAAGTTGATACACGCGATCAGAACCAGGAAGGCGCCGATGATACCCAGCGCCCACAACATGGGGGTAGGCGCTTTTTTCCCCGAATAAGATCCCATGGTGACGTCGGCGTGGATGGCACGCAGGGGCTGGCAATAATACGAGGTCTTTTGCCCAGGACTTTTGTTGTCAAAGTATTTACCGGCAAAGGCAGGCATGGACGCGGCCACCTGGCGGATGTCCTCTCCCTTTTTGAGGAGCGCAAAGCAATTGAACTTGCCATTGGTATTGTGCCAATTGGTATTGGTGGCGTCCGGGTCGGTGGCAAAGGACATAACCATCCGCATGGGCAGATCCGTGTTGCCCGGGGGATCGGTCATGATGCCGGTAATTTTTAAAGGAAGGGCATGGTTTAACAGGATCGTTTTTCCCATGGCGTCCTTCCAGTCCCCAAACCAGGCGGTCGCCACGCTGGCGTCGAGGGCGATGGTATTGGGTTCCGCCAGGGCGGTGGCGGGTTCCCCGGCCAGCCACGGCTGGTCGATGATGTCGAAGATGCCGGCTTCAGCGTAAAAGACGCCCGCGTCGTCCCGGATTTTTTTGTCCCCACCCGGGGCGGGGATGGTGAACTGGGAATTGAGCGCACCATCGACAGCGGCGACTTTTTCGAATTGGGGAAACGCCTGGCGCAGCGAGGCCACCAGGGGAACCGGCACGCCCTGAAAAAACTGGTTCCCGTCCGGGCCTTCCGTATACGCCGTCGTCACCCGGTAGATGCGGTCCAGCTTGGTGTGGTAGGTGTCGTAGCTGCGCTCGTAGCGGATCAGCAGGAAAAGTACCAGGCACGCCCCCATGCCCACCGACAGGCCGAGGATGTTCAGAAAGGTAAATGTTTTTCTCCTCCAAAGGGAGCGCAGGGTCGTTTTGAGCATGGCTATTCGTATTTGAGTGCTTTAACGGGATCGGCCAGGGCGGCTCGGATGGCCCGGTAGCCCACGGTGGCCCAGGCAATCACGATCGACAGAACGATGGCCAGTGCAAAGACCGACCAACCGATGGGGGCGCGGTAATAAAACGCTTCGAGCCACCGGCCCATGAAATAATAGCCGAGCGGCGCCGCGACGACAAAAGCCAGCCCGATCAGCAGGGTGAATTCCCTGGAAAACAGGTAAACGATGCTCTGCACGGAAGCGCCCAGGACCTTCCGGATACCCACCTCCTTTGTCTTTTGGACCGCCATAAAGGATACCAGGCCGTAAAGCCCGAGACAGGAGATGATGATGGCGAGGATCGAAAAGACCTGGAACAGGTGGGCGGCCGCGTCCTGAGCAACGTAATATCCTTTTATATCCTCGTCGAGAAATTGGTAGGTGTACGCCTGGTCGGGGTATATGGTTTCGAAAGCCGTTTTGATCTTGTTTAGGGATTCCTGGACATGACGTGGGTCAAGACTGACGGCCACCAGGCCGTACCGGTTCGCCAGGGGCGCCACCATGACCGCGTCGATGGAGTCCTTGATGGGCCGGTCATGAAACTCCTTTACCACCCCGACGATGGGGTAATAGCGTCCGGGCGTGCCGTCGCCGAAAGTCACGGTCCTGCCCAGCGCCTCTTCTGCATTTTTAAAACCCAACAGACGGACGGCGGTTTCATTCAAGGTGATTTCCTTTAGCGTATCGCTGTTGTCCGGGTACCGTCCCGCGAGAAGGTGCATACCAAACGTCTGGAGGTAGTCCACGTCCCCAAAACGCATCCCCAGGGACCAATCCCTGGCCTTTGTTTCTCCCTTCAGCCGGACCGAGGTAAACCATCCGCCGTTGATCACGGGAGGACGGTCACAAATCGATGCTTGCCTGACCCCCGGTATCTGCAGGATGTCATCCTTCAGTACACGATAGCGCGCTCTTGCCGAGTCCGTTGTTGGGATGTTCACCATGGCAATGGCGTCCTTGGAAAAGCCAAGGGGTTGCTCCCGCATAAATTGCATTTGCCGGACAACGACCAGGGTGCCGATGATCAGGAGTTGTGCGGTGATGAATTGCAGAACCACCAGGGTCCGCCTCAGGGACAGGCCGCCCACCTTTTGGGTGTTGATCTTGTTTTTGATCACTTCCACCGGGTCGAAACGGGAAAGGACGAAGCCGGGATAGGCACCGGACAGAAGGGTCACCGTCATGCCGGTGAGCGCCAGGAAGACCAGGATGGAAGGGTGTTTCCACCAATTGAAGGAAAGACCGGGCTTTTGCTCCAGGTTCCGGAGGGCAGGCAGGCTCAGTTCGGTCAGGATACAGGCCAGGATCAGCGCCACCAGGACCAAGAAGGCAGTTTCCCGGAAAAACTGGGTCAGAAATTGATACCGGCTGCTCCCGAGGACTTTCCGGATACCCACCTCCCGGGAACGGTTGACGGCGTACGCCGTGGAGAGGTTTATAAAATTGATACAAGCCACCCCTAATAAAAAGACGCCGATCAAAGCCATCGCCCAGAGGTCCCTCCTGGAGTGCCCCCCGGGACCAAAGTTCCCCGCTTTTTCGTCGAAATGCACCTCCCGAAGGGGTTGCCATTCTACGGCTGAATGTCCACCCGACGACTGGTTGACGGCCTTGAAATGCCGGTCCCCAAATGCCTTCAGACGGGCCGGCATACCGGCGGGGTCCTGGTCCGCGCGCAGCAGAACATAGCACTCCGAGCTGCTGGTCAGGCCGCCCCATTTGTCATCGGACATCTGGTCGAGGTTCCGGGAATGGAAGTCTTCATAAGACAGTACGACGTGTAAGGGCAGGTCGGTGTTGGCAGGAGGGTCATCCAATACCCCGGTCACCTTAAATGGCCGGTGACTTTCGCCCACCAGGACGGTTTTACCAACCGCATCCTCCCAGTGGCCAAACCACTTCTCCGCGACGCTGCGGCTGACGGCCATTGTGCCGGGGTCTTTCAGGGCAGCCTCCGGCTGACCCGCCAGCCAGGTGTAATCGAACAGGCGGAAAAGCTCAGGTCCCGCAAAAAAAGCGCCGTCGTCTTGTGACATCCGGAACTTTTTATCACTCCCGACGGTGAACTGTACGTCATTCAGTTGCCAGAGGGGCGCGACCGTTTCTATTTGCGGCATCTCCCGGCGCAGGGCGTCCGGTTCAGGCAGCGGCACGGACGCCTTGACGTCCCTGGTGCCGTCCGCCGACCGGTCCGTGGTCAGCATCCGGTAAATCCGGTCCGCTTTGGTATGGTAGGCGTCGAAACTCAGTTCGTGGGTGATCACGAGGTAGATGGCCAGGGCGGCCGCGATACCTAATGCCAGGCCACTGATGTTGAGAAGGGTAAGCGTCTTACGCCTCCAAAAACTCCGGAACGTTGTTTTCCACATGGCTATTCGTATTTGATGGCTTTTACAGGATCCGACAGGGCCGCGCGCAACGCCCGGTACCCTACGGTCGCCCAGGCAATGATCACCGACAAAAGGATCGCGAGGGCAAAAACGCCCCAGCCGATGTCGGTCTGGTAATAAAAACTGCTCAGCCACTGGGTCATGAAATAATAGCCCAGGGGCGCGGCGACCACAAAGGCCACCCCGATGAGCAGGGTGAATTCTTTTGAAAAAAGAATGACAATGCTCTGCACGGAGGCACCCAACACCTTCCGGATACCCACCTCTTTTGTTTTTTGGGCAGCCATAAAAGAAACCAGGCCGTATAACCCCAGGCAGGAAATAAAGATGGCCAGGACGGCAAACAACCGGAACAGCTTACCGGCGGTGGCTTCCGCCCGGTAGTTTTTCATAAGCTCGTCGTCTACGAATCGCGGGTCGAAGACGTGCTCCGGAAAGACCTCGGCATACGTGGAGGACAGGGCATTCAGGACGGCCTGCTGATGGACGGGGTCCAGGTGTACGGCGAGCAGGGTGTAACCCTTTGTCGCCGGCGCCACCACCAGGGGTCTTATCCCCAGGTTGTCGTTGAGCGGGCGGTCGTTAAAATCCTTGATCACGCCCACGATGGTATGGTATTGGCCCAGGGCGCCAAGCTTCACGGTGCGTCCCAGGACCTCTTCGTCCGAATGAAGGCCGAACATCTTTACCGCCGTTTCGTTGACCAGGACTTCCCGGATGGTGTCGGAAGGGTAGGGTTCCCGGCCCGCCGCCAGCGTCATTTTGAAGGTGCGGAGGTAGTCCGTATCTGCATACCGCACCATGATCGATTTGTCCTCCGCCTGGGGACGGGTGTCGAAAAATACGCTGGTGTTCCAGGCGTCGTCCGTGGAGGGAGGGCTGTCCGCCAAGGCCGCCTGGAGCACACCGGGCAGCCGGCTGATTTTGTCCTTAAAATACAGGTATTTCGTGATCCCCAGGCTGTCGGCCGGCAGGTCTATCATGACGATGGCGCTGCGCTCAAAACCCATCGGGCGGTTCCTGTACAACGACATCTGCTTGATGACAACCAGCGTGGCGATGATCAGGAGCTGGGCGATGACAAACTGCAACACGACCAAACCGCGGCGCAGCGAGATGCCACCCTTCCGGGTGGTTTTCATCTTGCTTTTGATTGCATCCACGGGGTCAAAGCCGGAAAGGATCAGCCCGGGATAAAAGCCCGCCAGGAAGGTAACGATCACGCCTATGCCCAGCAGGAACAACAACGCTAGCGGTACCTGGAAAAGACTAAGGGAAAGGTCCCGGTTCAACAACCGGCCGACCAGCGGGAGCGAGAGTTCTGTCAGGATACAGGCAAGGACCATGGCCACCAGGGTCAACAGGGCCGTCTCCAGGAAGAACTGGGTCAACAGCTGGGGCCGGTTGCTCCCCAATACTTTCCGGACGCCGATTTCCTTGGCCCGGTTGGTGGACTGGGCCGTAGACAGGTTGACGAAGTTGATACAAGCCACGAGCACCAGGAAGATCCCGATCAGCGACAACGCCCATAATTCTTTGTGCGACAGGTTGGGGTCGCCGTAACGCTCCCGGTCCTCGTCAAAATGCATATCCTTTACCGGCAGAAACGTATTGGTTGTCTTGGCAGTTCCGCCGACGTCCGACTGGGCATAGTGCGCTTTTGTAAAAGCGGGTAGCCCCGCCTCGATTGTTTGGGGATCCTGCCCCTGGTGAAGGAGCACGAAGCATTCGCTGCTGGAATTCATGGATCCCCACATCCTGGGGTTGTTGAAGTCGATCGCATTGATCCGCCGGAAAGTGGCATAGGACAGTACGATGTTCAGGCTGATGTCGGTATTGGAGGGAGGATCTTCAAGGATACCGGTGACGGATACGGGAAAACCATCATCCCCCAGGCGAACCGTTTGCCCCATGGCTTTATGCCAATCTCCGAACCACTTCTTTGCCACGGAGCGGCTCAGCGCGACGGTAAAGGGTGCCCTCAGCGCCGTGGCGGGATCGCCTTCGAGCCAGGGAATGTCCAGGATGTCAAATAAGCCGGGTTCCACATAATACACCCCCGTTTTCTCCCGGAACAACTGGTCTCCCCCGGGTTTGGGTATGGCAAACTGGGCCTGGTCGATCTGCCAGGTCGCGGCCACCCTTTCCACGGACGGAAAGTCCACGCGAAACGCGTCCGGCAAAAGGATAGACGTCGCCCCGTAGTGATCCACTTCTCCGCTTCTGAGCTTCAGATCGGTGCCCACCCGGTACACCCGGTTCAGCTTGCTGTGGTAGGTGTCATAGCTCATTTCGTGCCGGATAACCAGGAAGACCAGTAAAGCCGACGCCATGCCCACGGCCAGACCCAGGATATTCAGAAAGGCAAAGGTCTTTTTGCGCCAAAGCGAACGAAGTGCGATTTTGATATAGTTGCGGATCATGGCTATTCGTATTTGATGGCTTTTACGGGATCGGCCAGGGCGGCACGGACGGAGCGGTAGCCCACGGTCGCCCAGGCAATGAGGATGGAGGCGACGACCGATAGGGCAAAGACATCCCAGCCGATGTCCGTCCGGAAATAATAATTCTGCAGCCAATGGTGCATCGCGATATAGCCTAGCGGGGCGGCCAGGGCGAAGGCGATGCCCACCAGCAGGGTGAATTCCCTGGAGAAGAGAATGACGATGCTTTTTACGGAAGCCCCCAACACTTTCCGGATGCCGACTTCCTTTGTTTTCTGGACCGCCATGAACGACACCAGGCCGTAAAGACCCAAACAGGAAATAAGGATCGCCAGGCCGGCGAAGACCTTGAAGAGGGTAGCGGTTTGGGCTTCGGCTTGATAGAAGCCGACGATTTTATCGTCTAAGAAATTATTGTCGAAAATGCGCTCCGGAAAAGTCCGGTTGAACACCTCCTCTATGTGGGACATGGCCGGCCCGATCAGGGCGGGGTCCAGCCGTACGGACAGCAGAAAGTATTGGCTATTACCCGTCGTGAGGATCAGGGGTGCAATCCTGTCCTTCATGGAGGTGGTGACAAAGTCCCTGGTGACGCCCACGATGGTGGCCTTGGGACTATTCGCAGTAAGCAATTGGATCGTTTTACCCAGGATTTTGTCTGGGGAACGAACACCCAGTTTGCGCATCAGGGTTTCATTGACCACGATGTCATGGACCGTGTCCGAGGGGAAAAGCGGTCTGCCGGCAAGCATCGGTACCTGGAAGGTAGACAGGTAGTCGGCGTCCGCGAATTTATAGATCGCTTCGAATCCTTCCGGGTGCGGATGGTTGTCGAAAATAAACCCGTTCGACCATATCCCGTCCGTGGCCGGGGTTCCGTTGCAAAGGGTAGCCGACCGGACACCGGGTATACCGAGCACCTGGTTTTTGAAATAGGCGTTTTTGGTGTCGCCCTGCGACAGGCGGATGACCGCTACCGCATCCTTGTCAAAACCCATGGGGCGGCTTTTAAAATAATGCATCTGGCGGAGCACCACGATGGTGCCGATGATCAGGAGCTGGGCAACCAGGAACTGGAAGACGACCAGGGCCCTTCTGAGCGAAAGCCCCCCGAAGGTACGGGCGCTGATTTTGCTTTTGAGGGCGCCGACCGGGTTAAACCCCGAAAGGACCATACCGGGATAAAAACCCGACAGCACCGTCAGGATCACCATGGTGACCAGGAGGAAAACCAGCGCCCCGGGTGACAAAAGCGCGATCCTGTCGATGTCCTTTTGCAACAGGTGGCAGACCGGTCCCAGGGCCAGTTCCGCAAGGATACATCCCAGGAGGGCGCTGCAAACTACGAGGAAGGCCGTTTCCCCCATAAACCGCGCCAGGAGCTGACGCCGGTTGCTCCCCAGGACCTTCCGGACGCCCACCTCCCTGGCCCGGTTGACGGACAGGGCAGTCGCCAGGTTGACAAAATTGATACACGCCACCAGGAGCAGGAAACACCCGATCAGCCCCAGGGACAAAAGCTGGTTGTAATTGATACCGCCGTTGCCGGGAGAGCCAAGCTGGGTATCGAAGTGCATGTCCTTAAACGGCTGGAAAAAGCTGGAATCCCGGCTGTCGGAATGTTCGAAAAGAGGGGTATAGTGTTCCGCCACGAAGTGCGGCAGGTACCGGTTCATGGATGCGATCGTGGCGCCCTTTTTCAAAAGGAAATAGCACTGGACGTTGGAGGAAAAACTGTCCCACGAGGTGGGATCGGTGAATTGGGTGGGGTAATCCCGTCTGAACGTCGCGAAGGAAACGAAAATATGGATCTGCAGATCCGTATTGCCGGGTGGATCGGCCACCACCCCGGTGATCCGGAAAGGCGCCCGGTGATCGCCCATGTACACGATCCGGCCGACGACATCCTGTTCCCCGCCAAACCACCTCCGGGCGATGGTTTTGGAGATGGCCATGGTCTGAAGATCGGTCAATCCTGTCTTTGGATCCCCCTGTATCCAGGGGCGATCGAAGATCTGGAAAAACGAAGGCTCTGCGTAATTGATCGCTTCCTTAAACTTCTTTTCGCTCCCGCCCGGACCCGGTACGATAAACTGAGCCCCGTCCAGGAAGACATCCGTGGCGGCCTCCACTTCCGGGAATTCCTGTCTCAGGGCGTCCACCAGCGGAATGGGGGCGTCCCCATCATAGTCCATCGTCCCGTTCCGGTACGTCTCGGTGCTGACTACCCGGTAGATCCGGTCCCGTTTGCTGTGGTAGGTGTCATAGCTCAGTTCGTTGCGGATCAGCAGGAACAACAGCAGGGCGGAGCCGATGCCGACGCCAAGGCCCAGGACATTCAGGAGGGAGAACTCCTTTTGCCTGCGTAGGGATCTCAGGATAATGGTAACGCTGCTATTCATATTTGAGGGCTTTGACTGGATCAGACATAGCGGCCTTCCAGGCCTGGATGGACACGGTGATCAGGGTACACGCCAGGGTGAGGACCAGGGTCCCGGCAAAAGCGAACCAGGGAAGGGTCACCCGATAGGGGAAGCCTTGCAACCAGCGCTGGCCTAACACATACAAACAGGGGAGTGCGATCGCGTTGGCAAGGAGCACGAGCACCAGGAAGTCCGTGCTCAGCAGGCGCACCACCTCTTGCACCGAAGCGCCCAGCACTTTGCGGATGCCGATCTCCCGGCTCCGCTGGAGGGCGATAAAGGCGCTCAGTACGAAGATGCCGAGGAGCGCGATCCCCAGCGTGAGGGCGGAGAACGCGGTAAACAGGATGTCCATCTGGTGGTACTGGAGGAACATCCGGTCGAATTGCTGGTCCAGGAAATGGTATTCCAGGGGGAAACCCGGTTCGATGTCCAACCAGGCGGTGTTGAGCGCCCGGATGGTTTGGGGAAGACGGCTCGCGTCTATCTTCAGGAGAACGTTGTTGCAGGCGTTGGTGTTGTCCGATTCGATCATATAGGCGGTGGGCTCCACCGGTGTTTCAAAACCCCTTTGGTTGATGTCGCCCACAATACCGACGATGGGCATGTGGTCTATCCAGGGCGTGCCCAGCGCAGGGATGTGGTATTGCCGTGCGGCGGTCTGGTTGAGGACAAGCGAATTGGAGTCCAGCCCGTATGCGCTGTTGAAAAAGCGTCCTTTGTCCAGCCGGATGCCCATGACTTCGAAATAGTCATACCCCACCGTGATCACGTCCAGGTTTTTGACGGGCTCCCCGTTGTATTCCCGGCCGATGACCTGCATGCCTACGTCACCCGGTAGGTAATTGACCTTGCTGACCATGCGTACCCCGGGGAGCGACAGCAACCGCTGCCGGGTAGCGTCCCAGTGTTCCCTTTGCCCGCCCCGGTGAAAATTCACGACCATGACCTGGTCCTTGTGAAAACCCGGGTCCAGGCTTTCCATATATTTTTCCTGGGTATGGATCACCAGGAGGGCCCCCACGGCCAGGGCCGCAAACGCAAACTGGACGACCAGCAATACTTTCCGGAGCAGGGCACCCCGGCCCTTTCCCTGGTATTCGCCCTTGAGGACACGCACGGGGTCCAACCCGCTGATATAATAGGCGACATACCCGCCGCTGGCGCCGATGACCAGCACGCCGATGCAGGCAATACCGGCAAGCTCTTTCCAGGCGCCGCCCATGAAAAGCCCGAGGTCGGCGTTTAGGAGTCTGCCCAGGCCGGGGAGAAACAGCTCCGCCAGGACCAGGCTCAGGAGCAGGCTGATGACCACCTGGACGCTGGTCTCCAGCAGGTAGTACAATGCCAGGCTCAACCGGTGGGCGCCCATGACCTTCCGGACGCCGGTTTCCCTGGAACGGCGGACGCTTTGGGTAATGTTGAAATTGGTGAAGTTGATACAGGCGATGACCAGGAGCAAAAGAGCCACCCCCAGGAGCACCTGGAGGATCCTGGCGTTCCCGTGGAGCGTAAAGTCGTTGCTGATGTCGCTCCGGAAATACATATCCCTGACCGGGACCAATTGTATGTGTGTTTTGACTGCCCCGGTGGAGGTATCCTGGTTGAGGGGCATGCGGTCGAGGGCCTGGTTGATCTTTGTTTCCAGGGCTTTGCCGTCTGTTCCTTCTCCCGCCAGGATGTAAGTATAGAAGTTCGAGTTCCACCAGCCGTCCCCGGTGCTGTTGATCTTGTGAAAGGCATCGGCTTCAAAGTGGGTGGGTGCATCCGGTGTTTTGAACACCCCGGTTACGGTCAGGGATACCCGCTCCTGCCAGCGGATGGTTTTACCCAGGGCCGGCCCGTGCCCGAACAGCCTCCTGGCCACGACGTCGCTGATCACCAGGTTGTATGGTCCGTCCAGTGCGTGCGCCGGATCGCCTTCCACAAAAGTGTAGGGGAACACCTGGAAAAAGGTCGAGTCCACGCCCTGGACGTGATCGATGTAGATGTTCTTGTCCCGGTTCACCGCGAGTTTCCGTCCAATATCGAACACATAGAACCGCGTATATGCGGCGATTTCCGGGATCCGGTCTTTGAGGAGGGGGGCGATTTCGCCCGGGGTTGACGCACCCACCCTGCCGGGGTTGTCGGACGTGGTCTTGGCCACCCGGAAAACACGGCCGGCATTTTTGTTCCAGCGATCATAGCTGTGCTCATGGAACACGTACAACAGGATCAGGATACAACCCGCCAGGCTGATCGAAAGCCCCAGGACGTTCACCAGGGAAAAGCCCTTGTACTTCCAAAGGTTGCGGAGCGCGATGCGGAGGTTTGTCTGGAACATGCGGTTTAGCTGAGTTTTTCGGTAACAATCTGTCCATCCTTCATATAAACGATCCTTTTGGAAAAACTGGCATCATGGGAAGAGTGGGTCACCATGACGATCGTCGTCCCGCCCTCGTTGAGCTCGCACAGGATGTCCATCACCTCATTGCCGTTGGAGCTGTCCAGGTTACCCGTGGGTTCGTCCGCTAAGATGAGGTTAGGCCTGTTGATCAGGGCCCGGCCCACCGCTACACGTTGCTGCTGGCCGCCGGACAGCTGCTGGGGAAAATGGCCGCTGCGATGGGAAAGGTTCATCCGCTGCAACATGGCGGCGACCCTGGTCTTCCGTTCCGGGGCGGCTACACCGGCGTAAATCAGCGGCAGTTCGACATTTTCATACACCGTCAACTCATCGATGAGGTTGAAGCTTTGGAAGACAAACCCGATGTTGTGTTTGCGGAACCTTGACCGTTCCCTTTCCCCAAGACCAAGGAGTTCCGTCCCGTTAAACACATAGCTGCCTTCTTCGGGCTGGTCGAGGAGACCCAGGACGTTCAGCAGGGTACTTTTGCCACAACCCGAGGGGCCCATGATGCTTACAAACTCCCCGGGGGCGACGGAAAACGATACGCCTTGCAGGGCCGTGGTTTCTACTTCTTCGGTGCGGTAGATCTTGGTCAGTTGCTGGATGGAGATCATGAATGTTGTTACTCCAGAGGACATGCCTCAAATTTTTATCGGCCGTATTTGCCTGATAGTCAACGTATGTTTTTGGATGGGGAAAATAAATTGTTCATTACCGGACAGTTTTTTTGTTCAAAATCGGACATTTACTTATGAAAAAGCTCCCCGCCGGCATCCTGATCGTGGACGACGACCTTGACATCCTCGTGTCCGCCCGTATTTTCCTGAAACAGCACTTTCAGCAGGTCAGCATCTGCCAGGACCCCAAAGAGCTGCACGGGATCATCTCTCAGGGCGAGACCGACATCATCATGCTGGACATGAACTACCGCAAGGGGACCAACGACGGCAAGGAAGGTCTTTACTGGTTGAAGTTTCTCCAGGAGACCGATCCCACCCTTATCGTTGTACTGATGACGGCTTACGGGGACGTGGAGCTGGCGGTGGAAAGCCTGAAGTCAGGGGCCACGGATTTCATCCTCAAACCGTGGAACAACGAGAAATTATTGGCGACGCTGAGCGCCGCCTGGAAGCTTCGATCCGCCTCGAAAAAACTGCAAAAGGCCGAACAGGTCCAGGAAAGCCTTCAAAACGACCTCCTGGGACCGCCCACCCCTTTGTCCAACGGGCATAACGTGGCCATGTCGGAAGTCATGAACACCATCCGCAAGGCGGCGCCCACGGACGCCAACTTCCTGATCCTTGGGGAAAACGGGACCGGGAAACAGGTTACGGCCATGGAAATCCACCGGCTTTCCGTCCGCGCCAGGGAAGTTTTTATACACGTGGACCTCGGCGCCCTTCACGCCAACCTTTTTGAAAGCGAGCTTTTCGGACACGCCAAGGGCGCCTTTACCGACGCAAGGGAAGACAAGCCCGGCCGTTTCGAGCTGGCCGAAGGCGGCACCCTTTTCCTGGACGAAATCGGGAACCTCCCCCTGCACCTCCAGTCCAAGCTCCTCCACGCCCTTCAAAACCGGACCATCAGCCGCGTCGGCGAAAACCGCATGCGCCAGGTCAACATACGGCTGATCTGCGCCACCAATATGCCGCTGTACGAAATGGTGCGGGAGGGGACGTTCCGGGAAGACTTACTTTTCCGGATCAACACCGTGGAGCTCACCCTGCCGCCCCTCCGGGAAAGAACGGAAGACATCCAGGCCCTGGCCGACCAGTTCCTCCGCCAGTTCAACACCAAGTACCGCAAGACCTTGGGTCTCCGCAAAGACGCACGGGACGCGCTGTTGCGCTACCCCTGGCCGGGCAATATCCGGGAGCTCCAGCACGTCATCGAACGCGCCGTCATCATGGCCGAAGGAGAAGAGATCCAGGAAAGCGATCTACATTTGTCCAGCCGCAAGGCGGAAGTTCCCGCTGCCACAGGTCCGGCTGCTGCGATGGACCTCTCCAGCATGGAACAACAGCTCATCAAATCAGCGCTCGAAAAGCACAAGGGCAACATCAGCAAGGCTGCGTCCGAGCTGGGTTTGACCCGGGCCGCTTTGTACAGGCGCATGGAAAAATTCGGACTATAACCTCATGGAAGACATCCTCGGCCTGCTCAGGCACCACTTCGGATATACCGGGTTCCGGCACAACCAGCAGGACATCATCGAACACATCCTTTCCGGAAAGGATACCGTGGCCCTGATGCCGACCGGGGGCGGGAAGTCTTTGTGTTACCAAATCCCTGCGCTCGCGCTGGACGGGGTGGCCGTGGTGGTGTCTCCCCTTATCGCCCTGATGAAGGATCAGGTCGACGCGCTCCGGCAGTATGATATACCGTCGGCGTATTTGAATTCTTCTCTTTCCGCCTATGAGCAGCGCCTGGTTTTCGATCAGCTCCGTGCCGGTTCCTTAAAGCTTTTGTATGTGGCCCCCGAACGCCTTGTTGGGGAGGGCGCTTTCCTGGATGTGCTCGCCGGTCTTCGGGTCTCCCTTTTTGCCATCGACGAAGCGCATTGCATCAGCCAGTGGGGACACGATTTCCGGCCGGAATACCTGGCGCTGGGTCAGCTCAAACAGCGTTTTCCACAGGTCCCGCTGGTAGCCCTCACCGCCACCGCCGATGCCCGGACAAAGACGGACATCATAAGCGGTCTCGGGCTGACGGACTACCGGCTTTTTGAGAACTCCTTTAACCGGCCCAACATCCACTATAAGGTCCTTCCCAAAAAGAATTACCTCCCCCAGCTTTTGTCCTATCTGTCCGCACACCAGGAAGACGCCGGGATCATCTATTGTCTGTCCCGGGCGGGGACCGAAGAGCTCGCCACGACGCTGACGACTTCGGGTTTTCCGGCCGCGGCTTATCATGCGGGACTTGATTCATCTATTCGTGCTTCGCGCCAGAACGCCTTTCTCCGGGACGAGACCCGTATCATCGTCGCCACCGTGGCCTTTGGAATGGGCATCAATAAGAGCAACGTCCGTTTTGTCGTCCACGCCGACCTCCCCAAAAACCTCGAAGGCTATTACCAGGAAACCGGTCGGGCCGGCCGGGATGGCCTTCCCAGCGAAGCGGTGCTGTTTTACAGCGCCGGGGACGTCGTCAAGCTCCGGCGCATGATCCAGGTAGAGGGGAACGAAGCCCAGACAAAGATCCTCGACGACAAGCTCCGGAAAATGGCGGACTACTGCGAAACCCAGGGCTGCCGCCGCCAGTTCCTCCTGGCCTATTTCGGCGAATCCTTTACCGCCCCCTGCGACAGCTGCGATGTCTGCCAGGACAACCGGCCCCGGGTCGACGCCACCGAACTCGCCCAAAAGGCCCTCAGCGCCGTCTCCCGTTTGCAGGAGCGGTTTGGGTTTGGCTACGTGATCGACTTTCTCCGGGGGAGCAGCACTACGCGAGCGGTGCACCAGACGCTGCGGACCTACGGCGTCGGGAAAGACCTTTCCAAGGAGGCCTGGAGAAAGGTGTTGAAGGAGCTTATCCAACAGGGCTACTTACGGCAAACCGAGGGAGAGTACCCGGTGCTGGTGTTGACGCCGGAGAGCGATAGGGTGTTGCGGGGGAAGGTGACGGTGATGATGGCGGAGGCGCTAGCGCCCGAGAGCGCCGCTGGCGCGGGGCGCACGGGCGACCGCGGCACAACCGGGCACGGCGGAGCGCGCGGGCGCAGCGCGGCCTGGGCCGGCTCACCTGAGGGCGGGGACCCGTCGGTCCCCGACGTGGGCGAGCCCCCCGACCGCGACGAAGACCTCTTCCAGGAACTCCGCAAGCTCCGCCGCGAGTTCGCCCAGGCGGAAAACATGCCCCCGTATATCATCTTTTCGGACACCACCCTCAACGAACTGGCCACCTTCTTTCCACAGACGCCCCAGGACCTGGAGCGCATCAATGGTTTTGGGGCGGTGAAGCTCCGCAAGTACGGCGAGGCCTTTCTCCAGTGCGTGGTGGACTATTGCGCGTCAACGGGAACACAGGGCCGGATGTATCTGAAGCCTAGAAAAGGCTAGCCTGTTGGGCACCGCCGTTACCGCCGGTGTATTGCGGCCGGGGAAGGTCCAGCCCGCAAACGGCGTTGAGCTTGTCCACGAGGTATAAGGTCAACTCCGGGACCGCCGTCTCGTCGGGCATGTGCGCAAACAAAAATAATTCCTCCAGCCCGCTATCGAGCCACTGACGGAGGCGTTCCGCCCAGGCGTCGATCCGGACAAAGTCCGTGGGGTGCAGGCTGTTCGCCACGAAGCGTATAAATGCCTTAGGTACAGTCAGTTGCATGTGCGCGACGTCTCTCCTGCCGGCGGCATCGGTGAGTACCAGGCCGATTTGCATTTCTCGCAGACGGTGAAAAAGGTCTTCCCTTTCGGCTTTGTCCGAAAACCAGGCGGGGTGCCGGACTTCCAAAAAGAAAGAGAGATCGGTGGGCAGGGACCCGAGATAGTCCAACAACACGGCCTTACGGGCGGGCGTGTATTGATCGCTTACCTGGAGAAATATCGGGCCCAAGTGTTCGCCGAACGTTCTAACCCCGTCTAAAAAGGCTGCCGTCAGGTCTTCTATTCCCTTGAAATCGCTGTAGTGGCTGATCCGCTGCGGGAACTTCGGGCAGAAACGGAAAGCGCGGCCGCGGACCTTGTCCACCCAGCGTTGTATGTCCGCAGGGCTGTAAATTTTGTAGTGGGTGGCGTTTAGCTCTACGGCGTTGTACAACGTTGCATATTGCGCCAGGAAGCCCGCGTCTTTGGTTCCGGGCGCAAAGAGCTTTCCGATCCATTCTTTCCGGCCCCAGGAGGTGCAGCCCACATATACCTTTCCCGGCACGCCTGTCTTTTGCAATACGGCATCGCCTGACCCTGGCGGAAGCGAGAAGTCGACTTTATCCAGTTTGTCGGTGGGGACCTTGCCGAATTCCATAACGGCTACCGGGTTTTGTACGTGGTCATCATCGCCGAGGCGGGAGAGGGGTGACCGGTATCCCAGTCTGCCTTACACTTGACGATATACACGCCCAGGTCCGCGTCCGTCGTTCCCTCCATAAACTCGTAGGAAGGCCGGTATTGTTTGATAAAATTGGGGATCTGGTCGTCGTTCAGGTTCGTCAGTTTTTTGATCAGGGGTTTGCTAAACCGGTGGTCGATGTATTTTTCGTGCTCTTCCCATTCGAAGAACTTCTGGTAACCCTTTTGGCGGTTGTTGTACCGGAAGCGGAAGGAATTGATCAGGTCGTCCAGGTCGAGACCCACCCCGGCGGAACCCGACTCGGGTCCGTTACTCGTTGTCGAGAGTCCGGGTTTGTGGTAATCGAAGATCTTTTCATACTCCCGCCGGTTTTGCAGGGAGTCTTCCCGGTAAGAATTTTTGGTAATATAGATCGGCGGCAGCTCGGGCGCGACCACATTCAGGGATATGTCAAAGGCCCAGGGGTTGGTCAGGTCGGATACCGCAAACCAGGGAGAACGCTTGCCGAGGTAGGAAAAATAAATCGAGTCCCTGTCGTTTACGATGATTTTGTATGTCCCGACCGAGTCCGTTACGGTTTGCGGCCCCGATTTGCTGACCACAGACACGGCGTTCAGGGGTATTTTTTGGGTAACGTCATATACGGTCCCTTTCACCATGGTTTGGGCCGTTCCCTTTTGGGTCATCAGCAAGCCCGACACCAGCAAAGCCAACACAAAAACGAACAAGCGGACAGGAGTTCTCAAGCAAAAATGATTAGGTTGTAAAATACGGAAATGGGGCGTTTTGCCGTTGTCCCCTTGAAAATTTTACTTATCTTTTGGATACACAAAACTTAAAACCGTTCTTATGGAACAACCTGCTTTTTCCTCTGCCGAAGAAAAATCCGCTTTTACGACCGAGCTCGAAAACCTTCTGGAAGAAACGGCCGCTCCCCCCGTCACGACCGGGATCCGTTTTGCCAATTTTATCATCGATTACCTGGTGTATGCGATGATTCTTTACATCATTCGTATGATCACCATCGGGGCACAAGATCAGGTTGCGCGTGTGGATTTCTCTTTCGGGTTTCAGTTTGGGCTTTCTTACCTGGGCAACCTGGGCATATACGCGCTGTACTACACCATTATGGAAGGCACCACTGGCCGGTCGATCGGAAAATTCTGTACCAATACGATAGTCGTAAAAGACACCGGGGCGAAGATCACCATGAAAGACGCATTGTTGCGGAGCCTAAGCCGGATCGTCCCCTTCGAGGTATTCACCGGTTTTGGTACGCCCTGGCACGACTCATGGACGCATACCACCGTTGTTTCCAACAAGAAGCGCTAGCCTTAACGGCCCATATAGACCATCAGGATCTGCACATCGCTGGGGGTCACCCCTGATATCCTGGACGCCTGTCCGAGGGTGCCCGGCCGGATCCGGCCAAACTTCTGCCGTGCTTCCGCCGATAGGGCGTGTACTTTGTCGTAGTTAAAGTTATCCGGGATCGGCAGGTCTTCCATCTGGCTCATCCGGTCGACCAGCTCTCTCTCTTTTTGTATATACACGTCGTATTTGAGCTGTATGTCGGCTTGCTCCAGGGTTTCTTCCGAAAAGCCACCAAAGACAGCGGCGACTTTGGGGACCTGGCGGAACAGATCCGGGAAGGTAATCCCCGGGCGGAGGAGGAGTTGCTGGACCCTTTGTTTTTGGGTCAGGGGTGCGGAATCCCTGGCTTCGAGGAATCCATTGACTTCTTCCGGTTCCAGGGTCAGCTCCGCCGTCATCGTCTTTACTTTTTCTACCCCTGCTTTTTTGTCCAACACCCGGTCCATCCGTTCCTGGCTGGCCAAACCCAGGCGATAGCTCAGCTCCGTCAGCCGAAGATCTGCATTGTCCTGGCGCAGGAGCGTCCTGAATTCCGCCCTGCTGGTAAACATGCGGTACGGTTCTTCGGTTCCCTTGCTGATCAGGTCGTCGATCAATACGCCGATATACGCTTCGCTTCGCTTTAGGATAAGGGGATCCTGCCCGGTGGCTTTGCGGTGGGCATTGATCCCGGCCATCAATCCCTGGCAGGCGGCTTCTTCGTACCCCGTCGTTCCATTGATCTGGCCTGCAAAGAAAAGATTCCCGATCAGCTTTGTCTCCAGGGAATACCGCAGCTGTGTGGGGGGGAAGTAGTCGTATTCGATCGCATACCCCGGACGGAACATGCGGCAGTTTTCAAAGCCTGGCACCATGCGCAAGGCCTCGAACTGTACCGACTCCGGCAGTGAGGTCGAAAAACCGTTTACATAGATCTCCACCGTATTCCACCCCTCCGGTTCGACAAACAGTTGGTGTCGTTCCCGCTCCGCAAAACGGTTGATCTTGTCCTCAATGCTCGGGCAATACCGGGGGCCAACCCCCTGGATACGCCCCTGGTACATAGGGGAACGGTCAAAACCCGTCTTTAGGACCTCGTGTACTTCCGGGCTGGTGTATGTAATCCAACAGCTCCGCTGCGCCTGGGGTTGTACACGCGGGGTAGGGAGGTAGGAAAACCCAACGACCTCGTCGTCTCCCTTTTGTTCGGTCATTTTGGAATAGTCCAGGCTACGTCCGTCGATCCGGGGTGGGGTCCCTGTCTTTAGCCGGTCGCTTTCAAACCCCAAAGACACCAGCTGCTCGGTGATCCCGGTGGCCGCCTTTTCCGCGACACGCCCGCCGCCGAATTGCTTTTCCCCAATATGAATAACCCCATTTAGAAATGTTCCGTTGGTGAGCACCACCGCCTTGGCCTTGATGTCATGCCCCAGACCCGTTTGAACCCCTTCCACCCGGCCGTCTTTTACAAGAAGGCCCTTGACCATATCCTGGTAGAAGTCCACATTCGGGGTTTGCTCCAGCATTTCCCGCCAAACCGCCGCAAACAACATTCGGTCATTCTGGGTCCTTGGGCTCCACATGGCCGGCCCCTTGGACCGGTTCAACATCCGGAACTGGATTGTGCTCCGGTCGCTGACGATCCCCGAATACCCCCCCATGGCGTCGATTTCCCGTACAATCTGGCCCTTGGCGATGCCGCCCATGGCCGGATTGCAACTCATTTGCGCGATGGTCTGCATATTCATCGTCACCAGAAGGACGCGGGAGCCCATATTCGCCGCGGCGGCGGCCGCCTCGCAACCGGCATGGCCGGCGCCTACCACAATTACATCATATTCGGGGAACATGGGGCAAAGGTACGAGATTACCCGGAGGGCGGGGCGCCTAACGCAGGACTCCCCCCAACGTTCCACGGAGAACAGTTTCAGCATGAAACATTTTTCCCGATCTTTAAGCAAAAAACAGAGGTATGAGCAGGAAAAAATGGACCGCAAAAACGGAGGTGACGGACTCCGTTCTGAAAGTCCGCGAGAAACGGAAGTGGCAGATTGCTTTAAGAAGGTACGTCCTTGAACAAAAATGGAGCGCCGCGTATGCCCCTTATTTCGGGTTGGATATCCAACGCTTCCGGGAATGGATCCACCTCCAGTTCGGGGAGGGTATGACCTGGAACAATTTCTCAGAGCGGTGGCAATTCGACCATATTGTCCCGGTGGCCTATTTCGACTTTGGGGTGGAGGAAGAGCTAAGGCTTTGCTGGAACTTTATCAATATACGGGTGCAGGCGCAGGGAGAACCAGAGCAGGTGGACATCCTCGGAGCGCGGACCCACTTCAGGAATCTCTATGAAAAGACGGGTTACCCCGTGTGCCAGGCCATGGCCCAAAAGCTGGAGGCCCTGGAACAAGCCCTACCGGGTCAAACGGGAAAACAGGAGGCCTTCCTGACCAGGAACCGGTCTTACCTTGATATGATTTCCGGCTTCTCAGAATACGAGTTCTCCCAGTTAAACGAGGGAATACCGATGACGGTTATCCTGGAAGGGCGAGACCTGGGGGCCCGGTTTGACAAAGCCGGAGGCGTGTCTGACGGGGCCAAAGGCGACGTTTCATCATGAAACTGTTCTACGTGGAACATCGGCAAGTCGCAGATTCTCATCCTCTTTTGCCCGCATCTGCTTTTGCTGGGCCGGGGTTTTGTCTTTGTATCCGCAAAGGTGCAGGGCTCCGTGGAAGATCACCCTTAGGAGCTCCTGCTGGAAAGGAACCGTGAGGTCGCGGGCGTTCTCCCGGACGCGATCGATGCTGATATAGATCTCCCCTTCAATGACCTCCGGGTCTTCCCCGAGCTCGAACGTAACAATGTCGGTGTAATAGTCATGTTTAAGAAAGTCCCGATTGATCTGAAGTAAATACGGATCGGAACAAAAGACGTATTGTAGCGACCGGAGGGTAAACCCCTCGCGTCGAAAGAGTTCCTGGAGGTGTTCCTTTAGGACTTTTCGGCCCTTTAAGGGGGAATGTATATCAGCGTCGGAAAAACGAATCATAATCAAACCAGGGATTTCCGTAATTCGTAAGTAAGAAGATTTATTACAAAGGTAGCTTTGCGTCGATAAAGGTTGAACATGTTGAAAAAACTCTCCCAGGTCCCTGTTGGACAGAAAGCAGTTATCCGCTCCTTCGAAAAAGACGATATCTTCCTAAAACTAATGGAAATGGGTTGTGTCCCGGGAGAATCTGTCACCATTGACCTGGTTGCCCCCCTGGGAGACCCGATCTCTATTTCCGTTGCCGGGTACAACCTGAGCCTCCGGCTGGAAGAGGCAGACATGATCTGGGTGGAAGTTTTACAGGATGAAGCTATCTTTAATCAATGAACGTTGGCCTCTACTTCGGTTCCTTCAATCCTATCCATACCGGTCACCTCATTATTGCACAACACTTCCTCAACCAAACACCGCTAAAACAAGTTTGGTTTGTCGTGACGCCGCAAAATCCGTTCAAGCCTTCTTCTTCCCTTCTCAACGAATACCACCGTCTTCACCTTGTCCGCCTGGGTATCGGGGACAATCCGGGGCTAAAGGTGTCCGATGCAGAATTTCATCTTCCAAAGCCATCTTATACCAGCGTTACGCTGGCCTATCTGGAAGAAAAATACCCCCAATATCAGTTCACGTTGCTGATGGGGTCCGATAGCTACCGGAACCTTCCAAACTGGCATAATGCGGCGTTCATCATGGAGAACTACCCCGTCTATGTGTACGAACGGCCGGGGTTCCCGCAACCGGAGCGAAGTGAGCATGTGGCAACCTTCTTAAAGGCGCCTTTCCTGGATCTTTCGGCCTCCCATATCCGCCAACTCCTGGCAGAGCACAAACCCATTACCTATCTGGTCCCCCTGGCGGTAGAGTCAGAAATAGAGAAAAATAACTATTACAGGTAGTAGCGCAGCTCGCAAAAGGGCGCGAAGGCGCGGTTACACCGGGACCACCAGCCCCAACAACAAACAAAGCGCCACTATATACGGCGACTTGATCTTCGTAAAGCTTAACAGGGCGAAGGTGCCGCCGATCACCAAAAGGTTGATGTAGCTGACGGTCCGGTTGTCCATAAGGGACACGTCCTTGAGCAGGTAGAAAAACGACGCGATCATGATCCCGACAACGCAAGCCTGAATTCCTTCGAGGGAACGGTATACGGCGGCGTATTTCTTCAGATTATGCCAGACAGGATAGAAAAATAAAACGAGTAAAAGACTGGGAAGGAAAATACCGACCACTCCAATGATACAACCCAGGATCTGCATGGCCGGCCCCCGGTTACGAAGTGCCATCCCCCCTGCGTAGGAACAAACGGAGAAGGTCGGGCCGGGGACACCCTGGACCATACCCGCACCGGTCAGAAGCTCTTCACCGGTCATGTAGTGGCTCTTATCCCGGACGACGAATTGCTCATACATCATCGGCACAAGGACCTGGCTCCCGCCAAAGACGATGCTGCCAAACCGGTAAAAGTTTTCAAAAAGGTTATACGCTCTCCGGTGTTCCCATTGCTGTTTCCGGGCAGTCTCCGAGACAAAACCGGCGGCGATAAATACGAGCAGAAAAAGCCAGATGTTAGACCAGCGGATTTTCTTCCGTTCATGGGGGATCTGGGGGATACGCCGGCTGGAAAAGTTGGTCACGACCCCGCTGAGGATGATCACAATCGGAAATATCCAGGGTGTTTTGAAAAAGGCATAGGTGAGGACAGCGGCCACCACCATGATCACCCGGGTGATGGTGTTTTTGATCGCGACCTTGAATACGCGGGTGGCGGCGTAGGCCAGAAACCCGACAGCCATGGCGTGCAGGAACTGGAAAATATTGCGGTGCATGGCCCTTGCGTCGACGTATTGGACAAGGAAGGAAAACACGCCCATAAACACACACGCGGGGAGCAACCATACGAGGAGCGTAATGATGGCGAGGGGAATGCCGCCACGTTTGTATCCAATGAGGGTCACTGTCTGTGAGGATGAGGCGCCGGGCAGCAATTGGCAAAATGCGCTGTATTCGAGCAACTCCTCTTCCGTTACGTCCCGGCGCTTTTTGACAAAGGTCTTGATCATCATCCCCATGTGCCCCTGGGGACCTCCGAATGCGGTGATGCTATACCAAAATACCGCCCGCAAAAAAGGACCATGTCTACCGAGCATAGCAACCGCGTTTTCAGATTTATTTTTTCAGACCGATCTCCCGGAGACGCTCGTCGAGGTATTCACCGGCGGTAACGTCGGGATATGCCTTCGCATGGGTGGCGTCTACGCAACCGGGCAAACAAGCCAGGGACATATCGCTTTTGGGGTGAAGGAAAAAAGGTATGGAAAACCTGGAGGTGTGCCATAATTCCCTGGGCGGATTGACGACGCGGTGTGTGGTGGACCGGAGTCGGTTATTGGTCAACCGTTGGAGCATATCGCCTACATTGACCACGATTTGGTCGGGCAGTGAGGTTACGGGCAGCCATTCGTCCTGACGCGTCAGGATCTGCAGCCCGTCAGCGGAAGCACCGACGAGGAGCGTAATCAAATTGATGTCTTCGTGTTGTTCCGCCCGTACGGCACTTTTGGGTTCCTGTGTGATGGGGGGATAGTGGATCGCCCGCAGGATGGAATTGCCGTTGTGCACAAACCCATCGAAATACCCCACGTCGAGACCCAGGTAAAGCGAAATAGCCCGCAACAGCGCGGTGCCTGATCCTTCAAAAGCCCTGTAGGCGTTATGAAAAGTTTGATCAAAACCAGGTACTTCCGGTACGAGTACGTTGGCGGGATAGTCATCAGACACTTTTTCCCCATCCTCCACTTCCTGTCCGTACTGATAAAACTCCTTTAGGTCGGGCGCATCAAAACCCTTGGCGTGTTCTTTCCCAAAGGAGGTGTAGCCACGCTGACCGGCCAGTGAGGGCATCTCATAGCTTCTTTTCCTGACGAGTGGAAGCGCAAAAAAATCCTGTACAACCCCGTACATCTTATCGATCAGGGGCTGCGGGATTCCATGATTTTTTACGGCCACAAAACCAACTTCCTCAAAAGCGCTGCCCAACTTTGCCACAAAGTCGGCTTTGTCTTTGGGACCACCGGATGTAAACTGTTGAAGATCAACGCTTGGTATATTCATGGTTGCTTATTAAAATTCACAATTGTTCGGCGTCCGGGGGAAGGCAATGACGTCCCGGATATTGCCCATGCCCGTGACGAATTGGACCATGCGCTCGAAACCAAGACCAAAACCGGCGTGGGGCACGGTTCCAAAACGCCTGGTGTCGAGGTACCAAGACAGTTCTTCGAGGGGCAGGTGGAGCTCTTCCATCCTTTCTACGAGCTTATCCAAACGCTCCTCCCTTTGCGACCCACCGACGATTTCCCCGATACCGGGCGCGAGGATGTCCATGGCGGCCACGGTTTTTCCGTCGTCGTTCTGGCGCATGTAAAATGCCTTGATCTCCTTCGGATAGTTGGTGACGATAACGGGCCGTTTGAAGTGTTTTTCGACCAAGTACCGCTCGTGCTCGCTTTGCATATCAATACCCCAGCTGACGTCGAATTTGAACTTCTTTTTCTTGTATGCAGGGGATTGGAGCAGAATGTCGATGGCCTGCGTATAGGTAATCCGCTCAAACGGATTGTCTACGACAAAATTCAGTTTTTCCAAAAGACCCATACCCGAACGCTCTGCTTCGGGTTTTGTCTTTTCTTCTTCCTCCAGGCGTTTGTCGAGGAATTGCAGGTCTTCCTCGTTGTGCTTCATGACATAGGAAATGATGTACCGGATAAATTCCTCGGCGAGATTCATGTTATCCTCTAGGTCGCAAAAGGCCATTTCCGGTTCAATCATCCAGAATTCCGCCAGGTGCCGGGCCGTGTTGGAGTTTTCCGCCCTAAACGTGGGTCCAAAGGTGTATATCTCACTGAACGCCATAGCGCCCAATTCCCCTTCCAGTTGCCCGCTGACCGTCAGGTTGGTGGGTTTTCCAAAAAAATCCTGTTTAAAATCCACCCGGCCGTCTTCGGTCAACGGCGGATTGGCGGCATCCAGTGTTGTAACACGGAAAAGCTCCCCGGCACCTTCCGCGTCTGAAGCGGTGATAATAGGGGTGTGCAAATACAAAAAACCCCGTTCGTTATAAAACTGGTGTACGGCAAAGGCCAGCGCATGCCGGACCCGGAATACGGCTCCGAACGTATTGGTTCTGAAGCGCAAATGGGCAATTTCCCTCAAAAATTCCAGGCTGTGGCGTTTGGGCTGCAGGGGATAAGCCGAGGCATCGCTGTCCCCAAAGATATCCACATGGTCCACCTTCAATTCTACCCGTTGTCCTTTGCCCTGGGAAGCCACCAGCTCCCCGGATACCTTGACACTCGCACCCGTTGTAATCCTGCGCAACAGCGCGGGGTCCTCCTTTTCAAACTCCAGGACAGCCTGAAGATTGGCATTACAAGACCCGTCGTTTATATCGATAAACCGGTTACTACGGAAATTTCTTACCCAACCCATCACGGTAATGAACGATCCTACAGGCGCCAAAACCAGCGCGTCCTTGATTTTTATTCGCTTTTGTAACATAAAGAAAGCAAACCTAAAACAAAGCGCCCAAAAGCCCAATAATTCGTTAAGTGTGGAAAAATTTTTTTGTTTTCGCCGTTTTATATGTAAAATTGCAACTTAGAAAGCTCACTCACCCCGTGCTTTTTTTCACATTCCGATCAGGTTCATTTCTCAAATCTTTTTTTAACCCCCACTTTTCTCCCCCCACGGATAGTGGAGTTACACAACCGTAGTAAATATTTCAATGCACTTTTGTTTATGTATGACATTCTTCAACTGAACGACATGCTCGTTCCTGAGTTGCACGACATTGCGGACCAGCTAAATATCCCCGGCACTAAGAAACTGGACAAACAAGAACTCATCTATAAAATACTGGATAAGCAGGCAGTAATCGCCAGCGAAACCAAGCCCGAAGCGGGCGATAAAACCAAACGCAAACGCATCGTAAAAGCCACCACCGGCAATACCACCGAAGAGGCTATCGTCGAATCCAACGAACCCGAACCCGCCCCGAAAAAAGACCACAAAAAGGGCGCACGTAAAGATAAGGGCGCCACTGTTGCCCAAGCCGCTTCCCCCGCAGCACCCGTCGCCGCTGCTGCCGCAGCCGCCGCCGCAGAAGCGGGCAAACGGGGCCGTAAACCCGGTAAAAAGAAAGAAGAGGCACAAACCCAACTGGCCCTCGAAGAAACCGCCGCCGCCCCGGCCCCCGAGCGTACTGAACGCAATGAACGCGGACACCGTGAAGGACAGGAAGAGCGCAACCGCGAGGAAAAAGGAGACAGGGCGCACCGCGAAGGACGTTCCAACAGGGACGATCGCTCCGGTCGAGAGGACCGCGGCAACAGAGAGGGCCGCGACGAGCGCGGCAACCGCGAAGATCGCGCAAGCCGCGATGAGCGCGGCAATAGAGAAGGCCGCGAAGACCGCAACCGCGACAAGGGCGAAAACGGCCAGACGCCGGATACCACGCGTCTGCAAAACGACATGCTGAGCCTCGTGGAAGAATCGGACCCTTCCAACCTCGAAGACGCTTCTTCACCCGTCACCCCGCGGCAGTATCCTCAACGCAGGGACACGAATTTCAACATCGAATTCGACGGCGTCGTAGAAGGCGAAGGCGTTCTGGAAATGATGCCCGACGGCTATGGCTTTTTACGATCCAGCGATTACAACTACTTGAGTTCTCCCGACGATATATACGTTTCCCCTTCGCAGATCAAACTGTTTGGTCTCAAAACAGGGGATACGGTCAATGGGACCGTACGTCCTCCGAAAGAAGGCGAGAAATACTTCGCTCTTTTAAAAGTGGAAACGATCAACGGCAAAACCCCGGAAGAAGTCAGGGACCGTGTTCCTTTCGACTACCTGACGCCGTTGTTCCCGTTCGAAAAGCTCAACCTGTCAAACGGCAGCTCCAATTATTCGACGCGTTTAATTGACCTCTTTACGCCGATCGGTAAGGGCCAGCGCGGCTTAATCGTGGCCCAGCCAAAGGTCGGTAAGACGATGCTCCTCAAAGAAGTGGCCAACGCCATCGCAAAGAACCACCCCGAGTGTTACCTGATCGTCCTTCTCATCGACGAACGTCCTGAAGAAGTTACCGATATGGAACGGAGCGTACGCGCCGAAGTCGTTGCTTCTACTTTCGATGAACCCGCCGAAAAACACGTAAAGGTCTCCACCATCATTCTTCAAAAAGCAAAACGTCTTGTAGAGTGCGGTCACGACGTCGTGATCCTGCTGGACTCCCTGACGAGGCTCGCCCGCGCCCACAATACCGTGGCACCCGCGTCCGGTAAAGTACTCAGCGGTGGTGTGGAAGCCAACGCGATGCAAAAGCCCAAACAATTCTTTGGCGCCGCGCGTAAGATCGAAAACGGTGGTTCGCTGACCATCCTTGCAACGGCCCTGGTCGATACCGGATCCAAAATGGACGAAGTTATCTTCGAAGAATTCAAGGGTACCGGTAACATGGAATTGGCACTCGACCGCCGCCTGGCCAACAAGCGCATCTTCCCCGCCATGGACCTCAACGCTTCCTCTACGCGCCGCGAAGACCTCCTCCTCGACCGCGACGTACTGCAACGGATGTACATTCTCCGCAAGTACCTCTCCGACATGAACGCCGAAGAGTCCATGAACGAACTTCTTAAGCGCATGAAGGGCACGAAAGACAACGAAGAGTTCCTCGCGTCCATGAACAGCTAAGTCTCGTTTTATACCATATTTTCAAAGAGCGGTCCCTTCGATCGCTCTTTTTTTTCACTTCCACTAATTGGTATCTCGGACCCTGGTTCCTCGAACCGAAACCCGGTCGCCTTGCCGGCAGAAGGGTATGTCTTTTTTCCACTTTTCCGTAGGGTTTAAACACTCATTGAATGCCTCATCCCTACGGAAAAGTGGAAAAAAGACATACCCTTCTGCCTTAAACGCGGTCGGATCTGTGGTCGGGGAACACAACTCGGCTGGATCTAGGGCCGGGGAGGGCAAAGGTTCGTGTCGAAGAGCTTTAAAATCCGTTTGTACTCATCGGTCCAACTGCTGGGTTCTACGAACCCGTGGTCTTCCATGGGGAAGACGGCGAGTTCCCAATTGTCTTTGCCCAATTCGATCAGGCGTTGTACCAGACGGACGTCGTCCTGGAAGTGGACGTTTTCGTCGACCATGCCGTGACACAGTAGTAGATGGTCCTGGAAGCCGGAGGCGAAAAAGATAGGGGAGGACCTGCGGTAGGCGATACTGTCTGTGTAGGGCTCGTTAAGTATGGCGGCGGTGTAGCCGTGGTTGTAGTGGGCCCAGTCGGTGACGGGGCGTAGGGCGGCGCCGGCTTTAAAGACGCCTGGTTTTGTAAATAACGCCATGAGGGTCATAAAACCGCCGTAGCTGCCGCCGTACATACCGATCCTGGTGGAGTCGACGCCCAGCTCGCGTACGAGGTAGTGGGCGGCATCCACTTCGTCGTCGAGGTCTTTTCCACCCATGTGGCGGTAAATCCCGGTCCTCCAGTCCCTTCCATACCCCGAGCTGGCGCGGTAGTCGATGTCCAGTACGGTGTATCCTTTATCCGCCAGGAGGTTGTTGAACATGTATTCCCTGAAATAAGAACTCCATCCATAGTGCACATTTTGGAGGTATCCCGCTCCGTGTACAAAAATGACGGCGGCCCCGTTCTTTTTGCCGGGTGCGGGGTCATAGATCCGGGCGTATATATTTTTGCCGTCCCGGGCGGGGATGGTAAAGATCCGGGTGTCACGCCAGGGATAGGCGCTGAACTCGGTGCTCATGGATTTGCAGGTGATCTTTACAGGACTTTTTCCAGGCGCGTTTTCCTGTAGATAAAGTTCCCAGGGTTTATTGATATAGCTGTAGAGATAGGCGATCCAGTGTTGGTCCGGGGACAGGGTCACCTCGTATTCACCCGTCATGCCGGTGATCTTTTCCGCCGAACCACCGGTAACGGCGAGGCGGTACCAATTTTGTTTACCGGGGTGTTCCTCGTTGGTTTGGATAAAGAAGTATTTTTTGTCGTTGCTCAGGACGGCGCGCTGGACTTCATAGTTTCCGCTGGTCAATGCTTTGGCGGTATGGCTATGCAGGTCAAACGCATACAAGTGGGAATAACCGGTTGCTTCGCTGTGGTACCAACAGGTGTGGTCGTCGATCCAGCCTACGGAAGCCCTGGCGAGCCAGCCAATGCCGGGGCCTCCGATCCAGGCTTCGTCCCGCTGATGATCCAACGACTGTATCGTTCCATGGGCAGGATCCAGTGCGACGATCCAGCGATCTTTGAAGTCCTGGGTGCGAATATCTATGATCGCCTGTGTGCCGCTCTCATTCCAATAAGGCCCTTCAAAGATAACGGAGCGGTGAAGGTGACGGGGAGCATAGTCTTTCAAATATTCCGGTTCGTCCGTGAAACCGGGCAGGCTATCCGCCTTTACCTCCATAACGGTGTCCCGCTCCCGGTCGTATACGAAAAACGTATACCGGCCCTGGGGTTCACCGACTTTTGTCCGGCCAGGTATATCCGTTGTAAAACCACTTTCGGTAACATAATTGGGGACGATGGTCGCCTTACCCGCCGGGGTAGGGGCCTCGTATAACGAGTAGGTGACAAACCGTCCATCCGGGGACAGCGTCTGTCCGCGAACGGTTTTTTCGCCGGTGTTGATCACCTTCAGCGTATCCGGATTCTTTTCCGCTTTCAAATAAGCATCCCTTGCCTCGCGTTTGTCGTGGCGTTCTTTGACGACTTGCATCCATTCCAGTTGCTCGCGAATGAGCCATTGCTCCTGGGGGTCACCAGCAACGGCAGCACCGCCTGTCCCTCTACGAGGTCCCCGGGCCGCAGGTGCCACCTCCCCTCCGTGTGCAAAATTGGTCAATTGCAGGAGCTCACCCGCCACACGGTCCCATGCGAAAAGGTTTTCCCCGCTCCTGTAGACAATCCAGCCGTCGTGATGTGCAAAAGCCGGGGCAAATTCGGCCTCCGCGGTATGTGTGAGCCGATGGATCCGGCCGTCTTTTATGTCCATGAGGAAAATATCCCCTTCATAGCTGTATACCAGCTCCGTCCTGGCAACGTTGTAACTGCCCTCAGATTGAGCCTGGAGTAATCCAGCCTGAAGAAACGGGATCTTGACGGGCACACGGGCAGGTAAAGCGATGCCAAAGAGCGAATCCGACGCTGCCCCGTCCGGATTCCAGTCGAAAAGAACCTGTTTACCATCGGGGGACCAGAACACACCGGAAGGGGACGTCCCGATCCATTTGGGGTCCCGCATGATCTTTTGAACGGTGAGTTCCTGTGCCCGGGCGGCCACGAAAGTAAAGAGCCCCAGGCAGAGAAGGACTATTTTTCCCATGTCTTCGATTTGTCATAAATCTAACAAATCGACTGCATAAGCACTTACCACCTATCCTTTTACGCCCGGTGGAATGAGCTTGTCGATCGCAGCAGCGAGGTCCCTGTCCTTTGCCGTCACGACGTTGCCCGCACTGTGGGTGCTCAGACGGATTTCTACCGTGTTATACGTATTTGTCCAGCTGGGGTGATGATCCCTTTTTTCTGCTTCGAGGGCGACCCGTGTCATAAAGGCAAACGCTTCGGAGAAATTGGAAAACGTCAGGGTCCTGCGAAGGCTATTGTCGGTTTCCGTCCACATATTTAGAAGATTAAGTGTTGCTTGTTCCGGATGGACGCCGTAGCCAATTCCATCACCAGTTGTACGCCTCCTATCTTGCGGATCTCCTGTTGCAGGCTCGTCCATTCGGCTTCCCTGATGTCGTCTCCCTTTGCCAGCCAAAGAAAATCCAGGTGCTTAAATTCAGGCAACAGGTATTCTCCGTCGAACTGGTTGTTGTAGAGATAGTGTCTTAGGGAACCTATGGGCTCTGCATATTCGAATATGGCAAAGAAATAATTCCTGTCCTTTTTACTCAACTGTATTTCCAGGTCATTGTTGACCCTGAAGTCCAGGCGCAGTGCGTGGTTGAGCTGCCAGCAAAACTGGTAGTCCTTTACGGGCGCGACGATCCCCAGAAGGCGGGCGTCGTCAAAAAAGTCGGACGCCATCTGGCTGATGTCAAGCTTGAACTTCATTTTTTCTCTACCGATGCAAGGCTGTTGAAGATATACCGTAGTGCAAGGGCTTCTCCGTCGTAACCCGGTGCCCCCGGTTTGCCGGTACTAAAAACGATAACACCGGGTATGCCCAGCGTGTCACCGGGGACATCCTGATAGACCACCCGTAAATAGGTTTCCCTCGCCCCTGAAAATGCTTTTTTCCAAATGTCCCTTCCCCTCCACACCCTTACGGTCAATTCCGGCTGACCGGGATCCGGGCTGGCCAACCCATCGACGTCGACGACATAGTCCACTTTCTCCTTTTGCAGACCGGGGTGGTTTGCAAAATAAGCGTTCATCGCCTCCTCCTGCCGCCCGCCGGTATAGGCAAGGACGAGGTAGTTGTGCTTTCTCCAGCCGGCGTGTTTCACCAGGCGGGCGAGTGCCAACAGCGCTGCAGCACCGGCGGTCGTGTCATAGGCCGCCTCCAGGACAACGGTTTTGTCCGCGCCATTATCCACATACGCCTCGACATTGTAAAGGTTATAGGCCTTTTCATCGGTCGCCACGGTAAGGTCTACGTCGACATAGGCGGTCGGATCTTTAAAGACTTTTGCGCTTAGCCGTTTATTGATATACACTACGGGCAGGACATAGCTGCTGTGTTTATCTTTCGCGTCAAACCGGAACCCGTCAGGTAAGGAAGAAGAATTGTACAATAAAAGAGCCGTGGCCCCCCTGGCCTTTGCTTCCGACGCCTTTGCCATCAGGATCTTATGTATGTCAAAGGCAGGATCGCCTTTTCCGCCTTCAAGGTCGTATCGAAGGTCATAAATCCAAGGCAACCCTTTCTCATTCAAAGAGATACCTGTACTTCCCCCGGTATGGGTGTCCGGAGAGCCCACCAGGGGGAAAAAATCCGTACCCGGCACGGCGGTCTTCCCATCGAGGCTTAGCGAACAACGGGAAGCAATCTCCCTCCCCTCGTCGATGTGTACCACCTGTAAAAAGCCACCAGCATCGCCGTTTGCTGTCAAACCGGACCTGGCCAGCTCGGTGGACATAAAGGTGCAGGCGGGGGGTGTTTTATCTTCCAAACCCGAGTCGGGCCGGAGGTTTTGTCCATATAAAGACAGTTCGGTCGCAATGTCCCTGTCCGCCCTTTTTAACTTTTGGGCGAACCCCGGGCAGGAGAGGAGGCAAGCGCCCCAGAAGATTATATTCTTCATCCTGGAGGATCTTTTCATTGGACCATGCAATATTTGTGCAAATGTAGAAATTCCTGATTGCGGAAATTGGAAAGACGGCTTTTGAGTTAATTTTGCGCGTGATCAATATAGCACTCGTAGGAAACCCCAACAGCGGCAAAAGCTCCCTTTTTAACGCCCTTACCGGTCTCCAACAAAAGGTGGGGAACTTCCCCGGGGTCACCGTGGATAAAAAAACGGGGACGTCAACCATAGGCGAACACCTCACCGCCAACATCATAGACTTGCCGGGTACCTATAGTCTCTATCCCAAACGTGCGGACGAGTGGGTAACCTATGAAGTATTGATGAACCCGGACCCCTCCACCCGGCCCGAATTGGTCGTCCTGATCGCCGACGCCAGCAACCTGAAAAGGAACCTTCTTTTTTGCTCCCAAATCATAGACCTCAAGATCCCGCTGGTCATCGGGCTCTCCATGATGGACATCGCCCGTAAAAAGGGGATAGAAATCGACATACCCGGTCTGGAAAGGGACCTGGGGGTCCCCGTCATCCCGATCAACCCCCGCAAGGAAAAGGGCCTCGACAAGCTCCGCAAAGCCATCGAGCAAACGGCCAGGCATCAATACCGGGCGCCGTCCAGGGACTTTATTGCCAATGCCGAGCTGGCGTCCGCACCCATTGCCGAACTGAAACATCAGTTCCCCTCGATCAGCGATTATACCGCCATCCACTACCTGATCAACTACGCCCATATCGACCTGGAGCCCTCTCTAAGGACGGCCGTCGAGTCCGTCCGGACCCAAACACCCTTTAACACCACCAAGGTCCAGGCCGAGGAAATCATGCAGCGCTATGCCCGTATCAAACAGGTCATGGCCAATAGCGTGGTCGAAACGGATCCCCTTCAAAAGGCATTGTTCACCGAACACCTGGATAAGATCCTCCTACACAAACGCTGGGGCTATGTCATTCTGCTGGCGGTCTTATTTCTGCTTTTCCAAAGTATATTCTGGATTGCCCAATACCCGATGGACGCCATCCAGTGGGGTTTTGCCCAACTCACCGGGTGGCTGGGCAATCTTCTGCCCGTTTCCTGGTGGAGCGACCTTTTACTCAACGGCATTCTGGCCGGTCTGAGCGGCATCATGGTCTTTGTCCCGCAAATCATGATCCTTTTTGGCCTGATTACTCTTTTGGAAGATACGGGGTACATGGCCCGCATCAGTTTTCTTACGGACAAACTGATGAGAAAGGTGGGTATGAACGGCAAAAGCGTTATGCCATTGATCAGCGGGTTTGCCTGCGCGGTACCCGCCATCATGAGCACCCGTAACATCGAAAACCGGAAGGAACGGCTGCTCACCATCCTGGTAACCCCCCTGATGAGCTGTTCCGCCCGTTTACCGGTGTATACCATCCTCATCGCCCTGGTCATCCCCCGGCACTATTTACTGGGCTTCCTGAGCCTCCAGGGCCTCGTTATGATGGGTCTTTACCTGCTGGGCGTCGTCTTTGCCCTGACCGTCTCCTTCGTCTTCAAACGCCTCATCAAGATCCGCGAGCGCAGCTTTTTTATCCTCGAACTCCCGGTATACCGCGCACCCCGGTGGAAAAACATGTTTATGACCATGTGGGAAAAGGCGAGGATATTCCTAAAGGACGCCGGCCAGGTGATCATGGTCATATCCCTGATCCTTTGGGCGCTCAGCTCTCTCGGACCCGGTTCCGGCATGGCGCGCATAAAAGACCATTATGCCGCCCTTGAAAAAACGGATACCGCACACGTGGATGACTACGAAAAAAGCAAGAAATCCGACCTCCTCGCCGCCTCCTATGCCGGCCGGCTTGGCAAAGCCATAGAACCCGTCATCCGGCCCCTGGGTTTCGACTGGAAGATCGGGATCGCCTTGATCACGTCTTTTGCCGCCCGGGAGGTATTCGTGGGCACGATGGCTACCCTGTACAGCGTTGGGGAAGACAATTCGGAAAACCAGCTGACCCTCCAGGAAAAAATGGACCAGGCCCGAAAAGAAAACGGTCAAAAAGTCTATACCCTGGGAACGGGTTTGTCCCTCATGATCTTTTACGTCCTTGCCATGCAGTGCATGAGCACGCTGGCCGTCGTCAAAAGGGAGACACGGAGTTGGAAATGGCCCCTCTTCCAGTTCGTTTACATGACTGGTTTGGCGTATTTCATGAGCTTTATCGCCTTCCAGATTTTCGGGTAAGCTACCCGCCGATCAGCCCCGCCTTCCGGCTGATCTCCAGCATCCGCTCGATGGGCTTTTTGGCGGCAAGCCTCAGGTTTTCCTCCATGGTGATTTCCGGGAGCTCGTATTCCATACAGAGGTATACCTTCTCCAGCGTATTCAGCTTCATGTGCGGACAATCGTTACAGGCGCAATTATTGGTCGGCGGTGCGGGTATAAAGGTTTTTAACGGTGATTCTTTCTGCATCTGGTGAAGGATGCCCGTTTCGGTCGCTACGATGTAGGCCTGGGCGCTGTCTTTCTGTGTATATTTCAACAATTGCGTCGTGGAACCGATAAACTCCGCCACCCTTAGAACGGCATCCTCACATTCCGGATGGGCGATCACCTTTGCTTCCGGATGCCTGACCTTTAACCGGGTGATCTTCTCCAGCGAAAAAATCTCATGCACCATACAGGATCCATTCCACAACAGCATGTTGCGACCCGTCTTTTTGTTCAGATACGCCCCCAGGTTTTTATCCGGCGCGAAAATAATGGGTTGATCCGCCGGCACACTCTCGATGATCTTTTCCGCGTTGGAGGACGTACAGATGATGTCGCTCAATGCTTTTATCTCCGCGGTACAGTTGATGTACGAAATCACGACATGGTCCGGGTGGGCCTCCTTGAACTTCCGAAACGGCCCTGCAGGAGCAGAATCGGCCAGGCTACAACCCGCCTTCAGGTCGGGGAGGAGGACTTTCTTGCCGGGGTTGAGGATCTTGGCCGTCTCCGCCATAAAATGCACTCCAGCAAAAACGATCAGGTCCGCTTCGGTCTTGGCGGCCGCCTGCGCCAGCCCGAGACTGTCCCCGATGTAATCCGCCACGTCCTGGATGTCGGGTTCCTGGTAGTAGTGCGCCAGGATGATCGCGTTCTTCTCCCGCTTTAAACGTTCAATCTCCTGGAACAGGTCCTTGCCGGGATCCAAATCGAGGTCAAGATAGCCCACATTTTCCAGATTTTTGCGGGCGGCCGAAAGCACGAAGTTTTCCATAGTATTAATAGTAATTTCTTTATTTATTTAAAAGAACCTATTATTATTAGTCGTGTGGATATGTGGATAACCCACGTTTCAATATTTACAAAGTTAGATGATAACCGGTTATTCACGGCAATCCACATTGGACTAACATACTACATGTTTCTCCATCTTGCGTTTTACTACTTTATTAACAGAAGGGGAAAATTCAGGGTCTGGAAAACTTTGCGGATTGTGCGACTGTGGACAACCGACTGGCCGGTGGGCATAAACCGGGCGTTTTCCCCCGGGTTTTGGGCAACCTATCGTTGAAGCCCAAATTCTTCTCCTTTTATGCACTGACCGGAACGTGGAAAAAGGGGGTTTATCCACATTAATTTAGTGTTACCAACGGGGTGTGGTGCAAATCTTTTGAAGGTTCCACGCGTGGAACCATAAAAGGGTCAGTTTCCTCCAAGATCCGTGATTTTATGGGGATTCATGTGCGTTTTTGGGAGCTTTTCACCGGTTTTCCCCAAAAATTGGGCCCCGGGAAAGGTCCATAACGATTTTTCCTGTAGGTTTGCCCCCTCACCAAAAACGGTGGATACAGTATATATATGTCAATCATTCAGAAAATCAGGGATAAGTACGCCGCGGCAGCCATCGGGGCGATCGCCATTGCCATGGTGGGTTTTATATTGATCGACGCGCTTAGCCAGAGAACAGGAGGGAGTTTGTTTGGAAAGAACACGACGGTAGTGGGGAAAATAGATGGTCAGGAGGTCGAGTACGTCGCCTTTGAAAACCAGGTAAAGAGCGCGGAGCAACGGTACCAGCAGCAAGGCATGCCGGTCACCGATGTGTTGAGGGAAGAGATCAACAACACGCTGTGGCAGCAGATGGTAGAGCAGATGATCCTACAGGGTCAGGCGGATAAGATGGGGTTGACAGTGACCGATAATGAGTTGAAAACGCTGATTTATACAAACCCTACGCAGGAGCTTCGTCAATTGGGGACGGATCCTAAAACCGGGCAGTACGATCCGGCCCGCCTCCAGGAGCAGGTTCAGGCCATCCTTCGGTTACCTGCTACCGACCAGCGTAAACAGGCATTTACGGACTATTTATATAATGTCGTCGCCAAACAGGCGCTGAAAACCAAGTACCTGTACCTCCTTGCAGGGGCCGCATATTATCCCAAATGGCTGGCAGCCAAAGACAACCAGGATAACAGCGCCCAGGCCAACATTTCTTATGTCAATATTCCCTTCGCCTTGATCCCGGATACCAGTCTCCCGGTCACCGATGCGGAAATAGACACCTATATCCAGGACCATAAGGCCGAGTTCAAAACGACCGAGGCATCGAGGAACCTGACGTATGTCGTTTTTGATGGGGACCCTTCTTCGAAAGACAGTGCCAACGCCCTGGGCGACCTGATGAAGCTGGAAACCGGTCTGGCCGATACAAAGGATCCCGGTGCCTATCTGAACCAAAGCGGTTCCGCCATTTCCTATTACGACGGGTTTGTTGCCAAAACGGCCCTGCAGGTACCCAACAAGGATACGATTATGGAACTTCCCGTGGGCGGTATCTTCGGTCCCTACCTGGACCACAGCAACTATGTCCTGGCGAAAATGATCGATAAAAAAGACCTGCCGGATTCCGTACGGGCACGCCATATTCTTATCGCGACCACCGACCCCCGCTCGGGTCAGACGATCCTGGACGACAGCACGGCCAAACACAAGATCGATAGCATCCAGACCCTGATCGAGCACGGCGCGAATTTTGACAGCCTTGCCGTAAAACTGTCGGATGACCAAGGGTCGAAGGAAAAAGGCGGAGACCTCGGTTACTTTACGGCGAACCAAATGGTGCCGGCCTTTTCTGACTTCTGCTTCAACGGCAAAAAAGGGGAGAAGAAAGTGGTGAAGAGTGAATACGGGTATCACTTGATCGAAATCCTGGACCAAAAGAACATTGAACCGCATTATAAGGTAGCCTACCTGGCGAAGGAAATCGTCCCCAGCGACGAAACCACCAACGCCGCCAATGCAGCCGCCACCAGTTTTGCAGCAGATGCCCAGGCCGCTTCCGGCAGTGCTTTTGACGATATTGCCCGTAAACACAAGGTGGTTACCCGCGCCGGGACGGTCAAAGAAACCGACTACCAGGTACAGGGTCTCGGTTCCGCCCGCCAGCTCGTCAAATGGGCATTTGACAACAAGGTAGGTACGGTCAGCGACCCCGAATCTTATGGGAATAACTTTGTCGTGGCCGTGCTCACGGGAATACAGGACGCCGGTCTTCCTTCCGGTTCTTATGCCCGTACACTGGTGGAAAATTCCGTTCGCCGCGATAAAAAAGCAGCACAGATCATCGCCAAACTGGGGACGGTTACAGACCTGAACTCGGCCGCCGCCAAATACGCCGTTACCGTACAAAACCAGGACAGCCTGGGCTTTGGCTCCACCTTTGTCCCCAACCTCGGAAACGAACCGAAGGTCATCGGCTCCGCCTTTAACAAGGCCAACCTCAACAAAGCCTCCGCTCCCTTCAAGGGCAATACGGGTGTCTTCGTCGTGCAGACCAACGGTGTCATCAGCGTCCCTAACCAAAACAACGACTATACCCTGCTCCGCACAAATATGGAAGGGATGATGCGCAACGCCGTCGGTTACAACGCACTCGAAGGGTTACACGAGGCGGCGAACATCAAGGACAATCGTATCAAATTTTATTAAGCCAATACTGAGCGCCACTTGCCGGCGCAGCTTCACCAAAGCTGGCTTAGACCCCCTCGCGAGAGGGGGTTTTTTTTGCGCCCTGCCCGCAATCCCCCATTTCGTATCTTTGGGGTATGTCTGACGTGATCGTGAATAAAGTGGCCGAAAGCGGCCTGGTTAGCCTCGACCTTCAGGATTTTCTTCCTGCGGAAGGCGACCTGGCGGTGCTGGATCTGAAGGACTTTCTCTTCATGGGGTTGATTTTGAAGGAAAAGGATTTTAGGACCGCCCTTCAGAGCTATGACTGGACCACTTTTACGGGCAGGAAGGTGGCGGTGTTTTGTTCCGCAGATGCCATCATTCCCGCCTGGGCGTATATGCTGGTGGCTACGTATCTGGAACCCATCGCCGCGCTGGTTTTTCTGGGTGACCCCGTGGCCCTGCGCAAGCAACTACTGCTGGAAGCCATCGCGGCGCTGCCCGCTGCGGAGTATGCGGACAAACGCGTTGTGGTGAAAGGTTGCGGAGATGCCGAAGTTCCGCCCGATGCCTACCTTGCCATTACCTTAAAGCTCCGGCCCGTGGCGAAAAGCATCATGTACGGGGAACCCTGCAGCACGGTGCCCGTCTTCAAACGGAAGTGAGCCTGCGTGCGGCTTCTTCGAGCGTCTTGTCTTCCTTTGCAAAACAAAACCGGACGACCTTATCGTCTTTGCCATCCTGGTAAAAAACCGACACAGGGATCACCGCTACGCCGTATTCTTTTGTCAGCCGGATCGCAAAATCAGTGTCGGGTTCCTGGCTGAAATGACCGTAGGATCCGAGCACAAAATAACTGCCTTTGCTGTCCAGCCAGCGGAAAGGGCTGTCCTTCATAAGCCCCAGAAAGAGGTCCCGTTTGCGTTGAAAAAACGCGGGCAGGCTTTCGTACGCTTCGCGGTTCTCCAGGTAACGCGCCAGCCCCAGCTGGGCGGGGGTATTGGTGCTAAAACAATTGAACTGGTGCACTTTCCGGAATTCGGTGGTCAGGGCAGGGGGTGCGATACAGTAGCCGATCTTCCAACCGGTACAGTGGTAGGCTTTTCCAAAGGAAAAACAAGCAAAAGCCCGCGCCCGGAGCACAGGGTATTTCAGGATGCTGGGGTGGCGGTACCCGTCAAAGGTGATGTGCTCGTATACTTCATCGCTCATCAGCAGGATGTCCGTGCCTTCCACCAGGGTTTCAAGCATGCGGAAGTCAGCGTCCGTCCACACGCTGCCCGTGGGGTTGTGGGGCGTATTGAGGAGGATCATCCGGGTCCGGGGGGTGATGGCCTTTTTCACCAGGTCCCAGTCGATGGAATAGTGGGGGAATTGTAAAGGGACGCGTACGGCGGTGGCCCCGTTGACTTCTATGGTGGGAATATAGCTGTCATACGCGGGTTCGAAAACGATCACCTCGTCCCCGGGCCGCAGGATACAGGTCAGGGAGGTATAAATAGCGTAGGTCGCCCCGGGTGTGACGGTGATCTCGGTTTGGGGGTCCACCCCGGCGCCGTAGAGGTGGCCGACCTTTCCCGCAATTCGTTCCCTCAGGAGCGGGTGCCCGTTCATGTGGGTATACTGGTTGGCGCCTTCCCGCATGGCCTGGTCGACCGCATCGATCAACCGGGGGTCCATGGCAAAGTCCGGGAAACCCTGGGATAGATTGATGGCCTGGTGTTCCTGGGCCAGGGTGGACATAACGGTAAAAATCGTGGTTCCCACTGAAGGGAGCTTGCTTTGCAGGGCCATCAGCGTAGGCCCTCCAAGGCTTTGCGCACCGCGCCCAGCATATCCGGGATTTCTTCCTTGACACAGGTGCCCACACTGAGCCGGTACCAGGGCGAATTTTTCCCCGCACCAAATGCGGAGAATGGCACAACGGCCAGACCCGCAGCGTCCAGGATGTAGGCGGTGACCTGCTCCTGGTCCTCCAGGACCTTTCCGGCGGGGGTCTTTTTGCCCGTTAGGTCAAAACAGACCGTCAGGTAAAGGGCGGCCTGGGGTTCTACGGAGTCGACAGCAAAACCTTCGGTCTTCAGGGTCCTAAAACCGTCGTATATCCGGTTCAACCGCTCTTCGAGTTCATTTTTGAAGTGCTTTAAATACCGGTCGATGGCTTCGGTTTGTCCCAGGTAGGCCGCCGTGGCCCGTTGCTCGGCCATGGGTGCCCAGGCGCCCATGTGGGAGAGGATGGCCTTCATTTTGGCAATGATTTCCGCGGGTCCCAGGGCCCAACCCACCCGGAGACCGGTAGCGGCGAAGACCTTGCTGATGCCATCGATGAATACAGTATAGTCCTTCAGCTCCGGCCGCAGGGAAACGGGGTTGTAGTGCCGGGTTTTTCCATACGTGAGGGTCCAGTACATCTGGTCGTATAGGAGGAATAGTTTTTTCTTACCTGGTCCGCGACGCGCGTTTTCTTCGACAACGGCATCGCAGATCTTTTGTAGTTCCTCTTTGCTAAAGGCGGTACCCGTAGGATTTTGAGGGGAGCAAAGCGCGAGGAGGGTGGCATCGCCCAAAAGCGGTCGCACCTGGTCGGCCGTTGGCATGAATTGCTGTTCCGGCGTAGTGTCTATCGTGACGTGCTGACCGCCGACAAAATGCACATAGTGGTTGTTGTTCCAGGAAGGAACAGCGTAGATCACTTTTTCTCCCTTGTCCACGATGGCCCGGTATAACGCATAGATTAACGGCCGTCCCCCGGAAGCAATAAGGATCTCTGATGGTGTATAGTGAAGACCTTCCCTGTCCGCAAGAAACCTGCCTACCGATTCGCGAAGCTCAAGGATCCCCTCGGCGGGTGGATAATTCGTGTACCCTTCCCGGTAAGCTTCGATGATGCCTTTTTCCAACTCCTGCGGAATGGGAAAAATCCTGGAATCGAAGTCCCCGATGGTGAAGTTGTATATCCTGTTCCCTTGACGGATTTTGTCCTTGATCTCGTTACCCAGTCGTACGATCTCGGAACCGATGAGGCTTTCGGCCAATTGTGAGAGTTGCATGCGTCAAAGATACGTAGACTAACGGTTATTCGGTTTTCCCCGGTTCGTTCATAAGTTTTAAAAGGCTATTGCTAAAAACTTTATAAATTGACGCCGAAAACCGTAACATTATCAAAAGAACCCAGCACGTATGAAGTTTATCGTTTCCTCTTCGGCCTTATTGAAGCACTTACAGCAGATCAGCGGCGTCATCAACGCCAACACGGTGCTGCCGATCCTGGAGGATTTTCTTTTCGATATCCATAAAAACAAACTCACGGTCATCGCCACCGACCTGGAAACGGTGATGAAGGTCGAACTCGATATTGAAGCAAAAGATAGCGGCAAAGTTTGCATTCCCGCTAAGATTTTGATGGATTCTTTAAAGAATATCCCGGATCAGCCTTTGACGTTTACAATTGAGAAAAATTTTGCGATAGAAATTACGAGCGACAACGGGAAATACAAGGTCATGGGTGAAAACCCCGACAATTTCCCGAAGGAACCCACGGCCGACGACGCTACGACCTTTACCATGACCAGCACCGCCCTGGTCACGGCCATCAATAAAACGCTTTTTTCCGTCTCGAACGACGACCTGAGACCCGCCATGACGGGCGTATACTTCGAGCTGGACAAGGACAGCGTCAATTTTGTGGCAACCGACGCCCACCGCCTCGTGCGCTACAAACGCAAGGAAGTCAAGGCCGGGAAGAGCGACAATTTCATCGTCCCCAAAAAGCCGCTCAACCTGCTCAAAAGCGCGCTGCCCGACAACGACGACGAATTAAAGATTGCCTACAGCGGCAACCACCTTTTTGTCACCCATGGAACGACGCAGCTCACGTGTCGTCTCATCGACGCCCGCTTCCCCGACTACAAGGTGGTGATCCCCGTCGATAATCCCTATACGATGTCGGTCAGCCGTACCGACTTCCAAAATGCGCTTCGGCGGGTCAGCGTCTTTTCCAACAAAAGCACCAACCAGGTGGTCCTGAGCATCACCGGGAGCGAGCTCCAGCTGGCCTCCCAGGACGTGGATTTTAGCTTTGAAGGGAACGAACGCATGCGCTGCCGCTATGAAGGCGAAGACATGCAGATCGCCTTTAACGCCAAATTCCTGATCGAAATGCTCAACGCCACAGACTCGGAAGAGGTAAAGATGGAGCTGTCCACCCCCACGAAAGCCGGGATCATCAAACCGGCCGAACAAGATCAGGACGAGGACCAACTCATGCTGGTCATGCCCCTGATGCTGAATAACTAGGGTGTTGTGTTGGTTGTACTTCGGACATACGGTGACTACATCAGCGCCAACGTCGTGTTGGGCCGGTTGAAGGAGGCTGGGATCCACGCCTTTCTCCAGGATGAATATGGCACCACCACGCTGGCGTATTCGTCCAGCGGGATCAAGCTGGTTGTTCCCGAAGAGGAAGCACGGACGGCCTCCGCCATGCTGGGGATCATGGAGGACGAGGCCTCGGCCGCTACCACGGAAGAGGAATAATTCGTACCTTTTAGGAAACGTTCCACTTGTCCGACTGGTCTCAATACTGGGCGCACATACCTTCGGCCCACCGCACGCTCATCCTGGTTTGCGGTCTCCTTTTCTTCTGGTTGCTGGAAGGGCCCCTGCCCCTCGTGCGCCGGCCCTACCACAAGTTGTCGCACGCCGGCGTCAATCTTTTTTTTACCCTGACCACCATAGTCGTCAATTTTGCTTTTGCCTTCCTGATCGTACGGACGTGTTTCTGGACGGCTGATCACCGGTTTGGGTTGTTGTACCTGGTGCCCTTGCCCCCCTGGCTTTTCTGGTTATTGGGCCTGATGCTGCTGGACCTGATCAGCGCCTGGCTCGTCCACTGGATAGAACACCAGGTCCGGTGGATGTGGCAGTTCCATACCATCCACCACATCGACCGGCACGTAGACACGACGACCGCCAACCGGCACCACCCCGTCGAGAGCGTCCTGCGCGCCCTCTTTACCCTGCTGGCGGTGGCCGTCAGCGGTGCCCCCGTATGGGTCCTGATGATGTACCAGTCGCTATCCGTCGTTTTTGCACAGTTCAACCACGCCAACATCCGGCTGGCGCCGGGGTTGGACCGGGCCATCAGCTGGGTGCTCGTGTCACCCGGCATGCACAAAGTGCACCATCATTTTCAAAGACCATTTACGGACAGCAACTACGGGAATATCTTTTCTTTTTGGGATCGGCTCTTCGGGACTTTCCGGTCGCTGCCGCCGGAAGACCTTCGCTATGGGCTCGATACCCATATTGCCGAAAAGGATGACATCGGGAATTTGCTGCGGGTGCCGTTTCAGAAGTACCGGCCAAGGCCCCGGTGAGGCGTCCCGCGAAAAAATTTCGCATCTTTGCCCGCAAAACTCTTTCATGCGAATAGCGGCGCTCATCCCGGCCCGGTACGCGGCCACCCGTTTTCCCGCCAAGCTCATGCAGCCCCTCGGTTCCAAAACCGTCATACGTCATACGTATGACAATACGGTCGCGACCGGTCTTTTTGACGAGGTCGTGGTGGTGACCGACAGCCCGGTGATTTACGACGAGATCACCGCCGGCGGCGGAACGGCCAAGATGAGCCGACGCGAGCACGAAAGCGGGAGCGACCGTATCGCCGAAGCGGTCGAGGACATGGAGGTGGACATCGTCCTCAATATCCAGGGCGACACCCCGTTTATCAAACGCGACCCTCTCGAAAAACTTCTCGCGGTGTTCAAGGGCGCCGACGGGGCATCGGTGCAGGTAGCCTCGCTGATGCAGGAACTCAAAGATCCGGCCCTCATCGCCGACGAGAACTACGTTAAAGTGGCGATCGACCTCAAAGGAAACGCCCTTTTCTTCTCGCGGAGCGTGATCCCTTACCCCCGGAACAAAGAGCTGGTCATTCCTTATTATGAACACATCGGCGTGTACGCCTTCCGGAAACAAGCCCTCCTGGACTTTACCCGCTGGCCCGTCACACCTTTGGAAAACGCCGAAAAGGTCGAGTGCCTCCGCTACCTGGAGCACGGCGTGCCGCTGCGGATGGTCGTGGTGGATTATATGGGTGTAGAGATAGATACGCCGGATGACCTCGACCGGGCGGCAAAACTCATCGTATAAACGCGCTGCAGGCGCGCAACTCAAACGTTAGGACTATGGAACAATGGTTATGGGGGATTGACCTCGGTGGGACGAAAGTAGAGGGGGTCATTATGCCGGCTGCGCCTGGCGGCTCAGCCTCCGGTACGCGCGGTGCTGCCGCGGCCGGCGACCCGCAGCCCCTGGTGCGGATGCGCCTCGACACCGAAACCCGTCTCGGTTACACACACGTTATCGACCAGATCGCGCGGCTTGTGGACAAAATGAAGGCTGCCTCCGGGCTCACGCCGACTTCCGTTGGATTTGGCACCCCCGGGGTGCTAGACCCCATCCTGGGAACCATGAAAAACGCCAATTCGGTCGTGCTCAACGGTCAGCCGTTACAGCGCGACCTGACGCAGGCCTTGGGCGTACCGGCTATCCTGGCCAACGACGCCAACTGTTTCGCCCTGGCGGAAACCCGCTGGGGTGCCGTCCGGGCGCGATTCCCCGAAGCGAGGGTGGTCTTTGGCGTGATCGCCGGGACCGGCGTGGGCGGGGGGCTTGTCGTAGACGGGCGCGTCTGGGCCGGGAAACACGGCATCGCCGGGGAATGGGGGCACAACTACCTCGATGCCTCCGGTGGTCCTTGCTACTGCGGCAAAACCGGCTGCGTGGAAACCGTGATTTCCGGACCCGCGTTGGAGCGGTTCTATAAAGGAATTTCCGGCAGCGAAAAACGCTTAAAGGATATAGCAGTCTCCACTGAACCGGCTGCCGTAGCGACGATGGAGCGCTTGTATCATTTTTTTGGCAAAGGACTTTCCGTCGTCACCGACATCGTCGACCCCGACGTCATTGTCGTCGGTGGGGGTGTGGGGAATATCCAGGGCCTGTATACCGAAGGCGTCCGGTCCCTGAGCGAACACATTTTTAACAACCGGTTGGACGTACCCGTTATACCCCCCCTCCTCGGAGATAGTGCGGGCGTATTTGGTGCGGCGGCCTTAACTTTGCAGCCCTGACGCCCTCGGGGCTTAAAATTTTTGCCTATGCAATTCCGCAATTTCAAGATGGTCGGCTACGTGGTGTATGGCCGTGGTTCCTTTGATCAATTGGACGAAATCCTCTCGCCCCAGCGCAAAGGGGATGCCCCCATGGTGTTTTTGCTGGATCACTTTTTCAAGGGCAAGGCCCTGGAAGGAAGGATCCCCCTGCGGGGTAAAGACCGCCTGGTCTCCGCAGACGTGACCTACGAGCCGAAAACCACCCAGGTCGACCAGCTGGCAAAAGAATTAAAGGATGCCTATGGAACCGTCAGCGGTGTCATCGGTATCGGCGGGGGTTCTACCATGGACCTCGCCAAGGCCGTCGGCCTCATGATGAACAACCCCGGCTCCTCCGCAGACTACCAGGGCTGGGACCTCGTCAAAAACCCGGGCGTTTATAAAGCCGGTATCCCCACCATCAGCGGCACCGGGGCGGAAGTCAGCCGGACCACGGTGCTCACCGGTCCCACGCGCAAGCTGGGGATGAATTCCGACTTTACGCCCTTCGACCAGATCGTCCTCGACCCCGTCCTGGCCGAAGGCGTCCCTGTCAACCAGCGTTTTTATACGGGCATGGACTGTTATATCCACTGCATCGAAAGCCTGCAAGGGACCTATCTCAACGAATTCAGCAAATCCTACGGCGAGAAAGCCCTGGCCCTTTGCCAGGAAGTCTTTTTGCACAAGGACCACTGGGACGCCCAAAGCGACGACCAGCTGATGATGGCCTCTTATGCCGGCGGGATGAGCATCGCCTATTCCCAGGTCGGGGTGGCCCACGCCGTAAGCTATGGTCTTTCCTACCTCTTAGGCACCAAACACGGTATCGGTAACTGCATCGTTTTCAACCACCTCGAAGAATTTTATCCAGAAGGTGTGCGCGAGTTCAAAAAGATGGTGGACAAAAACAAGATCGACATCCCCCAAGGCATCTGCAAAGGCCTGACCGACGAGCAGTTCGATACCATGATCAACGTCTCCCTGGGCATGAAGCCCCTGTGGGAAAATGCCCTGGGAAAAGACTGGGAAAAACAAATGACCCGCGACCGGCTTCGGGCACTCTACGAGAAGCTCTAAATTCTTATATTAGTAGCTAAACTACTAATCGGTTATGAAAAAGACTCTGACTTCAGCGATTGCTTTCTTACTCTGCCTGTGCCTCGGCGTGGCGCATGCACAGACCACGCCAGCTCCGGCGAAGACCCCGGCCTCGGCAACCGCCAAAGCAAAGACGACCGCCACCAAGGCCAAGACCACGGCGTCGACGACCGCGGCTAACGCGAAAACGACAGCGGCGTCCACGGCGGCCAACACCAAAAGCGCCGCTGCTTCCACCGGCGCCACTGCTGCTGCCGGTGCAAAGACAACGGCCGCCAGCGCGAAGACCACGGCCGCCGGTCCCCTGAAAAAGGACGGCACACCCGACATGCGGTACAAGGCCAACAAACAAGCGCCTGCCGGCCCCCTAAAGAAGGATGGTACGCCCGACATGCGGTATAAGGCTAACAAGCAGGCGGCAGCTGCGGCGGCGAAAAAGAGCAACTAACGCCCGCGTTTTTCGCACCCTATCGATGAATGGGTATGTCGATTCCCTTGAGCTTCCGGTAGAGCTCGGTCGCGTATAGGTCCGTCATCCCGGAGATATAGTCAAGGGCACAACGAACTTTATGGTAGGGGGTATCCCTATCCCCCGTTTCCAGGAATTGATCCGGTATCAGCCGGATCATTTTTTTGTCCCTGGCGTCCGGTTTTTGTTTGAGGAGCGGGGGAACGAATACGTTTAGCAATTCGCTCATGACATGGTAGCCCGCGATTTCGATCTGGATCACCGACTCGTGGTTGTAGATCCGGTCGACAGACAGGCTTTCGATCGCGTCAAGGGCATGACAGGTCTCGTTGATGGTTTTTATCAGTGTGCTCCGGAAGGTCCCGTTCAGGATGGCAGCGCTGTTGGCGATAAAAACGTCGGCGGCCTGCAGGGTGAGGGAGTTGATACACCGGGCCCTCAGGTAGGCGATTTTTTCGTTGGCGTCCCCGATCCCGTCCACCCTTTTGCGGACCCGGTCCATATTGTCCGTGGGACGCCCGATCGCATGCATCAGGTCCAGCAGGAGCGTCCGTGCCTCGTCGAGCTGGACGATCCCCAGGCGGTGCGCGTCTTCCACGTCAATCACCTGGTAACAGATGTCGTCGGCGGCTTCCGTGAGGTAGACGAAGGGGTGGCGGAAGAAGGCGGCGCCCGTGGGTGTGCCGTCCATGTGCGCGGCAGCCCCGGCGGGCGCCGTGGGCGCATAGGCGCCGCCGGGTGCGGCTTCGCCGGGCGGGATGTCCGGGATCATGTGCAGCTCGTGCACCACCTCCAGAAAATTCTCGTGCTCCGTCTGGAAGTATCCATATTTCTTCCGGTGAGCCGCGCCGCCGACGGAAGCGGAATCGCAGGGATATTTAAGGATAGCCGCCAGGGTGGTATAGGTGAGCCCGAAGCCCCCGGGCAGTTTGCCCTTGAACGTGTGGGTCAGGATACGGAAGGCGTTGGCGTTGCCCTCGAAATTGACCAGGTCGGACCATTCGAGGGGGGAAAAATAAGATTGCAGCGTCCGCCCATCGATCTGGCGGCCCGCGTTTTCGGCAAAAAAGGCGGACAGCGCCTTTTCGCCGGAATGGCCAAAGGCGGGGTTGCCGATGTCGTGGGCCAGACAGGCAGCGGCAATGACGTTGGATAGCTCGTAGCGGTAAAATTCCTGGGCTTCGGCCTCGTCGGGACCCAGTCCCAGTTCTTCAGCGGCGATGTGACTGCCCACAATTTTTCCAAGGGACCGGCCCACGCTGGCCACTTCCAGGGAGTGGGTCAGGCGGTTGTGGACAAAGGTGCTGCCCGGAAGGGGGAAGACCTGGGTTTTGTTCTGAAGACGGCGAAACGCGGAAGAAAAGATCAAACGGTCAAAATCTCGTTGAAAACCGGAGCGAACTCCCTGCTCTAATTTTTCCTGCCCCACCCGATTTATTGAGAAAATGTCCTCCCAGCGAAGATTTGAAGCCATGTAATCCTTTGCATTAAAATTTAAAATATATAATGTTTTTTCTTAGATCTTGCAAAATCGAAAATTATTTATATATTTGTACCGGAGACGTAATAGTTCTTTAACGATTCCATTACAGTTTATTTCGAATCAAACCCGAAATTTGCTGCATCAAAAGTACTTAAAGTACGTTCCTCCGATCTTTATTTTATTGTTTGCCCCGCGATTTGCTTGTTCTCATTTGGTTGCTTGTACATTAAGATTTTTTTTAAACTAAAATGTACAAAAAATGAAAAAGCCAACTTTGAACATTCGCCTGGCCCGCACAGTGGCCACTTTGTTCCTTTCCGGTTTGTTTTTCCTGCATGCAGGCGCTACGAAGGCGCAGTCCCACAAGGATACTCCTGCTACTGCCAGCCCTGTTAACGTAACCTACATCGGTTCCCAGGACGGCAACTACATCTTCGACGTTCAGTTTGACAACAACGCCGGTGACACGTACTATGTAGCCGTTGTAGACGACGCGGGCAACACCCTGTACAAAGGCCTGTATTCCGACAAAAAGTTCGACAAGAAGTTCAAGCTGCCTTCCGGCGACGAGATCAACAGCGTTTCCTTCGTGATCCGTAACCTGAAGAGCAAGAACTCCTTTACGTATGCCGTCGCCGCCCAGCAACGCTCGGTCGAAGAAATCACCGTAAAGCAGACCAACTAATCTAACGAATTGCTTCCGAAGGTTTGATGGCTTCCTTCCGGGTGTCCTTCCGGAAAGCCTCCCTTCCTATCCCATCGATTGTATCTGCCTTTGTCATATCCCGTCTGTCGGGTATGCTATGATCGGACCGCCGGGTTTCGCCCGCGCGCTCGTCCTACTTCGCCAATCGACGCACAAGGTCTCGCCCTTTTACCCGGGCGGGGCCTTATTTTTTGCCACTACCCCCTCCCAACCCCTCAACAAACAAACCGGTCCAGGGTTCACCCCCGCCAACGTGTACAGATCACGGGACCGACCGCGCTTAAGGAAGAATGGTTTGTCTTTTTTCTTCTTTTCCGGAGAATTTAGGGATGCAATGCAGGCTTTAACCCTCCGGAAAAGAAGAAAAAAGACAAACCATTCTTCCAGCACGCTGACCGTCCCTTTGGTCGAGGACCCGAGGCGGTTCTATTGATAATCAAAGAGGTATGTCCATAACCCCTTTTTTCCTCAAAAAAATCTACCAGTACTATAAAAAAAATGGTAGTTGGTATTGCATAATACTAAATTATACCATAGATTTGTATCAGAATCCAATTACGGATCCGGAGACATGCGGAAGCCATTCTAAAAAAGAAGCGCTATGAACATTGAAAACACGCAGAGCCAGATGAGAAAGGGGGTGCTGGAATTCTGCATTCTCTCCATTATCAGACACGGGGAGGCTTACCCATCTGATATTATCGAGAAAATGAAGTCGGCCAACCTGCACATCCTGGAAGGAACCTTGTATCCATTGCTGACGAGGTTGAAAAATGCAGACTTCCTGAGCTACCGGTGGGTGGAAAGCAATTCGGGGCCTCCCCGCAAATACTTTAACCTGACGGACAAGGGGTTGACCTTTTACAAGGAGCTGGAAGATACCTGGAATGAACTGGCGGGGGCCGTTAGCGCCCTTACTCAATTGCCCAACAACGGTACAGAACAACCATAACATTCAAAAGATCGTCATGAAAAAAGTGATTAATATAAACTTTCAGGGCCGGGTAATACCGATCGAAGAATCTGCTTTTGAACTTTTGAAGCAGTATATCGAAAGCCTGAGACGCTATTTTGCCAACGAAGAGGGCAGGGAGGAGATCATCAACGACATCCAGGACCGGATCGGGGAATTATTTAATGATTACCTGAAAGGGGGGGCCACCTGTATCACGGACGAAGACCTGGGCAGGATCATCGATAATATGGGCCGGCCGGAGGATTTCGAGGCGGCGGAAAATTCCTTTGCGGAGCAGATGGGGGCGAACCAAGGGGCCGGCGCGGGCAAAACCGGGACTGGCGCGGGCAAAACCGGGACCGGCGCGGGCACGGCGGGCATGGGCTCCACGGAAAAAACGGCCGGTGGCCATTTTACCGGTGGTCAGTATGAACCCCGTGGCCGTTTATACCGCAACGAGTCGGACAAGGTGCTGGGGGGGGTCTGTAGCGGCCTGGCCAACTACCTGAAAATCGACCCGGTGATTATCCGGATCCTCTACGTCATCATGGTTTTCGGAAGTTTCGGGGCGGCGGTCCTGGTCTATTTCGTCCTTTGGATCGCGTTGCCGACGCAAGCCATGGAAGCCAACATCCGCAAGCGTCTTTTTCGTAATCCGGAAGACCGGATGATCGGTGGGGTGTGCGGGGGGATTGCGGCCTATTTCAATATAGAGGTCTGGATCCCGCGGCTGATCTTTGCAGCGCCTTTTTTGCTCGGGGTTGTTGGCGCCATCGGGCGCGTGGCCTTCTGGTGGTGGCACTGGCATGACTTCTCTTATACCGTATTTAACGGGTTTGGTGGTTCCTTGTTATTGGTGTATATCATTCTTTGGGCGGTGTTGCCCGAAGCCCGGACGGCCAGCGAGCGGTTGGAGATGAGGGGTGCGAAGATCGACCTGGAGAGCATCCGGGCCACGGTCCAGCAGGAGTTGCAGGGGATCAAGGAGCGCGCCGTTAAGGCGGGGGGTGAGTTTTCGGAAAGGGCCCAGGCTATGGGAGAAGAACTCAAATCCACCAGCAGGCGTTTCGCGAAGGAAGCGGCGCCGGCCGCGAGGAGAACCGGTTCGGGCGTGTTGCGCGCGATCGGGATGCTTTTCAAGATATTCTTTATGTTCATAGCAGGGATCATTGCTTTTAGCATCCTGGCGAGCCTGATTGCGGTGTTGTTTGGAAGCGTCGGTGCGTATACGCTTTCGGATATTTTCCTGCAGGGTTTTTGGGCGCACTTTTTCTTCTGGGCTACGCTTGTACTTTTCCTTGGTATTCCCGTGGTCGCCATCTTTTATTGGATCATCCGGATGATCACCGGCAGGAAGGCGGACAACTATATCCGGTATGTTTTCGGTTCGCTTTGGTTTTTAGGGTTTGTGAGCGCTTTTTGCCTGGCGGGTATGATCGTCCGGAGCGTGAGGGATGGAAACGCCGTCACGGACCAGGCATCGATCGCGCAGCCATCCCATAACAAGATGATCGTCAGGGTGAAAAACCAATCGTTTGGAAACGACAGCTGGAATTGGGGGGTGCACATGGACGGGTTTATGGAGGCAGGAGACGACAACCTCCTTCATATCTACGACGTGCGGCTAAACCTGGGCCAAAGCCCGGACGGGGACTATCACGTCGCGATCCGGAAACGCAGCAGGGGGAATGACCCGGAGGATGCCCGGAGCAAGGCGGAACAAATCAATTACAGCTTCCAGCAGGAAGACAGTATACTCTACCTGTCCAGGACCTTTACGCTGGGCCAGGACGAGCGTTATCGGGGTCAGGGGGTTTATGTGAATCTTTCGGTCCCGGTGGGCAAGCACATCTTCCTGGACGAGAGCGTGGACCGGCTGAGCGAGTACAAAGTCCGGATCTGGAAAAACAAATGGGACAACAATAACGTGGACATGGACGACGGGGACTACAGCAATGAGGACTGGGAAACGGGGGTAGACTACATCATGACCAAAGACGGGCTGGTTCGGGCCGATGGGAAAAAGATCACCCACGACAGCGACGACGATAACAACGACGACGGCGACAAACCGGAGGCCACCGAAAAGCAGGAGAAGACGGAAAAGCCCGAAAAACCGGATACGGCGAACCCGAACCATGAATACCGGTATCACCCGGCGGCGCCGCAAACGCCAAAAGCCCCGGCAAAATCCAAGGCGGACACGGCTGTCCAGGCCTCCATCAGCCGCAGGGACACCGGATCGCTGCCCGATAACGACAATATTACTTCGCGGTTTTATCATATCAGCTGCGCCCTTTGACTTACATTTGCGCCCAAACCATCGTTAGTATACATGAAGAATACCCCCTTTACCGCGCGGCACCAGGCTTTGGGCGCGAAAATGGCGCCGTTTGCAGGCTACAACATGCCGATCTCTTATACCGGGATCAATGAAGAACACCAGTCGGTCCGTACGAATGCCGGCGTGTTCGATGTGAGCCACATGGGCGAGTTTATCGTAAAGGGGGAAGGTGCACTCGACCTGATCCAGCGGGTGACCTCGAACGATGCGTCCAAGCTGGGCGCAGGGCAGGCACAATACAGCTGTATGCCAAACGAGGAGGGCGGTATAGTGGATGACCTCCTGATCTATTGCCTGGAACCCGGGAAAACCTATATGATCGTGGTCAACGCGGCCAATATCGAAAAGGACTGGAACTGGATCAGCGCCCGGAATACGACCGGGGCCACGCTCCAGGACATTTCCGACCGGACGGCGCTCCTGGCGATCCAGGGACCCAATGCCACCAAGCTCCTCCAGGACCTGACGGAGGGGGATATACTGAACCTGAAATACTACACTTTTGTCAAGGGAACCTTTGCTGGTGTGGACAATGTGCTGATCAGCGCCACGGGATACACCGGGGCCGGCGGCGTGGAGATTTATTTTGAGGGGAAGGAGGAAAACGCCGGGCGGATTTGGGACGCGATCCTGGCCAAGGGGATCAAACCGGTGGGTCTTGGCGCCCGGGATACGCTCCGGCTGGAAATGGGGTATTGTCTGTACGGGAACGATATAGACGATACGACCTCACCCCTGGAGGCCGGTTTGGGGTGGATCACCAAATTCACAAAAGACTTTACTGCCAGGCCCTTTTTGGAAAAGCAAAAGGCGGAAGGCGTCGGACGCAAACTGGTGGGTTTCGAGATGGTGGATAAGGGGATACCCCGTCACGACTACGTAATCGCCGACGAAACGGGTAAAACGATCGGACGGGTCACCTCCGGTACGCAGTCGCCCTCTCTCCAGAAGGCCGTCGGGCTGGGCTACGTGGACGTGGCGCACGCGGCCCTGGATACCCCGATCCGGATCCTCGTCCGGGACAAGGCGCTCGCGGCAAAAGTGGTGAGGGTTCCCTTCTCGTAGGGCACATTTTTTGCTGATAAGCGCCCAAACCAATACCTCATGTCGACCATCCATGTGACCTCATGTATCCACGCACCGGTGGAGAGGATCTTCAATCTTTCCCGGAGCACCAGTTTACACAAGGCTGTACTGCGGTCCTACAAAAAGGGCACCCTGGAAAGCCGGGGAGAGGGCCTGATGAACGTTGGGGATAAAATCAGCTTCCGGCTGAGCTACCTCGGCCGGCAACGGGAGCTGGTGACAAAGATTGACGTGATGGAGGATCCAAAGATGTTTGTCAGTACCTTGGTCCGGGGTTCGTTCCGCAACCTGAGGCACGAACACCATTTCAAACCGATCGAGAACGGGACCCTGCTCATCGACCTGCTGGAATACGAGCCCGCTTATGGCGCGGCGGGCAAGTGGGCGGACGGGTTGCTGATCCGGTCCTTTTTAAAAAAATACCTGGAAGCCAAGAACCGGCTGATCAAACAGTACGCGGAAGGCGAAAAATGGAAGGTGATTCTTCCGGAGAAAAAATGACATGAAACCCAGTTTGCATACCTCGCTTTCCCCTGCTCTTTTGCCTTTGTATGATGTGAGTTCCAGTATTGTCGTCATCATCGACGTGCTTCGGGCGACGTCCACCATCGCCACCGCCCTTTATAATGGGGCCCGGTGCGTCATACCGGTGGACAGCGTCGCCAAGTGTATAGAGATCGGCCGGCAGATCGAGGGGATCACGGCAGGAGAAAGGGATGGAAAGATCGCGGAGGGGCTCGAACACGGCAACTCGCCCTTTGAGTATCCACGGGAATTTATCGAAGGCAAAACCCTGGTCCTGACGACGACCAATGGCACCAAACTCCTTCACATGGCGCTTGAAAAGGGGGCCCAGCGGGTGATCACCGGCGCTTTTTCCAACCTGGACGCGGTCTGTGCCTACCTCTCCAAACAACAACAGTCCGTGGTGCTGGGTTGTTCCGCCTGGAAGGACCGGGTCAATATAGAGGACACCCTTTGCGCCGGGGCCATCATCCACCGGCTGGAGTCCGCTTTCGAGATCAATTGCGATTCCTCCAAAATAGCGCATACCCTTTATCAGGACGCCAAAAAGGACCTGTTTGGATTCATGCGCAAACAAAACGCTTCCCACTATCACCGCCTGAGCGGGTATGGCCTGGAAGAGGACATTCGTTACTGCCTGACACCCAACGTTGCAGGCGTGCTGCCCGTTTATAATGAAGGCAAGTTGACGAGTGATTTAACAATTTCGTGAAGTGGTATCTTCGGATTTTTGAAGGCCGTTTCGGGTATTTTGCTTTACTTTTGTGAATTGCCCTTTTCTGAATGGCCCTCCCTTATCTGACTAAATATGTGTATACCAATGGGACGGATGAAGTAATTCGCCGGGGGAAAAAGATCCACGCCATTGGTTTTGTCGAGCTGGTCGAACACGATGAACTCTCCGGATCCGTCGTATTCCGTGTGAAGGATGACGCGTACAGTACCTTTTACAAGGTGTACGTTCAAAAATACCGGGATGCGAAGACCATGAACCTCCGTTGTGGCTGCCCCTATAACCTGGGGGACATCTGCCGCCACGAATCCGCCGCCCTTTTCCAGCTGCAGGAAATGTTGGATAAGAACCTCCTGGGGGACCAGGAGGTCATCTACAATCAGCGGCATACGATGGTGAAAATGAAGTTCATAGACCTCAAGACCATCCGTTTGCTGACGTCGCCCGCCCTGTTTAACCAGGCCGAGGAGATCATGAGGCACAACCTGGCGAACATCATTTCCGCGAAGGATGAAAGGGTGGAAGCCCGCCTGGAAGACGAGGGCGAGGTATATCCCCTGGTCATCCAAAAGAACGAAGAACGGAATTTCGATACCTCCTGCACCTGTGACGAGCAGACCCACTCCTTGTGCAAACACAAGACCGCTTTGCTGCTCCAGTTGCTAAATGCTTTTGGTCCCCACTATTTCGATACCATCCGGAACTGGGACAAGGAGAAAAACAAGCTCCTCCAGGCCTACGGATACAGCCTGAGCGACGACCTGAAGGGCAAGTTCGAGTTCACGTATAACGACGGCAAACCTTTCCTGAGGGTGCTCGACCCCACCATTAAAAAGATTAACGTGGCCATAGCGCCCGTCAAACCGGTAAAACTGGTGGAAACGGTACCGGAAGAAGTGGCCGCCGAAGTCGTTGAAGACGTCGCGGGTCAGCGCCTGGGAATTGTCGTCAACGCCAATGCGTCGTCCTATCCGGGTTTTTCGATTGACGTCGTCCGGGGGGAAGCCGACGAAGCCGGGGAGAAGTTTGTAGATAAGGTAGAAAAGATCGACCTGGGCAAGTTTGTCAATACCGAGGCGTTCACGGAGGAAGACAAATTGCTGATCCAGCTGCTGAGGCGTTTCCTGCCGTCGGAGCTGAACAAGTTTCTCAACCGGAATTCACCCTTTAGCGGCATCTGGGAAAATATCGTCCATACGGAGGGGGATACCCTGCCGGAGGAGACAAAGGTCTTGATGTTGGACTATCTTTTCCCCAAACTGAAGAAACTGGCCCAGGACCAGACGAACAGCCCGTTTGTGTTCTACCTGCCTGAGAAAAAGGCGTTTAAAACGGAAAACCTCCGGCCGGTGCGGTTTTCGCCGGAAAGCCTGGTGCCCTCCTTTGGGATCGGGCACGGGGACGATGGCTGGAAAGTCCGTTGCCACGTACGGGTGGAGGATGAACAGCTCGAAGTGGGGGAAAATGAATGGAAAAACGCCACCCTTTTTCTTCATGATGGGGTCTTTTACAACTGGGAACGCCAGGATGACATCCTCTTAGGAGAATTTTATATGGAGCACGGGACCAAGGTCATCCCCAATGAACAGTGGCCGTCGCTCCTGCAGCAATACATCCTGCCCCTGACCCGGCAATACAAGGTGACGTTTGCACCGGGCCTGGTCAAGGAAATCAAGGACGTTGTACCGGACATCAGGGTCCAGCTCCAGGAAAAGGGAGACTACCTCGTTTTCAATCCCATATTTTCTTACAAAGGTTTTGAAACCAAATCTGGTGATAAGGGTACCATCACCACCGCCCAGGGAGACCAGATCCTGGTCGTCCACCGGGACCTGGAAGCGGAAAACGCGTTTATACAACGATTGTCGGGTCTGCACTCCGGCTTTATCCGCCCGGACGGTTCGAGCCACCTGGTGTTGAAAGGGAGCGAGGTGCTGAAAAACAACTGGTTTTTCCTTTTTATTGATGCGATGAAGGATATGAAGATCCCGGTCACGGGTTTCGAGGTCCTGAGGAATTTCCGGTTCAATACGGCCCGTCCGTCCACGCACATCCACATCTCCAGCGGGGTCGACTGGTTTGACGCCCGCGTGGACATCCAGTTCGGGGACCAGCACATCGGTATCGCCGCGGTCAAGCAGGCCCTGGCCAGCAAACAATCCTTTGTCCAGCTTCCCGACGGTACCCTGGGTATCCTGCCGGAGGAATGGCTCAAGAAATACAGCCTTCTTTTCAAGGTCGGGGAAAACCGGAACGAACGGCTTCGCCTCTCCAAATTCCATTTCAGCGTCATCGACGAGCTCTACGAAAACCGGGACGAAACGGAACTGGTCATACAGTTGGAGGAAAAATATGAGCGACTCCGGGCTTTCCGCCGGATCGAGGAGATCCCCGCACCGGAAACCCTGGCGGGTATCCTGCGGCCCTACCAGGTGTCCGGTTTCCAATGGCTCAATTACCTCCAGGAGGTCGGCTGGGGCGGTATCCTGGCGGACGATATGGGTCTTGGTAAAACTGTCCAGGCGTTGTCCTACCTGTCCCACTTCCACGCCACCCGTGGCCGGCTGAGGGCCGTCGTGGTTTGTCCGACGACCCTGATGTACAACTGGGAAAATGAAATCCGGAAATTCACCCCGGAGCTGACGTACCTGGTCCACCACGGCGGTGCCCGGGCCAAGGACTCTTCGGTCTTCGAACAATACAACATCATCATCACCACCTACGGGACCCTGCGAAGCGACATCAAATGGCTGATCGGGGTTGGGTTCGACTATGCCGTCCTGGATGAATCCCAGGCCATCAAAAACCCGCACTCCAAGGTCGCCAAGGCGGCCTGTCTGCTCTCGGCCCGAAACCGGCTTTGCCTGAGTGGTACCCCCTTGCAGAACAACACGTTCGACATATACGCCCAGATGAACTTCCTAAATCCCGGCATGCTCGGGAGCGTGGAGTTCTTCCGCAACGAATTCGCCACGCCCATCGACAAATTTGGGGAACAGGAACAAAAAGACCACCTCCGCAGGCTGCTCTATCCCTTCCTGCTCCGCCGGACCAAAGAACAGGTCGCCAAGGACCTCCCCGAAAAGACAGAGTCCATCCTGTTCTGCGAGATGCTGGACGAACAGCGGCACATTTACGAGGCGTACCGCAACGACTACCGCGCCAAGATCCTCGGCTCCATCGACGCCCAGGGGATCGACAAGTCCCAGCTGACCATCCTCCAGGGTCTGATGAAGCTCCGCCAGATCTGCGACTCCCCGGCCATCCTGAACGAACCGGAAAAGTACCCCAACGTCTCCGCCAAGCTGGAAGAGCTGGCCCGGGAAATCAGCGAAAACATCTCCAACCACAAGGCCCTGATATTCTCCCAGTTCCTGGGGATGCTCGCCCTCATCAAGGAAAAGCTCAGGGAACTGGAGATCCCGTTCGAGTACTTCGACGGCAGCACCAGCGCCCCCGACCGCGAAAAGGCCATCCAGCGCTTTCAGAACGACGACACCTGCCGCGTCTTCCTGATCTCGCTCAAAGCCGGTGGCGTGGGTCTCAACCTCACCGCCGCGGACTACGTCTACATCGTCGACCCCTGGTGGAACCCCGCCGTCGAACAACAAGCCATCGACCGCACCCACCGCATCGGCCAGACAAAGGCAATCTTCGCCTACCGCATGATCTGCAAAGACTCGATCGAAGACAAGATCCTCCAGCTCCAGGAGCGCAAGCGGCTCCTCGCCAAGGACCTCATCTCCGATGACCAGGGCTTTGTCAAGTCGCTCTCCCGTGCGGATGTGGAGTACCTGTTCTCGTAGGTTTTGTAGTCTCTTCAATCGGTCCCTGTGGCCCACCCTACATCATCAACCCGGTCCCTGTGGCCCACCCTTGCACCATCGGACCGGTGCGTGTCTCCCACCCTTAGGTCATCGGGCCGGGGCGTGTCTCAGCGAAGTGGGGTGTCTATTTTAACTTCTTTTCCGTGGGGTTAAAACCGGAATTGCATTGCAGGCCGTAACCCCACGGAAAAGAAGTTAAAATAGACACCCCACTTCGCGGGAAACGCGGTTGCGCCTGGGGGGTAGGACGCGGGGAGGCCGAGAGCCAGAGGCCGGGACGGGGAAAGTCATGGAATTGTTAAGTAAGGGCCCCCGGAAAATTTTTGTCCACATTTTTTTAAAAATGGGCTAACTTCGCCCTGCAAAACCCCCTAAAGGTTGGAACACTACCAGGCACATATACATAACCAGGCCTACCATCCCTCGTTGATGGGAACGGTTTTCTATTTGGGTGTGTGTAACTTCTCGTACCTGGTCCGACGACCTCGTATCTGATAGGGAGGTTTCCCTGTCACCGGTGTGATCAGCCCGAGGCGGCTGGTCCCCATTCTTTACCACCGATTTTATTGGATCTTTTAATTCAGAACTGGAATTGGAAAATCACGAAATTATTGTTCGTATAGCGCATAGTGGCGACGGTCATTATGCGGAGACCATCACCGAAGAGATGGCGGCCTCGGCAGCGGCACGGGGTACGGGGATTGCCAAGCGTTCTCCGGAGTATATCCGCACAAAGATGGACGAGGGAAAGGCGGTGATCGCGCTGACTCCGTCCGGTGATTGGGTGGGATTTTGCTATATCGAAGCCTGGAGCCACGGCCAGTTTGTGGCCAATTCCGGTCTGGTGGTCAGCCCGGCGTTCCGGGGTTCGGGCGTGGCTACCCGCATCAAGCAAAAGGTATTCGAGTTGTCGCGTGAAAAATATCCCGACGCCAAGATCTTCGGCCTGACGACGGGTCTGGCAGTGATGAAGATCAATTCGGAGCTGGGGTACAAACCGGTGACGTATTCGGAGCTGACAGACGACAACGAGTTTTGGAAAGGTTGCCAGAGCTGTGTGAATTATGACATCCTGATGAGCAAGAACAGAAAGAACTGCTTGTGCACGGGGATGTTGTATGACCCGGCCTGGGATAAGGAAAAAGCGGCCGACGGCGCTTCGGGGGCCGACGCAACTCCCGCCGCCGCTGGCAACCCTGCCGCCGCCGGCATGGCCGCTCCGACACCCGAAGAGGCCGCGAGCCATCACAAGCACGTCGGCGGTCCGGAACCCCACGACCCGCACTTCGGCCGTCGCCGCCGCATGCACGAGATCCGCGACCACCTGAAGCTCTATGAGCGCTGGTTGCGCTTCAAGAAGTACGCCCTTCTCCACGGCCAGAAAGACGAGCCGGCCAAAAAGGAGGAACAGGGTGCCACGGGTGTAAAAAAATTCTTTCATTTCTTTTTTTAATTGACTTTCGACATGCAAAAGATTGTCCTGGGTTTCAGCGGTGGGCTGGATACGACGTATTGCGTAAAATACCTGAGCGATGAACGGGGATACGAGGTTCACTCGGTGACCGTGAACACCGGCGGTTTTTCCGCCGAAGAACTGAAACAGATCGAGGCCCACGCCTACCGCCTGGGGGTAAAAAGCCATACGACCGTTGACGCGGTAAAGGGATATTATGACCGCATCATCCGCTACCTGGTGTACGGAAATGTGCTGAAGAACAATACCTATCCCCTGAGCGTGAGCGCGGAGCGCCTGAGCCAGGCGATCGCCATCGCGGAGCATGTCAAAAAGATAGGCGCCGTGGCAGTGGCTCACGGAAGCACCGGGGCAGGCAACGACCAGGTCCGGTTCGACATGATTTTTCACATCATGATCCCCGGGGTGGAAATCATCACCCCCATCCGCGACCTGCGGCTGAGCCGGGAGGAAGAGATCGAATACCTGAAGACGAAAGGGGTGGAGATGAACGCGGAAAAGGCGAAATACTCCATCAACAAAGGTCTTTGGGGGACGAGCGTTGGCGGCAAGGAAACGCTGAACTCCAGGGGTTTTCTTCCGGAGGCCGCGTGGCCTACCCAGGTGACCAAAACCGGGGAAGAAGAGGTTAAGCTCACCTTTGTCAAGGGGGAGCTGACGGGGATCAACGACAAGACGTTTGCCCACCCGACCGAAGCCATCCAATACCTGCAAACCCTGGCCGGACCTTATGGGATCGGCCGTGACATACACGTCGGGGACACGATCATCGGGATCAAGGGCCGCGTCGGTTTTGAGGCGGCGGCACCGGTGGTCATCCTGAAAGCCCACCACGCCCTGGAAAAACACGTTTTGACCAAGTGGCAACTGAACTGGAAGGACCAGCTGGCGTTGTTTTATGGGAACTGGCTCCACGAAGGCCAGATCCTGGACCCGGTCATGCGGGACATAGAGGCCTTCTTTACCAGCGCCCAGGACAAAGTCAGCGGGGACGTCTACGTACAGCTCAAGCCCTATCACTTCCAGGTCACGGGGATCGAATCGGTCCATGACCTGATGAACAGCCGCTTTGGGAAATACGGGGAGATGAACAACGGGTGGACCGGCGAGGACGTCCGTGGGTTTTCAAAAATATTCGGCAACCAGACGGTGATCTGGAGCCTTGTCAACGAAGTGGCGGCGCCCGCAACGGGTGGCCCCGCAACGGGCGGCCAGGACGCGGCTGCCGCAAAATCCGGCGGTCATGTCTAGCGGGGCGCAGGCCCGGGGGGGCGCCGCCCCCATCCGGGTGGGCATCGTCGGCGGCGCCGGCTATACCGGTGGCGAACTGATCCGTATTTTACTGAGGCACCCCCACGTCACCCTGACGGCCATCCATAGCCGCAGCAACGCAGGCCAACCCCTGTACAAGGTCCATACGGACCTGCTCGGGGATACCGACCTCGTGTTTACGGACGTCCTCCCAACGGAGGTGGATGTTTTGTTCCTGTGTATGGGACACGGGGAATCGAAGAAATTCATGGAAGCGACGCCGCCTGCGCCGCAGGTCCGGATCATCGACCTGAGCCAGGATTACCGGCTGGATGAAAAAGGGGTGCGGGCCCTCATCGGCGGTAAGCCGATCGTTTACGGCCTGCCGGAATACCAGCGGGAGGCGATCAAAAAAGCCGCGCACGTGGCCAACCCGGGTTGTTTCGCGACGGCCATACAACTGGGTCTTCTGCCCCTGGCAAAGGAAGGCTGGCTGGAAGAGGCCTATACGACCGGTATCACGGGCTCGACGGGTGCGGGCCAGTCGCTCCAGGCGACGACCCAGTTTAGCTGGAGGGCGGACAACGTGTCGGCCTACAAAACGCTGACGCACCAACACCTGCGGGAAGTCCGCCAAACCCTTAAGGCGTTGAATCCCCTGGTAGAGCCGCCGGTACACTTTGTACCCTGGAGGGGGAATTTCACCCGGGGCATCTTTGTCAGCAGCACGGTCACCTGCGCCGCGCCATTAAAGGACATACAGGAGGCGTACCGACGATATTACGAAGGCCACCCCTTTACCCACGTCAGCTCCGAGCCGATCGACCTGAAGCAGGTGATCCAGACCAACAAGTGTCTGATCCAGCTGGAACAGGCGGGCGACAAGCTGGTGGTGCACTCGGCCATCGATAACCTGCTCAAGGGGGCCAGCGGGCAGGCGGTACAGAATATGAACCTGATGTTCGGTCTGGAGGAGAAAGCGGGGCTTGACCTGAAGGCCGGAAGTTTTTAAAAAACCCGACATGCAACTTTTCGACGTATATCCACTCAACGACATAACCATCACCGAAGCCCGGGGTTCCCGGGTCTATGACGACAAAGGACAAGAATACCTGGACCTGTACGGGGGTCACGCGGTCATTTCGATCGGGCATACCCATCCGCACTATATACAACGCCTGACCAGCCAGCTCGGCAAGGTCGGGTTTTATTCCAACTCGGTCCGTATCCCCGGCCAGGTGGAGCTGGCTCGGTTGCTGGGCGAAGTATCGGGTAGGGAAGACTACCAGCTTTTCCTTTGCAACAGCGGGGCGGAGGCGAATGAGAACGCGCTGAAACTGGCGTCGTTTTATAACGGCCGCAAAAAAATCGTGGCTTTCCGCAAGTCGTTCCACGGGCGGACGTCCCTGGCGGTAGCGGCCACGGATAACCCTTCGATCGTGGCGCCTGTCAATGCAACGGCGGACATCGTTTTTCTCCCGTTTAACGACGTGGAGACGCTGGAGACCTTTTTTGCAAAGGAAGGGAGCCAGGTGTCTTCGGTGATCATCGAAGGCATACAAGGGGTGGGGGGCATCAACGTGGCCAGCACCGCTTTTCTCCAGGCCATCCGCCGGCTTTGTGACCAGTACGACGCCATATTTATCGCGGACTCGGTGCAGTGTGGGTATGGCAGGAGCGGGAAGTTCTATTCCCACGACCACAGCGGGGTAAGCGCGGACATCTATTCGATGGCCAAAGGGATGGGGAACGGTTTCCCGGTGGCGGGGATCTCCATCGCGCCAAAGCTGCACCCGAAATACGGGATGCTGGGGACCACCTTCGGGGGGAATCATCTGGCGTGTGCAGCCGCGCTGGCGGTGCTGGAAGTTATCGCGAAAGACGGGCTGATCGCGCACGCGGCAAAGCTGGGGGCGTATTGGATGGAAGAGCTCCGGAAGTTCAAACAGATCAAAGAGGTCAGAGGGGAAGGGTTGATGATCGGGCTTGACCTCGGCGATGAATGGAAGGACCTGAAGAAAAACCTGCTGGCCAAACACCGGATCTTTACAGGGGAATCAAAGCCGAATGTGATCCGGCTGCTGCCCGCGCTCAACCTGGAGCAGGCGGACGCGGACCGGTTCCTGGAGGCGCTGCACACAGAATTCAAAAATTCATAAGATGCAAAACTTCTTGTCTGTGCACGACGTGCCGGATATCAACCGGCTTATCGACAGCGCGCTGGCGTACAAGGCGAACCCCCTCAAGGACAACACCTTAGGCGCGGGGAAGCGGATCGGGCTGCTTTTTCTGAATCCCAGCCTCAGGACCCGTCTGAGCACACAGGTGGCGGCGCGTAACCTGGGGATGGAGGCGATCGTTTTTAACGTGGATAAGGAGGGATGGGCCCTGGAATTCGAGGAAGGAGCCATCATGAGCGGCAGCACGGTGGAACACGTCAAAGACGCAGCCCCGGTATTGGGGCAATACTTCGACGTGTTGTGCATCCGTACTTTTCCTAGCCTAAAGAACCGGGAAGACGATTATAGTGAACTATATATCAAGCAGTTCGTCAAGCACGCCGGGGTTCCGGTGGTGAGCCTGGAGAGCGCAACGCTCCACCCCCTCCAAAGCCTGACGGACCTGATCACCATCAGGGAAGCGTATACCGCGGCGCGGAAACCAAAGATCGTCCTGACCTGGGCGCCCCACGTCAAACCATTGCCCCAGTGTGTCGCCAATTCTTTTGCGCAGTGGGTGAATGCCTGGGGAGAAGCCGACTTTGTCATCACCCACCCGGAGGACTACGAGTTGTCTGAAGAATTCACCAAGGGCGCCCGGATCACGCACGACCAGGACGAGGCGCTGAAAGACGCGGACTTTGTGTATGTAAAGAACTGGAGCACCTTCAACGACTACGGCAAAATCTATAGCAACGACCCGGACTGGATGCTGACCGAGGAAAAGCTGCAATTGACCAACAAGGCGCGGGTGATGCACTGTCTGCCCGTACGCCGCAACGTCGAGCTGAGCGACGAAATCCTGGACAGCCCGGCGAGCCTGGTCACCCGCGAGGCGGGGAACAGGGTTTGGGCGGCGCAGGCGGTCCTGGCGGAAATCTTAAAAGGCGCATGACACAACTCTTTGTCATAAAGATCGGCGGTAATGTGATCGACCATCCGCAGGCCCTGGACGCGTTCCTGGAAGACTTTGCCGGTATCCCCGGCCCCAGGATCCTGGTCCACGGGGGCGGAAAGATCGCCACCCGTCTCGGGGAGCAACTGGGGATCGTTTCTCAATATGTACAGGGCCGGCGGATCACCGACGACGCCACCATCGACCTGGTGACCATGGTCTATGGTGGGCTGGTCAACAAACAGGTCGTGGCGGCCCTGCAGGCCAAAGGCTGCAACGCCATCGGACTGACGGGCGCGGACGCCGGGTGTATCCCCGCGGACAAACGACCGGTGAAGACGATCGACTATGGCTGGGTAGGGGACATTGACCCCGGGAAGGTCAATACGGGCGCCCTGGGAGCCTTGCTGGACGCCGGGCTGGTCCCGGTCATGGCCCCACTGACCCATGACGGGAAGGGGCACATGCTCAATACCAACGCGGATACCATCGCCTCCGCCCTGGCCGTGGCCCTGTCGGGATCTTATGCGGTGCGCCTGATCTATTGTTTTGAGAAAAAAGGGGTCCTCGAAGACCTGCAAAACGAAGACTCGGTGATCCCACTGATCAACCGGGAAAATCATGCACGCCTCCTGGCGGAAGGAAAGCTCGCGGACGGAATCATCCCAAAGATCGACAACGCCTTTGCCGCCATCGACGCGGGCGTAAAGGAGGTTTTGATCGGGGACGCGGCCGATTTGCGCGTCAATGTGACGGGCGCGGTTTCCGGGACATTGATCGTATCTTAGGCGCCGGCGGCGGCGCGTCGCCGCAACACAAAAGATGAGCTAATGCCGCACTTATACGAAGATTGCGTGGAGTTATTGAAGTCCCTGATCCGGACGCCTTCGCTTAGCAGGGAAGAGGACGGGACGGCGACCATACTGGAAAATTTTCTGCGTTCAAAGGGTGTCCCGGTGAACCGTTACCTGAACAACGTATGGGCCGTCAACCGGCACTTCGATCCGGCCAGGCCTACGCTCCTGTTGAATTCGCACCACGATACGGTCAAACCCAATCCGCAATATACCCGGGACCCGTTTGACCCCGCCGTAGAGGACGGGCGCCTGTACGGTCTGGGGAGCAACGATGCGGGGGGCTGCCTGGTGTCTCTGGTAGGCGCCTTTTTGCACTTTTACGAGCGCGGCGGCCTGAAGCATAACCTCGCGGTAGCGATTACTGCGGAAGAAGAGATTTCGGGACGTAACGGGGTGGAGGCTTTGCTGCCGATGCTGCCGCCGATCGAAGCGGGAATCGTGGGGGAGCCTACGAAAATGAACCTGGCGGTAGCGGAAAAGGGGTTGATGGTACTCGACGGGGTGGCCCACGGAAGGGCGGGTCACGCGGCCCGGGAAGAGGGGGAAAACGCGTTGTACAAGGCACTCGACGACATCCAATGGTTCCGGAAGTACCGGTTTGAAAAAGAGTCGGCCTGGCTGGGCCCCGTAAAGATGAGCGTTACCGTCATCGAAACGGAAAACAAAGCCCACAATGTCGTGCCCGCCGTTTGCCGGTTTACCGTGGACGTCCGGGTGACGGATGCCTATACGCACGAGGAAGTGCTGGACATTATCCGGGCACACGTCGCCTCGGAAGTGGTGCCCCGGTCGATGCGGATGCGGGCGACGCGGATCGACGACCGCCACCCGCTCGTGCTGGCGGGGCTGGCGCTGGGACGCTCGCCTTACGGGTCGCCAACCAGCTCCGACAAGGCGCTGATGCCGTTTCCGGCGTTGAAGTGCGGACCGGGGGACAGTGCGCGAAGCCATACGGCGGATGAATACATTCACCTCGCAGAGATAAAGGAGGGATTGGAGGGGTATATCGCCATGCTGGAGCGCGTGGTGCAAAAACATTGATTATGGAAAAACTTTGGCAAAAAGATAAAGTTTCCCTCAAAGAGGTGGAAACCTTTACAGTAGGCAAAGACCGGGAGCTGGACCTCCTGCTGGCGCCGTTTGACGTCTTGGGTTCGATCGCGCATGTCACGATGCTGGGCAGCGTGGGGCTCCTGGAAGACAAAGAGGTGGGCGTGCTGGTGCAAAAACTCCGTGAGATCTTCGCGTTGGTGAGTGAACCCGGGTTTGTCCTGGAGGAGGGGGTGGAAGACATTCATTCCCAGGTGGAGCTGATGTTGACCCGGATGCTCGGGGACGCGGGGAAAAAGATCCATAGCGCACGGAGCCGTAACGACCAGGTGCTGGTGGATGTAAAGCTTTTCCTGAGAGCGGAACTGACAAAACTGATGGCAGAGGTCCGGGAATTCTTCGACCTGCTCCAGGAGAAAAGCGAGGCGTATAAAGAATATCTTTTTCCTGGATATACACACCTCCAGCTCGCGATGCCCTCGTCATTCGGGCTGTGGTTTGGCGCCTATGCGGAGAGCCTGGTGGATGACGCCGTACAGCTCCGGGCGGCGTATACCGTGGTGAACAAGAACCCGCTGGGTTCGGCGGCGGGGTATGGTTCGTCCTTTCCCATCAATCGGACGATGACGACCCAACTGCTGGGTTTTGACGACCTGAATTACAACGTCGTCTACGCGCAGATGGGGCGGGGCAAAGTGGAACGCATCGTGGCCATGGCCCTGGCCGGGGTCGCGGAAACACTCGGGCGGTTGTCCATGGACGCTTGTCTGTACCTGAACCAGAATTTCGATTTTATTAGTTTTCCTGCCGAACTGACGACGGGGTCGAGCATTATGCCGCACAAGAAAAACCCGGACGTTTTCGAACTGATCCGCTCGCATTGTAACCGCATCAAGGCGCTGCCGGGGGAAGTGATGATGATGACGACGAACCTGCCTTCGGGGTATCACCGGGACCTGCAACTCCTGAAGGAGCACCTGTTCCCTGCTTTCCGGACGCTGACGGAATGCCTGCGGATGGCGCAACTGATGTTGAGGAATGTTTCGATCAAAAAGGATATCCTGAAGGACGAGAAATACAAGTACCTGTTTAGCGTGGAGGTGGTAAACCGGCTGGTGTCAGAGGGGGTTCCTTTCAGGGACGCGTACCGCCAGGTCGGCCGGGATATAGAGGCCGGTCATTTTGGATTCGATGGAGAAGTGCGGCATACGCACGAAGGCAGCATAGGGAACCTGTGCAATGACGCCATTCGATCCATGATGGAACAGGTCATGCACAGCTTCCCATTCGCGCGCGTTGGCGCTGCTGAAAATAGTTTGTTGGGGGAAAGTTCATCCTAGAAATTCCTTCAACCGGCGGTAGTTGCGGGTCGAAGGGGATTCAAATTGCTCAAGGAATTTCTTCCACACCATCTTGAGCATTCTCGAAGTCTGGCCGTTAGCGGCGGGGACGTTAGTTTTCATTTTAATTGGATTTTGAAAGGGTAAAAACGGATTTCGAGGTGAATATAGAAAAAAAATCGTATCCAAAAATCTTTTTATAAACATTTTTGGGGCACACGTGGGTAACCGGGCATAATCGAGGGTTTCCCGTAGTCTAAGTGCTTGAAAAGACCGGATTTTTACGGTCTTTTTCCGGGACAAAACCAGTAAAATAAGTTTGACGGAAACCACCGGAAGTCTATTTTCGTAAATAATATTGTTGAACGGCAATCTAAACTCCGCGCTAATAAACGTTTGGAACAAGCGTTAACATTTCAGCAAGAGTTAATGACCCGGCTTAAGGCCAGGGACGAACAGGCTTTTGCCACATTGTACAGGAATTATTCAAATGCTTTCATATCCATCATCAAACAGATCGTTCGTGACGATACAGAGCTTGCAAAAGACATTTTGCAGGACGCCATGGTGAAGATCTGGCACAACATAGATAGCTATGACGCCACGAAAGGGACGCTGTTTACCTGGATGATGAACATCTGTCGTAACGTTGCTATCGATCGGACGAGGTCGAAAGACTTCAAAAATCATAGCAGAAACCAATCTCTTGACGCGTCTCCGGATTCGGGAGACAGTAGAAGTGTGCAACCCACGCCCGAGCTCATCGGTGTCCGAAAGATGCTGGAGGACCTGGAGCCCAACCACCGGGAGGTGGTAGACGTGGTGTACATGCTGGGGTATTCGCACGCCGAAGCCGCAGAGATTTTGAACCTGCCGGTGGGCACGGTCAAGACGCGGTTGAGAAATGCGATCATCGAGCTGAGGAAGCGTTACCAGTATTTATGACCAATGAAATGAACGTACAAGAACTCATATCGTCAGGAAAGCTGGAGCTGTATGTGGCCGGTACCCTCTCCGAAAGAGAGATGGGGGATGTGGCCGCTTCCGCCCTGGAATATCCGGAGATCGCCACCGAGATCGAAAAGATCGAGCGGGCTATGCTGGACTTCCTGAGCCCGGTGGAGTTCAATATGACGGAGCGCGAGAAGGATTCACAGCTGGGATACATTTTTGACCGCATACACGTTCACCCACCTCAAACCGGACCCATCCGGCGCATCAACCGTCTCGGCATTGCCGCCGCCGTGGCCGGCCTTATCCTGACCACCGGTTTGTCGGTGTGGCTGGCGCTCCGGGACAACAATCTTTCCCGGGAAATGGCGGCCCTGCGCGCCGACGAGCAAAGCATGTCGGCGGAAAAGGCGCAATATGAGGATCACGTGGGCAAGATGCAGGAACAGTTCACCCTCATGCGCAATATCCTGACCAGGCGTGTGGAACTGACGGCGGTGGCCGGCAGCAAGATCACGGCCCAGGATAACTACATGCTTCTTTACTGGAATCCCGCGACCAAAAAACTCATGCTGGCCGACGCGCACCTCCCGGCGCTGAGCCCGGATCAGCAATACCAGCTTTGGGCCTTGTACAACGGACAGCCGGTGGACGCGGGTGTGTTCGATTATAAGGACAATACCGTGAGCGTAGGCTTTCAGAAAGACGTGCCCGGTGCCCAGGCCTTTGCCGTGACCGTCGAGCCAAAGGGCGGAAGTAAGACGCCTACGCTCAGCAACCTTTGCATGATGGCCAAGCTGTAGGCGTCATTCCTGAATTTTAGTGTTTATCCTGACCGTAGTGGTGCCCGTTGTCATGGTGCCCATCATGGCGCCATTCCTCGTCGGCTTCCTGCTGGTCATGCCAGTGGTTTTGGTAACGGTCTTCGTGGTTGTCGCGGATAAAGGTCTGTCCATGGGGATCGCCGCGGTATTGGTCGTACATCCGCCGGTGCTCGTCAAAGTGCATGTAGGGTTGGGGCTCGTTCATGACCACTTTGTAGCTATGGAAAAGGTCATAGCCGCGGTAGCGGGGAGGCAGCTCATTGGAAAACATCCAGTGGCGATCTGCGTTGAGGTAGATGAACTGGTGGGAGGGTACGTAGTAATAGCACTGGATGTCGGGTAGATAGTAATACTCGACATGGTCATACCCTGTCGGTCCCCAGGATGGTTGCATCCCGATATTGACCGAAAAACTAATCTGCGCCTGGGCCGCGCCGGTAGCGAAGAGCAGGCCGGCCGCCAAAAGAAGTGTCTTCATGAATAGAAGTATTTGTTGGGCAAAAATAACCAATTCTTAATACCTACCGTCAGCTTGGATCGGGTGCATTCCGCAGTTTTGCTGTCATGGGGAATGATTCGCTGAAGCCCTTGACGGCAAAGGCTTTTGGAAATGATTTCGCCTGGGGTGTGGCCATCGCCGCCGCCCAGAACGAAGGCGCTTATACGGAGGGCGGAAGGGGGCTTTCCATCTGGGACACGTATTCACGCCGGAAAGGAACCATCCGCGGGGGTGCCAAACCCTTTGTCGCCTGTGACTTTTACCATCGCTATAAGGAAGACCTGCTCCTGACAAAGGCCCTTGGCTTTAATAGCTTCCGGTTTTCCGTTTCGTGGTCAAGGGTGCTTCCTGACGGGACCGGACGGGTCAACAAAGAGGGGGTTCGATATTACCACGACGTGATCGACGAGTGTCTCCGGCTGGGACTGGAGCCGTTTCTGACCATTTACCATTGGGATCTTCCCCTGGCCTTGCAAAAGGAGGGGGGATGGACGAGCTTTAAAATGATGCGGTGGTTTGAGCGCTTCACGACCCTTTGCGCCGAAGAGTTTGGGTCAAAGGTGAAGAATTGGATCGTGCTGAACGAACCGGCCGCTTTTACCGCCCTGGGCTATATGCTGGGCCGGCATGCGCCGGGTCTTTCGGGGCTGGACAACTTTTTCCCCGCGGTACACAACGCCGTCCTGGCGCAGTCTCATGGGGGACGGATCCTCCGGGACCTGGTACCGGGCGCACGGATCGGAACGACCTTTTCCTGTTCGGAAGTGATCCCCTATTCGGACCGGCAGGAAGACGTCCAGGCCGCGGGACGGGTGGACGTGCTGCTCAACCGGCTTTTTGTGGAACCGGCCCTGGGAAAGGGCTATCCCTCGGAATCGTTCCGGCTCATCGAACGCCTGGAGTTATACAACAAGTCCTGGAAATATACGGAGCGCATGCCCTTTCACTTCGACTTTATCGGGTTGCAAAATTATTTCCCGGTGGTGGTTCGCTTCAATCGCCTGATCCCCCTGGTCCAGGCGTCCGAGGTTAAACCGTATTACCGCAGGGTCCCCCGGACGGCGATGGGATGGGAGATCAATGGGGACGGTCTGGCCGCCATCCTGAGGCGTTTCTGGAAATACGGCGGGGTAAAGGAAATCATGGTCACCGAAAACGGGGCGGCCTTTAAGGACACGGTCGTGGGGGGCAGGGTAAAGGACGAGGCAAGGGTTGCCTTTTTCAAGGAATACCTGGGGGCGGTCCAGAAGGTACGCCAGGAGGGCGTCAATGTCACGGGTTATTTCGTGTGGACGCTGACGGATAATTTCGAATGGTCGGAGGGGTATAAGGCCCGTTTCGGCCTCGTCTACGTGGATCATGAGACCCAACTGCGCACCATCAAGGATTCCGGGTATTGGTTCCGGGACTTCCTGACACCGGCTTAGGCCTTGATGACTCTTTTCGGCCCGACGCTGATGCCCGAGCCCTCCGCCAGGAGGAGAGAATCCGGTGTGCGGCCTTCGAGGAAAGCAAAAGAAGGACCGTACAGGTCCGAGAAGTCTACTTTAATTTCGAAACCCTGGACGGCATGAATCTTCCAGGTGGGGTGTTCCACCCGGTATTCGCCGGTCCGGCGGCCGTCCATCCGGGTATAGCCAAAATAATGTTCGGTGATAAAGGCGTCCAGACCGGAGGGGTCCTGTTCACGGCTATCGAGGTCGGTCACAAGGCAAAAGGAATTCCAGGTATTGCTTTTCCATTCATATTGTACGGTAAGGGCCTCGTCGGTCTGGTGGACGTCATGGCGCATGGGCATGCTCCGGTAGTGCTCCTGGTAGGCCTGGTTGGCGACAAACGCCAGCGTGGGCAGCGGTACGATTTCACTCAGGAAAACGACGCCCCTTCTCCACGATCCGTCCGGGGCACGGTAGCGGACATACGTCCGGAGGTTGACCTCCTCGAAGTCGCTGTGAAAAGGAATCCGGAACCCCTTAAGCCGGGTATTGCGGAAAAGAAAACCCACCAGGCTCAGGTAGCAACGCCCTTCCCATACGTCCAGCTCGGTGGCCGCGGGCAGGTATGGGGTAAGAAGTTCCGCGTCTACGGCGTAGTTGGCCATCGCCAGCCACCTCCACTCGGCGGTGAGGAATGCAGAGGGCATGCTAGTAGTTGATCACCTGTTCTTCCATGACTTCGGGCATGGTCCGGGCTTCGTACTGTTGGGTCCGGAGCTGGGGTTCGAAACCGGCTTCGCGTATGGCCGCCTGGATACCACGGGCGGTAAAGCGGTGCGGAGCCCCCGCGGCGCTCACGACGTTCTCTTCGATCATGATGCTGCCAAAGTCATTGGCGCCGGCGTGCAGGCACAATTGAGCGGTTTCCTTGCCCACGGTCAGCCAGCTTGCCTGGATATTGTTGATGTTGGGAAGCATGATGCGGCTCATCGCGATCATGCGGATATATTCTTCGGACGTGGTCAGGTTGTGGACGCCCCGGATTCTGGCCAGCAAGGTGTCTACATCCTGGAACGTCCAGGGGATAAAAGCGATAAAACCCTTGGCGCCTTCGGGTTTCCGGGCCTGGACGTCGCGGATCTTGACGAGGTGCTCGAAGCGTTCCCGTACGGTTTCCACATGACCGAACATCATCGTGGCTGTCGTGGTCAGCCCCAGCTTGTGGGCCTCGTGCATGATGTCAAGCCATTCCTGGGACCCGCACTTGCCCTTGGAGATAAGTCTCCGGACACGGTCCACCAGGATTTCCGCCCCCGGTCCGGGCATGCTGTCCATTCCGGCAGCGATCAGCGCCTTCAGGACGTCGGCGGGGTGCATTTTCTCCAGCTTGGCGATGTGAGCGACTTCGGGGGGCCCGAGGGTATGGAGCTTGAGCCGGGGAAACAGTTGTTTCAGTTCCCGGAAAAGACCCGTATAATAAGACAGACCGAGTTCGGGGTGGTGTCCGCCCTGGAGCAGGAGCTGTTCGCCCCCATAGCGGAACGTTTCTTCGATCTTGCGCTTATAGGTCTCGATATCGGTGATGTATGCCTCCGCATGACCGGGTACGCGGTAGAAATTGCAGAATTTGCAATTGGCGATGCACACATTGGTCGTGTTCATGTTGCGGTCGATGATCCAGGTGACCTTCCCATGGGGAACGCGCTCGCGGCGCATGGTGTCGGCCACGGTCATCAGCTCCGCCAGGGGCGCGTGTGTAAAGAGGTATTCGCCTTCGTCTATGGTGAGGAAGCCTCCGTCCAAGGCTTTTTTGTACAAATCGGCTGTCTGCATAGCATGTAATTACGGGGTAAAGGTACGTGTTTCGGCCAACCGTTGAAGGTAGTCAGGTATTCGTGAAATAATCCTTTGAGCGGCGTTAAAAAATATGTAACTTTTAGAGCTATGTCGCCAAGGCTATTGCTCCGTTGCTCCATCTCACTATTGACGATACTTGCAGTCGATCCGTGCGTGGCCCAATCCCGGACAGAAGATGAATTCCCCCCGGCAAAATTCATCACCCGGTTTCCCTACCAGCAGTTTAGCGGGGGGATCATGGTCGTGCGGGCTACCATCGACGACTTCCCGGATACCCTCAATTTCATTATGGATACCGGAAGCGGGGGCATCTCGCTGGATTCGCTGACAGCGGAACGGCACCACCTGAAAACCATTTTGTCGGACAAAACGGTCAAAGGCATTGCCGGCATCAAACCCGTCCGGTATGTCTATCATCAAACCCTCCACCTGCCGGGCCTGACCGTGGACAACATGGACTTCCACACCAACGACTACGAGATCCTGTCCGAGGTGTACGGGGTGCAGATCGACGGGATCATCGGGTACAGCTTTCTGAGGCAGTATATCCTGGAGGTGGACAATGACAGTCTCATGATGAAGGTGTATTCTCCCGGCAGGTTCCGTTATCCCAGGGGCGGTTGGACGCTCCGTCCGGATTTCACGACGCTTCCCATCATACCCCTGGCCATCCGGGACGACCACCGGTGCGAAGATCATTTCTATTTTGATACCGGTGCGGGGCTTTGCTTCCTGATGTCCAAGAATTTTACAGCCGACAGCGCCATCCTGGACCGGAAACACAAACCCGTTCTGACCGAGGCCGAGGGGCTGGGTGGAAAGGCGCTGATGTCCCTGACGGTCATCAAAGCCCTTCACCTGGGACCCTATGTATTTCACCAGGTCCCTACCTATATCCTCGACGATGAGTACAACGTCACGGGTTATCCCGGTCTCGGTGGATTGTTGGGAAACGACCTCCTAAGGCGGTTCAACCTGGTGATCAATTATCCCTTCCGGGAAATCTACATCGTTCCCAACGGACACTATAAGGACTTGTTCGATTACTCTTACACGGGCATGAGCATCTATTTTATCCAGGGACGCGTGATGATCACCGACGTACAAAAGAATTCCCCGGCTTCCCAGGCCGGTATACAGTCGGGGGACGAGTTGTTCGCCGTGGACAATAATTTCTCCCACAATATCCAGGTCTATAAAAACCTTCTCCAGAATGCGGGGAACAAGATCCGGCTGATCGTATTCAGGGACGGACAGCCGCAATTGATCACCTTAAAGATCCGGAAGATCTCCTGAGAAGCGTACCTTTGCGGACTATGATCCACTTCAGCCGCTTCGTTTTGTCCAACGGACTCCGGGTTCTGGTACATGAAGACGCTTCTACGCCCATGGCCGTGATGAATGTCCTCTACGACGTGGGGGCGAGGGATGAAAACCCGGACAAAACGGGTTTTGCCCACCTTTTCGAACACCTGATGTTTGGAGGGTCGGTGAACATCCCGGACTATGACGAGCCCCTGCAACGGGCGGGTGGAGAAAATAATGCCTATACCACCAACGACCTGACCAACTATTACCTGCAGCTGCCGGCGGACAACCTGGAAACGGCCTTCTGGCTGGAAAGCGATCGTATGCTGAGCCTGGCGTTCAGCCCGGACAGCCTGGAAGTACAGCGTAAGGTGGTCTCCGAGGAGTTTAAAGAGCACTACCTGAATAAGCCTTACGGGGACGCCTGGATGAAGATGCGGGAGATGGCGTACAAAGTACATCCCTACCGGTGGATGACCATCGGCAAGGAGCTAAGCCATATCGAAAATGCCACCCTGGAGGATGTAAAACGCTTTTTTTTCGCCCACTATCTGCCCGTCAATGCGATCCTTGTGGTGGCGGGAAAAGTGACCGCCGACGAAGTTCGCCGGTTGGGTGAAAAGTGGTTTGGCCCCATCCCCGGCGGAACGCCCTATGTCCGCGAGGTACCCCAGGAACCTATACAGCGGGAGGCCAGACGTGCATCGGTGGAGGCCAAGGTTCCCCTGGACGCCTTTTATAAATCCTGGCATATGCCCGGCCGGACCAGCACCCGCTACCACGCGGTGGATTTGCTCACCGAGGTCCTGGGCGGGGGTGCTTCCTCCCGTCTCTACCAGGCGCTCGTGAAGGAGCAAAAGCTTTTCAGCAATATCGAGTGTTATCACTTCGGTACCATGGACCCCGGCCTGGTGACCATAGAAGGAAAGCTGGTCAAGGGCGTTTCGCTGGAGACGGCCGAAGCCGCGGTGGAAGAAGTCCTCGCAAAAGTCAGGGAAGACGTGGTACCTGCCAGGGAGCTGGAAAAGGTCAAGAACAAGACGGAAAGCATGATTGCCTTTGAGGACATGACCGTCACCAACCGGGCCGCCAGCCTGGCGTTTTACGAACTTTTGGGGGACGCCGCACAGATGAATCAGGAACTGGACAAATACCGGGCTGTGGAAGCCGGCGCCCTCCTGGAGGAGGCCCGGACGGTCTTTACGCCAGAGAACAGCAATACTCTTTACTACCATGCTCAATAGAACGCAAGCCCCCCGGCTGAAAGACGCCGTCGATTATAGCCTGTCCCTGAAACCCTACCGCTTTTTCCGTTTGACCAACGGGGTGGAGGTCTATGCGGTGGATGCAGGTCCCCAGGATGTGCTCCAGATGGAAATGGTTTTTGATGCGGGCAACGCCTTTGAAAACCAGGCGCTGGTCGCGGCTTCGACCAATTACCTGCTGAAAAACGGAACCGCAGGAAAGAATGCCTTTGCCCTCAACGAACACTTCGAATACTATGGGGCCTACCTGAACCGGCACTGTTACGGGGATACGGGTAACCTCGTGTTGCATACCCTTACAAAAAACCTGGGCGAGCTCTTGCCGGTGATGCGGGAGATCCTTACCGAATGCACCTTCCCGGATGAAGAGCTGAACACCTATCGTCAGAACATGCTCCAACGCCTGGCGGTGAACCTCAAAAAACCGGATTTCGTGGCGGGCCGTTTGATCGACGTATCGCTTTTCGGCCAGGACCATCCGTACGGCCGGTTTAGCACGCCGGAAGGATACGCAGCCCTTCACCGGGACCTGTTGGTGGATTTTTACCAACGCCACTACGTCCACGGCCGCTGCCGCATCTTTGTGGCAGGCCGGGTACCCGCGGATATAGACAGCCTGCTGGAACGCAACTTCGGGGACCTGAGCCTGTCTTCGGCGCCGGTCGCGCGCCGGGATTTTGCCATACACCCCGCTACCGAAAGGGTGTCCCATCTGGTCAACGACCCCGAAGGGATACAAGGGGCGATCCGGATCGCCAGTCCTTTTCCGGACAAACACCACCCCGACTTCTCCAAAGTGCAGGTGCTGAATACCGTCTTCGGAGGATATTTCGGGTCCCGGCTGATGAGCAATATCCGGGAAGAAAAGGGCTATACCTACGGGATCCACAGCTACCTGCAGGGGTTTACCAATGTAGGCGCCTGGATGATTTCGACGGAAGCCGGCCGGGACGTCAGCGAAGCCGCCGTCAAAGAAGTATACCACGAAATGGAACGGCTGCGCGAGGAGCCCGTGGAGGAAGAAGAGCTTCACCTCGTGCGCAATTATATGATCGGCACCTTGCTGGGTGACCTGGACGGTCCCTTTCAAATCATCGGGCGCTGGAAAAACATCATCCTGCATGGATTGGACACCGGCTATTTCGACAGGGCGGTGGAGATCACCAAAACGATCACCGCCGCGGAACTGCAGGAGCTGGCACAGAAGTACCTGGTGCCGGAGCGGTTTTATGAGCTGATAGTGGTCTAAAGGGCGCCACCGGCGCCCTGCCCGAAGGGCCATCATAAGCGGTGTTGCGGCGGCGGGCTAATTTGTCCTTTTAGCCCGCCGCCGCAACTCAACGTTGGCGATTAGCACGTTTATTGTTACATTCACCGCATGGTGAAGTTCATTCTCAAGATATTCTTCACGGCAGCGGTGATCCTCGGGTTGGCGCGTTTGCTACCGGGGGTCAAAATCGACTCCTACTGGACGGCCATCATAGTGGCGCTGGTCCTGGCCGTGTTGAATGCATTTATCCGTCCCATTTTGATCTTCCTCACCCTTCCGGCGACCCTGGTCACCTTTGGTTTGTTCCTCTTCGTCATCAACGCCGGCATCATATTGCTCGACGCCTATTTTGTACACGGCTTCCATATTGATAATTTTTGGTGGGCCCTCGTCTTCAGTATTTTGCTGTCGGTGATTCTGTCGTTTTTCGACGGGTTGGAGAAGCAGCAGGAACACAAGTCGGAATAGCCCGCGCGGCGCTCGCCGCCGCGCCTCAAAAACGTTGATGCTATATGTTTTTTGACCGCAAGCACTGGTCGGATGAAGCGCTGGTCCGGACGTACCGCGCGCTCGTGTTGCCCCGGATGATCGAGGAGAAGATGCTGATCCTGCTCCGGCAGGGTAAAATCAGCAAATGGTTTAGCGGCATCGGCCAGGAAGCCATTGCGGTGGGCGCGAGCCTCGCGCTGGAACCGGACGAATGGATCATGCCCCTGCACCGGAACCTGGGCGTGTTTACCACCCGGGAAATGCCCTTGTCAAAATTGTTCCACCAATGGGAAGGGCAACCCGACGGCTACAGCCGGGGACGGGAAAGAAGCTTTCACTTTGGCAGCAGGGAGCACCATATATGTGGGATGATCTCCCACCTCGGACCCCAGATGGCGGTGGCGGACGGCACGGCCCTGGCGCACCGGCTACAGGGAGCGCCCAAAGTATCCCTGGCCTTTTGCGGGGATGGGGGGACGAGCGAAGGCGACTTTCACGAAGCCCTGAACGTGGCGGCGGTCTGGGACCTCCCGGTCATTTTTATCATCGAAAACAACGGCTACGGTCTGAGTACCCCTGTCCGGGAGCAATACCGTTGCGCCCAACTGGCCGACCGGGCCAAAGGGTACGGGATGGAAGGCGTGACCATCGACGGGAACAACGTCCTTACTGTCCTGGATACCATACAAGGCGTCCGGGAATACTGTATCCGGGAGCAAAAGCCCTACCTGGTCGAGTGTATGACCTTCCGGATGCGGGGGCATGAAGAGGCCAGCGGGACCAAATACGTGCCGCCGGAGTTGTTTGCGGAGTGGACATCAAAGGATCCCGTAGCGAATTATGAACAGTTTCTTCTTTCCGCCGGTGTGCTGGATGCTTCGGGCGTGGACCGGATCCGGGGGGAGATCAAAGAATATATAGAGCGGGAGCTGGCGGCCGCCGCCTCCGGTGACGATAGCCTGGCGCCTGCTGCTGCGGAGCTGGCGGATGTGTATGCGCCGGCCGTTGCGGTCGAGGCCGTGGTCCCGACCACGATTGTCGGTGCCCCGGTCGCTGCGATCCCGGCAGGTGTAAGCCTGACGCCGGATGCGGCCCCTGCTGCCGCCGCCCCCGACCGCGGCGTGGATAGCCCGCCTGCGGAAGGCCGCTCCAAGCGCTTTATCGACGCCATCTCCGAAGGCCTGCGCCAGTCCATGGAAGGCCACCCCAACCTGGTCCTGATGGGCCAGGACATCGCCGAATACGGCGGGGCTTTCAAGATCACCGAGGGCTTTGTCCAAACCTTTGGCCGGGACCGGGTGCGGAATACCCCGCTTTGTGAAAGCGCCATCTTAGGGGCCGCCCTTGGGCTGAGCCTGGAAGGGTTTAAGTCCATGGTGGAGATGCAGTTTGCGGACTTTGTCAGCGTGGGATTCAACCAGATCGTCAATAACCTCGCCAAGATCCACTACCGTTGGGGCCAGCCGGCCGACGTCGTCGTCCGCCTGCCGACCGGGGGCGGGGTGGGTGCCGGTCCCTTCCATTCCCAGAGTACCGAAGCCTGGTTCACCCACGTACCGGGTCTCAAGGTCGTATATCCCTCCACGCCTTATGACGCCAAGGGGCTGTTGATCGCCGCCTTCAATGACCCCAACCCGGTCCTTTTTTTCGAGCATAAAGCGTTGTACCGGAGCGTCAGCGGAGAGCTCCCGGCCGAGGCGTACGCGTTGGAGATCGGGCGGGCGCGGGCGGTGGTTACGGGGTCCGAAATCAGCATCATCACCTACGGGGCGGGTGTCCACTGGGCCCTGGAGTATATGCAGGGGCGGCCCGACGTGTCGGTCGATCTTCTCGACCTGCGGACGTTACTGCCCTTGGATGTCGACGCTATCCGGGCCTCTGTCGCCCGGACCGGGAAGGTGCTGGTCCTTCACGAAGCGACCCTGACGGGCGGGGTGGGGGCGGAGGTGTCGGCCTGGATTGCGGAGCATTGTTTCGACCTGCTTGACGCGCCGGTGATACGGTGCGCTTCGCTGGATACGCCGGTGCCGTTCCGGGTGGAGCTGGAGCGGCAGTTTCTCGCCAAGGCCAGGCTGGCAGAGGCGGTCGAACGGTTGCTGGCGTATTAAAAGGCGCCGCGAGGCCGCGGGCGCCACGGCGCCAAAGGTCTGCTATCCGAGGACCGTCTTCTCTATCACCTCCGGAAAATACCGGTGCTCCAACGCCAACACCTTAGCCGCCACGGTAGCAGGTGTATCCTCGGGCGTAAGGTCGCAGGTAGCCTGGAAAAGATGGGTGCCATGGTCGTATTGTTCGTCGACCAGGTGGATGGTGATCCCGCTGACGGGGTCACCGGCGGCGACCACGGCTTCGTGGACGAAGTGACCGTACATGCCCTTGCCGCCGTATTTGGGCAGAAGGGCGGGGTGGATATTGATGATGTGGGAAGGAAAGGCAGCGATCAGGGGGGCGGGTACTTTCCATAAAAAGCCCGCCAGGATAATCCAAGCTATTTGATGGTCAATGAGTTCGGGAAGATAAGTGTCACCCCTGAAAAAGCGGTCACGTTCGATCAGTAGGGTGTCGATGCTGGCGGCGGCCGCGATGGCCAGGACACCGGCCCCCGGTTTATTGCAAACGACCAGGGAAACCCGGATGCGGGGATGATCCCGGAAGTGGTCGATAATCTTTTGGGCGTTTGTCCCGGAACCGGATGCAAAAATCGCAATGTTAATCATCGGGCAAAACTAGGATCGTCTGTTGTACGCGGTTTGTAAAAATATTGTCATTTAATTGTCACGATCACGTCGGAAAATCGTCATGAAACGGTCGTTCATTCGTCATAGAAACGTCGGAAAATGCCTTTGCACGAATAGGACAAATTGCTTATGTAAATCCAAAAAATCCGCTGAAACCCGCATGAACACTGAATAAATTTTTTTTAAAATATGTGAATAGTTTGTCAACATCGTCCCCTAATTTTGCACAGCGTATCGGAAATATTCCAAATTCTTTACGATTCAAGTGTTTATGTTCCAAGATCGTACTATCCTACAAAAATCTCTCGCAGCATTACTGGTTGGTTGTCTTTTTTTGGTCGGCAATGTCCACGCCCAGGATGCCTCCAAGGGAAAGACATTGTTCCAATCCAACTGTACTTCCTGCCACGCCATCAATAAGGTGGTAACAGGGCCCGCCCTGGCGCACGTAGAAGACCGTTGGCCGGACAAAAAGGAATTGCATGCGTGGATTAGGAACAACGCCCAGGTTTTGGCCAGCGGTTATCCTTATGCCGTTGCCCTAAAAGATCAGTATAAAGTCGCGATGAACGTCTTTTCCGATTTTACGGACAAGGACGTCGACGATATCCTGGCGTATATCCGGGGCGAGCAGGACAAGCCGGTATCGACCCCAGGCGGAGGCGGTACAACGACGACCACGACGACCGGTGAGGGCGGCAGCAACAATTCCCTGCTGTTCGGCATCATGACCCTGGTCCTCGCGGTGATTGCCCTGATCCTTCTCCAGGTGAACAGCAACCTCCGCAAGCTGAGCGACGACAAGGAAGGCATCCGGCGCGGGGAACCCGTTCCGTTCTATAGGAACAAGGCGTATATCGCGCTTGTCGTGGTTGTCCTCTTTATGATCGGCGGCTACTACCTGGTGCAGGGCGCGATCGGTTTGGGCCGTCAGCAGGGCTACCAACCGGAACAACCCATCTTTTACTCCCATAAAGTACACGCAGGGGTCAACCAGATCAGCTGTCTGTACTGCCATAGCTTCGCTACCACCGGCAAGCACGCCAACATCCCCTCTGTCAATGTGTGTATGAACTGCCACATGAACATCAGCGAGTACTCGGGCACCGCCGGTCAGCTGTACAGGGAAGATGGTACGGAAGTCAACGGAACGGCCGAAATCCAAAAGCTATACAGCTACGCCGGCTGGGATCCGAAGACAAGGGCTTATACGGGCAAGGGTCATCCCATCGAGTGGATCCGCATCCACAACCTGCCCGACCACGTATTCTTCAGCCACGCCCAGCACACCAACGCGGGTAAGGTACAATGCCAGACCTGCCACGGCGAAATCCAGAAAATGGATGAGGTTCACCAGTTCGCCCCCCTGAGCATGGGCTGGTGTATCAACTGTCACCGCACGACGAAGGTGCAGTTTGCCGACAACGGGTTCTACAGCATCTACGAGAAGTTCCACAACGACATCCGCGACCATAAGATCGACAGCGTTACCGTCCAGATGATCGGCGGTACCGAATGTCAGAAATGTCACTATTAATCCTTTTGACTGATATACATATGCAAAAGAAAGAGCACTGGCAAAGTTTTGGACAGAAAACCGGTTCTGAAGCTTTCAATCAACTGGCAAAGGATGAGTTTCAAGAAAGTTTGCCGTTTGCAGGACCCGAAGACGAGGGACTGCTGGACGGCAAAACGCCCCGCAGGGACTTCTTGAAATACTTAGGTTTCAGCACCGCGGCTGCGGCGCTGGCGGCCAGTTGCGAGATGCCCGTCCGCAAGTCCATTCCCTTCCTGAACAAGCCTGAAGATATCGTCCCCGGAGTAGCCAACTACTACGCCACCACCTACGTACAGGACGGCGACATCGTCCCGGTGCTGGCAAAGGTCCGCGACGGCCGCCCCATCAAGGTCGAAGGGAACGAACAGTCTTCGGTCACCAAAGGGGCCACCACCGCCCGTGTTCAGGCGTCGGTGCTCAGCCTCTATGACGTCAACCGCCTCCGGTCACCCCGTCAGGGTAAGGACAACGAGCCTACGTTTGAAGCCGTCGACAAAAAGATCGCTCAGGCGCTGGCCGACAACGGGAGCAAGCCCATCGTCCTGTTGACCAGCACGATTGCTTCCCCGACCATAAAAACAGCCATCGACGACTTTACCAAAAAATATCCTTCCGCCCGCCAGGTAACGGTGGACGCCGTTTCCTACAGCGGTCTGCTGCTCGCTGCAGAGGCTACTTACGGCAAGCGTGTGATTCCTTCTTACCACTTTGAAAAGGCCAAGGTCGTCGTCTCCATCGATGCCGACTTTTTAGGTACCTGGCTGAGCCCGGTGGAATTTACCCGCCAGTATGCGGATGGCCGCCGGCTGACGGATGCCCACACGGACATGAGCCGTCACTTCCAGTTCGAAGGGACTTTCTCCATGACCGGGGCCAACGCGGACGAGCGTTATACCTTCAAACCCTCCGAAACCGGTGCGGTGGTGCTCGCGCTCTACCAGGCGCTGGGCGGTGCCGTTAGCGCTCCCGCGATACAGGACGCCCGTTTGAAAGACGGGATCGCCCAGGCTGCGAAAGAACTGAAGGCCGCCGGCGGGAACGCCCTTGTCGTTGCCGGTAGCAACGACAAGAATGTACAGATCGTCGTCAACGCCATCAACGAACTCATCGGCGCACCGGGCAAGACCATCGACTGGGCTAACCCCGTCAACTACCGCGCGGGTATCGACGCCGACATGGTAAAGCTGGTCGACGATATGAATGCCGGGAGCATCGGGGCGCTTTTTATCTACGGCCCGAACCCCGCCTATAATTATTACCAGGCCGACAAGTTCATCTCCGGTCTGAGCAAGGTACCCCTGACGGTATCCTTTAGCCAGATCCTCGATGAAACGGCTGTCCTTTGCCAATATGTGCTCCCCACCCACCACTACCTGGAAAGCTGGGGGGACACCGAAGCCAAAACAGGGTACATTTCTTTCCTCCAACCGACGATCGCCCCCTTATTCAAGACCCGTGCTTTCGCCACCTCCCTGCTGAAGTGGAGCGGCAACGACGCGGATTATGAAACGTATTTCAAGAATTATTGGGTAGCCAGGCTGGGCACGATCGAAGCCTTTGACAAGGCGCTTCAGGACGGTGTGCTGGAACCTGCACAGGAACCCGCCATGGCTGGTGGTTCGTTTGTCAGCGGTTCCGTTAGTGCCGCGCTCTCAGCCCTGGGTCAGACAAAAGCCGGCGGCCCTGTCGAAGTCGTCCTTTACCAAAAGGTATCGATTGGTGACGGCGCCCTGGCGAACAACCCCTGGCTCCAGGAAATGCCCGACCCGGTGACAAAGATCACCTGGGACAACTACGCCATCCTTTCTCCCAAACTCGCCGCCACCATGGGGATCACCCCCGGTGACCACTACGAAGTGGAGATCAACAAACCCACCGTCGACGTAAAGGTGGGGGATAAAACCTACAGGCTCGCCGCCATCATCATCCCCGGGGTACACCCGAATGTGATCGCGGTTGCCCTAGGGTATGGACGGGATCCCAAGATCGGCCGGGCCGGTGGCGGGGTCGGTCAGAACGCCTACGCTTCCGTGGGCTATGACGGGACAACCTTCTCTTATGCGGCGACGAACGCGTCCGTGTCCGCAGGGGGCGATACCTACAAGATTGCACAGACCCAACTCCATAATGTATATGAAGGCAGGACGTCCGTCATCAAGGAAGCTACCCTGTCTACCTTTACCAAATCCCCCGAAGTCTTCCAACAGCTCGACAAAGAACTGGAAGAGGACTATAACGGCGACTTCCGTGAGCAGGGTTCGCTCTATCATGACTTCGACGTCTACGACCGCCCCGGTATGGCCTGGGGAATGAGCGTGGACCTGAGCGCTTGTATCGGTTGCGGCGCCTGTGTGGTGGCCTGTAACGCGGAGAACAACGTACCCGTGGTCGGCAAGATCCAGGTCGCGAAGGCGCACGAAATGCACTGGATTCGTATTGACCGTTACTTCAGCGGGGATATGGAAAACCCGGATGTGGTCTTCCAGCCGATGATGTGCCAGCACTGCGACAACGCCCCTTGCGAAAACGTCTGCCCGGTAAACGCCACGAACCACTCCACCGAAGGGATGAACCAAATGGCCTACAACCGTTGTATCGGTACGCGGTATTGCGCCAACAACTGCCCCTTCAAGGTTCGCCGCTTTAACTGGTATGACTGGCTGGGTTCCGACAGCTTCCCCGACAACCAGCAACCCCTGGTGGACGAAGGCTGGATCGACCCGATCCTTACGGATATGAACGACCCGCTGAGCCGGATGGTGTTGAACCCCGACGTCACGGTCCGCGGCCGCGGTGTGATGGAGAAGTGCTCCTTCTGCGTACAACGTCTCCAGGAAGGCAAGCTGAATGCGAAAAAGGAAAGCCGCCCGGTGCGCGACGGCGAAATCAAGACCGCCTGTATGCAGGCCTGCCCCACCCACGCCATCGTATTCGGGAACGTCAACGACAAGTCCAGCCAGATCTATAATCTTCGTAAGAAAGAGAACAAGAACCGGGTGTACTATGCGCTGGAAGAACTGCACGTATTACCCAACGTCAACTACCTGGCCAAGGTGCGCAATACGGATCGCGAGGTGGGTATGACCATGGAAAAAGAAGCATAATAAGAGAGCTATCATCAAATAATAGAGCCCAATGTCTTTGTTAAAGTACGAATCAACGCTCAGAGAACCTTTAGTGGACGGTGATAAGGACTATCACCAGGTGTCGGAAGATATCTGCCGGCCTATAGAGGTAAAACCAAGGAAGTCATGGTATGTAGGTCTTAGCATCGCCGTTCTTCTCTTGCTGTTCGGGGTCTATTCCATTTACCGGGATGTGACTTACGGGATCGGCCAGTGGAACCTGAACCGGACGATCGGTTGGGGCTGGGACATCACCAACTTCGTGTGGTGGGTCGGTATCGGTCACGCCGGTACGTTGATCTCCGCGATCCTCCTGCTGTTCCGCCAGGGCTGGCGGACGGGGGTGAACCGCGCAGCGGAAGCCATGACGATCTTTGCGGTGATGTGCGCCGGCCAGTTCCCGATCTGGCACATGGGCCGTGTGTGGATCGCCTTTTTCGTCATGCCTTATCCCAATACGCGCGGTCCGGTATGGCCGAACTTCAACTCTCCCCTGCTCTGGGACGTGTTCGCCATCTCGACGTACTTTACCGTATCCCTTCTGTTCTGGTATTCGGGTCTGCTGCCCGACCTTGCAACCCTTAGAGACAGGGCTAAAACCAAATTCCGCAAATCTTTCTACGGGATCGCCTCCTTCGGCTGGTCCGGTTCGACCAAGCACTGGCAGCGTTTCGAGGCCCTGGCCCTGGTGCTGGCCGGTCTGTCCGCCCCCCTGGTGTTGTCGGTGCACACCATCGTATCCATGGACTTCGCCACCTCGGTGATCCCGGGTTGGCATACCCAGATCTTCCCGCCCTATTTCGTTGCGGGCGCCATCTTCTCGGGTTTCGCCATGGTACAAACCCTGCTGGTCATCACCCGTAAGGTCCTTGGTCTTGAAGACTACATCACGATCGGTCACATCGAGGCCATGAACAAGGTCATCGTGATGACGGGCTCCATCGTGGGCTGCGCCTACCTGACCGAGCTCTTTATCGCCTGGTATTCCGGCAATCCTTATGAATATGCCGCTTTCTACAAATACCGTATTGCCGGTCCGTATGTATGGGCGTACTGGACGATGATGACGTGTAACGTGATTTCTCCGCAGCTCTTCTGGTCGGCAAAACTGCGCCGCAACATCCAATTCACCTTTATCATGAGCGTGGTGGTCAATATCGGGATGTGGTTCGAACGCTTTGTGATCATCGTTACGTCCCTATACCGCGACTACCTGCCTTCTTCCTGGTCTACCTTCTACCGGCCGACCATCTGGGAAGTCGGGTTCTTCATGGGGACCATCGGGCTGTTCTTTACCTGCTACTTCCTGTTTGCCAAATACTTCCCGGTCATCGCTGTGGCGGAAATCAAGGCCGTCCTGAAAACCTCCGGGGAGAACTACAAACGGGGTATGGAAAAACTGGAACAGGAAAGTGTGGATGAGTTTATTCACAATAATGTGTCGCACGAGCACGGGCATTAATATATAAAACCGAAAGTCTGAATTATGGCAATCAAAAAGTTCGTTGTAGGCAATTTTACCGATGAGGAGGTCCTCTTCCCTGCTGTAAAGCGGGTGCGGTCCGCCGGGTACAAGATACACGACGTATATACGCCCTTTCCCATACACGGCCTGGATACCGCCCTTGGTCTTCGCCAGACCAGCCTGCATACCGCGGGTTTCATCTACGGCATCACCGGTACGACCACGGCCCTGTGCGGGATCAGCTGGGTCTTCGACGTGGACTGGCTGATGAACATCGGGGGTAAGCCCCACATCCCGCTGCCGGCGATGATCCCCATTACATTCGAGTTGACGGTGTTGTTTGCCGCCGTGGGTATGGTCTATACCTTCTGCTGGCTGTGTCAGATTGCCCCCGGTGTAAAAAAGCACGTGTTCAACCCCCGTTCCACGGACGATACTTTTACCATGGTGATTGAGTGCACGGAGCATACGAATGTGGAAGAGGTCAAGGCCTTTCTGCATACGGTCGGTGCGGCGGACATCAACGTACAGGAAGCCGAAGCCGGCTGGTGGTGGGGCACCTATGATAAAGAACAAGTTTTGTATAAAGAGGAGCTGGCCTAAAACATAAAACAACGATGAAGACGACAAATATCATTTCCAGCGTTTTGACGGGCGCCCTGGTGATCGGCCTCGCAGCCTGTAGCGGTGTGCAGCGTAATCCCGGCCGTATCTATATGCCGGACATGACCTACAGCCGTGCCTACGAGACCTATGCGTCTACGGAAGACCTGAGCAAGGAAGGCGTACACTTCGACCATCAACCGGTACCCGGGACCATCGCCAGGGGCGAGGAAATGCCTTTCCTCATCGCCAAGGACGCCCCCGGTGATTCCGTGGGTTATGTAGCTTCCAAAGCGGTGAAGGATCCCCTGGGTCCCCTGGACTCCGCCGACATGGCCGAAGCAGGACGTTTGTTCAACATCAACTGCGCCATCTGCCACGGTTCCAAGCTGGACGGCAACGGACCGCTGTACAAGGACGGTAACGGACCTTTTTCGGCAAAACCGGCCCAGCTCGTCGGAGGTGCCCAATACACGAATATGCCGGAAGGCCAGATGTTTTACTCCGTTACCTACGGGAAGAACATGATGGGTAGCTATGCTTCCCAGCTGACCCGCAAGCAGCGTTGGATGGTCATTCAGTATATCAAATCCCAACAAGCCGCCGCCTCCGGGGGTGGTGCAAAAGTGGACAGCACGGCTACAGCAAAGAAATAAAACACGATCACGTATAAAAGTATTTTAGAAGATGAAGGAACAATTCACCATACCGGCACGTTTAAAAACCTGGTCCCTGGCGCTGATCGCGGTGGGCGTGCTGACCTTGATCCTGGGGTTTATTTTCCTGCACCCGTTCTACAACGGGCCGGAGCAGCATTATGAAACCACCCGCTTCTGGGCCAGCCTGATCCAGGACAGCACCTTCTTTTTCCTGATCTCGGTAGCGGCCTTCTTTTTCATCGTGGCCCATACCCTCGCCATGGGCGGATGGCAAACCCTGATCCGCCGCGTGCCCGAAGCCATTTCCGGTTACATGGTCGTGGGCGGGATCATCCTGGCAGTGGTTTTCTTTCTCTATATTTTCGTAGCAAAAGACCACTATATATACACCTGGAAGGATCCGGGTACCGACAAGGAGCTCTTACGCAAGCACGGTTTCCAGGGTCCGGCCTTTTTTGTGGTTTCCTCCATCATTTTCATGGGTGTATGGATCCTGGCCAGGATGGCCTACCGGAAAAATTCCATCGCCGAGGACAACGGCGCCTTTGGGGACAGGAGCTACTTCCGCAAGTCCGTTACCATCTGCGCGGTTTTTGTGGTCTTCTACGCTGTTGGTATTTCTTCCGCTCCCTCCTGGTTGTGGCTGATGAGTATCGACGCCAAGTGGGCCAGCACCATGTACGGCTGGTATACCTTCGCAAGCACTTGGGTATCAGCACTGTCCTTGATCACTTTGTTCGTCATTTACCTGAAAAACCAGGGCAAGCTGGAGCTCGCCAACGAGGAGCACCTGCACGACCTGGGTAAGTATATGTTTGCGTTCTCCATCTTCTGGACGTATCTGTGGTTCGCACAGTACATGCTGACCTGGTACGCCAATATACCCGACGAAACGACCTACTTCGGCATCCGCCTCTGGGGTTCGTTCCGCCCGATCTTTTTGCTGAATTTGATCATTAACTTTGTGTGTCCGATCCTCATCCTCATGACCCGGGACGCCAAACGCAACTATGCGATGATGACGTTCATGGGTGTGCTGATCCTGTTCGGGCACTGGCTGGATTTCTACCAGATGGTTATGCCCGGTCCCCTCAAGGACCACGCCCAGATGAGCTGGTATGAGTTCGGTATCCTGGCCGGTTTTGTAGGGACGATCATCTTAGTGACCGCCAAGCAACTGGAAAAAGCTTCCCTGGTCCCCAAGAACAGTCCGTTCCTGAAAGAAAGCATTATACACCATACTTAAAAATAATTCAGATAGTATCATGTCATTCCTCCTGATTGCAACGGTTATTCTGGTTTTCGTAGTGATCTTCCAGATCGCTAAGGCCAGCGAGTATGTGAGTGTACTGAAAGGCGAAGACAAGACACGGGAGCAAAACAACCGCATCAACGCCTTCCTGATGCTCGCCTTCCTGATTCTCGGGCTCATTGGGGTGTGGTGGTGCAACGACCTGTTGTACAAAAAGACCCTCCTCCCCCTGACTTCCGCATCCAAGGAAGGGATGGACATCGACCGGATGTTGTGGATCACCCTGGCCATCACGGGCGTGGTGTTCATCATCACCCAGATCCTGCTGTTCTCCTTCGTTTACCGCTTCCAGGAAAAGCCGGGCAAAAAGGCCTTCTTTTTCCCCCATAACAACAAGCTCGAAGTCCTCTGGACCGTGGTTCCGGCCGTGTTCCTGCTGGTCCTGGTCGTTTTCGGCCTGAAATACTGGTTCCACATCACCGGTGAGGCGCCGAAAGACGCGATCGAGATAGAAATTACCGGGAAACAGTTCAACTGGATTTACCGCTACCCCGGGAAGGACGGCAAGTTTGGGAAAACCTACTTCAAAAATATCAGCGACGCCAAGGGCAACCCCCTCGGTCAGCTGTGGGACGACCCCGCCAACCAGGACGACATTGTCGTCACGGACCTGACGATGCATATCCCCGTCAACCACCCGGTAAAACTCATCATCCACTCCCGTGACGTGATCCATGACGTGGGGCTGAGCCAGTTCCGGATGAAGATGGACGCGGTCCCCGGTATCCCGACGACCTTGTGGTTTACGCCCCAGTTCACCACCGATGAAATGAAGCAGAAAACGGGGAATCCCGACTTTGTATACGAGATCTCCTGCGACCAGATGTGCGGCCCCGGCCACTTCGGGATGCGCGGCATCATCCAGGTGGACAGCGAAGCGGATTATAAGAAATGGCTGGACAGCAAAAAGGCCAACTACTATAGCGTGTTCCCGGAGAAGGCGCCTGGTGCTGCGGCCCCGGCCGATACAACGAAAAAAATTGTGGCAACTATAAAATAAGACGATCATGAGTAACGAAGCCATCCTTCAGCACGGACAAGCGGTGAGTACACACGCTCACGAGGTCCACGAGCACCATGAACACCATGAGACGTTCGTCACTAAATATATTTTCAGCCAGGACCACAAAATGATCGGCAAACAGTTCCTCATGACGGGGATGTTCTGGGCCGTGGTGGGTGGCTTGTTCTCCGTGATCTTCAGGCTTCAACTGGGTTATCCGGATCAACACTTTCCCTTCCTGGAAACCCTGCTGGGTCACTGGGCAAAGGGCGGCCGGCTGCAACCCGAGTTTTACTATGCACTGGTCACCATGCACGGGACGGTGCTGGTGTTCTTCGTACTGACCGCCGGTTTGAGCGGCACCTTCGCCAACTTCCTGATTCCCCTGCAGGTGGGCGCCCGCGACATGGCGTCTCCCTTTATGAACATGTTGTCCTACTGGTTCTTTTTCCTGGCTTCGGTCGTCATGTTCGCCTCCCTCTTTATCCAGACGGGTCCCGCCAGCGGTGGCTGGACGGCCTATCCCCCGCTGAGCGCGCTCGGCGGAGCGTCCGATGGTTCCAAGGCCGGTATGGACTTCTGGCTGATCGCCATGGCCCTATTCGTGGTATCCCAGCTCCTGGCCGGTCTGAACTATATTTCCACGGTGCTGAACATGCGGACCAAGGGGTTGAGCATGACCAAGCTCCCGCTGACGATCTGGGCCCTGTTCTTCACCGCCGTACTCGGGGTATTGTCCTTCCCGGTACTGCTCTCCGGTTTCATCCTGTTGTTGTTCGACCGTCACGCCGGTACGAGCTTCTATCTGTCCGATATTTACTTAGCCTCCGGGCAGGTGCTTCCCAACGAGGGCGGCAGCGCCATCCTCTACCAGCACTTGTTCTGGTTCCTGGGTCACCCCGAGGTATACATCATCCTGCTCCCGGCCATGGGTATGGTGTCGGAAATACTGGCCGTCAACTCCCGCAAACCGATCTTTGGGTACATGGCGATGGTGGGTTCTCTGTTCGCCATCTGTATCCTGGCGTTCCTGGTATGGGCGCACCATATGTTCGTCACGGGTCTGAACCCCTTCCTCGGGTCGTTCTTCGTACTCCTGACGCTGTTGATCGCCATTCCTTCGGCCATTAAGGTCTTTAACTGGCTGACGACGCTCTGGCGGGGGAATATCCGGCTCACGCCCGGGATGATGTTCGCCATCGGTTTCGTAAGCCTGTTTATTTCCGGTGGCCTGACCGGGATCTGGCTGGGGAACTCTGCCCTGGACATCCACCTCCACGATACCTACTTCGTCATCGCCCACTTCCACATCGTGATGGGGGTTGCCTCCTTCTTCGGGATGTTCGCGGGGATTTACCACTGGTATCCGAAGATGTTTGGCCGCTATCTGAACAATACGCTCGCATATATCCACTTCTGGGTAACGATCGCGGGCGCCTATTGCATCTTCTGGCCCATGCACTACGAAGGCCTGGCGGGCATGCCCCGTAGGTATATGGATTACAGCAACTGGGTATCGTTCAAACAGTTTGCCGGTCTGAACGAATTCATCAGCGTGGTCGCCATCATCGTCTTCGCGGTGCAGATCCTCTTCCTCTTCAACTTCTTCTACAGCATATTCAAGGGTCGTAAGGTAAGGACCCCGAATCCTTGGAACGCCACTACGCTCGAATGGACGACGCCGATCCGCCCCGGTCACGGTAACTGGCCTGGCGAGATCCCCGAAGTACACCGCTGGGCGTATGATTACGGCAAGGACGGTAGGGACTTTATCCCCCAGACCGAACCTGTAGGAGCCAACGAAAGCGCGCATTGACACAGGAGCAGACGATCGGAGGGCATGGAGCCGCCGTTTGGGTGGCCGTGAAGCAGAAGTTAAAGGATTACCTGCAGCTCGTCAAGTTGTCCCTGAGCATCATGGTGGTGTTCAGCAGCGTGGTGAGCTATGAGCTGGCGCCCAACATCGTCAGCCTGAACTGGAAGATGGTCTTGTTGCTGGCCTTGGGTGGCATCCTGGTCACCGGTAGCGCCAACGCCATCAACCAGGTGGTGGAAAAAGATACCGACGCGAAGATGAAACGGACGGCGAACCGCCCGGTCGCGTCGGGAAGGATGAGTGAGTCTGAAGCCTGGGTATTCGCTTTCCTGGCGGGTGTCCTGGGGATTGGCATATTGCAGTTCTTTTTTAGCTGGCAGGCGGCGGCACTGAGTGGGTTGAGTCTTTTTTTGTACGCGTTTATCTATACGCCGCTCAAAAAGGTAAACTCCTCGGCAGTCCTCGTGGGTGCGTTTCCGGGTGCGTTGCCCTGTCTTATCGGCTGGGCGGCAGCCTTCGACACGGGGCCGCTGTTCAACTGGACGGGTGGTCTGATCCTTTTCGGGATACAGTTCCTGTGGCAGTTTCCGCACTTCTGGGCGATCGCCTGGCTGGCGCACGGGGACTACTCGCGGGCGGGGTTCAAGCTCCTGCCTTCCGATAAGGGTCCCACGCGTTTCTCGGCCGTTCAGGCGGTGATCTATGCCCTGGCGCAGTTCCCGGTCGGTGTATTGCCCTACGCCGTTCACATGAGCGGGATCGTGAGCCTGGGGATTGTGGCCCTGGCCAATGTGTTTCTCCTGGTGCAGTGTATACGGCTGCTCAGGGAAATGTCAGCGAAAGCGGCCCGGAGGGTGATGTTCAGCAGCTATATCTATCTGCCGGTGGTGTTTTTGGCATTGTTGTTTGATAAAGTGCATCAAGTAGTTAGTTAATGAGCGCAATACAAATGGGTACAGAAAGAAAAAGGTTGCATCCGCACAAGTTCACGTTGTGGCTGGCGATCGGCAGCATCGTTATGATGTTTGCGGGGTTGACCAGTGCCGTCATCGTGAAGCGCAACCAGGCGGACTGGCAGGGCTTTACCCTGCCGACCATTTTCTGGTATTCCACGGGGGTGTTGTTGTTGACGAGCCTGACGATACAGATGTGTCTGCGGGCGTTTAAGGAAAGACAGATGCGCCGGTACCGGCTCCTCCTGAGTCTGACTGCGCTGGGCGGCTTTCTCTTCGTGGGGTTGCAGTTCCGGGGTTTTGAAACCCTTTGGGCGCAGGGGTTGCGGTTTACGAATGACGTAGCGGTGTCCTTCCTCTACATCATTTTCGGTTTGCACGCGGTACACGTGCTCGGCGGTATTGTAGCGCTGGTCGTCCAGTTTGTCCGCGCCTTTAGCGGTCGCAGCCGGAACTACAGCGCGGTGCCCATCGAGATCGTGAGCGTGTACTGGCACTTCGTGGACCTGTTGTGGTTATACCTCCTGGTGTTTTTCATAATGATTCAATAATTTTGTAGACTTTAAAACTGAATTCATGGCAACTGCTGCAGTAGCGAACGTACAAACATCGTGGAGTGGAGGTAAGAGCCCCTACAATGTGAGTTATGGTAAGCTGATGATGTGGTTCTTCCTGATGAGCGACGCGTTCACCTTTGGCGCTTTCCTGATCTCCCTGTGGACGACCCGTTTTTCACTGGCTTCCTGGCCCGACCCGAATAAAGTATTCAGTTCCGCTCCTTTTATAGAAAGCGGCGCGCCGCTGGTCTTTGTGAGTCTCATGACCTTTATCCTGATCATGAGCTCCGTTACCATGGTACTTGCTGTGAACGCCGGTCACCATATGGATAAGAACGGGGCCGCCAAGTGGTTGTTCCTGACGATCATCGGTGGTCTTTGCTTTTTGGGTTGCCAGGCCTGGGAATGGAACCACCTGTTTCACGAAGGTGCCTGGTGGGGTCGCAATCCTTTCCCCAACAGGGATGGGACGGTCGCCAGCACTGCCTTTACCAACTACTTTTTCACGGTAACGGGCTTTCACGGTTTCCACGTATTCAGCGGGGTGGTCATCAACTGTGTGATCCTCACCAACATCCTCAAAGGAACCTACGATCGCCGCGGTCACTATGAAATGGTCGAAAAGGTCGGTTTGTACTGGCACTTTGTCGACCTGGTATGGGTTTTCGTGTTCACCTGCTATTACCTGCTTTAAATCATTTTTAATAAAGATCTTATGTCCGAGAATACACAAGACAATACGCACGAGGTATTGCACGAACACGAAGGTGGTATGACCATCAAGCGTATCTGGAGGGTTTTCTGGATCCTGTTGGTGATCACCATTGCTGAAGTAGCGTGGGGCAGCATGGTGAGCCATCACATCCCCGAGAACCTGAAGTGGATCAATCCGGTTTTCTTCCTGTTCTTCACCTTCCTGAAAGCCGGGTATATCGTAGCCGAGTTCATGCACTTGCGTTATGAAGTGACCAACATGATCCGGAGCATCCTGATCCCCCTGAGCCTGTTTATCTGGTTCGTTGTTGCCTTCCTGGCGGATGGGGATTCGTGGCTGAACCTGCGGTCCAGGTATTCTCCCAGGGACGTACAAAAGGCGCCGACGGAGAAGGTGGAGACGGCACCTGCCGAACCCCTGAAATAGTGGCATTTTATGATATTGAAGAAGCCGGCCCTCTATAGCCGGCTTTTTCGCGTTTGGGCGGTATCTTTGCGGCATGAATAAAAGGTCGATGATCGTAATGTGTGTGGTGATCTTTGTACCGCTCATTTGCTATTTCCTGGTAAAGGCCTATAGCGAAAAGGCCCTGGTCATGCCCGGGCACTATATCGCGGACACGATCGTGGAGGTCACGGACCACGGCAAGCAGACGTTTGATACGGTCTGGCACGTCATTCCTGATTTTACGCTGACCAACCAGCTCGGGCAGAAGGTATCCTTACAGGACGCCAAGGGCAAGATTATCGTGGCGGACTTCTTTTTTACCCATTGTCCTTCTTTTTGCCCCACCCTGACCCGGAATATGCAACACCTCCAGCAGATGTTCCTGACCAACGATACGATCGTCCAGTTTGTTTCATTCTCCGTGGATCCCGAGCGGGACTCGGTTCCGGTGCTTAAAGAGTATGCGGACCGGTTTGGGGTGTTGCACCACAACTGGTGGATGCTCACGGGGAGCAAGGATTCGATCTATACACTCGCGGAGCGGGATTTCAAGGTGGCAGCCATGGACAGCGGGCACCAGAACTTCGTCCATACGGACCGGATGGTCTTGCTGGACAAGGACCGTTTTGTCCGGGGATATTATAACGGACAGGACACCGCGGATATGGCGCGGCTGGCGGGGGACATTGTGTTGCTGACCCTGGAGAAGAAAAAGAACGAGAAACGCAATCTTTTCAATAGAGAATGAAGAATAAGAACCTCACCCTCCCGATCATCATCGTGTCCGTTGCCGTTCCCCTGGCGGTGGCTTTCCTGATCCTGGTGCCATCGGTCAAGATAAACTTTGGATTCAATACCTCGGTATTGCCTCTTTTCCACGCGACCCTCAACGCCACGGTGGCCATCTTGCTGCTTGCGAGTCTTTGGTTTATCCGCCATGGTCAGGTGCAGGCCCACAAATGGACCAACCTGCTGGCGGTCGTCCTGAGCGCGATCTTCCTGGTGTCCTATGTGATCTATCACGCGTCCAACCCGTCTACGCTGTACGGCGACCTCAACAGGGACGGCCACCTGGATGACGCGGAAAAGGCAGCGGCGGGCGGTTTACGCTACGTCTACTATGTCATTCTCACGTCGCACATCCTTTTGTCGGGGATCATCATCCCCTTTGTCCTGTTTACGTTGCAACGCGCGTTCCAGGAAAAATTCGACAAGCACCGGAAGCTGGCGAGGATCACCTGGCCCTTATGGCTGTATGTGGCGGTAACGGGGGTGATCGTCTACGTCATGGTCAGCAAATACTACTAGCATCATGGGTAAAACGCACCAGTACAAGGTGGACCTCCTCTGGACCGGGAACCGCGGCAAGGGGACCACGGGGTATACCGTCTATGAGCGGGCCTTTACCCAACACGTCGCCGGAAAGCCGGATCTGCCGGGCTCTTCGGACCCCGCTTTCCGGGGTGACCCGGGTCGCTACAACCCGGAAGAATTGCTGGTGGCTTCGCTTTCCTCCTGTCACATGTTGTGGTTCCTTCACCTGTGTTCGGAAGCCGGGGTGTCTGTCGTCGACTATGCCGACCATGCCAAGGGTTTTATGGAAGAAACCGCGGATGGTGGTGGACGCTTCACCGAGGTGGTGCTCCACCCGACGGTGACCGTCGCGGAGCAGGCCATGGTCGCTAAGGTGGAGGCGTTGCATGACGCGGCCCACCACAAATGCTTTATCGCCAATTCGGTGAATTTTACCGTGCGGACGTTGGGGACGTGCACGGCGCTGGAGTAGGGGGCGCGCGCTCCCAATGGGCCCGCCCCGGCCCTTACGGCAGCTTCCGCACCGTGATCGAAGACGGATGTTTGGTGTCGTGGTAGAGCTTTATCGTAGCCGTCTTAAAATCCCCGGGCTTCGCCTGCGGAATATCCACAAAGGTTTGCGGATTCAAATCCACCAGGGGAAACCAGCTGCTTTGCACCTGCACCATAAGCCGGTGCCCTGCCTTAAAGGTATGGGCGATCGAGTTCAGGGCAAACGACACCCGCGTCGGCGACCCCGGGTCAAACGGCTCGGGGTGTTCCCAGCTTTTCCGGAACTTACCCCTCATCACCTCTGCCCGGACGAGCTGTTCGTACCCGCCGAGGGCTTTTTCTTCCGTGCTGGGGGCGGCGGCACCCTGAGGCTCCAACGGCAGTACGTCGATGACCTTTACGATAAAGTCGGCGTCCGTACCCGTGATAGACGCATACAGGTCTACGTCGATCTCACCGGTCAGGGTCATGTCGCTGGAAAGGACGTCGCTGGTATAGGTGAGGACGTCCGGTCGCAGGGCGGCAAACCGCTGGTCGGCGCCCATATAGTTGTTGTCCCGGCCGGATTTTACCCCATTGATGTAGGGAACAGGATGTGCGGGGTCGGAGACGTACGTATCGTAGGAGGAAGGGATCATGGGTTTGTCCGTCGAGAGGGTATGGGACGAGCCCATATACCAGGTCTGGGGGGTACTTTCATCCGGGGGCCAGGCGGTGAATTTCCGCCATTCGTTGGACCCGGTGACGAAAACCGTTGCCTTGTCCAGGTCCGGTTTGCCCGTTCCCTTCAGGTAGAAATTGAAAAAGTCGAGCTCCAGCTGCTGGAAGTACGCGCTGGTGTTGGCTCCGAACGCGTAATCCGCGTAGTGGCTCCATTCACCCCTGGCCCAGGCGCCGTGCGTCCAGGGGCCCATCAGGAGGTGGATGTCGGCTCCGGGGTTTTGTTTGTTCGCGGCCTCGAATGTCTTTAGGGCGCCAAACTGGTCCTCGGCGTCAAACCAGCCACCGACCACCAGGACCGCGGGCGTGATCCCCTTCAGGTGTGGGCGGATGTTGCGCGCCCGCCAATAGCTGTCGTAGGTGGGGTGTTCCAGGTATTCGTTCCAGATTTTGCTCTGGTTTTTGAAATAAAGGTCGTTGGCGTTTTTGACCGGACCCAGCTTCAGGAAAAAGTCGTAGGCATCGTCATACTTCACGTCGAACATCGAGGGATACTTCATCCAGGGTTCCGGCCGGGGATGGTCGAAGAAATTCATGAAGTCGAAGTTGTCCAACAGGAAAAACGCGCCCCGGTGGTTGGCGTCGTCCCCCACGAACTCGTCGGTGACGGGTGCCTGGGGGGAAACCGCCTTGATGGCGGGGTGCGCGCCCGGAAGAGAGGCCGACGCATAAAAGCCCGGGTAGGAAATGCCGTAAATACCCACCTTGCCGCTGTTGTGGTCAATATTCTTCAGCAGCCAGTCGATGGTATCATAGGTATCGCTGCTTTCGTCCACGTCCTTTTTGTTGCGCTTATTGTCGATGGCCGGCGTCATTTCCTGGAACTGTCCTTCGCTCATGTACCGTCCCCGGACGTCCTGGACGACGAAGATGTATTTTTCCCTGGGGAAAAAACGGCTGGGGCCCAGTCGCCGGGGAAAGCTATTTTCCCCGTAGGGGGCGCACGAATAAGGGGTGCGCATCATCATGAATGCGTGGTCCTCGGTGGTGTCATGGGGGATATAGATCGCCGTAAACAGTTTTACGCCGTCCCGCATCGGGATGCGGCGCTCGATCTTGGTATAGTTCGCCTGGATAAAGGCCAGGAGGGTATCAGCGTTATTTTGGGCACTGGCGATCAGGGGGCCGAGGCAGAGGGTCAGCCAAAGAATACGACGCATGGGCAATAGTTGATGGGAGAGCAATTTATGGTTTTCGAGGGACATCGCGCGGAGGCTTTGCTTGTCTCAGCTCAGTCCGCCGTGGCTCGGGCACATTTTCATACCCGAACGGGCAGTGCTTGCAGCCGCTGCCGCAACAAAACCCCCGCTTCAGGTGGTAGGTCTCCGTAAATACCATGAGGCCCTTCTCGTTGTAATAGAAGTCGGTTCCCTCAATCAACGGCATGTTGCAGCAGTTCTTTTAGCGCTTCGGCCCGCTGTTCGTCGAGCAGCGTCTCGCGCAGACCGAAACGGAGGTAGTGTACCCTTTTGGACCCGGCGATGTCCAGGCCTTCGTAATGGGTACGTATGGAAAGCTCCGGACTGACCTCGGCCCGGGCATAGATATTATCGGAGGATTCGTACAGCGGAAGGTCGTACAACCCGATCACCGTTTGGGTAAAGGCGTACAGGTCCGGTGAGTCCGTTTTGAGGTGCACCTGCCCGTCCGGACGGAGGAACTCGCGGTACTGGCGAAGGAATCGCGGATGGGTCAGGCGTTTTTTGGCCCTGGATAGCTGGAGCTGGGGATCGGGAAAGGTGATCCAGATGTCTTTGACCTCGCCCGGCGCAAAATACGTCGGCAGCAACTCGATCTGGCTCCGGAGAAAGGCGACGTTGGCAAGATTGTCCGCCAGGGCCTTGCTGGCACCCACCCAGATGCGGTTACCCTTGATATCCACCCCGATAAAGTTGCCCTCCGGGTACAGCCTTGCCAGCCCAATGGTATACTCCCCCTTCCCGCAAGCCAGCTCCAGGGTCAGGGGATGGGTATTGTGAAAGAAATCCGCCCAACGGCCGGGCATACCCTGTGGGTATTCCAGGACGTGCGGGAATTCTTTGATCGCGGCAAAACGGATCAGCTTTTTGTAGCCCATAGGGGGGCAAAGGTACGACCGCGGCGGTCTAAATGCTGTCTAAAAATGGAAGTGGTGCCGTAGCTTCTCGTAATAGCTGTACAGGTAGCACCCGGCGCAAAACCCCACCAGGGATTCCAGGAGGGCGAAACAGATCATCACGGTGGTCAGGCCGACGCTCAGAAGGGGGGACTCGAACACGTACAAACCGATGATGGCCAGGCTTAGGATGGCGCCGATCCTGGCCGCAAAAACCTTGGGCGCGGCAAAGACGGGTTTATACCGGTCATGGAAAAAGAAACGGTTGACCTGGACGGCGAGCCAACGCAGGGGGCTATAGCGGCGGAGTTCCCAACCCCGGAGGTAAAAGTCGAACAGGAGAAAAAGAGGGATGACCAACAGATGGGTGAAGGTAAAACTGATAGCCAGGACCGCTACCTCAAACGCCACGATCCTAACGACAGGTTCATTGATATGAGCGGACGGATTAGTCATAAGAAAGAATTGGACCACATCAAAGATAATAAATTTTTTGAATGTGGCCAAACAAAACTGCCCCCCTTAGGCCCCCGCAGGGGACCCCTAGGGCGCCACAGGCGCCCTGCCCGAAGGGCCATCATTAGCGGTTTTGCGCCGGCGGCCTAAATTGTCCAGTTAGGCCGCCGGCGCAAAGCAAAAAAGCCCTGTAAGAGAACTTACGCGGGCCTTTTTATCACCATCAGAGAGAGCTGTAGAGGGAGGACTCGAACCTCCACGGGGCGGTTAGCCGTAGCGCAATGTTGTGGTGGTCAACCCCAGTCGTGACTGTCGCAAGACGGACACGGCATTACTCTATGTTTTTCCCGAACTCCCCACCCCCGAGACAAGAGGGTATGTCTGCCAAATTCCATCACTCCACAGTATACAGAATCAAAAAGTCGTAATTTGCCAGTTTATACGAAAAGCGGTATATTTTTGTATCTTTTCCCGTAAAACCTCCAAATGACAAAACAAAACTAAAGGATTTCTCTGTTTCATTGGATAAAATTCAAGACAAATTTTAAAAGATTAGACATTTCTAAATTTAGGCCCTGCTTCATTGAGATTTGTCAAAAATAGCATCGTAAAATGAGCGGTAAATTGAATTTGGACAAATTGGACCTGCAGATCATCCATGCTATGATGGAAAATGCGGAAATATCCTACGCGGATCTGGGGAAGCAATTGTTCGTTTCCGGGGGAACAATACACGTGCGTATCAAAAAACTCCAGGAGTACGGGATTGTAAAAGGCACCCGTCTGACCGTGGACCTGAAGGCGTTAGGGTATGACGTCATCGCGTTCCTGGGGATCTACCTGGAAAAAAGCTCGCTCTATGACTCCGTGGCCAAGGACCTGGAAAAGATTCCCGAGATCGTCCGGCTGAATTATACGACGGGGAACTACAGCATGTTTGCCGAGATCGTGTGTAAGGACATCAACCAGCTCCGGTATGTCTTACACGATGTGGTCCAAAAGATCAAGGGGATCGAACGGACGGAGACCTTTATCTCGCTGGAGGAGAGTCTTAACCGCAACGTCCGTGTGAGCCTCGATTAAAAATATTATCTTACAGGTATGAGAACTATGCTTATGAAGATGCTGGGCGCCCTGTTGGTTTGCTCGGCCGTTGCTTGCGGAAAAGGCGGGGGCAGCACCCCGGAAGCCACCCTGGCGGTGACCACCACGCCCGCCGAAGGATCGACACAGGCCGCTGCGCCGGGTCCTACTTTTGCCCTGAATGTTACCATCACTTCCACGATGCCGCCGAAAGGCGTAACCGTTGCCATTACTGCATACGTGGATGGTCAGTCCAATCTGCCCTTCTTTACGCAAAGCGGCAGCACCACCACGGCGAGCAACAACTATACCATCACGAGTACGCCTGCGCAGGAGAGCTGCGTGGTGAGCATCACGGTAACGTCCAATACGAAATCGTCCAATACCTGGACGGGGACGTACCGGTATTCCATGAAATAGATCACGAACGCACGTCCATAGCGTCGCGCAACCCGTTGCCCAACAGGTTGAAGGCGAGGACAAGCACCATGATGGCCACCCCCGGCACGATGGCCAGGGAGGGGTTGTGGGTGATGATAAAACTATAGTTTTCCTTGATCATCAGGCCCCAGCTGGGTTGTGGGGGTTGCACGCCCACGCCGAGAAAGCTCAGACCGGCTTCGATGACGATGGCGGAAGCGAAGTTGGCCGCGGAGATGACGAGAACGGGTCCGATCACGTTGGGCAGGATGTGCCGGGTGATGATGCGGGCATCGGAAAAGCCGAGGGCCCTTCCGGCTTCGACGTATTCAATGTGGCGAAGGGCGAGGACCTGGCCTCGCAGGGTCCTCGCGACGTTGACCCACAGGGTCAGGCCCACGGCCACGAATACCTGCCAGAATCCTTTGCCCAGGGCAAATGTAATGGCGAATACCAGCAGCAGCGTAGGTATGCTCCAGACGATGTTCATAAACCAGACAATGACGTCGTCCGTTTTTCCCCCGTAATAACCGCCAAGGGCGCCTAAAAAGATGCCGATCGTCAGTGAAAGGGCGACGGCCACGAGACCGACGCTGAGGGACACCCGGGTACCGATGATCAGGCGGCTGAGGACGTCCCGGCCGAAGCGGTCGGTGCCGAGGTAGAAGCGCTGGGTGTACAGGTAGCGGCCGTTTCTGTACGGGTCGATGCTTTGCAGCGCGTACGCTTGTGGCTCGGTGAGGCCGTCGTCGATGTACTTATCGACATGAAGGGAATCGCCTGCGATGCTCCAGCGCGTGATGGGGACATAGATACAGGTATCGGGGGCGCCGCTCCAGAGCCGTTGTAAGAAATCAGTCCGACCGGCGGCGGGCCGCTTCAGGAGAAGAAATTGCTGGGTATAACCGGGCGGCTTGCCCCCGATCTCCACGACCATCCGATTGGCAAAAGGAGAGTGGTCAGGCGCCAGGAAATAGGCGAAGGCCGCGACCCCAAAGGCAAGGGCGATGACCAGGAGGCTGGCCATGGCTGCGCGCGGCAAACGGGTTATTTGACGTTTCGTCCCTTCCATTGATAGGACCCAAATTTACCCAGCCAGCCGGCAATAATGGTATAGGCAATGTGTACGGGCTCCGCCAAGGGGAATTTCCAGAGCAGGGATTTTTTTCCAAAGAAGACGGCCACGGGGTAGAGGTACCACATTTCCACGATGGTCTTGACGGCGATAAAGCCAAGCCAGGTCCTCCAAAGGCCAGGTATAAAGCACGCCGCCACACCTGCGGCGAGGAACCAGACATTCCAAAGGTATACCAGCGCCAGGACGGCGATGATGCGTTTGTCGTCGTATTTGTCGGCCTTGCTGGCCCAGCGGATCCGTTGGTTAAAAAATGCCTTCCAGGTCGGCATGGGTGCGGTCCGGATGATGGCGCCGGGGGATTTTAAAAACGAGATCCGGTCCGGGTAGCGTTGATACATCTTGTGCATCAGGAGCATGTCGTCCCCGGAGGCAATGGCGTCGATGTTCCGGAAACCGCCTACCTCATGGAAAACGGCCTTGCTGTAGGCTAAGTTGGCGCCGTTGCACATAGTATGGACCTTCCGGTACACCGAAGCGCCGGTGATCCCTTGGAGGGTCATGAAGTCGAGGGATTGGAACACCTTTAAAAAGCTGGTCTCGTCCATATACGCCACGGGGGCGGCTATAAAAACGGGTTGATGTTCCTGGTAAAAAGCCGCGATCAGGCTCAGCCAGCGGGGTTCCGCCAGACAGTCGGCGTCGGTGGTGACGATGAGCTCGCCGCGGCTGAGGGTGATGGCGGTGTCGATCGCCTTTTTCTTATAGGCATTCAGGCGTTCTCCCGGGCTAAGGTGATCGGCTAAGGTCAGGAGCCGTACATTTTTGTAGCGGCGCACGACATCGGCGGTACCGTCGGTGGAATGGTCGTCCACGACGATGACCTCGTACAACGCGGGCGGATAGTCCTGGGCAAGAAGGGTATCGAGCAACGCACCGATGTTGTCTTCCTCGTTACGGGCAGGGATGATGACGGTGATCGATGCGGCGGGCGTGAAGGAGGCCGGGACCTTGAATACAGGCAACGCCCGCCAGGCTTGCCGGTAAAATACCAGGCAGGCCGCGTATACCAAAAACAAGAACAATCCGGTCAGAAAAAATGCCATCCGTTGTAAAGTAACGAAATTAATCGGTGACGATCTGAAGACACACGGGGCTGAGCGCCACTGTCAGCAACTGGTGTCCCGCTGAAAGCTCCGTAAGGCGGCAATGCTCCCCCAGGCCTTCCTGGAAACGGTAGCCCTGGGAAGGTTGGATGATCCGGTCGTAGCGGCCGAAGATCAGCCGGACCGGGAGGCCTTGTGTGCGGATCCGGTTTTTGACGGCTTCCAGGTCGGGCCGGAACGTGCGCATACAGGTCCATATATCGTATAGTGCCTGCCGTTGGGCGGCCTCGCCCAGGTGGCGATGGACATACTTGACGATGCCGCGGTTGATCAGGTGGAGCGCACCCAGGGTGCGAATGCTTCCGAGGAACCAGGCCGGATGTTGCATCGTATACCGGAAAAGGCGGTTGCCCGTTTGGGTCTGGGTAGCCAGCCAATACCAGAAATTGACCTTCAATCCATCCGGCGCAAGCAGTACCAGGCGGTGGATGTTTTCCGGCCTGGCTTGTACGTAGGACAGACAGAGCCGTCCGCCCATGCTAAAACCGCAAAGGGTAAACGGCGTAACCGTGATTCGCCGGAGAAGCTCGTGCAAATGATCCACCGTGAACGGACCCTCCCACCGGCTGTCGCCATGAAGCGGAAGGTCGGGGGCATACAGGGAAAATCCTTCCGGGAGCGACCGGCCCCAGTGTTCAAAAGAAAGGGCCCTTTCCCCGAACCCGTGCAGGGCTATGATCACGCCCGGCCCCTGGCCCCAGCGGTAGCACGCAATGGCGCCACTCCCCAGGTGGATAACCGAACGGACGTATGTCATACAAAGAACGAATGTATTCATTTTCCCTAATGTCGTAGGTTTGTGTCTGTGAGAAAAAAACAGAAGATTCGCAAGTGGGTTCTTTGGCTGTTGCTCATTTTCGTGTTGGGTGTGGTGGCGTTGATCAATTATGAGTTGTGGCAATCGAAAGAAGACCGTTTTGTCCGTTACCAGGAATTCGGGACCGATATCCCGGTCAATTACGCCATACACGGTATCGACGTGTCCTGGCATAACGGCCGCATCAACTGGCCCATGGTCAAGTCAATGGAGGTCAGAGGGGTGCACCTGGACTTCGTGTTCATCAAGGCCACCGAAGGGTTGGGCAGGGTCGACGCCCAATTCCGGCGCAACTGGGAGGAGGCGAAAAGCGCGGGGATGATCCGTGGTCCCTATCATTTTTTCCTGGCGACGAAAAGCGGCCGGGCCCAGGCCGAAAACTTTCTGGCCACCGTCACCCTGGAATCCGGCGATATCCCCCCGGTGGTGGACGTGGAGGATACTTATGGTGTCAGGGATACCCTGATCCACCAAAGACTGCAGGAATGGCTGGACGTGGTACAGGCCAATACGGGGACAAAACCCATCATTTATACCAGCGTGGATTTCTACGACAGGCACCTGGGCAGGATGTTTGATGGATACCCTTTGTGGGCCGCCCATTACCTCCAGAAGGAAAATCCCCGGATTGCCCGGGACTGGTCGTTCTGGCAACACAGCGAATTCGGCCACGTCAGCGGGATCAACGCGGAGGTCGATTTTGACGTATTTAATGGGGATAGCCTGGCGCTGAAACAACTGTTAATGCCATAAACCGCGGCGCGCGGGCGCGCGCTTTTGATATATGCCCTCGGGAATAGAACCGGAAGTCACGAAGTTCATGTGGAGGATCGTTCGCACCCTGTCGGCCGGCCTCCTTTGGATGCTTCTCCAGGTCGTGGGAGGGATTATGCCCGGTTATGCCTTTGTCGAAGACCACCTTACCTGGGGAAACGTCTTGTACTACCTGGGGTTCCTGATCAGCCTCGGGGTGTTGATCTACTACTATTACAGGCTTTGGCGGAAGATGGGCGCCTAGCTCGTGTGGTCCACGACGATCTTCCAGTTGCCGTTTATTTTGTGGAAAAGGAGGGTGAATTGTCCACCCAGGTCTCCATTGGTGCGCGTTAGATGCCAGGCGCCGATCACGAAATAATAATCCCCGGATAATCTTTTCAATACCAGGTTGCTAAACGTCAGGGTGCCCATCGCCACCTTGTCGGGATACACTTTTTTATAGTGATCCAGGACGGGTTGCCAGCCGTAATTCGGTCCTTTGGGGCCAATAAAAATGAGGGAGTCACTTTGCCAGTAGCCTTGCATGAAGGCGGTGACGTCGGCGTTGTTCCAGGCAGTGACCTGCTGCGCCAGGACCTGGCGGATGGCCCCGTCGTCCGACGGAGCCTGGCGCGGCGCGGGCGTTGCGGGGCCGGCAGCGGCAGTCGGCCCGCCCTGGGCGCGGGTTGTTGCGGCCCACAAGGTCAGCAGGAGGAGTATTTTATACATCGCAGATCTCTATACATTTTTTGAGCGAAGCGATCTTATCCGGCACGGAAGGGACGAACTCCTGGGCCACGTGACCGGTGAATCCTGTGTCGAGAATGGCCTTCATAATGGCCGGGTAGTACAGCTCCTGGGTATCGTCGATCTCGTGACGGCCCGGGACACCGCCCGTATGGTAGTGGGCGATATACTGGTGGCTTTCGCGGATGTTGCGGATGATGTCGCCCTCGTCAATCTGCATGTGGTAGATGTCGTAGAGGAGCTTTAGGTTTTCCGAACCCGCGCGTTTGCAAAGTTCGACCCCCCAGGCGGTGTGGTCGCACATATAGTCCTTGTGGTCGATCTTGCTGTTGAGGAGCTCCATGACCAGGACCACCCCGTGCTTCTCCGCCAGGGGCAACAGCTTCTGCAGCCCGGTGATACAGTTTTTCATGCCGGTCTCGTCGTCCATCCCCCTGCGGGCACCGCTAAAGCAAATCAGGTTTTTGTACCCGGCCTTGGCGACGAGGGGGATCCACTCGGTATAATTCTTGATCAGGGCATCATGGAACTCGGGATGGCTGAACCCGTCGTATAAACCCAGCTCCGCCCCATTGCACATGGCGCAATAAATGCCGTGTTGCTGGAGGACCGGCCAGTCCTTCGGCCCGATGAGGTCGATGGCGCTTAGCCCTAACTGTTGGAGTGTACCGCAGAACTGGTCCAGGGGAATATCGTGGTAGACCCAGTAGCAAACGGACTGGTGGATGTTGTTCCGGAGGCCCAGGGGTCTGGGGGCCTTGTCCGGGGCGCTAAAAGCCGAAGCGCCAAGGGCGCTGATACCTGCTGACGTCATCAAGATATTTTTTATAGCCTGTCTGCGGGAAGAGGATTCCATCTGGAGAAATTGTGAGAGGATAAATTTAGTAACTTGTGTGGCGAAAATCAAAATAATATGAAGCAACTGATCGGTATCGTCTCGTTATTGGCATTGGCCGCCTGCGGAGGCAACTCGGGGGGAACACAGCCTTCGGCTCCAGATTCTTCCTCCGCTGTCGCCAAGGCACCGGACGCTTCCACCGGGACCGCAAGCGGCGCTGAACATACCGGTCACCCGGGGTACGGCATCATGCTGCAAAACGATTGCAAGACCTGTCACACACCCGACGCACCCAGCACGGGACCCTCCTTTGCCATGATTGCGGCACGCTACGATTCCACGAAAACAGGCACGGTAGAAAACCTCGCCAAGAAGGTTATTGCCGGCGGCAAGGGCAATTGGGGCCAGGTGCCGATGACACCTCACCCCAGCCTTTCCCAGCAGGACGCGGAAACCCTCGTCCGGTATATATTATCCTACAAGCAGTAAACCCTTGTCAATATGAAACGTTTCGTCCTTGTGTCCCTGGCGCTGGTCGCGCTGTCTGCCGCCAAGCCGGTCTCCACCGCCGTAAAGACGGTTTCCGGTGACTGGGTGTCCATTTTTGATGGCAAAACCACCCACGGCTGGCATACCTATGGTCAATCGACGGCGGGCTCCGCCTGGAAAGCCGCTGACGGTGTCCTCCACCTGGATGCCTCCTCCAGGGATGGCCGGGGTGACCTGGTCACCGATGGCGAATACGACAACTTCGACCTGAAGCTGGAGTGGAAGGAATCCAAGGGTGCCAACAGCGGGATCATGTTCGACGTCCACGAGGATCCCAGCAAGTATCAGAATACGTACGAGACGGGTCCCGAAATGCAGATCCTCGACAACGACAACCATCCCGACGGGAAGAATTTCAAACACCGCGCGGGCGACCTCTATGACCTCATCCCCTGCAAGGTACAAACGGTCAAACCGGTCGGGGAGTGGAACAAGGTAGAGATCCGCCTGAGGAACGGAAAGCTCCAGTTTTTCCTCAATGATACCGAAGTGGTGGCCACCAGGATGTGGACCGACGACTGGAATAAGCTGGTGGCCGGGAGCAAGTTTGCCAAGATGCCCGGTTTTGCCACCTTCCACAAAGGCCATATCTCCCTTCAGGACCATGGCGGGGATGAAGACGTGTGGTTCCGGGATATACAGATCAAGCAGCTTTAGGCGACGTATACCTCAGGTTGAGGTAGTGGGCTCCGACAATAAGCACGATTGCCGGAATCAGGAGCGCCACATGAAAGGTGTGAAAAACTTCTTTTAATACAAGGCAGGCAAAACCCGCCCCAAACAGCATCGCCGGCGTACTCCGCCGGTGATGTCGTTTATAACCGTGGCGAAGGGCGCTGGCCCCAACGACCCCCGCCAGGGCGATCATCCCGCCCTCAAACCAGGGATTGTGCAAAATTTCCCAGCCAAACAAGGGCAGGGCTGTCAGAAAAAGAGGCAAAACCGCGCAATGGATGGCGCAGGCGATCGACGCCGACATACCCAGCATATCCCAGTTGATTCGCATAAGGGGGCAAAGATATGAAAATGCAACTTTGTTGCAAAATACCAAAGGCTCGGCGACGGGCGCCCCGCGCCCTGCGGCGCATTTGTCGTAATTTTGTCCCATGGAAAAGAAGAAAAAAAGGATCAGGCGACTTTTATGGTACGTGGCGGGCTCGGTTGTTTTCCTTGCCATCTTTTGGATTGCCCTTTTTGCGGGTACGGACGATTATAAAGTAAAGTTGCCGGTCATCGCGGACGTAAAACCCTTTGCCTTTGTGGACCAGAAGGGGGATACGGTTACGGAGCGGGATGTGTTGGGAAAGGTGTGTGTCGTTTCCTTCTTTTTCACCACCTGTCCGGGGATCTGTCCCCGGATGAACGACAACCTCAAACACTGGGTGTACGAGCCCTTTAAGGAAGAACCGGATCTCCTGATGCTGTCCCATACCTCCGACCCGGAAAGAGATTCCGTGTCCAGGTTGAAAGTGTACGCCGACTCCATGGGTTATGACGATCCCAAACACTGGATCTTCCTCACGGGCACCAAAAAAGCGTTGTATGCCGCCGCGAGGGACAGCTACCACATCGACGATGAAAGCCACGCCAAACAAAAGATCGAAGACCAGTTCATCCACACCCAGCTCATTGCGCTCATAGATAAAAACGGACGCCTCCGCGGGATCTATGACGGTCTTACAAAGGAGGAGCTCGAAAAGCTTCAACGGGATATCAAAGCCCTGCTCAAGGAACCCAGTGGCCCGCGATTTTCCGGCGGTCTGTTCAACAACAATCCTTCGTGATGATGTCCTCCTCTGCAAAAGATGCACGTGCGCTTCTTAAGAAGCACGCTCTGAGCGTCACCGAAGGAAGGCTTCGTATCCTTGAACTCTTCCTCCGGGCCGGTGGTGCGTTGTCTCACGCGGACGTGGAAAAAGCGGATACCACCTTTGACCGGGTAACGGTCTACCGTACCCTCCAAAGCTTTGTCGAAAAAGGGCTTCTCCATACGATACCTACTTCCGAAAACAACGTGCGTTACGCCCTTTGCAATGACGCGTGTACCACGCACCGGCACCAGGACGACCATGTTCACTTCGTGTGCGATGTTTGCCGGAAGACGGTTTGCCTCGATCATGTTGCTGTGCCGGCCCTTTTATTGCCTGCCGGGTTTGTTTCGGAACAGGTGCAGGTCGTCGTCCATGGGGTCTGCGATCTTTGTGCGCGGCCGCGATAGGTTCACCCGTCTTCGATCGTTACGTCCCTCCCTCGATAGTTATTAGCGTGAACTATTCTCTTTGTGGTAATTTTTCCACAATCTTGTGGGCATATAACTACTTAATTCCACCGGGGTGCGGGGAGGATTGCTAAACAACTATCGTTGTGTAGCGAGGCCTCATTTTCTTGGGTGTTTCGGTTCTGCTACGCAAAAATAGTTGTTTAGCAATCCTCCCCGCACCCCTACGTCCCTGGCTTCAATTCATTGCTAAGTAGATTTACTAAATTGCTACAGCGTGTTAATTGCCTTACCGCCTTCGTGTGTTGATAGATCGTTTAAAATCCTCGTCTGTAGAGCGTTATAGCCAGTGAGCATACCATGGACCCGGGAGGGTCGGGGGGGCGCTCCCCCCCGATCATGATGTGGTTTTTGGGGGCGGGCCTAAGTTTTCCCAAATTAGGCCCGCCCCCAAAAACAAATAGTCCCGACGTAGAAACGCCGGGACTTTGGTTAAGGCTCTGATTAGTTTACAAATACAATTTTACTAATTCTTTTTGTATAAATTCAATTAAAGTTTTTATATGTTTTGGAGAAAAGTCAAATTGGAGTCCTGCTGAGGCATAGAGCTCCGGGAGGGTTCTCGTACCGCCCAGGCTAAGTGCCTGAATATAATTATCCAGTGCACCGGAAGGGTTCTCCTTGAACTGTTTCCACATCCCGATCGCGCCCAGTTGGGCGATCCCATATTCGATATAATAGAAGGGCACTTCGAAGAGGTGGAGCTGGCGCTGCCAGCTGCTGCCCCGGTAGTGTTCCAGACCGCTGAAGTCGACTACGTCTACAGTAAATTCACGTAGTATACGCAACCAGGCGGACTTTCTTTCTTCGAGGTTGTGCGTGGGATTTTCGTACACCCAGTGTTGGAATTTATCGATCGTAGCAATCCATGGGAAGATCGTAATAACACGCTCCAGCTGCAGGATCCGGGCTCTCCGAAGTTCTTCGGGGTCCTGGAAAAAAATATTCCAATGTTCCATGCTGAACAACTCCATCGACATGCTGGCGACTTCGGCGATCTCCATCGGATACTCCTTGAAAGCCGACAGCGCAAGCGGGTGGGAGAGGAAGGAATGGATCGCGTGTCCACCCTCATGCACCATTGTGGTGACGTCGTGCATCTGCCCGGCGGCGTTCATAAATATAAACGGGGCGCCGCTTTCCGCGAGGGGACAGTTGTACCCGCCGGGGGCTTTTCCTTTCCTGCTGTCGAGGTCCAGGTGGCCAAGCGTGTCCATTTTCCGGAGACAGTTTCCAAAAAACGGATTAAGGTCATCAAGACACTTCTCCGTTTTTTGTAGGAGTTCGTCTCCGTTTTTAAACGGATGCAGCGGCTCTTCTCCTTCCGGTACCGCCTCGGTATCCCAGGGCCGCAAGGTGTCCAGGCCGAGCCGGGTTTTCTGGCGTTCATACACCTGCCGTACAAGGGGAAGGATGTGTTGTTTGACCGCCTCGTGGAACTGGAAGCAGTCTTCCTTGTTGTAGTCGAAGCGGCCAAGCTCCGCGAAACGGTAATCCCGGTAGTTGGAAAAACCGGCATTTTCCGCCACTTGCTGACGCTTTGAGATGAGCTGGGTATACAGGTTGTCGAGGCTGTCCAGGTCTTGCAGCCGCCGGTCGTTGATGGCCCGGTAGGTGCGTTCCCTCATGGCGCGGTCGGGCTTTTCAAGGAACTTGGCGGCCTGCTGGAGGGTGTATTCCTGCCCATCCAGGACGACCGTCATCTTGCCCGCGATGGCCCCGTATTGTTGTTGGAGGACGTTCAGTTCGGCCTGTATGGGCACGTTGGCCTCGCGGAAGAGCTCGATGCTTTTCCGTACGTTGCGCAGGTACGTGAAATAGGTCTTCTGATCGAGCCCGGCGGTGAGGGGGCTGTCGATGAGCTTCCGGTTCAGCTTGTCGGCGTACGGCTGGAGACGGGGTTGTATCTCCATACAGAAAAAAACAAAGGCCTCTTCCAAGGCCTTGTTTTCCGTATCGCAGGTCATTTTTATTTGTCTCCAGCAGGAATCTTCGCTGACCACTGCCTCCAGTTCGCTCATGTCCCCGAGCCAGCGCTCCAGGTCTTTGTCCGTTGTCAGCGGCCGGTCCAGGAGGTCGATAAAAAAGGGCTCCAGGTGTTCCCAGTCCGTGACTTTGAAGTCCGCCGGCAGGAACCGCCGGGGTGTTTTTTGAATATCTGCGGTATAGGTCATAGCTATTTTTTCTTGGGAGCAGCCTTCTTTTTGGGGGCTTCTTCCGCGTCTTCGGATTTTTTCGCCGCGGGTTTTGCGGCTTTCTTTTTGGGGGCTTCTTCCGCCGGGGCTTCCGCGGAGGCGGCAGCTTCCGCCGGGGCAGCTTTGGCAGCCTTCTTTTTAGGCGCCTCTTCCTTGGGCTTTTCCGGCCCGGGTGCTTCCACTACCGCTGCTTCCACCTCGGCTTCGTCTTCTTCCTCAACGGCAGACAGCTTCAGCTCGACGCCGTTGCCGCTCAGCAAGGCGTACCACTTCACCATCTTCTTCATGTCGCTGTTGTAGATGCGCTCGAAGTCCAGGTCGGGGTACACCTTTACAAAAAAGGCCTTTACGGCGGCGGCGTCCTTGTCCGGGGGGAGGGTCGTACCGCTGCTTTCGATGGCCTTGAAAAGGTCTACGAGGTTGATATTTTCCCTTTTGGTGTATACTTCTATGCTTTCCAGGTGGGAGAAATTGTGGACCCGGGAAGAGACAAATCGGGTCTGTTGATCTTCCAGGGACTTGACGATGGCCCCGTCCGACTTGCTGCTCAGCAATTCGAAAAGACCGCCCAGTCCCGTAATGGCAATGATCCTGTTGTATTCCATATTGGTGAAATTTTGGCCGTGCAATATAATTTACATTGGGCAAACGGGAAAGAAATAGGCGCCCGCCTGTGTAATTGGGTCGGTACCTGCACCTTAACACCATGAGATGGACGCTTTGCCTTACCCTGATCCTGCCGCTGGGGGCCCTGGCCCAGGCCAGTCTGAAAAACATGCACCGGGATAGTTACGAAGAATTTGTATACCGCATCGACGCCGCCAAGGCCCAGTGGTGTATCCGTCATGACAGCATACCCCTGGATGAACTGCTGGAGGGAAAACCGTTTGCCGCCTTTCCCGCAGGGAGCGTTGACCGGAACCGGTTACCCGCCGGTCAGTATATCGACGTACGGGTGGTTGATAACCGGTTGATATCCGTGCTTTTAAGTATAACGGATCTGATGGTATACCCGGTCAGTGACGGCGGGAGAATGCGACTGATGGTGCGCCGGCGGGAGACCCCCGACAGCACGGTAGACGGGGCAGATGTCCGGGTGAACGGGCGGAAGGCGGTTTTCCTGGCTGCCGGCCATTGTTATCTGCCTGGCCGGGTGGCCGGTGGTTTTGTCCGGGTAGCCGTTCCCGGAGATACCACCTTTCAACTGCTGGAGCAGAAGGTGGAAGACCGGCCGTACCGCTACCGGCCTCGCGGGCAGGGCCCGTGGGCTAAGATCCGGCGGTGGTTCACGAAGAGCCATTACGGCCAGGCGGGTGTGGGGACCATGCTGTTTAGCCAGCCCAAGTATAAACCCATGGATACGGTCCGCTTAAAGGCCTATATCCTCGACCGTAAAGGCAGGCGTTGGCGTACACCGCTCGACCTGTATCTGGAGTATGTCCACGATGGCGCCCCGGTCAAACATCCGCTGGGTCTTAGCACGCCTGCGGTCCCCGGTTCGTTTGCATACGAATTCCCCTTGCCGGATACCCTGCCCAGGGATACCCGGTATACGGTTTCCTTCCGGAACCGGCGTGGGGAGGTTGTTTTCAAGGGCTATTTCTCCATCGAAGAATACCTGTTGAACCAGGTGACCGACTATCGGTTCCGGGCGGAAAGGACGACCGTCTATGCGGGTGATTCCGTCCGGTTACTGGCGTCCGCCTCCGACGCAAACGGCTTGCCTATCCTCGACGCCAGGTTCCACGTGGCGTTGCTTCGTGGCGAGGTGAGGGATTTTGGCCAGGACACCGTCTACGTACCCGACACGTTATACACCGCGGAAAAACCCCTGTCGACGGAAGGGGAAACCGTTTTGGGTAGCGATACGCGCAGGCTGCCGGAGGTGGTCATGGACCTACAGGCAAACGGGAGTATCATCGATGCTTCGGGCGAACGGCATGATCAAACCGACGACGTGACTTATGCACCCGGACAAGCGAAGCTGGACGTCCGCATGGAGGGGGATTCCGTGCTGGCCACTTACCAGGTCAATGGCCGGCCGGTGGCCCGGGACGGTTTTTTGCGCATCCAGGGCGTGGACTTGCCGTTATTGCCTGTCCACTATCCCGTGGCCAGAAAGGTGGAGCCTTTTGCGGAAAGCTATCACTTCTATATCGGTAAACCCGGCGCCTTTACGGATTCAACGGAGGACGAGCCGGAAGCCTACGAGGTGAACGGGTATCCCAATTGCAGGAACGATACCCTTGGATTCCTGCTGGACAACCCCAGGCGGGTCCCCGTGGCCTATACCGTGTGGATGGGAAACAGCGTCCTGGAGCGGGGCTGGAGCAATGACCGGGAGGTCAGCTGGGCGCGGCGTTCACCCCGGGTGCACGATACATACCAGGTAAGATGGACTTACATCTGGGGAGGGAAAGAACGAAAAAACGACCTGACGCTTCGGACTCCTTACCGTGTACTGACGGTGCATCTCGATGGGAAACAAACGATATACCCGGGTCAAAAGGATACCCTTCACATCAGGGTCACCGACGCCTGGGGCCGGCCCGATCCGGGAACCGACCTGACGGCCTACAGTTACAACAGCCAGTTCCAGGGCGCCATACACAACCCTTTCCTGACGCTTTTCGGCCGGTACCACAACCGTTCGCTGCACAGCCGGCCTGGGTTTGACACAGACGACCCCCAACCCGGACACTGGATACCGCTGGGAGCGCACCAGGGTTGGATAAAGCCCTTTGGCCTCGATTCTTTACCCTATTACAACATGCTTTATCCCCGGGCCGCCGGGTTTATGCTCAACACACACCTGCCCGACTTTATCCCAAAGATTGCCGTATACGTGGTCCGGAAAGGGGTCCCCCAGCGGATCTACCTGTTGTACCTCAACAAGCAACTGGTGTATTACGACGGCGTCACGGACCCGCTGCCGTACGTCTTCGACGTGCCCCCGGCGTATACCCGTATCGGGGTGCGTTTGTACGACCGATACCTGGAAATAGACAGCGTATATGCCCAACCCTTTTACCGCCGGGATGTCGTCATCGACCTCGATCATTTGCCCAAAATGGCCCGCTCCCGCCCCATGCCGCCCTACCTGACTTGGGAAGAGACGGACCTGTTGTCCGGCAGGCTCTGGCAAATGCAGTCCACAAGCCTTACCCAATATGGGTATATCTACCAGGGCGACCGGGGGACACAGCTCCGGCAAGGGAACCACCACCTGGTCGGACCCTTCGAACCCACGGACAGCCTTCGCTTTTTGGCGCCCGGTTTTTTTGAAAGCCACTTCCTGCTGGAACCGGTGTATGAATATATGTTGTCCCCCCAGTTCTTCCGGCTTGAAAAGACCGACCCCTTGCATCGTATCGGCGGTAAAGCCTGGCTTGCGCCACCGGGGAACGGGCAATGGGTGTTGGGGGATACCCTGACAGCTCCCCCCGTCCTGCATTCTCCCCAGGCCGGGCAGGAAGAGCGCTTTATCTTCCTGGAGGCAGGGCATACAAGGGAACAAAGGATACCCGGGTATGGCCAGTTGTTGGTCCGCTGGGACAAGGATACCGTGCTCCAGTACATGGTGCTATACCCGGAAAAGGAAGCGACGTCCCCATTGGTGCTTGGGCCGATCCGCGAAGCGATCGAAAACGTTGTCCCGGGTACCTATACCCTTTTGCTGGTGGATACGCATTTCCGGACCCTGGAACGTCAACACCTGCGTATCCTGCCCGACCAGTTGTTGTGTATGCACACCGAAGGGTTGTTGTTCCGGCCGGACAACCCGGTCATCACGCGTCTTGCAGACGAATCCCTGGAACGCCTAAGACGGCAGTGGGCCGCTGAAGTAAAAACACCGCTTCAGACACCCGCCGGCGAAAAGCCGGCGTATACGCCGGACTTCCCTGCGGGAACAGCCATGGTGTGGGGCCGGGTGATCGATGCACACGGCGGATTAGGGATTGCCGGCGCCAGCGTCATGGTCACGGGGACAAAAACGGGTTGTGTGACCGATGGCAACGGCTATTTCCAGCTGCGGTCGGTCCGGGCTGGCCGGCTGAGTCTTACCGTCCTGTCGGTGGGCTATGCGACAAACAGGCTGGACGCAGACGCCGTGGACAACGCCGCCCAACCGGTCATCGTCAAGCTCGATGTCCGCGACCAGGGGCTGGCGGATGTGGTGGTGACCGGGTATGGCGAACAGCGCAGAAGCCTGTCTTATTCGGTCACGACGGTAGCCGGGGTTTCGCTGGAAGGCCGCATACCCGGTCTGAACATCCAGGAAGCTTTGGACACCATTGCCCTTAAGGATGCGGGCGCAAAGGCCTTCCGGGATACGTTCCGGGATTATGGCTTCTGGAAGCCCCGGATCCTTATGGATGACAATGGCCGCGCAGCGGTCGAGGTCACGTATCCAGACAACATCACCCGATGGAGAAACTTTGTCGTGGGGATGGACCGGTACAACCGGATGGGGGTGGCGACGAGCCCGGTCATCTCTTTTAAACCCCTGGTGGCTTCACTGAGCACGCCCGCTTTTTTGGTGGAAGGAGACTCGGCGGACCTGGTCGGCAAAGTATTGAACTATACCAACCGGTCCTACCCGGTCCGTTCCGGTTTTGAAGAAGAGGATGCGGTGGATACCGTGGGAGGAAAATCCTCCGTCGTCCGTTTTCACAGGGTGGCGGGGACCGGGGACAGCCTCAAGGCAAGCTTTGTGTTACAGACCGGGGCCTACAAGGACGGGGAAGAGAGGCGGCTGCCGGTTTACCCGGTAGGGGTAAAAGAAACCGGCGGCCGGGTTTTCGTACTCGAAGGAGACACGACCGTCATTTACCCATTCACAGGCAGACCCGCGACCTTATATGCCCGGGGGAATATGCTCGACGTTTTGCAGGACAGGCTGCGCTACTTAAAGGAGTATCCTTATTTCTGTATGGAACAGACATCGTCTAAGCTGACCGGACTGTTGGCGGAGCGGCGGATGGACGTTCTTTTACACAAACGCTTTGACGGGGATAAAGACGTAGATGCTTTGGTCCACCGGTTGGAAAAGAACCAGCTCTTTTCGGGCGGCTGGAGTTGGTGGGGCGGCGGCAGCGCCAGCCTCCGGATGACTTGTTATGTCATCAGGGCGTTGCTGCCGCTGCGTAGCGACCCGCTGGTGGGGGTAGCCCTCCGGGAGGGCTTGTTGTACCTTCAAAACAGCCTTCCCTCCTTACCGTGGCGGCAATTGCCAGATCCATTGCGGACGATGGCGGAGGCCGGACATGTTATGGACTATACCCCGTTGATCCGGAAGATCGTTTTCGATTCCCTTGATCAGCACAACGGGTGGACGTATGTGCGCCTTTTGCAACGGCTGGGCCTTGACTACCGGGAACCCATGCAAAAACTTCTTCGAAAGGCCACGCCCGGTATGTTGGGCAGCATTCACTGGGGGGATGCGGACGGCAGGTGGTATGGCAACGACATCGCCACGACCGTGCAGGCCTACGAGGTGTTGTCTGCCGATACGACCCAACGGTCCTTGTTGCCTGCTGTCCGGTTGTTTTTGCTGGGCGATCACGCACCGTATGCGTACAACACGGTGGAGGCTGCTACCGTCGTCAGCACACTACTGCAGGACGCACTTGTCGCCAACCCCCGTTTGGCTACCCCCATCCAATTGCGGATCACCGGAGATACGACCTGTACCCTTACGCGTCTCCCCGCCACCTTTCAATACAGCGGGCAGCGTCCGCTCGTCCTTTCCAAAATAGGGGGCGGGACGGTTTATGCCACCGTTTACGAGGAGCACTGGAACCCCTCGCCCTTCAAGGTGGACAGCCTGTTTGCCGTGCACACCTCTTTTATACGCGACGGGAGGGAAACGAGGGCGCTGAAAGTGGGTGAACGGGTCAACCTCCGGGTCCGTATCGAGGTCAAAAAGGAGGCGGAATATACCATGATAGAGGTCCCCATCCCGGCGGGTTGTACGTTCGGCGACAAGCCCTTCGAGTACGAAGTGCATAGGGAATACTTCAAAGACAAGGTCGTCTTGTTCACCGACTGGCTCAGCCGTGGGGTACACGAATTCAATATTCCCCTGGAAGTCCGGTACGGCGGTCGGTTTACGCTCAACCCCGTCCGGGTGTCCTTGATGTATTTCCCGGTTTTGTATGGCAGAAATGCGCTGGAACAGGTGACTATAACGCACTAAAGGCGTCCAGGTATTCGCGGATATGGGCTTCTTTGTGCTTCAGCCGGTATTGCATGATGTAGCGGGGGTGGGGAAGCGGAACGATCTTTTCGAAAAAGTGGTGACGGCTGTTGAGCTTCTCCAGGTATTTGAAATTCTGTCCCCCACCCAGACAAAGAGCGACGGCGGTATTCATACCCCAGGACAGCTGTTTTCGGAGACAATCCACCGCAAAAGGTTCTATCGTTTTGAGGAGGTGGGTGTCGTCGTAATAGTTGAGGTTCTTCCCATCAAGGGTAAAACCCAACGGGCTTACGGAGGTGATGTACACCTTGCCGTAAAAGGCTTCCGGGCCACCGCAGGCATGTATCATCTCGTACATAAACACCGACGACAGCTCCTGCCGGGCCGGCCAGGGGTTGTCGATGCCGCAGGGGTCCTTGAGGCGGATGGGATCGGTAAACGGGATTCCCGTGGTGCCCGCCCCAAAGCGGCCGGGGTTGATTCCGATCATAAGGGTACGGGGGCCGCCGGCATAGAATTTCTTATAAAAAGCCTCGCAAACGGTCCAAACCTCCGGGTCCGAAAACGGGTACAGCACCTCCACGCCCTTCGGAAGTTTGCCTTCCCACGCGAGGTGGCGAAGAAAACCGAGTATGTGTGTGCTCAGCGCCATCAGTGCTCCGGTTCCACCTGGTGGGTCACCTTATCCGCAAACTTTTCGTAGCTGTCCTTTTCCACCTCGGTCACGATGAGGCGGTCTTTTTTGTGGGCGTGTTCTTCCGGGAAAACGACGAAGTAGCTGGTGTCTTTAAAATTTACCAGGGGTTGCACGCTTTCTCCCGTGACCCTGCGGTTTTCGATCCTGACCTGGACGCTGTCGGCCCTGAAGTGCAAGACCGCGTAGGAGGCATTGGGGAGCGACAGGCGCCGTCCGTTGATGTCCACCCTGATCTTTGCCAGGGCACCGATATACTGGCTGGGCCGGACGACGTATACGGTACGGGCGGGCAGGCTCGTGTCTTCCTGTGCGCTGGCGCGACAGGCGAGCAGCGTCAGGCCTATCAAAAGGATCGTTCTCATGCTAGTGTGCTTCCAACCAGTTTTCGCCAAACCCAACTTCCGCAATCACGGGCACGCTGTTGGGCAACGGCAGCGCGCCTTGCATACATTCCAGGATGACGGGTTTGATGCGCTCGACCTCGTCCCGGGGGGCGTCAAAGACCAATTCGTCGTGTACCTGGAGGATCATTCTCGACCGGAAACGTTCCTGCCGGAAGGCCTCGTGGATGCGGGTCATCGCGAGCTTGATCATATCGGCGGCCGTCCCCTGTATAGGTGAGTTGATGGCGTTTCGCTCGGCAAAACCCCTTACGGTGAAGTTCGCCGAATGGATGTCCCGGAGCCAGCGTTTGCGGCCCATCAGGGTCTCCACATACCCGTTCTCCTTGGCAAAATTGATGGTGTCATCCATATACCGCTGGATGCCGGCGAACTGGCGTTTATAGTTGTCGATGATTTCCTTTGCTTCGGTCCGGCTGATCTTCAGGTTGTCGGCCAGGCCAAAGGCGCTCTGTCCGTAGATGATGCCGAAGTTCACGCTTTTGGCCTTGTAGCGCTCGACCTTCGTGATCTCGTCCTCCGCCTTGTTGTAGACCCGGGCCGCGGTCGCTGTATGAATGTCCTTCCCCAAACGGAAGGCTTCGCACATGGCCGGGTCGCCGCTGATCGCGGCGACGATGCGCAGCTCTATCTGGGAATAGTCCGCGCTGACGAGCACATGATCCGAATCCCGGGGGATAAAGGCCTTCCGGATCTCCTTCCCCCGATCGGTACGCACGGGTATGTTTTGAAGGTTGGGGTTGTTGGAGCTCAAACGCCCGGTAACGGCGACAGCCTGGTTGTAGGACGTATGCACCCTCCCCGTCTTGCGGTTGATCATGCCGGGAAGCGCGTCGACATAGGTGGACTTCAGCTTTGTCAGTTCCCGGAAGGCAAGGATGTCGTCCACGATCTGGTGGCCCGAGTGTTTCAACAATACATCTTCGCCCGTGGCGTATTGACCGGTTTTGGTCTTTTTGGCTTTGGGGTCCAACTGTAATTTTTCAAAAAGAACCTCCCCCAATTGTTTGGGGGATGCGAGGTTAAACCGCACGCCGGCGTGTTTGTACACCCGTTCCTCGGCCTCCCGCGCTTCCCGGTCCAGTTCCTTTGAATAGTCGTTCAGAAAGGCCTCGTCCACGCGGATGCCTTCGTACTCCATGTCCACCAGGACTTTGACCAGCGGGTTTTCGACTTTCTGAAAAACTTCCTCGACGGCCTTCTCCTTCAGCATAGGGGCAAAAACCTGTTTGAGCTGGAGCGTGATGTCTGCGTCCTCCGCGGCGTAGTCCTTGATCTTCTCGTATGGGACGTCCCGCATGTTTCCCTGGTTCTTGCCTTTTTTCCCGATGAGCTCTTCGATGTGTACGGGCTCGTATCCCAGGAACTTGTTGCTGAGATAGTCCATATTACGCCGGCCCTCCGGCTCGATGACGTAGTGGGCCAGCATGGTATCGAAAATATCCCCGTCCAGGCCGGTCGCATACCATTTGAGCATGATCAGGTCATACTTGAGGTTTTGACCCACCCAGCGGATCTCCTTTTTGGAGAACAGCGGTTTGAACTTTTCGAGCAGTTTTTTTGCTGCGTCTTGCTCTTTAGGCGCGGGAACGTACCACCCCTGCCCGGGTTTTATGGCAAAGCTCATCCCCACGAGTTCGGCTTCGTTGGGATCGGTGCCGGTGGTTTCCGTGTCGAAACAGATCTCTTCTTTTTTTATCAGTTGTTTTACCAGTGCGTCGATCTCCTCCGGCGTCTGGACAAGGATGTATTCGTGAGGGGTGTTGTGGATGTTTTTGTCGGCGATGAGCGGGGTGTCGTCGCCGGGTTCGGCGCCGTCTTCGGCTGTTCCGGCCGCCGCGGCACCTTCCGCCGGGCCGGCCTCCATCGAGCCGGTCTTCGTCGAGCCGGCCTCTGCCGGTGCGCCGAACATATCGAGCTGCCCCGTGGGCGCCGCGGCCTTTTTCCCCCCGCGCGTCGGCGGGGGCGGCGCCTCGACGACGCCGGTTCCGCCAAAGGCGTCGCCTAGAATTCTTTTCCCCAGGGTCTTGAACTCCAGATCTGTAAAGAGAGCGACCAGCTCGGGGATATTCCATTCCTTCAACCGGAAGTTCTCCTCGTGGAATTCCACCGGGACGTTGGTGATGATGGTTGCCAGCTTTTTGGAAAGGATGGCATTGTCCGCACCGGCGCGGACCTTCTCACCCAGCGCGCCCTTGATCGACGCGGCGTTGGCCAGGACGTTTTCCAGGGTGCCGTATTCGGCCAGGAGCTTGGCGGCTGTTTTTTCCCCCACCCCCGCGATGCCCGGGATATTGTCCACCGCGTCGCCCATCAGCCCCAGGATGTCAATGACCCGGTCAACGGAGGGAATACTCCATTTCTCGCAGACTTCCTTTGGACCTAAGATTTCCTCTTTATTCCCCATATAGGGGGGTTTATATATAAAGACTTTATCCGTGACGAGCTGTCCATAGTCCTTGTCCGGGGTGACCATAAAGACTTCGTACCCCGCCGCTTCCGCTTCCCAGGCGAGGGTACCGATCACGTCGTCCGCCTCGTACCCGTCAACCTCCACCACGGGAATGTTGAACCCCTGGATGATGCGCTTGATGTCCGGAAGGGCGTCCAACAGATCCTCCGGCGCCTCCTGGCGGTTGGCCTTATAGGCGACGAAGTCGGTATGCCGTTCCGTGGGCGCCTCCGTGTCGAAGGCCACCGCCAGGTGTGTCGGCTTTTCCTTATTGATCAGGTCGTAGAGCGTGGTCGTAAACCCGAACTGTGCATTCGTATTGCGCCCTTTGGAGGTCAGCCTCGGATTCCGTATCAATGCGTAATACGCACGATAGACGAGCGCCATGGCATCCAGGAGGAAGAGTTTTTTGGACATGGTGCTAAGGTAGGGATTTTATCGCGGCCCCGGCTCGACGTGCGACGTCAGGTAATTAATCCAAAGCGTCTGCAGGTGCTGCGTCGTCCCCGGCCCCTCGAAGATCCCGTGGGTCCGGTTGGGATACGCCATGAAAGAGAATTGTTTGTTGTACTTCACGAGCTCGTTGACGAGCGCTTCCGCGTTTTGATAGTGGACGTTGTCGTCACCGGTGCCGTGGATATACAGGAGGTTGCCCTGGAGGTTTTTAGCGTAGGTGATGGGGGAGCCCTTGGCGTAGTCGGCCGCAGCTTCGGAGGGCAGGCCCATGTAGCGCTCTTCGTAGATGTTGTCGTAGAAGCGGAGGTTGGTCACGGCGGCTACGGCGATACCGGTTTTGTACAGACCGGGGTATTGGAACATGAGGTTGAGCGTCATGGAACCGCCGCCGCTCCAACCGAAGACGGCGGTGCGGGTGGAATCGAGCCAGGGCCATTTGAGGACCTCGCGGGTGGCCATGGCCTGGTCGTGGGCGTTGATAAAACCCACGTTCCGGTAAATGGACTTACGCCAGGCGGCGCCTTTGGGGGCCGGGGTGCCGCGGTTGTCCATGGTGATGACGACATAGCCCTTGGCGAGAGCGGACATAAGCATGCCGTTGCGTTGGGGAACGTCCTTGGCGGTGGCGCTGGCGGGTTCGCCATACACATAGAAAAGCACGGGATATTTACGGGTCGAATCGAAGCCTGCGGGCAGGGACAGGATACCGTCCATGGTGACATTATCCGCGGTCGTGACCTTGAATTTGCGGTAGGTAAATTCGGATTTGAGGGGTTTGCGATCGTCGGCGCCCTCGGGGTAGATCTTTGTGTTGCCGGGTAGCGCTACGAGACGGAGGTTGGGCGCGATGTTCAGGCTCATGTTGGTATGGACGGCGTAGCGGGCGTCGGGTGAAATATTGTAGTTGTTGGTTCCGTCAAACACAGCGGGGGTGACGCGAATGGTATCCGGTTTGGAAAGACCGGTTTTGTACAGGTAGTTCTGGGTGGCGTCGTAGGGGGTGGCATAAAAATATACTGTGCCCTTGCCTGTTTCATCTACGGCGGCGAAGTCTGCGTCAAAGCTCCCTTTGGTCAGGAGGGTTTCCTTGCTTCCGTCCCGGCTGATGCGGTAGATGTGTCTCCAGCCGTCCTTTTCGCTTGTCCACAGGAAGGATTTTCCGTGATCGACCCAGGTCCAGGGGGCGGAGTCGTATTCAAAGGGACCGGACACATCGATCCAGGAATCCGAGGTTTCGTGATAGATGGAATGCGCGGCACCGTCCGCCACGGTGCAAAGGAATACGTTCACTTCGTTCTGGTGACGGTTCAGTTGGGCGACGATGAGCTCGTTGCCGTTCCCGGCCCAGTCCATACGGGGGAGATAGTGTTGTTTCTGATCGCCGGGTATGTCCATCCAGCGGGTGCTCCCGTTGGCCACGTCGATCACGCCGATGCGGGCGGCGGAAGGATCTTCCCCGGTTTTGGGGTATTCGACGGGTACGACAAACGAATACAGGGAATCGGTATTGTCGATCATGTCGAAGAAACGGATATCGGTCGCATCGATCCGCCAGAAGGCGATGTGTTTGCTGTCCGGGCTCCAGCGGAAACCGTCGCGGCAGGCGAGCTCTTCCTCATAGGCCCAGTCGAAGGTGCCGTTGATGATCTTGGCGGTGCCGTCGGTCGTGAGGGGCGTGATGGCTCCGCTGGAAAGGTCTTCCACGTAAATGTTGTGTTTGCTCACATAAGCGGCCTTTGTACCGTCCGGGGATATTTTTGCAAACATCAAAGACGAGACGGGCAGCCCTTTCCCCAGCTGGTGGCCTTGTTTGGTGGAGAGGTCGTAAAGCCAGTAGTCACCGCGGGTCCTGGCCCTCCATACACGTTGGGTATTGGTAAAGATGAGCACCTTTGTTTTGTCGTCGGACCATACGAGGTGGTCGATCTCGGTGGGTAACCCGGCATTTTTGAGGTCCTCTGCTGTAAAGAGGGTATGGGTTTGCATTTGGGCGGAGGGATCCACGGTGGTCATGCCTTGATTCGAGCTCCAGGTCCACAACAGGTGGGAGTCCGGAAACCACTGGGCCCGGGAGAGGGAAACCGTGGGCGCCTGGGCAAAAAGGCCCGGGGCGGTACCCAGCAACAGGAAGGTCGCTAAAGAAAGTTCGCGTAGTCTCATGTGTCGATGATTTGAGAAGGCGATAAAACTAGGTATTAATTGCGCACACCCGGGACCTTTTTCCTGAAGAGGCCGAATTTATAGTGGAGCGGTTCGCCGTCCCGGTTAAAGGCATGTACGAAAAGACTCGGTCCGTGGTGAGCATAGGCGCCGGCGTTGTCGGGCAGACCCTTTTGTTTTTTCAGGTTGGTAAAAGGGATCTGTATGTCGGCGTCGGTATAGCTTCCGTCTAGCTTATAGGCCCCGGCTACGAACATGTCCAGGACGGTGGATTGGATCTCCATCCGGTCGAAAACGAGGGTGTCTCGCGAAAACCGGAAGGTGTCGTAGAGCCTGGAAAAATAGATGTTTGACAGGTCCCTATTCTTTAGCGCAAAACTGCTCAGCCTGGTAAGGGGGGTGAAACCCAGCAGTGCGCCGTCGGTAATCGCGAACCGGAGCGTGCCGTCCAGGGAGCCGGGGATCTTGTGGCCCTTGTCCGTGAGGCGGATCGACAGATCCGCCCGGGCGTTGAGGGTGCCGGCGAGATTCCTGGCGGAAAGCGAGGCCTGGCCGAAGTCGTCAAAGTCGCGGAAAAGGGACGGGAGGTCAATATGGCTAAAGGTAGCGTTGAACCGGACCAGGTTGTCGTCTACAAAGGGGCGGATACTGCCGGTGGCGTCCAGGCTGCCCTTGGCGGTATGCAGGTCAAGATGCTGAAGCGAAAAGACACCTTTATCTAAGACAACGGCGGCGTCGACACCGGTGGCAACAAAGTTTTTATAGGTGAGCTGGTCGACCCGGAGACCCGTATGGATACGGCAGTTGTGCGCGTACCGGTCTATCATGTGGCCGACGAAACTGCCATCTGGCGGGGCGCCCCGGGTTGCTTCGCCCACGGCGCCTCGGGCCGCTTTGCCCGCGGTACGCCGGTGGCCGCCTTTTCCAAGAAAATGAAGCAACTCCATTCCGTCCAGGGCAGGAGAATAAACGTGCCAGTCCAGGACCATCTTCCCGGTGTCCGTGGCCGCCAGGGCCAGGAAGTGACGGGCGGCCCCACTGATGACCAGCGGGCTTTTGCCGATGTATCCGCTGATGCGTTCCAACAGAAGGTCCTGGTGTTCCAGGCGGAGATGGGCCTGCCCACCGGTGATGACGACGTTCCGTGGTTCGTAGGTGATGACCACATCGCGAAGATCGATCCGGCCGTCCAGGTCGGGTGACACACCGCTGCTGTCGCTAAGGGGGTAATGGCCGCGGAGGTCGACATCGACCCGGCCTTTGTCAAAGGACAAGTCTTCACCCTGGAGAAGGTCACCCCAGTCCGGGACGGTATCGTGTATGGAGAGATCGAAGGCGAGGATGGCGGTGTCCAACCGCAATATTTCCAGCCGGCGGGTTTTAAATGGGATGCTTCCCTCGTATTTGCCCACCAGGGAGTCGGCCCGGATGGTGGAATTGGCGTCACCGGGTGACAGGCTGTCGTTGACGTGGTTGTTGAAAAAGCCCGTAAAGGAGCAGTCTTCGACCGTGCCGATAAAGCCTGTGACCGTGTTGTGGGCCACGGTCCAGCGTACCAGGATGCGCGGCTCATCCCCGGGTGTCATAAAACCCTCTATCGTGGCTTCCACGGCGAGCGCTTTATCAAAGCGCATGGGGGCCAGCTTCCGTTGGATCTTTGGGGTGAGCCAGGAACGGCCGGAGGCGAAGACCAGCGAAGGCGCCGAAACCCGTAACCGGAACGACCGGGTAGTATCAAACCGGAAGTCCCCATCTGCCAGGAGTGCCTGGCGGTCTATATGAAGCGCAAGGCGGCGGAAGGATAGCAGCCGGTTACCCGGCGCATAGCCAAGGGTGCCCTGCGCGCGGACGTCCTGGTCCTGGAGAAAACCTCCCTTGGCCGTGTTGAAGGCAAGGGAGTGGACTGTCACGTCCATGTCGAGACGCCAGGTGGAGGAGTCCGTGTAGGTCCCGTTGTGGTCCAGGAGGAGGCGGTGGAAGTCGAAAGCGTACAGCTTGTGCCTGACCGAGTCGGCGATCATCAACTCCACACGGTAAAATTCCACGTGAAAGGGGAGGGATGGCCTCGTGCTGTCTTTTGGGGGCCGGCTTTGCTTACCCACCCAGACGTAACCATTGTCATAACCGCCGGGACCCCGGTACAGGTAGAGCCAGCCCCCGGCCACGACCACCTTGCGGATCACGGGCCTTCCCCGCCAAAGCCCCTTCAGCCCGGGTACGATGCGCACCCGCTCCAGATAAACGGTATGCTGCCCCCTGACCGCATAGACCGAGTCGTCCACCGTTACCCCGTTGACCTGCACGGCGGGGTAGGGGAAATTACTTAAGACATTGAGACTTATATTGTTGATATGAATCTTGCCCTGGAAACGGCGGTTCAGGAAGGCATTGGCCCTGGCGGTCAGCGCTGCTTTGTTCAGGCTGAAAAGCACATAGGCACTGACGAGGAGGATCAGCCAGAGGGAGAGGAAGCCGAGGAGGATGCGCGCGCCGTATCGTAGGAGCTTCGCCATAGCGTAAACCTACCAATTTGCGGGCCACAGGGGGCGCGTCAAAGCACCCCTTCCTTGATCTCCGCCCAAAGGTCGCGGTAACACTGGGCGGCGTAGCTGGAACGGGCAAAAACTTCCACAGGCGCCTGGTAAATCCCCATTTTCTCGACGTCCGAGAGGTAAGGAATATAGCTTTGAAAGAAGTGTTTGTCCTTGTACAGCGTTTCCATGATCTCGTTGTGCAGGTTTTTGCGGAGGTCCACCATGGTAAAAAAGCAGGTCAGCTTTGCGGGGTCGAGTTCTTTTTCCTTGAAAAAAGACTTCACCATCTCATACGTTCGCGCCGAAAGGGTCGTGGGGATGACGGGCATGAGGATGATGTCGGCGGCCATAACGATGTTTTCCGCCAGGACCGAAAGCCCCGGCGGGCAGTCCATGAAGACGAAATCGTAGTCCTTTTTGAAGGTGTGGATGACGTTTTTGAGCTTTTTCCTCGAATGTTTCATCTCCTCAATCATGACGTCCAGGCTTTTGGCAGACTGGTCGGCCGGGATGATGTCGAGGTGGTCATAGTCCGTATTCATGACGGCTTCCTCAAGGTCTGAGGCCTGTGTGATGAAATTCTTGATGCCGCCCTTCAGCTTTGGCTTTACCTGGTAATAAAACGTCGTCGACCCCTGCGGATCGAGGTCCCAGAGCAGCGTCTTATACCCGTCCAGGGCGGACAAATAGGCGAAATTGACACAGCAGGCGGTCTTGCCCACGCCCCCTTTCAGGTTATACAAAGCTATGGTTGTCATGCCCTAAGATAAGATTTTTATTAACACCAAAGGTCGCTGGAGGCGACCTGCCCGAAGGGCAATCATCAGAGGTGTTGCCGCGACAGCCTAATTTAACCTTTTAGGCTGTCGCGGCAACTCCAATTTCGGAATAAGTGCTGTAAATTGCATGGAAATTCTTATTGTACTTTTTATGGAAAACAACATTAATCTTTCCAAAGACAACTATCGCACCGAGAAGGTAACGGTCCTGAGCGAGTTCGAACGGGGAGCGGTAGCCAAGTCTTTTATGTCGAACGTATTTCTCTGGATGTTCGGCGCCCTTGCGATCACCGGTGTCACCGCCTATATTTTTGCCAGCAATGCCGACACGCTGTTGAGCTTTATGTTTGCCCCGAACGCGGTTGGCCGGCTTGTTCCCACAGGTCTTGGCTATCTTGTGATTTTTGCCCCCCTGGGTTTTGTGTTGCTGATGTCTTTTGGCTACCAGCGACTGTCGGCCTCCGTTATGGCCCTGCTCTTTGTCCTGTATGCCCTGATCAACGGGATCAGCTTTAGCGTCATCCTGCTCGGTTATACGGCGTCCTCCGTTGCGACCTGCTTCTTCTCTTCCGCCGCCATGTTCGGCGTGATGGCCGTCATGGGGTATACCACGAAAAAGGACCTGACGGGTTTCGGCTCGATCATGATCATGGGGCTTATCGGGATCATCGTCGCTTCCGTCATCAACATGTTCCTCCACAGCTCCCAGATGGAATACGTCATCAGCTTTATCGGGGTACTGGTTTTCACGGGTCTTACCGCATACGACGTGCAAAAGCTGAAAAATATCGGGGCCGGGGTCAATGTAGAAGATCCCACGATCAGGAAGGTCGCCATCATGGGCGCCCTGAACCTGTACCTGGACTTCATCAACCTCTTCCTGATGATGCTGCGCCTGTTTGGCCGCCGCAGGTAGTATATATTTTTTGGAAAAATAAGACAAGCGGGCCGGGATCTTTTCCGGCCCGCTTTATATTTGCGCATAATGCATACGTGCGATCCCAACCTGTGGGTTGACCAATACGCGGACCTCCTGTACCGTTTCGCCCTTGTCCGGGTGAGCGATGGAGAGCTGGCCAGGGACCTGGTCCAGGAGACGTTTATTGCGGCCTGGAAGGGGTTGGGGTCCTTTGAGGGACAGGCGTCCGAAAAGACCTGGCTGTACAGCATCCTGCGCAACAAGATCGTGGACCACTACAGGGCCGAGGCCCGGAACATTGTGGGGAGGCTGGAAGAAAGCCGGGAAGACGAACACGTCTTTTTTGACGAGGCCGAGCACTGGAGGGGGGATACGGCACCCCGGGATTGGGGCGGTGCCCATGGTTCTTCTGTAGAAAAAAAGGAATTTTATGGGGTCCTGGAGCGTTGTAAGGAAAAGCTGGCCCGGATACAGGCGGCGGTGTTTACCATGAAATACCTGGACGACCTGGATTCGGAGGACATCTGTAAGGAGTTGTGTATTTCGTCGTCTAATTATTGGGTACTGCTCCACAGGGCAAAGCTCCACCTGCGGCAGTGCCTCGAAAGGAATTGGTTTGTATGAGGTTGATGGTCACATGTGAAGAAGCCACCGATTGGATCTCCCGGAGGGAGGAAGGGAAGCTGACGCTGTCCCGCGGGCTTCGTCTGCGCCTTCACCTCTTCCTTTGTGTGTTCTGCAGGCGCTTCAACCGGCAGAACAAAATATTGATTCATCACGTTCACCATCATAATGATGCGACCCTCTCCGACCAGGAGAAAAAAGCAATGGCCGACCGCCTCCGGGGCCTTTAACAAAACTTTGCAAACTTCCTTGTAAGGAATCAGATGTGTTGTCGTCTACCCGGAAAACACATCTTTATGTCGAATCTGACACAACAACACGCTGCCAAATTTCTTGTTGCCGGAAGCCTGATCGCCGGCTCTTTGTTCGGTCTTCAAGGGAATGCCGAAGCCGCCTCTTTACATTTTAAGACCCTGGGAAGCGGGGTCGAGCTCAGGAGCGGCCTGCTCGAAGGCACTTGCGGTGCCGGGAAGTCGGATACGACGAAATCGAAGGACCATAAGTGCGCAGCAAAGAAAGACAGCAAGAGCAAAGGCAAGGGCAAGGACGGCAAGTGCGGCCAGGGAAAATGCGGGGGTAATTAATCCTTTGAGCGGAGCTCGTTGCGGGCTCCGCTCACTCTTACAAAAAATTCTGCTATGAATACTTATGTCGGTCTTGGTCTCCGCAAGGAATTCTCCGCGGATTTCCTGGACAAGGGTATACTGCAACCGGCCTTTTTCGAAGTAGCCCCAGAAAACTGGATGAACATCGGTGGTTTCTGGGCTAAGAATTTCAGGGAAGTCCGCGATCGGTTCCCGGTACACGCCCACGGCCTGTCGCTGTCCATCGGGAGTCCGGACGCCCTGGACCGGAAATTTTTATCCCAGGTTCGTTCCTTTTTGAGGGACTACGACATCCGCGTCTATACCGAACACCTCAGCTTTTCCAAGTGTGACAACGCGCACCTGTACGACCTGCTGCCCATCCCCTTCCGGCGGGATGCGGCGCAACATGTGGCCCGGCGGGTCCAGGAGGTCCAGGATTTTCTGGGCATGCCCCTTGGTTTAGAGATCGTTTCCTACTATACACCGGTTGCGGCCGAAATGAGTGAAGTCGACTTTATCAACGAAGTCGTGCGCCTCTCCGGTTGCGGGCTTCTGTTGGACGTCAACAATGTTTTTGTAAATGCGTTTAACCATGGGTACGACGCATTCACCTTTATCGATGCCCTTCCGCTGGACAAGGTGATGTACATCCACATGGCCGGGCACGAGCAGGTGTCTCCCGATTTGATCATCGACACACACGGGCAGCCGATCATCGACCCGGTCTACGACCTTTTCGACTACGCCATCTCTCGCCTGGAGCGGCCGGTGCCGGTGTTGCTGGAGCGGGATTATAATATTCCGGAGCTCTCTGAGCTACAGGCGGAGCTTGATCGCCTGGAGGGGATTTGCGCTAAAAACTGGAGCCATGAGGTCGCTGTCGCTTGAAACGCTGCCGCCGCAGGATACGCTGTTGCCTGTAACGCTGGCCGCGCAGCAGGCCCTGGCCCGGTATTGCCGCAGCGACGAGGCCGCCGGGGTCCCCGGAGCGCTGCCCGACCGCCTGGAACAGTATCGCCGCCTCGCGCGGAACGTCATCGCCGACGGCCTTGAAAGCGCCTACCCGCTGACGGTCGCGGCGCTCGACCCTTTCGACTGGGAGACGCTGGTCTACCGGTTTTTTGCGGAACACGATTGCCAGGAGGCCCAGGTGTGGCGGATGCCGATGGAGTTTATGGAGTTTGTTCAGGGGATCGCGGAGGCCCCAGGCCGGCCGGCCGGGCTCCTCGACAAATACCCCTTCCTTTTGGAACTCCTCTTCTTCGAATGGACCGAAATCGAGCTGTATATGATGGAAGACCTGCCGGTTCCCGCCTACGGGCCCGTTCGCAACTGGACGCAGGATACCCTTGTTTTTCACCCTGAACACCGGTTGCTCCTGTTTTCTTACCCCGTCCACCTCGGTAAGCCGGATGCGGAACCGGGACAATATGCGGTCCTGGCCTTCCGCGACCCCGAGACCGGTGAGGTGCAGTTCATCGACCTGTCGCTGACATTCGCGTGGCTGCTGGACGGGCTGATCACGACCGGCTGTTCGCTGGCCGCTTTCCTGGAACAACACCCTGAGGCACCGGCAGCGCTTTTGCTGGCGGAAGCACCTGCTTTTTTTCAACACTTATCCGGGCTCCGGTTTATCCGTGGCGCCCGACGCTAAAAAAACTTTCTATGTATCAACGCATGATCCGCAGGGTCGAGACCCTGCAGCCGATCCTTCTTTTGGCTATCCGTCTCGTTTTGGGGTATGGCTTTTATACTACGTGCATCGAGAAGTGGAAAAATATTTCCGATGTGGCGGAGTGGTTTGCGTCGCTGCACATACCGGCGCCGTTTTTAAACGCGTACCTGTCGGCAACGACGGAGGCCGTGGGTGTCGTATTGCTTGTTCTTGGTTTGGGGACCAGGGTGATTACCATACCGCTGATGATCCTGCTTGTTGTTGCCATTGCCACGGTGCATTGGGGGCATGGGTTTGAGGCGGGGAATAACGGGTTTGAGATTCCGCTGTATTACTTGTTGTTGTTGGGGGTGTTGTTGGTGAGTGGGGGTGGGAGGTTGAGCGTAGACTATTTGCTGGGGCGGGCTAGACATTAGACTTATCAGTCTCACCGCCTTTTGGCTTTTTAAATCTGCGCCAAATGAAGACAGACGCCAATCCAATAATTACACTGGCGGCGATTGTCGCTGCTGATCCGGGAAACCCGCGATAAATGCCGTAAAAAAAGAGAGACACTACGAGGATCACAGACCCCAGGGCTGACTTGCTCATACTTTGCAAGTGTATCCGGATCGGGTACTGGTCCGACAAATTTTTGCGCAATAACGGTGGGGGATTGAACAGTCGGTTTAGCGCTTGGTGAAGGACTTTTTTTCGAGTAATCCATTGCTTGTTTTGATAAGCGCCTCCTCAAAGGACCTTTTCAATTCTTCTGTGTCCTCCACTTTGGCAATCTCATTCATTATTTCTTGTACCTGTTTATCTAGTCCCTTGTAGGATACTGAATAAGAGACAGGCTTAAAAAAGGAAATGCCATTCCAAAACCCTTTCCAGAGAGTCCGGATGTGACTTTTTTCAATGGGCAGTAGAAGTTGATAACTCATTTTTTAGACTTTCTTTTTTGGGGTTTCAAGTCCTCTGCCGTAATAAAGCCTGCTCTTAGGAGGAAGTATTGGGCGGCCACTTTGGAAGCAAAGGGTTCCCCCCGAGCGACGAATAGCGGCGGTCAGTTCTTTTACATGTTGTTTCTTCATACAACAAATGTAAAATTCATTTTTGATATAAGCAATAGTAAAAAGAGAAATTATCTTGGCTGCAATCCGCCAGCAGTGGGAATAGTACTATATAGAAGTATGTAGAATAAAATCTTATTTCTTCAGCTCGGTGAGCTGCTTTTGCAGCGCATACATCTCATCGCGCAAACGCGCCGCTTCCATGAAGTCGAGGTCGCGGGCGGCCTTTTCCATTTCCTTTTTGACGGTGGTGATGCCCTTTTCGAGTTGGGGGATTGTTTTGTAGGTTTCCTGTTCTTCGGCGACGGCGGGGACGAGCTCGGAGTCGGGGGCGAGGGCGTAGGGGTCGCGGGGGTCGTAGCCTTTGATGTCGAGCACGGAGGTTTGGGCAAAGACTTGTTCTTTGGATTTTTGAACGGTCTTGGGTTGGATGCCGTGGAGCTCGTTGTAGGCGATCTGTTTGTCGCGGCGGCGGTTGGTCTCGTCTATGGTGCGCTGCATGCTTTCGGTCATGGTATCGGCGTAGAAGATGACTTTGCCGTCGACGTTTCGGGCGGCGCGGCCGGCGGTTTGGGTAAGAGACTTTTCGTTGCGGAGGAAGCCCTCTTTGTCGGCGTCGAGGATGGCGACAAGGGTGACTTCGGGGAGGTCGAGGCCTTCGCGGAGGAGGTTGACGCCGACGAGGACGTCGATCTCCCCGAGACGGAGCTGGCGGAGGATCTCGACGCGGTCGAGGGTGTGGACCTCGCTGTGGATATACTTGGACTTGATGTTGATGCGGTGGAGGTATTTGTCGAGCTCTTCGGCCATGCGCTTGGTGAGCGTGGTGACGAGGATGCGTTCCCGGCGGGCGGCCCTTTGGGCGATCTCGTGGAGGAGGTCGTCGATCTGGCCGTCGCTGGGCCGTATCTCGATGGGGGGATCGAGGAGGCCGGTGGGGCGGACCACCTGTTCGACGACGATGCCGCCGGTTTGTTCGAGTTCGTATTCACCGGGGGTGGCGGAGACGAAGACGGCCTGGTTGAGCAGGGAATCGAATTCGTGGAAGTTGAGGGGGCGGTTGTCGAGGGCAGAAGGCAGGCGGAAGCCGTAGTCGACGAGGATGAGCTTGCGGCTGCGGTCGCCACCGTACATGCCGCTGACCTGCGGGATGGTTTGGTGGCTTTCGTCGATCATGATCAGGAAGTCTTTGGGGAAATAGTCTAGGAGACAAAATGGCCGGGTTCCGGGGTTGCGGCGGTCGAAAAAGCGGGAGTAGTTTTCGATGCCGTTGCAGTAGCCCAGCTCGCGGATCATCTCGATGTCGTAGTTGACGCGTTCCCCGAGGCGTTGGGCTTCGATGTACCGGCCGTTGTTTTTGAAGTAGTCGACCTGGCCGGCGAGCTCGTCCTGCATTTCATAAAGGATCTGCTGGAGCATGTTTTTGGGGGCGACATACAGATTGGCGGGGAAAATGGCGGCGTGTTCCATGGTCCCAATGCGTTTGCCCGTCGCGGGATCGAAGCTTTCGATGGTTTCTATTTCGTCTCCGAAGAAGGTGATGCGGTAGGCGTAGTCGACATAGGGAAGATTGATGTCGACGGTGTCTCCCTTGACACGGAACTGGCCGCGGTTGAAGTCGATCTGGGTGCGGCTGTAGAGGGCGTTCACGAGGGCGTGGAGAAAACCCTGACGGCTGAGGACTTGTCCGGCGGCAACGCGGATGATGCCGTTTTCGTATTCGGTGGGGTTGCCCATACCATAGATACAGCTCACGCTGGCGACGACCAGGATGTCGCGACGGCCGGTGAGGAGGTTGGACGTGGCCCGGAGGCGGAGCTTGTCGAGCTCTTCGTTGATGGACAGGTCTTTTTCGATATAGGTGTCGCTAACGGGCATGTATGCCTCGGGCTGGTAGTAGTCGTAATACGAGACGAAGTATTCGATGGCGTTGTTGGGGAAAAAAGACCGGAACTCCCCGTACAGTTGGGCGACGAGGGTCTTGTTGTGGGTCAGGACGAGGGTGGGTCTTTGGACGTTCTGGATGACGTTGGCCATGGTAAAGGTCTTCCCGGAACCGGTGACGCCAAGGAGGGTTTGGTATTTCTCACCGTTCAGGATCCCCTCGGTGAGCTGACGGATGGCCTCCGGCTGGTCGCCGGAGGGGGTATAGGGGGAGACGAGTTCGAAAGGCATGGAGGCGATAGGTTAAGGGGGTAAAAATACCGAAATATCCGCGCCCGGGACCACACCGGGCCGAGACACCTGAGACCCGGGCCCGCTGGGCCGGCGGGTGGCCGTAAATGGCTCCGGGCCGGATTCTGAGCAGATTTTGAGTTAATTATTACGAAAATTTAAAGAAATCTTTACATAACCTTTAAGTTTCCCCTGGTCCTTTTTTCCCCCTTTTCCCTCCTGTTACTTTGCGGTCTCAAAACCAACTGATCAATGTCCAATAAATTGCTGCGAATAAGCTCCCTGGTGGGGCTGGCATGTCTGGGCGCCTCCTCCCTCTGGGCCGGGGGAATCAAGGGGAAGGTCACCGACAAGGAGACCGGCGAACCCCTGATTGGCGCCACTGTTACTCTCGAACACACAAGGTATGCGACCGTCGTAAACCTGGACGGGACTTTCAACCTGAAACACGTACCGGCCGGGAAATATGAGCTGGAAGTGAAATATGTGGGATATAAGGAGCCGGAACACGTGGAAGTCATCATCGATGACGCGAACGGAGACAAGGAAGTCGACTTCACCCTGGAGAGCGCCGCCAAGGAAATCACTACCATCACCGTACAAGGTGCGGGTAACGGGACGAACGACCAAAGCGCGCGTCTGATCGAAAAGAAAGCAGACAACGTGATGAACCTTTTGTCTGCCAAGAACATTGAATTGTCGCCCGACGTGACGGTGGCCAACGCCCTGCAACGCGTGAGCGGTGTGACCATCCAACGGAGCAATACCGGGGAAGGCCGTTACGCTATCATACGCGGGATGGACCAACGCTACAACAACACCCTGGTCAACGGCGTCAAGATCCCGAGCCCGGACGACAAGTATCGCTTTGTCCCGATGGACATCTTCCCCTCTGAAATGATCGACCGCCTCGAAATCATCAAGGCACTGACGCCCAACATGGAAGGCGATGCGATCGGGGGTACGATGAACCTGGTGATGAAGAACGCGCCCGAACGTTTCCTGTTTTCGGTCAACGGCTCCGGTGGGTACTCCACGATCTTCAACACCCAGCCGTTTTTGGGCTTTCCCCATTCGGGCATCAACAAGAAGTCGCCCGCCGAAGTCAACGGCAACAACTATGCAGCGACCTATCCCGGTGATTTTCCGACCAACATTTTCAACTATTCGGATAAAAGCAATCCCATCAACAGCACCCTGGGGATGACCATCGGCGACCGGTTCCTGAACAAAAAGCTGGGGGTGATCCTGTCGGCCAGCTACCAGAACTTTTACGAAGGCTCGACTTCAAAAAGACTGGTTCCCGACGCCCAGCCCGTTTTCCAACCGACAGCCAACACGCTGAATTTCTCAGATTCTTATATCCGTCAATACAGTACCCAAACCAATCGTCTGGGCTTGCAGGGTAAGATCGACTATGTGTTCAACAGCAAAAACACGATCTCCCTCTTTGGTCTTTATCTGCACCAGAACGAGTACGAGACGCGCTATACGCCCGACACGACCGTGGGTCTGAACTCCTCCAATACGCAATCCCAGTTGTCCCCGGAATACCGGAGCACCTGGACGATCCAGAACATCGCCAACGCTACCCTGCACGGGGAACACCAGTTGGGCGAAAAGGTAAAGCTGGACTGGAGCGGTGTGTATTCCAAGGCCGAAAAGAAAATGCCTGACCAATCCTGGTACAGTTTTGACGCAACGGTAACGACCAACAACGGCAAAATCGTCAGCGTGGATTCCACCGTTCAACCCTCCACCGGTATCATGAACCGTGTATGGGAACACAATACGGACCAGGACGAAGCAGGTTACCTCAACCTTACTTATAAGCCAAGGATCTTTAAAAGGGATGTCGAATTCATGACTGGCGGTCTGTATCGGTATAAGACCCGGACCAACTATTATGATGCCTATTCCCTCCAGGCAGACGTCCAGGCGACTACGCCCTTCCACGGGATCGACCAACTGCCCCTTTACTTCCAAACCCCGGGCGACGCTTATGGGTACAATACCGCTGTCGGTGCCAATACCTATACTGCCCACGAAAAAACAGGGGCGGGCTATATCCAGGCCAAGTTCATGGTCGTGAAGTCCCTCCAGGTCCTGGGCGGTGTACGCGTGGAAAACACGAATATGGACTACACCACCACCCTGCCGGAAACCTACCCGGTCGGCGCCAGCGGTACGGTTCATTATACCGACGTGCTGCCCAGCGTGCACTTCAAGTATTTCATCAGTGAGAACCAAAACCTCCGGTTGTCGTATTTCAAGTCGATCAGCCGTCCCGGCTTTGGCGAGTATGTTCCCTATAACCTGCCTGGCGAAGTGTTCACCGAGATCGGGAACCCCGAGCTGAAACACGTAAGGGCTGACAACCTCGACCTCCGGTACGAACTTTTCCCCGGTCTGACCGACCAGTTCCTGATCGGCGGCTTCTACAAAAAACTGGAAAACCCGATCGAATATTTCGTGACCAGGGACAACAGCCCGAGCAGCCTGTACATCCAGCCGCAGAATACGAACAGCGCTACCAACATCGGCGCCGAAGTCGTCATTGCCAAATTCTTCGGAAAGTTCGGCGTGTCGGCCAACTATACCTATACGCACTCTAGGATCACGACGATCAAGTTGTTGTACCACCAGGTGACGACGTCGAACGGCACCTCGGTCGTCACGGACTCCGTCAACCAGTCCCGTCCTTTGCAAGGTCAGGCAGACAATGTCGGGAACGTCTCCTTCTTGTATAAAGACCCCAAATTCGGCCTCAACGTACAGCTTGCCTTTGCCTATACCGGTTCCCGGATCGCCCAGGTATCCCAATATGCAGGCCTGGACATCTGGCAAAAACCCTTCGGTCAGTTGGACCTGTCCTTCGAAAAGCGGATCCTCAAAGGATTCTTTTTCTACGCCAAGATCAACAACCTGACCAACGCACCTGCGAAGTTTTTCATCAAACAGCCTTACACGACGGTGGATGCCAACTTCAAGGGGTACTCGATTCCCTTCCAGGATTCCGGGAGCAACTATACCGTTGCCGAAAAAGACATGTACAAGATCAGCTACCTCGGTGGTCTGAGGTATAAATTCTAAAACGATACTGTATGAACACACAGAAAATATTACTTCTTCTTGTTACCTGTGGCATTTTCGCCTCTTGTAACAAATGGGCGGAGGATAAATCCAACCTTTCCAAATACGTAGTTCCGGCGCCGACCGGGGGGGTGATCAGTGATTCCACGCCCCTCAGCGGTTCCATCAAAGGGGTCATGCTCGCGGGCAAGACCTATACGCTCGGCGGTGACATCATCATCCCCCGGGGCGATACCCTGCTCATCCAGTCCGGTGTAACCATCAATGTGACGAACAGCGCCGGTATCGTGGTACACGGAGTCCTGGCCAGCATCGGTACCAAAGACGCCCCCAACGTATTTACTGTTCCGGGCGTTCGCAAAAACAACACCCCCAATTTGCCCATCGACCAGGATTCGGCTCACATCGGTCTTTGGAGAGGGATCATGTGCGATACGAGCTGCACCATGCTGGTGTTGAAATGGACGCACATCGACTTCGCCGGTGCCAACTATGGGACCGCGGACGGCGCCCAGGTCAACGAAAGCGCCGGTACGTCGTTTAATATTCTTTTCCAAAACCCCAACGGCTACTTCATCATGGAGGACTGCTGGCTCTACGGTGGGACGGACGACGCCGTCCGTATCTCCAGCGGGAAAATTCACTTGTTCCGTAACACGATGGAGAAGTGCGGCGGATCGGGTGGGGACATCCTCAACTGTAAAGGGGGCACCGTCGGGACCATGGGGTATAACTTCTTCATCGGTACCGCTTATAACGGCCAGAAGGCTTCCAACAAAGGCCAGGGCGTAGGCGCTCCCCAGACGAACATCGTCATGTACAACACCACCTTCGTCAACGGGGGTGTACAGATCGTACCGGGCGCCCGTGCCGGGGGTATCGACTTTGAACAAGGTGCCGCCGGGGCTTTCTTTAACAACGTCTTCATCAACTGCCGGGTAGGCTACCGCGTCGTCAACAACCCCGTCGCTGACACGGCCCACCTGACCTACGGGTACAACTACCAATGGGCCGACTCCCTGGTGATCGCCGACCAGTTCTTCACTTTTGGCGGTGTGTGCACCAAGCCGATGCCGACAGACCTGCCCAATCCTTCCACCTATCTGCCTGCGAATTTCTACTATCCGAATCCGCCCGCCAATGCGTATGACGGGACACCGGCCGTACAACAGCTGAACCCGGAGTTTGTGAACTATCCCCTCCCGGTAGTGGGCGAACCCCTGTTTGCCTATACGGCCATCGGGTCCTTTGACTTCCACCTGTCGTCAAAGTCCGCCCTGATCGGGAAAGGAACCACCACGGCGGTTGCCCCGATGACGGTCGTCCCCATGGGCGCGATCTACGGGGCCTCCGAGGTGACGCCTCCGGGTGCTGACCTGGGGTGCTACCAGATCAATGGCAGCGGCAACCAACACTAGTCCATCCATTATCCCATACAAAACATCGGGGGCGAGCCTGCTCCCGGTGTTTTTTCTTTTTATACTATGAGACTGTTTCTGATCATTTGCGTGCTGGGGCTTGTCAGTTGCTCCAAGAAGGGTTCCGGGTCTGGGTCTTCTATTGACACTCTGCCGTTGGCGGGTACGGTCGACAAAGCGGATACCCTGACGGTCATGGCGTACAACGTCCTGAGCTATGGAGACTATTGCCAGGCGCCACCGGCCGCCCTGGACGGCTATCTACGTACCATCGTGGGGTATGTGCACCCGGACCTCCTGAGCTGTGAAAAAATGAATCCCTTTCCGTTTACGCCCGGGGCTTCCGGAAACCTGGCGGATGAGATCGTCGCTTCGGACCTGCCTTCGGGTTATGCCTATTGCACCCCCACCGGCGCCACCGGGCAGGCGGATGTGTCGGTGTTGTTTTATAATACCCGAAAGATGACCTACGTGCGCACACAGACGTTGGTCCGGGATATTACCGACTTCGACCTCTATACGCTTTATTACAATGACGTCAATTTGTCGATCACGCACGATACGACCTTTTTGTACATCCTGGTGAATCACACCCAATCGGGTTCTTCCAGCACGGACCGGGACCGCCAGGTGACCGAGGAAGCAACGGCGCTCCGGGCGGAATTTGCTTTTTACCCCAACCTTATTGTGATGGGTGATTTCAATACAAGGCTCAGCGATGAGGCCGGTTACCAGGCGCTCGTGACGTCGACCGATTCTGCAACGCTTTTGTCCGACCCGCCCTATTATCCGGACAGGGCCCTTACCTATCCGGGGAACTGGGATGGGACGCCTTACCGTTATGGCCCCTACCTGACGACCTCGACGCGGTTGTCCGCCACTGTGCCCAATGCCTGTGGGACCAGCGGAGGGGCTAAGTCGTGGTATGACCATATTTTTGTGTCGCCCTGGCTGGTGTCCGGGACAAATTATATGCACTACGTGCCGCATTCGTATGTGACTATAGGAAATGACGGGAACCGGTTGGGGGTGGACATCAACAGCACGAGTCCCGTGGCGAATACCTCGGCGCCGGATACGGTGATACAGGCGTTGTGGCAGTTTTCCAATAAGTATCCAGTTTGTGTGAGGGTGGCCGTGAAGGCGAACAGGAATGGGGTGAGTCCGAAGGATCCCTAAATTTTATTATATTCGTTTGCTGCCCCAAACCATATAATATGAAAAGGACGCTTTTGCTCGTTTGCCTTGTTTCGACGGCCCACTGTCTTTTTGCACAATGGACAACGACCGGCAATAACATTTATAATTCCAATACCGGATTTGTTGGGATTGGCTCCTCTCCCGGCTGGACATTGAGTAAGCTGACCGTATTGGATTCGGTATATTACAAGACACAGGGAGGACTTTCGTTGGGGGTATTCACGCTCGTGAATAAATACAACGGTATAGGGTCCAATATGGCGCTTTTTGAAAGTCCCAATCCTGCCGCCAATGCTCAGATCGCCTTCTTCATCCCGGCTCAAAGCGTTGCGGGGATACAGGCGCAAAATTATAATACCGGTGTTTCCACCGGTCTTGCGTTAAACCCGCAGGGTGGGAATGTGGGTATTGGTATTGCCAATCCGGCAAATGCGCTACAGGTGGTGCAAACCAATACCTTCAATTGGTCCAATCCTGTGACCTATGCCATCGACCTGGCCCAAAACGGGTCAAACCTGGGGATTGGAGGGTATGGCTCGGGAGCCGTTCTTCAGTCCTTTAATACCTTGCCGCTGTTTCTCAATCCTATCGGCAACAATGTAATTATCAATGGCAGCAGTACTTCAAATGTACTCATAGGGGAGACTTCGCAGGTGAATACCGCGTATCGCCTGGATGTAAACGGGACGATCCGCGCCACTGGGGTTACCGTCAACACTTCCGGTGCAGATTTCGTGTTTGACAGTACCTACCGGCTATCCGCCTTGAGCGACATTGGTGCGTACGTTCGGTCAAATCATCACCTTCCCGGTATCGCGACGGCGGTACAAATGCAAAAAGAGGGTGTTGAACTGAGTGCCTTTACCACCCAGTTGCTTCAAAAAATAGAGGAACTGACCTTGTATTCTGTCGAGGCGGATAAAAAGATGAACGAGCAGCAAACATTGCTGCTGCAACTTCAAACCGAATTAAAGGCGCAGCAGGAGGAGATTGACCGGCTGAAGGTGCAATTGGCCAGGCACTAAGGGTAAGGGCCGGGTGCAACCGTTTGCCCGGTTTTTTTGCCCCCCGCTGGCCGCCTGCCCCATCAGCCGTATCTTCGGACCTATGTTGCGCTCGATTTTGCTTGCCACCGGCCTGGTCGCCGGGGCTTTGTCCCTGCATGCGCAGGTTCTCTCTTATAGTGACGGTCATAATGCCTGGAACCCGGATACCCTTGGGGATATCCGGGCAGTAGTGTATTGCCCGTCGGGGGGAGCGGCGGCGTTTGTGCATATTCCCTGGAGGCGGAGGGACGAACACCCGGAGCTGAAGCGGATCATCGTGGAAGATGGTCAGACCCGGAAGCGGGTGGCGGACGTGCATGTCTCGGAAGTGACGCGGGAGTATGGAGATATTTATTTCCGCCCGGTGTCGGGGAAGGGAAGGTACTATGTATACTACCTGCCGTATAAAAATGAAGGACGAAGCAACTACCCCCGGGGTGTTTATCTGAAACCGGACACAGGGACGTGGCGGGCCCCGGAAGGGGCGATCAAGGCGACTACCGAAGGTATCCAGTATATCAATGCCTTCAACAGCTTTTACCCGATGGAGGTAATTGCCACACGGAAGGAGACGGAAGCGTTGGATGCGAAACACGCGGGGGAGGCTTTTGTCGTGTTCCCGGAGGACCGGAGGTATCCGATCCGGATGAAGCACGATTTACCCTATCGGTGGATAGAAAGGAAGGAGCCGGTTGGCTTCGATACGGCGGAGAAGGATGAGAACTACGCCTTCCAACTGGGTGTTTACGCGTTGAAGAATTTGAGAAACGTGAAGGTGACTTTTAGTGACTGGGGTGAAGGATTTACGGCGGATCGCTTTAACTGCATCAATACGCAAGGAGTATCCTATGACGGGAAGCCCTTTGAACCGACGGTGGACGTAGCTGAGAGGACGGTTCAACCGTTGTGGTGTTGGGTAACCATCCCCAGCGATGCACGGCCGGGGACGTATAAGGGCTCAGTGACGGTGAAGGCGGACAGTTTGCCGGCGGTAGAAGTTCCTTTGCAGATTACCGTAGGTCACCGGGACGCGGTAGCCGCAGGGGTGAACGAACCGTATAAGATGACGCGGCTGCCGTGGCTCAATTCCACTTTGGCACAGGAGAACACGGTGATTGCACCATATACACCGCTGCAGGTAACGGATACTGTGATTAACCTTTTAGGCAGAGACATATCCATCGGGCGGGATGGGCTGCCGGCGCAGATCCGGACGTATTTCACGCCGGAGATGACGTCGATCGGCACGGAGGCGCACCCGCTACTGACGGAGCCGATACATTTTCACATTGACCCGGCGCCAGGGGGGGCTGCAGCACGCGTGGCCCTGGTGTCTTCAGGCCTGCGCTTTATCGACAAGACCGACGGAACGGTCACCTGGGAAGCAAGCAGCACCTCGGAGGCCCTGCAAATGGACGTACACGGCAGCCTGGAGTTTGACGGGTTCCTGTCGTACACGGTGCGGTTGGTGGCGCTGGAGGACCTGGACCTGCGCAATACGCGCTGGCACATGCCGCTGGAACCCGACGCGGCGAAGTACCTGATCGGGTTGAACCGGAAAGGTGGGTACCGGCCGGACAGCCTTTCCTGGAAGTGGGACGTGGCACATAAGAACCAGGACGGGGCGTGGATCGGCAACGTCAATGAGGGGGTGCAGTTTTCGTTGAGGGATCAGCACTATGTCCGTCCGCTGAACACGAATTTTTATTTGCTGAAACCGCTGGTTCTACCGGATTCGTGGGGGAATGAAGGAAAGGGCGGGATAGAGATTGGGCAAAAAGGGAAGGCGATTCTGGTCAATGCTTATACGGGCGCCCGGACGATGCATAAGGGGGATACGCTGTATTACAATTTCAACCTCCTGATTACACCCTTCCATGCGCTGAATACGGACTTTCAGTGGGCGAACCGGTTTTACCATAAGTACAACAACCTGGACACGATCCAGTCGTTGGGGGCTACGGTGGTGAACATTCATCACGCGACGCCGATCAATCCGTGGATCAATTATCCCTTTATCGAGTGGGCGAGAATGAAGGGGTATATCGATACGGCGCACAGCAAGGGGATCAAGGTCAAAATCTATAATACCATCAGGGAGTTGTCGGATCATGCCTACGAGCTGCCGGTGTTGCGGAGCCTGGGGCATGAAGTGTATTCGTCGGGGAAGGGAGGCGGTTTTGCGTGGTTGCAGGAGCACGTGGGGGATGACTATATCCCGGCGTGGTTTGTCCCGGAGATCAAGGACGCGGCGATCATCAACAGCGGGATGAACCGCTGGCACAATTATTACGTGGAGGGGATGAACTGGCTGGTGCAGAATGTGGGTATTGATGGGATTTACTTAGACGACGTGGCGTTTGACCGGGTGACGATGAAACGGATCAAACGGGTGCTGACACAGGACGGGCATCCGGGGATCATCGACCTGCACTCGGCCAATCAGTATGACGCCAGTGACGGGTGGAACAACAGCGCCAACCTGTATATGGAGCACTTTCCTTACCTGAACCGGCTTTGGTTTGGGGAGTATTTCGACTACGAAAAAAATACACCCGACTTTTTCCTGACGGAGGTGAGTGGGATACCGTTCGGGCTGATGGGGGAAATGCTGCAGGGCGGCGGAAACCCGTGGCGGGGGATGATCTACGGGATGACCAACCGGTTGGGTTGGACGGATGTCAACGACCCGCGCCCGCTGTGGGCTTTATGGGATGCCTTTGGCATGAAGGGATCGGAGATGCTGGGCTATTGGAGTGGGCACTGCCCGGTGACGACGGACCAGCCGCAGGTACTCGCGACGGTGTATAAACGCAAGGGCAAAGCCCTGGTGGCGCTGGCAAGCTGGGCGCCGGGGGATGTGCAGACGCAGCTGACCATCGACTGGAAGGCGCTGGGTATCGATCCTTCAACGGCGGAGATCCTGGCCCCGGAGATCCGGGGGTTTCAGCCGGGGAAGGTTTTTCCGGCGGGTAAACCCATCCCGGTTGCCCCGGGAAAGGGGTGGTTATTGATCATACAACAGGCATCGCAATAGCTTTTTTCATACCTTGCGGTCCTAGAAGTTGTTTTTCTAGTATAGTTGTTCGCGGCGGCCTCCTTCGGGGGGTCGCTGTGTTTTTAGGGAGCACCGCGGTCATTCCTCGCGGAACCGCACCCAAAGGTGCGCATCGATAAGCAGGTCGTTTTTGAAAATGGCTTTATGAAGGACGGCTTCCCGGTGGAAGCCGTTTTTGCGGAGGACGGCCATGGAGGCGAGGTTGTGCGCGAAGACCTCGGCGTAGATGCGGTAGCAGTCGGTGGTGTCGAAGATGTAGCGGACCATCTGGCGGACGGCTTCGGTGCCGTGGCCCCTGCCCCAGTGTTCTTCGCCTAAGTAGTAGCCGATTTCGATGTTGCGTTTGTAGATGTCGTGTTGGGGGACCATGCCGATGCCGCCGATCATGACGCCGTTCTCATCGATGCAGAAGTTGCGTTGGGGCTGTTGCTGGAGGTTGAAGCGGACCCATTCCTCGGCGTCTTTCTGGCGGTAGGGCTTGGGCATCTGGTCGCGAAGGTTGTTCCAGATGTGGATGTTGTTGCAGATGTGTATGAGCTGGGGAACATCCCGCCATTGCCATGGTCGTAGGGTAATCATATTCGCCGTTGTAAATAGGCTGTATAGTCGGGGATGATCAGCTCGTAGTCCTGGTTCATCAGGGGGGACGTCATGATGAAGTCGGCCGTGGCGCGGTCGGTGGCCATGGGGATGTTCCAGGCGCAGCCTATGCGTAACAGTGCTTTTACGTCGCTGTCGTGGGCCTGGGTTTCCATGGGGTCCCAGAAAAAGATCAGGAGGTCGATCTCGCCGTCGGCGATCATGGCGCCGATCTGTTGGTCGCCGCCCAGGGGGCCGGAGAGCAGCTTACGGATGGGTCTGTCCAGGCGCTCTTCGAGCAGCTTGCCGGTGGTGCCGGTGGCAAAAAGTTCGTGCCGGGAGAGGGCGGCCTGGTTGAACAGGGCCCAGTCGATCAGGTCCTTTTTCTTGTTGTCGTGTGCCACCAGGGCGATGCGTTTGCGGTTTCCGATGACACGGATTTGGTTCATGGACAGTATTTGTTTGGGGAAAGATAGGGAAATAAGATTAGTTCAACAGCCGGTAGCTGGTGCTGCGCCCGCCGGCGGGATCCTTGACGAGGATTCCCTGTTTGAGGAGGTCGTTGATGTCCCGGATGGCGGTGTCAGGGGACGAGGCGGTCAGCCTTGCCCAGGCGGAGGACGTCAGCTTGACCTCGATGCCGTCGAGCAGACGGTTGAGCATGGTCCGCTGGCGATCGTTCAGGGAGGCGCCGGTGTTTTTTTCCCAGAACCTGGACTTGGCGAGAAGACCGGACAGTTGGGTATTGGTGTCGAGCAGGGCGCGGTCAAGACACTGGAGGAACCATTCCAGCCAGGCGGTGATGTCCAGGGAGCCGCCTTGCGTCTTTTCGAGGATGTCGTAATAGGCGGCGCGTTCTTTGCAAAGCTGGGCGGACAGGCTGTAATAACGATAGGGGGTGTCGTCTGCCCTCGCGAGCTGCAGGGCACTGATGGTTCGGGCGATCCGGCCGTTGCCGTCTTCGAAGGGCTGGATGGTCAGGAACCAGAGGTGGGCTACAGCGGCAGCCATAAAGGGATCCAGGTTTCCCGTCGTGTTGAACCATTCCAAAAAGGCGGCCATTTCACCGGGGACAACGTAGGAGTGGGGCGCCTGGTAACGTACGACCTGGTGTGGGGAAGTGACCGGGTTTATCCTCCAGCCGGCTTTTCGGTGTGGGAAAAGGGACGCATGCCAGCCAAACATGCGCTGTTCCGTCATGGGGGCGGCATAGCGTTGGGTCGCATCGAGGAGCAACCCGATCCGTCCTTCCAGGTTTTTTGCAACGGTGCCGTGTTGGTGACCGAGGCGTTGTGCGAGGGCGGTACGGACTTCAGCCGCATCCACGAACTCTCCTTCGATTTCGGCAGAGCGCACGATGTCCAGGGTGAGCATCCGAAGCGTCGCTTCCATTTGAAGGGTGGGGTTGAGCTGCTCCATCCTCCCGAGAAGACGACCTTGATTGTGACGCACTTTTGCAGAGAGCCTTGATAAACTTGTTTGGTTCCAGGTAAACAGAGGCCAGTCGCGTCTTTGGTAGATATATATGGCCATTTTGCCGCAATCTTACGGCGAAGGTAGTGGGTTTCAAGGTTTTGGCAAAACGAAGCCCGCCTGGAAAGGCGGGCCGGTTCATTACTTACTAATCCAAAAACAGCTTCTTAATTCAGAGCGGGCGCAGGGACCGCGGGCGGTTGTTGCCCTTCGGTGAGCTTGGCGCGGATCTTGGTTTCCAGTTCAGCGGCAAGTTCCGGGTTGTCCGTGAGGAGTTGTTTGACGGCGTCGCGGCCCTGGCCGAGTTTGTTGGTGTCGTAGCTGAACCAGCTGCCGCTTTTTTGTATGACGCCGAGTTCCACGCCCATGTCGACGATCTCGCCGACTTTGGAAATGCCCTCTCCGAAAATGATGTCGAACTCCGCGCTGCGGAAGGGCGGCGCGACCTTGTTCTTGACGACCTTTACCTTGACGCGGTTACCCACGGCCTCGTCCCCGTCCTTGATTTGGGCGGAGCGGCGGATGTCCAGGCGGACCGATGCATAGAACTTAAGGGCGTTCCCACCGGTGGTCGTTTCGGGGTTTCCGAACATGACCCCGATTTTTTCACGGAGCTGGTTGATGAAAATACAAATAGTGTTGGTCTTGTTGATGGTGGCTGTGAGTTTGCGCAGCGCCTGGGACATGAGCCGGGCCTGGAGCCCCATCTTGCTATCCCCCATTTCGCCTTCCAGTTCCCCTTTGGGCACCAGGGCTGCCACGGAGTCGATGACGACGACGTCCACGGCCCCCGAGAGGATCAGCCGGTCGGCGATTTCCAGGGCCTGCTCACCATAGTCGGGTTGGGAGATCAGCAGGTTGTCGATGTCGACGCCCAGCCTTTTGGCATAGGAGCTGTCAAACGCATGTTCCGCGTCGATGATGGCGCAGATACCCCCTTTCTTTTGTGCCTCGGCGATCGCATGGATGGCGATGGTGGTCTTACCGGAAGATTCGGGACCATAGATCTCCACAATACGACCCCGGGGGAAGCCCCCCACGCCCAAGGCCACGTCCAGCCCAAGGGAACCGGTCGAAACGACCTCCAGGGTCTTGTCGGCACGTTCGTTCATCATCATGACGCTGCCTTTTCCAAAATCCTTGTCGATCTTGTCAATCGTCAGCTTTAAGGCCTTGAGCTTTTCACTCATATTATTGGTCGATTTGTCTTGACCGTTCGTCTTATCGGACTTATCGGAATGCGCTGCCATGGTTAATAAGTTTTTGGGGGTAAATACAAACTAATTTATTTAGCAAATGTAAAACTAATATTTTTAGTTCCGCAAGAAAAGGTCGCTTTTTTCTTTTAAAATCCGTGTTTGGAGGGGGACAGGTTATCCGCATTTTACCCGACCACATCCTTTCCAAACGGCATTAGGGCCAGCGGGATCAGTTTGAAGTGCTGGGCTGCGAAGGGAAGGCCTATAATCGTGATGGCCAGGAGGCAACCAAAGACGAGGTGCATCAGCGCGGTATACAGACCCCCACACAGCAGCCAGACGAGGTTGAAAAGCGGGGATAGGCAGCCGGTCGCGGATGGCCTGCTAACGACTTGTTTGCCAAAGGGCCAGAGGACGATGTAGGCGAGCTTAAAGCATTGTACCCCAAAAGGGATGCCGATGATGGTGCAACACAGCAAAAAGCCGCCGAAGAGGTAGCCCAGGGAAGCGAAAAAGCCTCCGCAGAGGATCCATATAAGGTTTCCGAGTAGATTCATGGCAGGCTAAATATCGGACAGAAATCGTTATTTTGTACGGATGAGCGAAGGATGCGTATACATTCTTAAAACGGGCAGGAATCTTTATAAGATCGGCAAGACCACCGACCTTCAAAAGCGGCTGGCCGTTTACCATACGCACCTGCCGATCCTTTTCCGGGTGATCCGCCAGTACGAGGACGTAAACATCGGCAGCCTGGAGGGAAGCCTTCATATTGTCTTTCAGCACAAACGCGTCAAGGGGGAGTGGTTCGAGCTAAACGCCGGGGACCTCCAGATCTGCGATAACATCGCCATGAACTATTCGCTGGCCCGGTTTGAGCGCGTCACACGAAAACAAGCGACCGTCATCCGCTTTTCCGACGAACCCCTGCTCCAGGTCATCGAAGCACACGAAAAGTATCTGTCGGACTATTCACGGGTGGCCGAAGACGTCCGGCTGGGTCTGGGCACGGAGGAGATTTTCGAGCTGTATGAAGGCACGGTGAGTAAGTCCGTCATCGACACCGTCCGCAGGCTGCTTCGATACCGGACGCCCAATTCGGAATTCCTCGGCAGTCTGCTCCCCGTGGTCAAGGACCTGAGCGCCGGGCTGACCGAACAACATATCCTGGACAAATACCGGGGCCAGGTGAGCCGCTCCACGCTCTCGATGGTCAAAAGAATTCTCCGCAACCAACTATATTGACCGAGGATCGGTATTTTTGCGCCATGCAGCATTACCTGGAAGGATTGAACGAGCAACAACGGGAAGCAGTATTGCACAAGGACGGTCCCATCATGATCGTGGCGGGCGCCGGGAGTGGGAAGACGAAGGTGCTGACGACCAGGATCGCCCATTTGATGGCGGCGCACCATATAGATGCCTTCCGCATCCTGGCGCTGACTTTTACCAACAAGGCTGCGGCAGAAATGAAGGAGCGGATCGAAAGGACGCTGGGAAATACGGAGGCGCGTAATTTATATATAGGCACTTTTCACTCGGTTTTCGCGCGCATCCTAAGGGCGGAAGCCGACCGCCTGGGATACCCCCGCAGCTTTACGATTTACGACACGGACGACGCGCGGAGTGTGGTCAAGACGGTTGTCCAGGAACTGAACCTGGACGACAAGCATTACAAACCCAACCTGGTCCTCAACCGGATTTCCTCGGCGAAGAACGCATTGGTAGGGCCAGATGAATACGCGAACGATTATCATCTTCAGCAGGAAGACATGCAGTCCGGGCGCCCGGCGATCGGAAAGATTTACCAGGCGTATTGGGCCCGTTGCCGCAAGAACGGCGCCATGGACTTCGACGACCTGTTGTTCAACATGTACATCCTGCTCAGTACTTTTCCGGAGGTACTGCACAAATACCAGCACAAATTCCAGTACATCCTGATCGATGAGTACCAGGATACCAACGCGGCCCAGTACCAGATCGTCAAGCTGCTGGCGGCGGTGCACGAAAACATCTGCGTGGTGGGGGACGACGCCCAGAGCATTTATTCCTTCCGGGGCGCGACCATCGAAAACATCCTCCAGTTCCAAAAGGACTATGACGACGTCAAGGTGGTCAAGCTGGAACAAAACTACCGCAGTACCCAAAGCATCATCGCGGTGGCCAACGAGGTGATCAAAAACAACAAGGGCCAGATCCCCAAGGCGCTTTGGACCGACAACCACCCCGGGGAAAAGATCCGCCTGGTGCGGACCATGACCGACAACGACGAAGGGAAATACGTGGCCGACACCATCCAGGAACAAAAGCTCCGGAACCATTACAACAACCGGGATTTCGCGATCCTTTACCGGACGAACGCCCAAAGCCGGAGTTTTGAAGAGAGCCTGAGGCGGATGAACATCGCCTACCGCATCTATGGAGGCATCAGCTTCTACCAGCGGAAGGAAGTCAAGGACTTTATCGCCTATCTCCGGGTGATCGTCAACCCGAAGGAAGAGGAATCGCTCAAACGCATCATCAACTACCCCATCCGCGGGATCGGTAAAACGTCGGTGGAAAAAGCCGTGCTGGCCGCCAACGACGGGGGGTTGTCGATGTGGGACGTCTTAGGAAACGCGGCCATGTTTGGCTTTAAGAGCGGAACCCTGGAATCTATCGACCAGTTCGTGACCATGATCAAGATGTTCGCCAGCGAGCTGGACAAAAAGAACGCCTACGACGTAGCGGTCTTGGTGGGCAAACACACGGGTATCGTCAAGGAGCTTTTTAACGACAAGACGACGGAAGGCCTGGCGCGGTATGAAAACGTACAGGAACTCCTGAACTCCATAAAGGAATGGATCGAAACCCCCCTGAACGAAGAAGACGGAGAGGTGGGCGACAAAAGCCTGGGGGCCTACCTGCAGCAGATCACCCTGCTCACCGATGCGGACAAGGATGAGGAGGACGCCGACGTCGTGAAGCTGATGACCATCCACGCAGCCAAGGGCCTGGAGTTCCCGGTGGTATTTGTGGCGGGTATCGAAGAAGGCTTGTTCCCCAGCGGGATGAGCATCAACAGCCGGGAAGACCTGGAAGAAGAAAGACGCCTGTTCTATGTCGCGGTCACCAGGGCCAAGCAACGGCTTTGGCTGACCTACGCCAATAACCGCTACCGCTTCGGACAACTGGTGCAAAACGATCCCAGCCGTTTCCTCGACGAGATCCCGGAATTACACCTCGACAAAAGCCACGCCGGCGGCCGTGCCCCGGGCGGTTTTGGCGGTACCAGCGCGTTCGATCGCATGCACGGCAAGCCGTCTTTCGGACCCCCGCCCGCCCGAAAACCGGACCAGCGGCCCTCTTACCTGGGCCCCGCACCCAAACCGGCCCAGGTGGACCATACCCCCAGCAAGGACTTTGTACCCAGCGACCTGTCGGGGCTGGCGCCCGGGCAGCGGGTGGAACACCAGAAGTTCGGGTTTGGGGAGGTGACGAAGATGGAGGGGTCGGGGCACAACCCCATAGCCACGATCAAGTTTGATCTGAATGGGGAGAAGAAGATTATGTTGAATTATGCGAAGCTGAGGATATTATAGGAAGACCCGGCGGGCGAGGAAAACGCCTACATATCGTCGCGGGCCGCAGTGTTCCCTCAAAAA